>NZ_JOCB01000050.1 GCF_000718775.1 Streptomyces sp. NRRL S-31
CCCCGGCGCCGGGACCGGCGGCGCGGGCCGTCCGGCACCGGCGGCCGCGCCGCCTCGGGGCCCTCGGCCGCCTCCGCCGGTTCCGCCGGTTCCGGTGTGCCCGGGGCCGCGGGCGGGTCCGGCTCTCCCGGGGCGTCGGTGTTCTCGGTCGTCACAGCCGCTCCATCTGCCGCTTCGCCAGGTCCAGGATGTCCTTCTTCGGGACCGGCTCGGTGTCGTAGATCCAGATCTGCATGGCCAGGTCCCCGCGCCAGGCGTGCGCCTCCGCCCGGTACACGCTCGCGCCGGAGCCGGTGCGGGGCGTGCGGTGCGCGTACGCCATGCCGTCGCCGGTGCCGGGGATCGCCCAGCTGTCGGCGTCGTTGTCCAACGCGGCCCAGTAGTAGCCGGACTCGGCCACGTCCTTGGCGCCGAGGACTTCCTGCTGCCGGTACTGGAGCAGCCGTATCTCGACCGTGCGGTCGCCGTCCTCGCGCCAGTCGACGACGGCGGCCCGGCGGAACTCGTCGCCGAGCTGTGCGCCGTAGCCGCCCGCCGGGTCGTTGTACGACTCCGCCAGCTGGGTGAGGTTCAGCCAGCCGTCCCGGCCCTGCCGGTACACCGCCTCGCGCGCGCCCTCCGGCTTCTTCAGCAGGAGTCTGCGCAGGTCGCCGTCGACCTTGACCCTGCGGTCCCGGGCGGCGGACAGGGGTTTCGGTGCCGGACCGGCGGCCTCGGCGAGCCGCGGCTGCGACAGCGGGGGCAGCGCGGTGGGCTCGCGGCCGACCTGGACGAGGTAGCCGGCGCAGGTGCCGGCGATCAGACCGAGCACGGCGGCACCGGTGAGCAGCGCGGGCAGCCGGCGCCGCCGCCGTCCCGGGCGCGGCTCCGGCCGCCCGGCGCCCCCCGGCTCCGGCTCGGGTCTCTCAGGCACGTCCAAGTCCCCTCCCACACACAGGAAGCGCGGCTTCCTCTTCCGCGCTCGCACAGGAGACTCATGGCATGCGCATGGAGTTGCGGGCAAGCGGATTACGATTCGGTCATGGCGAAGAAGCTGGTGATCAAGGTGACGGCCGGGGCGGACGCCCCCGAGCGCTGTTCGCAGGCGTTCACGGTCGCCGCGGTGGCCGTGGCCAGCGGGGTCGAGGTCTCGCTGTGGCTGACCGGGGAGTCCTCCTGGTTCGCGCTGCCGGGGCGGGCCGCGGAGTTCGAGCTGCCGCACGCCGCGCCGCTGCCGGACCTGATCGAGTCGGTGCTCGCCGCCGGGCGGATCACGCTGTGCACGCAGTGCGCCGCCCGCCGGGAGATCACGGAGGCGGACGTCCTGGAGGGCGTGCGGATCGCCGGCGCGCAGGTCTTCGTGCAGGAGGCCCTGGCGGACGGGGCGCAGGCGCTCGTCTACTGAGGCGTCCGCCGGGCCGCGGTCACGGACGCGGGCGCTTCTTGCCGTCCAGTTCGTCCCACCACTCGTCCGACTGCGGGTCGCCGGAGGGGTCGTCCCACCAGCGGTCCTCCGGCCCCCGCCGGTTGGCGATCATCGCGGCGACCGGCGGGATGACCATGGCCACGACGCACATGCCCACGGCCGCGGGCACGGACCAGATGCGCACGACCCCCCACGCCAGGACGAAGAGGCCGACGCAGACCCCCATCATGGCGAAGTAGACGTGCCGCCGCCGGGCGTACATAGCTCCAGGGTAGGGCCGCCCGCGCCGGTCACAACCGGTCCACGGTTTCACCGGGCGGGGCCGGGCGGGGTTACCGTGGCGTATCCGTACCGGACCCACGAACACCGTCACCGACCGGGGGAACCACCGCATGCGAGGCCTGCGCATACTGCTGATCGTCGTCGTGATCCTGGGGGCGCTGTTCGTCGTCGTCGACCGTGTCGCCGTGCGCTTCGCGGAGGGCGAGGCGGCGGACAGGCTGAAGACCTCCGAGAACCTGGCCTCGACCCCGGACGTGGACATCAAGGGCTTCCCCTTCCTCACCCAGGTCGCGGGCGGCTCCCTGGACGACGTCGAGGTCGGCATCAAGGAGTACGACGCGGCCACCGGCAAGGCCGGGCAGACCATCCGGGTCGAGGACCTCAAGGCCGACATGAAGGGCGTGGAGTTCTCCGGCGACTACAGCTCGGCCACCGCGGCCACCGCGACCGGCACCGCGACGGTCTCCTACGCCGAACTGCTGAAGACCGCCAAGTCCGAGCCGACCGAGGTCGCCCCCGGGGTCACCGCCCGGGTGGTCGGCCTCTCCGACGGCGGCAACGGGAAGATCAAGGTGGCGGTGGAGGGGGCCGTGTCGTCCCTCGGCATCGAGCGGACGGTGTCCGTGCTCAGCTCGGTGAGCGTGGTGGACGGCCGGGTCGAGGTGCACGCGGACTCCCTGCCCCAGCTGGGTGCCGCCGTGATCGCCGAGGACCGCATCCGCGCCATCACCGACTTCCGGCAGGCCATCGACCAGCTGCCCGGCGGGATCGAGCTGGACAAGGTGGAGGCCGCGAAGGACGGCGTCGAGATCAGCGTGAAGGGTTCGGACGTCCGGCTCGCGGGGTAGGGACCGGAACGCCGGCCTGGACACCCGGCGTCTCACCTCGTGAGACGGTCCTGTCCGCCACGCAGCCGCGCCGACGCGCCCGAGCGCCCGGAGGCCCCGAGAAGGGCGTCCGGGCGCTCTTCTCATATCACCATTCGGACGATCGCGTCTCGCCATGTGACACACCGGTGACACACCCGCCCGGACGTCCCTACGATCGACCGCATGCGGTATTCGACGAGCGTCCTCCAGCCGCGGGGACAGGCGGATCTCACCAAGCGGCGGGCAGTGGACCTGTGCCGCGTTGCCGCCATGCTCTGTCGCCCCTTCTGAGCGAACGTCCCCGTACGTCCGCATCCCTCGCCCGTCCTGCTGGAAGGGCACCCGTGCGCCGCTCGCCCACCGAGCGCGCCCCTCTCTACCCGCACGCCCCACCGCGACTGCCCCGGAGGAGAAGAGCATGAGCCGCAGCGACGTCCTGGTCGACGCCGACTGGCTTCAGGAGCACCTGGACGACCCGACCATCGCGATCGTCGAGGTGGACGAGGACACGTCCGCCTACGAGAAGAACCACATCAAGAACGCGATCCGCATCGACTGGACCAAGGACCTCCAGGACCCGGTCCGCCGTGACTTCATCGACCAGGAGGGCTTCGAGAAGCTCCTGTCGGAGAAGGGCATCGCCAACGACCAGACCGTGATCCTCTACGGCGGCAACAACAACTGGTTCGCCTCGTACGCCTACTGGTACTTCAAGCTCTACGGCCACGACGCCGTCAAGCTCCTCGACGGCGGCCGCAAGAAGTGGGAGCTGGACGCCCGCGAGCTGGTCGCCGGCGACGAGGTCCCGGAGCGCCCGAAGACCTCGTACAAGGCAAAGCCGCAGGACACCTCGATCCGCGCCTTCCGCGACGACGTCGTGGCCGCCATCGGCGCGCAGAACCTCGTCGACGTCCGCTCGCCCGACGAGTTCTCCGGCAAGCTGCTCGCCCCGGCCCACCTGCCGCAGGAGCAGTCGCAGCGCCCGGGCCACGTGCCGACCGCCCGCAACATCCCGTGGTCGAAGAACGCCAACGACGACGGCACGTTCAAGTCGGACGAGGAGCTGACGGCCCTCTACGCCGCGGAGGACGTCGACCTGGCCAAGGACACGATCGCCTACTGCCGCATCGGTGAGCGCTCGGCCCTGACCTGGTTCGTCCTGCACGAGCTGCTCGGCGTGGAGAACGTCAAGAACTACGACGGCTCCTGGACCGAGTACGGCTCCCTCGTCGGCGTGCCGATCGAGCTCGGCGCCGGCAAGTAACCCATCCCGACCGACCCACCCGGTCAGACCCCTCTGGAGAAGCAGTATGTGCGGTGCGAAGGCCGGCGGCCCGGACGCCTCGACGATCAAGCCCGGTGAGACCACGATCCAGGGCCAGGTGACCCGTGACGGCGAGCCGGTGACGGGGTACGTCCGTCTCCTGGACTCCACCGGCGAGTTCACCGCGGAGGTGCCCACCTCCGCGACCGGCCAGTTCCGCTTCTACGCGGCCGAGGGCACGTGGACCGTGCGCGCCCTGGTGCCGGGGGCGACCGCCGACCGTACGGTCGTCGCGCGGCAGGGCGGGCTCGCGGAGGTCGCCATCGCGGTCTGACCGGGCCGGCAGGGCTCGTGTGACGGAGGAGGGCCGCATCCCCCGGGTTGGACACCGGCGGGGATGCGGCCCTCCGGCGTGTTCCGGGGTCGTCATGAAAAATCGGGAAATTGAATATGAAATGACGGGTGAATTCCGGCCACCACCGGAACGGGCTATTCCACTACCATTTCCGGAGCGCCGCCCCTAATCTCCCCTCTATGGCAGATTCCGGTTACACGCAGATCCTGATCTACGCGCTCAACTACGCCGATCGCATGCTGGAAGAGGTGCCGTATCTGCGTTACTCCGCCGAGCGGAGCCTGGGTTATCTGTGGCGTCTGCGCGACCCGGAGGAAAGAGCCGTCGTCGTGACCTCGGAACCCGTCGATCCCTACACCCTCGAATATCATTTCCGGGATGTCTTCGGATTCGACGACCGAATGACCGCGAGCGCCCGCGACCGCCTCGCCCTGCTCACCCCCGCCTCCCACCGGTCCCGCCCGCTGGACGACCTGGTCCTCGCCGACGACGCCCTGGTGGCCGCGCTGCGGGACGCCGCCCGCGAGACACCGCGGGCCGGGATCGTGCACTTCATGGCCTCCGAATCGCTGGACGAGCTGGCCCGCAGGGTCGGCGCGGACCTGGACGAGGGACACGCCTCCCTGGTGGCCCGCTGGGGCAGCAAGGCCGGCAGCAAGGAGATCCTGCTGCGCGCGGGCGTCCCCGTGCCCGGGGGCGGCGCCGAGGCGCTGCGCACCGAGGAGGAGGTGGCGGCCGCGATCGGGCGGCTGGCCTCCGCACCACACCGGCCGCGGCACGTGCTGGTGAAGCTCAGCGCCAGCACCTGGGCGGCCTCGATCGGCAACGTGCTGATCGACTGCGAGAAGTTCGCCGCCACCGCGGACCTGCTCGGCTCGGCCGAGGTCATCCGGATGTCCGACGACGACTTCTACCGGGAACTGGCCGACGAGGGCGTCATCGTGGAGGAGTTCCTGGAGGACGTCACCTCCTCCCCCAGCGGCCAGGGGCGGATCGCGGCGGACGGCACGGTCAGCGTGGTCTCCTGCCACGACCAGGTGCTCTCCGGCGGCCAGTACTGGGGCTGCCGGTACCCGGCGGAGGAGCGGCGGCGCCCCGCCCTCACGGACGCGGTGGCCCGTACGGGGGCGGTGCTCGCCTCGCTGGGCCACCGGGGCAGCTTCGGGGTCGACTTCGTGATCGCCGGGGACCGCGAGCCGCTCGCCGTGGAGATCAATCTGCGCAAGGTCGGCCCCAGCCACGTGCTGCGCTACGCCGAGGCCCTCGTCGGCCGGGAGGTCGGGGACGACGGGGTGCTGCGCCGGCCCGACGGGCAGGCCATGTGCTACGTGCACGGCCGGATCCTCGACCCCGGCGCGCTCGGCAGTCTCGACCCGCGGACCGCCGTCGAGCGGCTGCGCGCCCAGGGCCTGCTCTACCGCCGGGACCGGGGCGAGGGCGTCGCGCTGCACGTACTGGGCGCCCTGAAGACCTGCGGCTTCGTGGAACTCACCGCGCTGGCGCCCGATTTCGCGGACGCGGAGCGGTACGCGCGGGCGGCCGAGGAGGCGCTGCGGTCCGCCGCCGGCTGAGGACGCGGCCCGCAGCCGGCCGGTGAGCGGGCGGGTCCCGGACCGTCGGGACCCGCCCGCTCACCGTGCCGCGTCGTTCACCCGGGGCGCAGGGCCCGTTCGAATGCCTCCACCACCAGCTCCGGCGGCTCGGTGCCGACGGAGACGCGCAGCATGTCGCGGTGGAGCCCCCGGGCGCGCAGGGCGGCGCGTCCCCGCTCCGTCCTGAGCAGGTCGTAGTGGGCGATGAACACCTGCGGGGAGGCCATCGTGAACTCCGCCCCGAAACTGGGCCCCTTGGCGACCGCGAGCCGGTCGTACACCTGTTCAAGGGGGACCTTGAGGTCCACCATGAGCAGGCCGCCAGGACCGCCGGTGGGGCGGGCGACCTTGCGGTAGTTGGCGGCGGAGCGGGCGTCGAGCGGCCAGCCGGTGTCCCGGACGACGCCGGGGTGGCGCTTCAGGCAGCGGGCGAGGGCGAGGGCGCCCGCGTTCACCCGCTCCATCCGCTCCGCGTAGCCGCGGACACGGGCCGCCACCCGGGCCGTGTCCCGGCGGTAGGGCTCGTCGCCGTGGCGCGGCAGCACGGTCATGAGGTCCGCGGCGAGCGGCAAACCGGGGGCGACCACCACCGCCCCCATCAGGACGTCGGCCGATCCGGTGGCGAACTTGGTGAGGCTCTCGCAGACCACGTCGGCGTACGGGACCACGTCGACGTTGTGCGGGGTGGCGATCGTCGCGTCGATCACCAGGGCGCAGCCGGCCCGGTCCGCGATCTCCCGCAGCGCCGGGACGTCGGGGACGCGCAGGCCCGGATTGCTCGGGATCTCCGCGACGATGCCGGCCAGGTCACCGGCGTGCGCGGCGACGGCCCGGGCGACCTCCGCCAGGTCGTAGGGGTCCGGGACGGTCGTGTGCCCCGCGCCGACGATCCCCTTCTCGAACAGGTGCATGGTGTCGAAGAAGATCCAGCCGAGCTGGAGCCAGTGGCTCCGGCCGTTCGCCCGCTGAATCTCCGAGACCGCCTCGACGGCCGCCGTCACGGCGTTCATGCCGCTGTTGCGCAGCGTCACGTACGCCGGGCCGGGGACGCCGTAGGCGTCGGCGAGGACCGTCCGGACGGTCTCGGCGGGCGAGTCGTCCACCGTCTCCTCGGACTGCCGGGCGTCGATCAGGCCCGCGTCCCACAGGACGTCCTCCGCCTGGCGCGAGGACAGGTGGCCGCCGGTGTGCTGCACATGGGCGCGCGCCCGCGCGGCCTCGGGCCCCCCGGCGGGCAGCCGGACCCCGGACAGGCCGTGCCCGCCGAGCACCAGGTCGCGCACCGCCTGAGGGGGCAGGCCCGCGTAGGCGGCGGCGGCCCGGGCGGACCGCGCCGAACGGGTCAGCACCAGCCCCTCCCCCGGCCCCGCGTCCTCCCGCGCGGCGAGTTCCGCCACCCGGGTCACGTACGGGTGCGTCCGGAAGCGCGGGTACCCCCAGGAGATGCGGCTCAGGGTGGCCGCGTCGCCCGACTCGTAGCCGACGACCGAGGCCACGTCGGGGATGGACACGGACACCGAGTGGAGCGAGCCGGGGACGGGCCGGCCGGCGGCGATGTGCCGCAGGCCGTCGGCCGACCCGGTCCGGCCGGAGGCCGCAGGGCTCATGCGTCGAGGCCCACGAGCCGCTGCACGCCGTCCCAGTAGTCCTCCACCAGCCCGAGGAACTCGAAGGCGCCCTCCTCGAACTCGGCCCGGGTCGCGGCCGAACCCACGTAGGGGGCCATCGCGTTGAAGACGGAGTTGCTGTGCCCCACCTCGACGTCGATGTGCAGTTGCCAGAAGTGGCGCACGTCGGCGTCGTACCCCTGGTTGCGCAGCCCGTCGTTGATCTTCGAGACCATGATGGACGACATGGTCTCGTCGGCGTAGAGCGCGCCGAGGGCCTTGTGGATCGGCGACTCGGTGTACAGCACCCGGATGCCGTCGTTGAGCCGCTTGGTGACCTCCAGCGGCTCGTAGCCGTCGAGGTGCTCCTGGTCGATGCCGAGCCGGGCGAGGAAGCCGGCGAACAGGGTGGAGTGCGTCACCTCGCCGCCGACCTCGTCCGCGACGTTCAGGATGATCTCGCGCAGGATCAGCTCGTCCCGGGTCTTGACCGCCATGCCCGTGATGTAGAAGGGGAGATGGCGGAAGAAGTAGTAGCACTCGCTGTACATGAGGCGTTCCTGCTCGGGCGTGAGCGCCTTGGTCCGGTAGGCGTTCAGGTACGGGTGCTCGACGCCGCGGTGCGTGGCGATGCGGGCGAGCATGCCGTCCAGGTAGTCCTTGATCTCCGGGTCCTGGACGGCGATCCGCCGCCGGATGCCCGGTTCGACGTGGTCGAAGTGGTCGGTCAGGGTCTTGCCGGCGGATGCCGGGGTGTTCGACTCGGTCATGGTCGTCCCTCGTCGCGGGGGAAAGCTGCGTCAGGCCCTTGCCGGGCGGGCCGGCGCCGGGACGCGGCGCCGGGCATGGCGGAGGGTGCGGTCACTCGCCGAGGGCGGCCGCCGCGGACACGTCGGCGTCCTCCCACCAGCGGTCGTCGCCCTGGAGCTCGCGCTGGAGGTCCCGGGCCCCCGCCCACGTCATGTTGAGGATGATCCGGGTGGCGTCCTGGTTGAGCGGGATCGTCCGGTGCAGCGTGGTGTCGGTGCGCAGGAAGTACAGGTCGCCCGTCGCGAAGTAGTACGTGTCGATGGGGTTGTCGACGAGGTACTGGTGGATCCGCGGCGCGGTCTTGTCCCACTCGGTGTGCGGGACGCACTGGAGCAGGCCGCCGACATCGATCGGCGGGGCCTGGAGGATCCAGATCAGGGCGAAGCTGAAGTCGCCCCAGTGCCAGCCGTGCGTGTCCCCGCGCTGTTCCTGGCGGGTGATCAGGAACTCCTCGTCCTCCTTGGGGCAGGGGTGCAGTTTCTCACCGGCGATGTCCCCCAGGGCGGCGAGCAGTTCGGGGTCGGCGTAGATCGAGGTCACCAGCTCGCTGTTGCCCGCTATGGTCTCGCTCGGCACCACCGACATCGAGCGGCGGGTGTATCCGGTCGTCTTGAGCCGGAGATCACGCCGCTCGGCGTATTTCTCCAGGAGCCGTTCCGCCTCCGCGCGGACCTCCCGGCGGGTCTGTTCCCGGATCAGTTCGGTGACGGTGACGATGCCGTACCGGTGGAAGTGCTGTGCCATGCCGCGGATGGCGCCGTGCTCCAGAGGATTGCAGACGGAATTGCTTTCCTGCCCACTGCTGCCCACAGTGATCTCCCATGCTCGGCTGGGGAGTACGCGTTCGGCGAGGACGGTCCGCGTCGAGGCCGGTGAAGTACTCGCCGGAAAGGCTAGATAGCACACAGAGCCTGATCAACGGCCCCGTATTCGGGAGGCGTGATTTAAGGCCAAGACCGGCCGCGCGGCGCGGAACGATCAGCGAACGCGCAGGCCGGCGGCCCGGTGGCGGCGGCCTGGAGCACCGTCGCGTTTCCCGGAACCGCCGGCCGGGCCGTATGGGCGGCACCCCCTGGGGCGTGAGGGGGCCGTGGGAACCGTCGGGTCCCGGTGGATTGACCCGATGCGTCTAACCGAGCGCCCGTCCCAGGACCCACACCGCCGGTGCCGCCGCCGACAGCGGCAGCGCCACGCCCGCCGTGAAGTGCACGAACCGGGACGGGTAGTCGTAACTCGCCACCCGATGGCCGATCAGCGCGCACACCGCGGCCGCCGCGCCCAGGACGGCGCCCTTCGCGCCGAAACCGGTCATGCCGCCGACCGCGATCCCCGCGCCCGCCGCCGCCAGCAGCGCGACCACGATCCGGACCGGGGCCGGCAGGGGCAGCGCCCGGGCCGCCACGGCCACCGCGACCGCCGCCGCGCCCACCGACACCGCGTGCGGGTCGGTGGCCAGGTAGCCCGTCGCCATGACCGCGAGGGCCGTCGAGGCGACCGTCGCCATCAGGCCGTACATCCGCTCGTCCGGCGAGGCGTGCGAGCGCAGCTGGAGGACGAGGGAGAGCAGCACCCACAGGCCGAGCGAGCCGAGGATGGCCACCAGGGCGTGGTCCCGGCCGGCCGCCAGGACCGCCACGTCGGCCGTCAGCGCGCCCGCGAAGGCCAGCGCGATGCCCTGCCGGGCGGGCCACATGCCGTTCAGCCGGAACCAGCCGGCGGCCGTGACCGCCTGGAGCACCACCAGCGGCACCGCGAGGGCGTACGAGGCGATGGGCGCCGCCGCGGCCAGCAGCAGGCCGAGCAGCGCGGTGAGCGCCGCCGGCTGCATGCCGGGCTCGATGATCGGGGACCGGCCCTCCAGCCGGGCCCGCTGGGCGTCGGTGATCCGCGCGTTGCCGGCGAGGGTGGCGGGGCCGTAGGCGGGCGCGTCGTCCGGCTCGGCCGCCGCCCGGGCCGCGGGCGCGGACACCGGTCCGGGCGCGGGCGCGGACACCGCCGGTGCCGGCGCGGGTTCCGGGGCGGGTGCGTACGGCTGCTGCGGCGCGTACGCCTGCGGTGCGTACGCCTCGGCGGCCTGCCGGGGATGCTGGGGGTGCTGGGGCTGCTGCGGCTGCTGCGGCTGCTGCGGCTGCTGCGGCTGCTGCGGCTGCTGGTAGTGCCCCTGCGGGTACGGGTCCTGCGGGTACCCGCCCTGCGGCTGCCGCGGGTACTGCCCCTGCTGCGGGTAGGGGGCCTGCGGATGGGCCGGCTGCTGGTACGGGTGCGGGTACGGCTGCTGCTCCTGGCGGGGCAGGTACGCCGTCTCCGCCGCCTGCACCGGCGCGTGCTCCTGCGTCTCCCAGGTCCGGCCCTGCCACTGCTGGGTCAGTTCCGGGTCATGGCCGGGCTGCTGCCCGTACTGCGGTTCCTGGCCGGGCCAGTGCTGCTGCTGGTAGGGGTCGTAGCCCTCGTGGGGGCCGCCCTGATACGGCTGGTCGGTCATCGCTCACCCTCCTGCGAACGGCGGGAGCACCTCGACCGTGCCGCCCTCGGCCAGCCGTACCGTCTCATGCGCGCGGGTCCCGACGGGGTCGCCGTCGATGAGGAAGGAGCATCGCTGGAGCACCCGCGTCAGCTCACCGGGGTGGCGCGCGCGCACGGCGGCGAGCGCGCCGGCCAGCGTGTCCGCCTCGTACGGCTCCTCGGCGACCTGGGCCGCGGCCTTGGCGGCGGCCCAGTAGCGCACCGTGACCTTGGGCATCTGAATCCTCAATCGACGGCAAGAACAGATAAAGACAGTGTGGGGTCAGGCTAGCCCGCCGCCGACACCGACCAGCGCCCGATCCGGTCCACCAGGGCGTCGTCCGCCGCGTGCTCCGCGTGGCCCATGCCCGGTTCGATCCAGAGTTCGCCGTGGTCACCGGCGGCCTCGGCGAGCATCCGGGGGTGGTCGAGCGGGAAGTAGCCGTCGCGGTCGCCGTGCACGATCAGCAGCGGGGCCGGGGCGATCCGCGGGACCGCCCGCACCGGGGAGAGCGGCACCGGGTCCCAGTCGCGGTGGTGGATGCGCGTGCGCAGGCCGTAGCGGCCGACCAGGCGGCCCTCGGGACGGGTGACCAGCCAGTGCAGGCGGCGCATGGGGGCCGTGCCCCGGTAGTACCAGCGGGCCGGCGCGCTCACCGAGACCACCGCGCGGACCGTGCCGGGGTGCAGCGCCGCGTGCCGCAGCACCACCGAGCCGCCCATCGAGAAGCCGACGGTCACCAC
The DNA here is from genome assembly GCF_000718775.1 of Streptomyces sp. NRRL S-31. Classification (GTDB taxonomy): domain Bacteria; phylum Actinomycetota; class Actinomycetes; order Streptomycetales; family Streptomycetaceae; genus Streptomyces. The sequence goes on from NZ_JOCB01000050.1 coordinate 11,431, forward strand.
GCGCGCGTGCCCGAGGCCGCGTGCCCAGTCCACCGCGGCGGCGAGGTCCAGCACCTCCTTGTCGCCGACCGTGGACCGGCCGCCGGAGCGCCCATGGCCGCGGAAGGAGAAGGTGACGACCGCGCCGTGACCGCGCAGGACGCCCGCCACCCGGCGCACGTGCGGCCGGTCCACGTCCCCGGTGAAGCCGTGCGCGACCACGAACACCGGGTCCCCCAAGGGCGGAGCCGGGGCGCCCGCCGGCGCCCGCGGGACCGCCTCGGGCGCGGCGGCGCGCGGCTCGTACCGGGCCTCGACCGGGACGCCGTCGGCCGTGCGCAGAAACGTCCCGACGGCGCCCCGTCTGCGCGTCTCGTCATGCGGACGTACGGTGGAACGTGCCACATGGCCTGCCGGACGGTTGCTCATGTGGGCTATTCTGCTGGGCAGAGGACTCGGGCAGTGAAGCCCCCGGGTCCTTTTGTGCTTTCGGAAGCGTTGTATACGAAGCGGGAAACCCTGAGGTGACCGCCGGTGTACGGGGCCTTCGGGAACGCAGAGCAGTGCCCGTCCGCACGCGTCCTCGCAGGGACCGAGGAGGAACAAGACGTATGAGTTCTCTGCTGCTCCTGACCAATGCCCTCCAGCCGTCGACGGAGGTGCTCCCCGCCCTCGGCCTGCTCCTGCACAACGTGCGGGTCGCCCCGGCGGAGGGCCCCGCCCTGGTCGACACCCCCGGGGCCGACGTGATCCTCGTCGACGGCCGCCGTGACCTGCCCCAGGTGCGCAGCCTGTGCCAGCTGCTGCGCTCCACCGGCCCCGGCTGTCCGCTGCTGCTGGTCGTCACCGAGGGCGGCCTCGCCGCCGTCAGCGCCGACTGGGGCATCGACGACGTACTCCTCGACACCGCGGGCCCCGCGGAGGTGGAGGCGCGGCTGCGGCTCGCCATGGGCCGGCAGCAGATCGTCAACGACGACTCCCCCATGGAGATCCGCAACGGCGACCTGTCGGTGGACGAGGCCACCTACTCCGCCAAGCTCAAGGGCCGGGTGCTGGACCTGACCTTCAAGGAGTTCGAGCTGCTCAAATACCTCGCGCAGCACCCGGGCCGGGTCTTCACCCGTGCCCAGCTGCTCCAGGAGGTGTGGGGCTACGACTACTTCGGCGGCACCCGCACCGTCGACGTGCACGTACGGCGGCTGCGCGCCAAGCTCGGGCCGGAGCACGAGTCCCTGATCGGCACCGTCCGCAACGTGGGTTACCGATTCGTTACGCCCGAGAAGCCCGACCGGTCCGGCGACGAGGCCAAGGCCAAGGCAGGCCGGGCAAAGCAGGAGGATGCGGACGCTTCCGCCGTTCTGGACGGCACCGAGGTCCACGCCCGGACGTAGCGCGTGTCCGGACGGTGTCCGGGCGGGGCGCCGGCGCCCCGCCGCACCGCGAAAGGCCCTGCCCGGGGCGGGTCAATCCGCGTAGACTCCGCGCGTGGCCAAGGTGACTCGGGATGACGTGGCGCGGCTGGCGGGGACCTCCACCGCCGTCGTCAGCTATGTCATCAACAACGGACCCCGGCCGGTCGCCCCGGCCACGCGCGAGCGCGTCCTCGCCGCGATCAAGGAGCTGGGCTACCGGCCCGACCGGGTCGCCCAGGCCATGGCCTCCCGGCGCACCGACCTGATAGGTCTGATCATCCCGGACGCCCGGCAGCCGTTCTTCGGCGAGATGGCGCACGCCGTCGAACAGGCCGCCTCCGAGCGCGGGAAGATGGTGCTCGTCGGCAACACCGACTACATCGGCGAGCGCGAGGTGCACTATCTGCGCGCCTTCCTCGGTATGCGCGTCTCGGGGCTGATCCTCGTCTCCCACGCCCTCAACGACCTCGCCGCCGCCGAGATCGACGCCTGGGACGCCCGGGTGGTGCTGCTGCACGAGCGCCCGGAGGCCATCGACGACGTCGCCGTGGTGACGGACGACCTGGGCGGCGCCCAGCTCGCCGTGCGCCACCTGCTGGAGCACGGCCACGACTACGTCGCCTGCCTGGGCGGTACGGCTCAGACGCCCGCCGTCGGCGATCCGGTCTCCGACCACGTCGAGGGCTGGCGGCGGGCCATGGCCGAGGCGGGCCTGTCCACCGAGGACCGGCTGTTCGAGGCGCCGTACAACCGCTACGACGCCTACCGCGTCGCCCTGGAGATCCTCTCCGGCCCGCGCCGGCCGCCCGCGGTCTTCTGCTCCACCGACGACCAGGCGATCGGGGTGCTGCGGGCCGCGCGCGAGCTGCGCATCGAGGTGCCCGGGGAGCTGGCGGTGGCCGGCTTCGACGACATCAAGGAGGCCGCGTTCGCCGACCCGCCGCTGACCACGGTCGCCTCCGACCGCTCGGCGATGGCCCGGGCCGCGGTCGACCTGGTGCTGGACGACGGACTGCGGGTCGCCGGGTCCCGGCGCGAGCGGCTGAAGACGTTCCCGTCCCGGCTCGTGGTGCGCGCGAGCTGCGGCTGCGGCTGACCCCGGAACCCTTCCTCATTTCGGGCAAACGAGGTTCTGCCGGGCTTCTCAGCGTGCACTCAGGAAGCTCTCATGGTCGCGGGGGACGCTTCTGTCATGACCGAGAGCCAGGGCACCCACGAGCAGCCGTACTCCTCCCCCGCCTCCCCCGTCTCCTCCTTCGCCCCCGTGCACCCGGAGTGGCCGCCCCCGCCGGCGTACCAGCCGGCCGTGGCGCCCGCCGCGCCGAGGGGGAAGCGCACCCGGCGTCCCGTCGGCCTCCTGGCCGCGGTCGCGATCGTGGCGGCGGCGGTCGGCGGCGGCACCGCCTACGCCTTCCAGGAGCTGACCGGCGAGGACACGGTCGCCGTCGCCGGCGGCAGCACCACCGTGGTGCCGACCGGCAAGAGGGGCGACGTGGCGGCGATCGCCGCCGCGGTCAGCCCGAGCGTGGTCGAGGTCAACGCGACCCTGGCGGGCGGCTCCTCCACCGGCTCGGGCGTGGTCATCACCTCCGGCGGCGAGGTCGTCACCAACAACCACGTCGTCTCCGGCGCCACCTCCGTCAAGGTGCGCACCAGTGACGGCAAGAGCTACACCGCCGAGGTGGTCGGCACCGACAGCTCCAAGGACCTGGCGCTGATCAAGCTCCAGGGCGCCTCGGGCCTGAAGGCGGCGGCGCTCGGCGACTCCCACGGCGTCCAGGTCGGTGACCCGGTCGTGGCGATCGGCTCCCCCGAGGGGCTGACCGGCACGGTGACCAGTGGCATCGTCTCCGCGCTCGACCGGGACGTCACGGTCTCCACCGACGAGAACCAGGGCCAGGGCCGGGGCGGCGACGGACAGTGGCCGTTCCAGTTCGGCGGCCGCGAGTTCAACGGCGACACCGGCTCGTCCACCACCACCTACAAGGCCATACAGACCGACGCGTCCCTGAACCCCGGCAACTCCGGCGGCGCCCTGATCGACGCGAACGGCCGGGTCATCGGCATCAACTCCGCGATGTACTCGTCGAGTTCGCAGGCGTCCTCGTCCTCCGACGCGGGCAGCATCGGTCTCGGCTTCGCCATCCCGGCCGACACCGTCAAGTCCGACCTGGCCGCACTGCGGGCGGGCTCCACCAGTTAGACCACCCGGCGCGACAGTCAGCGCACGAGTCAGCAAGGAGCAGGTCATGATCAAGCACGTTCCCCACCGGATGGCCGAGCGCGGCCCGGCCGGCATCACCCTGGCCCTCTCCATCGCCTCCCAGCTCCACGTGCCCGTACCGGCGCCCCGCGCCCCGGAGGTGGTCCCGACCCCGGCGCCCCAGCTGATGGGCCTGCGCACCTCCGCCACCCGCCGGCACCGCCGCAAGGTGACCCTGCACCGCCTGGACGCGGTCCGGGCCTGACCCGGCCCGCGCGTCCCTCGCCGGCCCGCGGGACGTGGCACGCTGAGAGACACCCCGACCCACCGCACCCCGAGGAACCGCGAGCGATGAGCCCCGCCGAAGGCGAACGTGACCCCCAGCGCATCCTGATCGTCGACGACGAGCCGGCCGTACGCGAAGCGCTCCGGCGCAGCCTCGCCTTCGAGGGGTACGACACCGAGGAGGCCGTCGACGGCGCGGACGCCCTGGAGAAGACCGCCGCCTACCAGCCGGACCTGGTCGTGCTGGACATCCAGATGCCCCGCATGGACGGCCTGACGGCGGCCCGCCGCATCCGGGGTGCGGGGGACACCCTTCCGATCCTGATGCTCACCGCCCGCGACACGGTCGGCGACCGGGTCACCGGCCTGGACGCGGGCGCCGACGACTACCTGGTCAAGCCGTTCGAACTGGACGAGCTGTTCGCCCGTATCCGCGCGCTGCTGCGCCGCAGCTCCTACGCGGCGGCGGTGTCCGCCGAGGCCCAGGAGGACGAGGCGCTCACCTTCGGCGACCTGCGCATGGACCTCGCCACCCGGGAGGTCACCCGCGGCGGCCGGCCGGTCGAACTGACCCGCACGGAGTTCACCCTGCTGGAGATGTTCATGGCCCACCCGCGCCAGGTGCTCACCCGGGAGCAGATCCTGAAGGCGGTGTGGGGCTTCGACTTCGAGCCGTCCTCCAACTCGCTCGACGTCTACGTGATGTACCTGCGCCGCAAGACCGAGGCGGGCGGCGAGCCGCGCCTGGTGCACACCGTGCGGGGCGTCGGGTACGTCCTGCGCCAGGGCGGCGCCGAGTGAGGCACCTGGTGCGCCGGTACCGGGCGCTGCCCATCCGGGCACGGCTGGCGATGCTGGTCGCGGCGGCGGTGGCGTTCGCGGTCGCCGCGGTGTCGATGACCTGCTGGTTCATCGTGGAGCGCAAGCTGTACGACCAGATCGACGAGGACCTGCGGAAGTCGCTGCGCAACACGACCCAGATGGACCAGGTGCTCAACGCCCTCACCCACTGCACGGACACCCCGCCCTCCGACACCCTCTTCGGGGACCGGTACTCCCAGGTCGTCACGGAGAACGGCGAGGTCTGCCTGTTCGGGGGCGCCACCGAGAAGATCAAGGTCACCGGGGCCGACAAGGCGGAGATCCGGCAGCTGGACCTCGGCACGATCTACTACCGCAACGGGACCGACGCCGACGGCAACGACCTGCGCGTGCTCACCCGGCCCGTGCTGGCCACCGCCACGCCGAGCGGCGAACGCGGCCCCAACGTCGGCGTGCTCGTCGCCCTGCCGCTCAAGAGCACCCAGAAGAACCTCAACGACCTGGCCCTGATCCTGCTCCTGGTGTCGGCCGTCGGGGTGGTCGGCGCCGGTGCCGCGGGCCTCGCCGTGGCACGGGTCGGGCTGCGCCCGGTCGACCGGCTCACCGACGCCGTCGAGCACGTGGCCCGCACCGAGGACCTGAGCGTGCGCATCCCCGTCGAGGAGGACAGCGAGGACGAGATCGCCCGGCTGTCCCGGTCGTTCAACTCGATGACCGCCTCGCTGGCCAGCTCCCGGGAACTCCAGCAGCAGCTGATCGCGGACGCCGGCCATGAACTGCGCACGCCCCTGACGTCGTTGCGCACCAACATCGAACTGCTCACCCGCAGCGAGGAGACGGGCCGCCCGCTGCCCCCGGAGGACCGCAAGGCGCTGCTGGCCTCGGTGAAGGCGCAGATGACCGAGCTGGCCGCGCTGATCGGCGACCTCCAGGAGCTGTCCCGCTCGGAGGGGCAGCGCGGCGAGCGCGTGCAGGTGGTCGCCTTCCGGGACACCGTCGAGGCGGCCCTGCGCCGGGCCCGGCTGCGCGGTCCGGAACTGTCCCTCACCGCGGACCTGGAGCCCTGGTTCGTCCGGGCGGAGCCGTCCGCGCTGGAGCGGGCCGTCGTCAACATCCTGGACAACGCGGTGAAGTTCAGCCCCGAGGGCGGCACGGTCGAGGTCCGGCTGGCCGACGGCGTGCTGACGGTGCGGGACCACGGCCCCGGCATCCCCGAGGACGAACTCCCGCACGTCTTCGACCGCTTCTGGCGCTCCCCCGGCGCCCGCGCGCTGCCCGGCTCCGGCCTCGGCCTGTCCATCGTGGCCCGCACCGTGCAGCAGGCGGGCGGCGAGGTCACCCTGGCCCGCGCGGAGGGCGGTGGCACGGTGGCGACGGTACGGCTGCCGGGGGCGCCGACACCGCCGCCGGAGACACCGGCCGGCTGACCGGCCGGGCCCGGTGCCCACGGCCGTGGGTCCGGGGCGGCGGCGCCGCGCGTCCACAGCTGTGGACGACGGCCGGGACAGGGCCTACCGCACCACGGTGATCCGGTCCGCCTTCGGCGGGGCGATCGGGTTCGCCGCCGACGAGTTCGCGGTCAGGTACTTCTCCAGGGCCGTCAGGTCGTCCGCGCCCACCAGGTCGCCCGTGCCCTGGCCCAGGGTCGGGAAGCCGTCGCCGCCGCCCGCGAGGAAGCTGTTGGTGGCGACGCGGTAGGTGGCCGCCGGGTCGACCGGGGCGCCGTTCAGCCGGATGGAGCCGGTGACCACGCGGTCCGCCCCGGACCGGGTGAGGTCCAGGGTGTAGGTGAGGCCGGCCGACGGCTGGAGGATCTTCGGGGCCGCCTCGTTGGCGCCGCTCACCTGCTCCTTCAGCACCTGGATCAGCTGGGCGCCGGTGAAGTCCTGGAGGTTCACCGTGTTGGCGAACGGCTGCACCGTGAAGCCCTCGGCGTAGGTGACCACGCCGTCGCCCTCGGCGCCCTTGGCCGCGTAGGTCAGGCCGGCCCGGACCCCGCCCGGGTTCATCAGGGCCAGGCTGGTCCTCGGGTCCAGCTCACGGCCGAGGGCGAGCTGGGCGTCGGCGATCAGGTCGCCCATCGGGGACTCGGTGCCGGTGTTGTTCACGTCGGCGGAGACGTAGCCGATGGGCCGGTCGCCGATCGGGGCGGCCAGGGTGTTCCAGCGGGAGATCAGACCGGTCATGTCCGCCGCCTTGGGGACGTCCCGGGTGACGGCGTGGTTCGCGGACTTCACCGCCGTCCGCACGATGTCGCCGGTCCGGCGGTCGTACGTCAGCGTGGTGTCGGTGTACAGCCGGCCGAAGGAAGCCGCCGACGTGACCATGCGCGGGCGGCCGGACGGGTCCGGGACGGTGCAGACGTAGGCGTTGTGGGTGTGGCCGGTGACCAGGGCGTCCACCGCGGGCGTGACGTTCTTCGCGATGTCCACGATCGGGCCGGAGATGCCGCTGCCGGCGCCCGGGGAGTCGCAGTCGTAGTTGTAGGAGCCGGAGGCCGGGTAGCCGCCCTCGTGGATCAGGGCCACGATCGACTGCACGCCCTGGCGCTGGAGCACCTTGGCGTACTTGTTGATGGTCTCGGCCTCGTCCTTGAAGCTCAGGCCCTTGACGCCGTCGGCGGAGACGATGCCCGGGGTGCCCTCGAGCGTGACCCCGATGAAGCCGATCTTGACGCCCTTCTTCTGCCAGACCCAGTACGGCTTGAGGATCGGCTGCTTCGTCTTCTCGTCCAGGACGTTCGCGGCCAGGTACGGGAAGTCGGCGCCCTGGAACTCCTTGTCCGTGTAGCAGCCGTCCGTGGGGTGGCAGCCGCCGTTCTGGAGGCGGGCCAGCTCCTTCGCGCCCTCGTCGAACTCGTGGTTGCCGACCGAGGTGACGTCCAGGTCCAGCTCGTTCAGCGCCTCGACGGTGGGCTCGTCGTGGAACAGGCCCGACAGCAGCGGGGAGGCGCCGACCAGGTCGCCGCCGGCCGCGGTGACCGAGTACGGGTGGCCCTTGCGGGCCTGGCGGAGGTGGGTGGCGAGGTACTCGACGCCGCCCGCGTCGACCGTCTTCAGCGTGCCGTCGGGCTGGGTCTCGGTGACCCGGCCGGACGAGCCGGACGGGGGCTCCAGGTTGCCGTGCAGGTCGTTGAAGGAGAGCAGCTGGACGTCCTGGTAGCGGCCCGCACGGTGGTGGCCCTCGTGCGCGTCCGCCGACGGGGCGGTGGTCAGCGCGGCGGCCGTGGCGAGACCGGCCGCGGTGGCGAGGAAGGCGAAGGTGGTGCGTCTGGTGCGCCGGGGTGCGGCTGGCATGGGACCCCCCTGTGGATCGGCTGTGCCGGTTCGGCGCAGCCTAAGGTCAACGCGCGTAGCACGACAGGGGGTTCCGGGTTACATCCTGGTTTCCCTTCACCGGCGCCTCTCCGGCCCCTTCCGCACCGTCCCTCCGTCTCCGTCGCACCGGGACTTCGCCCCGGCCGCCCCGTACCCTCATACGCATGAGCAGCGACGACACCGTACGGGGCTTTCCCGCCCGCTCCATCGAGACCTACTCCGCGCTCACCCCGGACCAGGCCGAGGCCGTGCTGCGCCTGCTCGGCGACGCCGCCCGGGTGGACGGGCAGCAGCCGGTGTCCGAACAGGGCCGGCTGCAACTGCGCGGGGGTAGCCGCGAGGGCGTCTCGCACCTGCTGCTGGCGGTCGACGGCGAACTCGCCGGGTACGCCCAGCTGGAGGACACCGACCCGGTGGAGGCACCGGCCGCCGAGCTGGTCGTGCACCCCGGGCACCGCGGACACGGGCACGGCCGGGCGCTGGGCTCGGCCCTGCTCGCCGCCTCCGGCAAGCGGCTGCGGGTGTGGGCGCACGGCGGACACCCCGCCGCCCGGCACCTCGCCCAGGTGCTCGGTCTGACCCTGTTCCGCGAACTGCGCCAGATGCGGCGCCCGTTGACCGGCCTCGAACTGCCGGACCCGGTGCTGCCGGAGGGCGTCACCGTGCGCGCCTTCGTGCCCGGCAAGGACGACGCGGCCTGGCTCGCGGTGAACGCCGCCGCCTTCGCCCACCACCCGGAACAGGGCTCGCTGACCCAGCGGGACCTGGACGACCGCAAGGCCGAGTCGTGGTTCGACCCGGCCGGCTTCTTCCTCGCCGAGCGGCGCGGCGAGCTGATCGGCTTCCACTGGACCAAGACGCACGCCGAGGAGGGGCTCGGCGAGGTGTACGTCGTCGGCGTACGGCCCGGCGAGCAGGGCGGCGGCCTCGGCAAGGCCCTCACCACGATCGGGCTGCGCCACCTGGCCGCCCAGCAGCTGCCGACCGCGATGCTCTACGTCGACGCCGACAACAAGGCGGCGGTGACGGTGTACGAGCGCCTGGGCTTCACGATCCACGAGACGGACCTGATGTACCGCACGGAGACGTGACCGTCGGGGCCCGCCCGTTCCGCCCACCGACCCCACCGACCGAGCACCGAAAGCGACACCCAGCACACCGGGCTCCCGGCGAAGCGCCGGGAGCCCGACCAGACGCCGCACTGATCCCGGCCAGGCGCCGTATGGGGACGGCCGGTGTGGCGTAGGGCGCGGCCGACGGGGAGCGGGGCGGCCGGTGGGGCGCGGGGCGCGGCCCCGGCGGGCGACAGGGCCTCTCGCCGTAACCGGCTCGGTGGCGGGCGCGTACCGGGCGGGCGCCTGCGGGCTCCCGCCCCCCGCACCCGCGCCAGCCCCGAGCAGGCCAACCCGCGCCACAGCCGCAGAACCCGAGCAGCACCGGCACGGCGGCCGGGACACCTCCCGAACACCGAAACCACCACGGCGGCACCCGCACACCGGGCACGCGTGCGCCGCACCCGCGCTCCGTGCCGGGTCAGCCGGTGCGGGGCGGGCGGGTGGCGCGGTGCGGCAGGGGCTCGCGGAGCGACAGTGCCCCCACGGCCACCGCCGCCGCCAGCAGCCACGCCCAGCGTGCGTGCGCGGCCGGCCACCTGGGGTCCCGGGGCCCGACGAACAGCGCCCAGTCGTCCGGCAGCAGCAGCGGTGCGAGGACGGCGGCCGCGAGCAGGGCCGCTGCCACCGGCAGGCCGGGGCACGGGTCGTCCGTGCGGCGCACGGCGACCGCGGCACCGGCCACGGCCAGCGCGCAGGCGGCCCCGGCCTCCAGGGTGACGTCCCCGGCCGGCGGCCGGACCTGACCGGGCACCAGGAGCAGTACGGCCGTCCACCACAGGGCGGCGACCGGCGCCACCAGCGCCACCCGCAGCGCGGCACGGGCGGCCCGGCCGGTCGGGACCGGGGCCGTGCCGTGCCGGGCGGGGTCGTCCAGCAGGAAGGCGAGGCCCAGGGCGAGGGCGAGCGCGGCGGCCCGCAGCAGGTTCAGCGCGAGCGGCCCGCCGCCCTCGCGGCCGAGCAGCCGGGGCAGCCCGGCGGTGAGCAGCCCGGCCGCCCCGGCCGCGCCCAGCGTCCGCCACGGCAGCGTGCGCCAGACCGGTACCACCAGCGCCGGGATCACTCCGCGCACCGGTCCGGCCCCACCCGGACGGGCACGCCGAGCAGTTCGGCCACGCGGGCCGTGGTGACGCGCGGGGCGGTCAGCTCGCTCCAGTGCGCCTTGACCCGGCCGACGACGCCGGGCAGGGGCCGGTGCAGCAGCGCGCGGACCACCTTGGTCTGACCGGCGGTCATGGTCAGCGGTTCGGTCGGGGAGAGGACCACCGCCGAGCCGCTGAGACTGTCGTCGAGGCGGACGTGGCGGAGCGCGGACTCCGGGTCGTCCTGCCAGGCGAGGGAGAGCCACATGACGGTGACCATCCGGCCGTCGCACAGCCCGGCCGCCGACTTCTCGTCGCCCGCGACCAGCACCCCGGCCACGGCCGTGGAGAACTCCGGGACGCGGTTGCCGCCCCAGGCGGTGCCCACGGTCACCTGGTGGGGGGTGGTGGACGGGGTGAGCGCGGCGTCACCGCCGAGCCCGTACCGGGCCTCCAGCCGCTGCCGGACGAGGAGCCGCTGCCCGTGCGCGCGTCCTCCCGCGAGCGCCTGCACCCGCCGCGCGACCCGCGCCCAGTCGTCGGTCCGGGGTGTCCACTCGGGGAACGCGCAGTAGGCCGAGGTGCCCCGCCGTACGCAGGTCTGGTCCTTCTCGGGGGTCAGCGAGGCGCGCACCCGGGCGGCGGTCGTCCCCGCGGGCACGTCGCCGGTCTGGGCGGCCCCGCCTAGCACGGTCAGGCCGAGCGCGGCGGCGAGCGCGGCCTGGACACCGCGGGTGCGGGTGCCGGAGACCAGGACGGCGAGCAGCGCCAGCGTCAGGGCGAGCCCGGCGAGGTACAGGGCGTGCCAGGCGGCGGGGCGGCCGAGCAGGGCGGACGGGAAGGGGTCGGTGCGGGCCGCGCCGACCACCGGGGCGAACCAGGCGGCCCCGGTCTCCTGCCCGGCGAAGGGGAACGCGGCCCCGACGAACATCACCCAGCACACCACCACGAGCAGCGGTGCCGCGACGGCCGACGGCGCCAGCCGGGCGAGCAGCACTCCGACCGCCCCGAACAGCAGCACCGTCAGCGGTCCGGCCAGCAGCTCGGCCACCGAGCCCCGGCCGACCGCTCCGGGTTTGGCCGCCTCCCAGGCGAACTGCGCGGCCACCCCGGCGGCGGTGAGCAGCGCGAGCGGTACGACGGACAGCGCGTGGGCGGCCGTACGGTGTCCCCGGGACAGCACCAGCACGCCGAGGTGGCGTTCGGTGTCCCGGCGCCGGGAGCGCAGCACGGCGTGGTTGGCGCAGAGCAGCGCGGCCAGGCCGACGATCAGTGGTCCGCCCTGGGTGGCGCGGTCGGCGTCCTGGAGCGCCGGGTAGTCGTCGTACGGCCTCAGGTTGTGCCACACGATCCAGGCCGCGTACCCGGCGAGGGCGAGCAGGACGGGCAGGCGCAGCAGCAGTCCGCGGGCCTCGAAGCGGGCGAGCGCGAGCACGGCCGCCCGGGGGGCGCCCGGGGCTGGGGCGGGGGCCGTCGCCGGTTCGGCACCGGTCGGCAGCGCGGTCACGCGGTCACCTCCGCGAGGTCGCCGTCGAGGGTGAGCAGGTAGCCGTCCTCCAGGGTGGGTTCGAGGAGGTCGGCGCCGTCGGGCGGGTCGCCGACGTTGCGGAAGGCGCCCGCGGCGGTACGCCAGCCGGCCTTCGCCCCGGGGTCGCGTCCGGTGCTGCTCCACACCCGTCCGGCGGCCCGCCCGGTGAGTTCGGCCGGGGTGCCGTCGAAGCGGATCCGGCCGCCCGCCATGACCAGCACCCGGTGGCAGAGCATCGCCACGTCCTCGGTCTGGTGGGTGGAGAGCAGGACCGTGCGGTCCTCCCCGGCCCGGGCGATCACCTCCCGGAAGCGCATGCGCTGTTCGGGGTCGAGGCCGACGGTCGGTTCGTCCAGCACCAGGAATCCGGGGTCGCCGACGAGGGCGGCGGCCAGCGCGACCCGCTGCCGCATGCCGCCGGAGAGCTTCTTGATGCGCTTGCCGCGCACCTCGGTGAGGTCGGCCCAGTCGAGCACGCGCCGCACCTCCCGGTGCCGGGCGGCACGGTCGGTCAGCTCCTTGAGGATCGCGACGTAGTCCACGAACTCGAAGGGGGTGAAGTCGGGGTGGAAGCCGGGGGTCTGCGGCAGGTAGCCCAGCCGGCGCCGCAGTTCCCGGCGGCCCCGCGCGCCGGCCGGGTCGTGGCCGAGCACCGTGAAGGCGCCCCGGTCGGCCCGCACGGCGGTGGCCAGCACCCGCAGCAGGGTGGTCTTGCCCGCGCCGTTCGGCCCGAGCAGCCCGGTGACGCCCCGGCTCAGCCGCAGGGACACGTCGTCGAGCGCGTCGGTGGCGCCGTAGCGGAGGCTGAGCCCGGAGGCGGAGACGGTGACGGTCATACGGCGCTCCTGTGCGCGAGGGGGGAGCGGGTCCCCCGGGGAGGAAGGGCGTGGGACGGACGGGGGACGCGGCTCACCGGGCGCCCCCGTGGGACTGGTCGAAACGGTCCCGGGCGAGGAAGAGCAGCCCGGCGGCGAGCCCCGCCACCCCGGCCGCCACGCCCTGCCCGGCCGCGGTGAACGGGGCGAGCACGCGGTCACCGCCCTCCCGGGCGGCGCCGGCCACGAGCAGCAGGACCACCCAGCCGGCGCCGGCCGCCGAGGGCCCCGCGACCGGTCCGAGCCCCGGCGTCAGCGCGAGCCCGGTGGCGGTGAGCGCGAGCGCGGGCAGCAGCCAGCCGAACGCGCTCAGCCCGAATCCCGGCAGGGCGAGGCCGGCCAGGCCGCTCAGGGCGAGTCCGGCGGCGAGCACGGCGACCGTGCGGATCAGCAGCAGGCGGAAGCCGTGCGTCGGGGAGACGACCGCCATCTCGTACGTCGGGTCGGCCGCGGGCCCGTACGACAGGGCGACCCCGGCGAGCGGCAGCAGCGGGGCGACGGCCAGGAAGAAGGTGTCCGAGTGGCCGGTCCGTGCGGTCAGCACGGACATCGCCAGCACCAGCGTGACCGCCGCCAGCCAGGAGCGGCGCAGCACCGGCGTCGCGGCCAGCAGCCGGGCCGTGTGGTCCGCCACCCCGAGGCGCACCAGCAGCCGCTCGAACAGGCGGGGCCGTGGCGCGTCCAGCTCGGCGTCCAGCCGTTCCCACGCCGCGTCCAGCGCGGCGGGGTCGCCGGCCGCGGCCAGCGCCGCCCGGCACCGGGCGCAGCCGGCCAGGTGGGTGTCGGCGGACCACAGCAGCGGCGGGGACAGCTCCCCGCGCGCGTAGGCCCGCAGGTCGTCCTCGGTGACGTGCCAGCTCATCCGGCCACCCCCGGGGACACCGGCAGTACGGCCGGCCGTTCGGAACGTTCCGTCATGCCAGTGCCTCCCGCAGTTGCTTCCGGGCCCGCATCGCCCGTGTCTTGACCGTGCCCGGCGGAATCCCGAGCAGGACGGCCGCCTCCCGGGTGGTCAGCCCGTCGACGACCGTCGCCTGGAGCACCGCCCGCAGCTCCGGGGAGAGCCGGACGAGCGCGCCCGCCAGGTCCCCGTGCTCCACCCCGGCGAGCACCCGGTCCTCGGCGGACACCTCGTCCCGGTGCCGCAGCCGGGCCAGCATCTGCCGCAGCCGGCCGCGCGCCCCGTCGCCGCGCTGCGCGTCCACGAGCCGGCGGGCGCCGATGCGCCACAGCCAGCCGGCCACCTCGCCCTCGTCGCGGTAGCGCGCTCCGCCCCGCCAGACGGCGAGGAAGGTCTCCTGGACGACGTCGTCGACGACACCGGCGTCGGCGCAGCGCCCGCGCAGCCGTGCGGTCAGCCACGGCGCGTAACGCCGGTACAGCTGCTCGAAGGCGTGCCGGTCGCGGTCCGCCGCGATGGCCCGCAGCAGTTCCCCGTCGCTTCTCGTCTCGCTCACGTCTCCTCATCGGAACGGGCCCGCCGATCGGTTCACATCGTCCGCGCGGTCTTCGGCCGGTTTCCGGGCGGCTCCCGCACCACCGGCTTCCGGGCAGCCCCTGACCCACGAGATCGTCCAGCGCTCGGAACAGGCGCTCCGCCCCGGCCTGCCGGTCCCCGGCCACCGGCGCGCGGCGCGGTCTCGGCACCGTCGCCGGACGCCCGCGCGCACGCCGGTGCGGTACGTTCACGCCACGGCGGGGAAGACCGACCGGACCGGCGTTTCCCGCCCCCGCGACCCCTTCGGGCCGCCCCCCGCTATCCCGCACGTCATGTCGCCGTAACCATTGATTCAGCCGGGCTTGCGACGCTCGGCCAATGAAGCCCGCCGTGCCAGAGCCTTCGCCGCCCCCCGAGGGTCCCGCGGGGAACGGGGCCGTGACGCTCCCGCCCGCACGTTCCGACGCGCCTGTGTCGCCCGTGGCGCGGAAGAATGGGTTCATGAGTCAGCAAGAGACGCAGGCCGACGTCCAGCACCCGCAGCCCTCCGTGGGCTCCATCGCCGCGCACCGCCAGCACGCCGTGGCGGCGACGGTCTCCGATCTCGAACCCGACCTCGACGCCGACCTCGACGTCTACGAGGAGGCCGCGGGCGGCGGTACCCCGCTGCCGCAGGGCCGCTTCCTCGACCGGGAGCGCAGCTGGCTCGCCTTCAACGAGCGGGTCCTGGAGCTGGCCGAGGACCCGGACACGCCCCTGCTGGAACGCGCGAACTTCCTCGCCATCTTCGCCAGCAACCTGGACGAGTTCTTCATGGTCCGGGTGGCCGGCCTGAAGCGTCGCATCGCCACCGGTGTCGCCACCCGCTCCGCCTCCGGCCTCCAGCCGCGCGAGGTGCTGGAGATGATCTGGGCCCGCTCCCGCGAGCTGATGGCCCGGCACGCCGCCTGCTACCACGAGGACGTCGCCCCCGCGCTCGCCGAGGAGGGCATCCACCTGGTCCGCTGGTCGGAGCTGACCGACAAGGAGCAGGCCCGGCTCTTCACGCTCTTCCGGCACCAGATCTTCCCGGTCCTGACCCCGCTGGCCGTCGACCCCGCGCACCCCTTCCCCTACATCTCCGGCCTCTCGCTGAACCTGGCCGTCGTCGTGCGCAACCCGGTCAGCGGCCACAAGCACTTCGCGCGGGTGAAGGTGCCGCCGCTGCTCACCCGCTTCCTGGAGGCGTCCCCGGGCCGCTACGTCCCCATCGAGGACGTCATCGCCGCCCCCAACCACCTGGAAGAGCTGTTCCCGGGCATGGAGATCCTGGAGCACCACGCCTTCCGGATCACCCGCAACGAGGACCTGGAGGTCGAGGAGGACGACGCCGAGAACCTTCTCCAGGCCCTGGAGAAGGAACTCATGCGGCGCCGCTTCGGCCCGCCGGTCCGCCTGGAGGTCGAGGAGTCCATCGACCGCGAGGTGCTCGACCTGCTGGTCCGCGAGCTGAAGATCTCCGAGGCCGAGGTCTACCCGCTGCCCGGCCCGCTCGACCTGACCGGCCTGTTCCGCATCCACGGCCTGGACCGGCCGGAGCTGAAGTACCCGAAGTTCGTCGCCGGCACCCACCGCGACCTGGCCGAGGTGGAGTCCGCCTCCCCGCCGGACATCTTCGCCGCCCTGCGCGCCCGGGACGTGCTGCTGCACCACCCGTACGACAGCTTCTCCACCTCCGTGCAGGCGTTCCTGGAGCAGGCGGCGGCCGACCCGGACGTCCTCGCTATCAAGCAGACCCTGTACCGCACCTCCGGCGACTCGCCCATCGTGGACGCGCTGATAGACGCCGCCGAGTCCGGCAAGCAGGTCCTCGTGCTGGTCGAGATCAAGGCCCGCTTCGACGAGCACGCCAACATCAAGTGGGCGCGCAAGCTGGAGGAGTCCGGCTGTCACGTCGTCTACGGCCTGGTCGGTCTGAAGACGCACTGCAAGCTGTCCCTGGTGGTCCGCCAGGAGGGCGAGACCCTGCGCCGCTACAGCCACGTCGGCACCGGCAACTACCACCCGAAGACCGCCCGCCTGTACGAGGACCTCGGCCTGCTCACCGCGGACCCGCAGGTCGGCGCGGACCTCTCCGACCTCTTCAACCGGCTGTCCGGCTACTCGCGCCGGGAGACCTACCGCCGGCTGCTGGTGGCCCCCAAGTCGCTCCGCGACGGCCTGGTCTCCCGCATCCACAAGGAGGTCCAGCACCACCGCGCGGGCCGCCCGGCCTTCGTCCGCATCAAGGTCAACTCCATGGTGGACGAGGCGGTCATCGACGCCCTGTACCGGGCCTCCCAGGCGGGCGTGCCGGTCGACGTCTGGGTCCGCGGCATCTGCGCGATACGCCCCGGCGTCACCGGCCTGTCGGAGAACATCCGGGTCCGCTCGATCCTCGGCCGCTTCCTGGAGCACTCCCGGGTGTTCGCCTTCGGCAACGGCGGCGAACCCGAGGTGTGGATCGGCAGCGCCGACATGATGCACCGCAACCTCGACCGCCGGATAGAGGCCCTGGTCCGGGTCGTCGACCCCGGCCACCGCGCAGCCCTCAACCGACTGCTGGACACCGGCATGTCCGACACCACCGCCTCCTGGCACCTCGGCCCGGACGGCGAGTGGACGCGACACGCGACCGACACGGACGGCCAACCCCTGCGCAACGTCCAGGAGATGCTCATAGACGCCCGGAGGCGCCGGCGTGGCACAGCAACACCTTGACCCGACGGACCCCACGGCCGGGGCGGTGACCGGCGACGCCCTCGCGCGCTACCTGCGCGCCCAGGCCACGGAGTTCCTGCGCGCCCTCCGCCTGCACCGGGAGACCGGCGGCACCGCCGGCGCCCCCGCGCGCGGCTACCCGGGCGTGGGGAACGACGGCGCGGAGGAGTCCGTCGACGCGGCGCGCGCCCTGCGCCGCTCGGCCCGCCGCATCAGCGGCAGCCTGCACACCTTCCGCCCCCTGCTCGATGCCGGCTGGTCCGAGGAGATGCGCCCCGAACTGGCCTGGCTCTCCGGCACGCTGGGGCTGGAGCACGCCTACGAGGCCCGTCTGGAGCGGCTGCTGCTGGCGCTGCACCGGCTGTCCGGGGCGACGGCGGTGTCCGTCCGGACGGTCGACGCCCTGGTCGCCGGCAGGGCGGCGCCCGGCGGCCGGCCGGCCGGCGCGACGGCGACCCGGGAACGCGGCAGCCTCACCGTGGGCGCGGCCAAGGCGGGCGCCCTGCTCGAACGCCAGCTGACCCTGGCCCGGACCCGGGCCCACTCCACGGCACTCCAGGCGCTCGGCTCGTCCCGCTTCCACGCCGTCGCCGACAAGGTCGCCCTGCTCGCCAGCGAGGTCCCCCTCACCCCCGCCGCCCCCGCCACCGGCCTCGCCGCGCTCGCCGGCGCGGCCGGGGAACGCCTCACCGACGCCGTCACCGCGCTCCCCCTGGTCACCGCGGGCCATCCCTACAACGCGGAGGCACTGGTCCACGGCCTGTCCGCGGACCCGTCCCCGCACCCCCAGGACGGCCCCTGGCACCAGGTCCGCCTGCTGCTGCGCCTGTACCGGTACGCCCGTGAGGTGCTGTACGGCGGCGACGCCCCCCTGGACGTGCGGCTGCTGACGGCGGGCCAGGCGCTGAACCGGCACCGGGACGCCTCCGAGGCAGCGGCGGCGGCGGCCCAGGCGGCCCGCACCCCGCGCATCACCCCGGCCACCGCCTACGCGCTCGGCGTGCTCCACGCAGACCAGCGGCACGAGGTGGAGGCGGCCCGGTTCGCCTTCCAGCAGGCGTGGCAGACGCAGACCGTCGACGCGCCCTGAACCCCCGTCAGGAGGCGGTGTGAACGACCCCGAGATCCAGGCGGCCGGCTGCGTGCTGTGGCGCCGCTCCCCGGTCACCGGCGAGGTGGAGCTGTGTCTGGTCCACCGGCCGAAGTACGACGACTGGTCCCACCCGAAAGGCAAGCTGAAGCGGGGCGAGGACCCGGTCGCCGGCGCCCTGCGCGAGGTCGCCGAGGAGACCGGGTACGCCGCCGAGCCCGGCGACGAACTGCCGGCCGTGCGCTACTACGCGGGCGGGCGGCCGAAGCGGGTGCGCTACTGGGCCGCACAGGCGGTTTCCGGCCACTTCACGCCCAACTCCGAGGTCGACCGCATCCTGTGGCTCTCCCCCGCCGCCGCCCGGGCCCGGCTCACCCAGCACCTCGACCGCGACCTGGTGGACGCGCTCGGCCTGCCGACGCGCCCTTAGGGACGGCGGGGCCGGGACCTCGTACCCCCGGCCCCCCGGGGCCCGTTCACCGGCCCGCCCCGTGGTCCTCCGCGTCCGTGCGCGCCTGGCTTCTGGCCCGGCGGGCGGGGCCGCGCCAGCCGCAGCTGCACCGGGCCACGCAGAAGCGTCCCTGCTCGGTCGTCGTCGTCAGGTGTTCCCGCCCGGACGGGGCGTGCTCCGGCCCGTCCGCTTGCGCCGAGGTGAATCCCACCCGGACAACGTTACCCAGCCCGCGCCCACCCACCCCCACGGCCGTCGGACCTCCCCCGGCGGCGCGTGACGACGCCCTCGACCCGTCGTTAACCGAGCGACAGAGGGTCCCGTGACGGACACCGGCTGAGGTGGGCAGGCGATGGATCGGCGGCAGGTCAGGCGCACGGGCGAGGCGGTCGCCGCGGTGGGCATCCTCCTCGGCCTCGGGGCGGGCGCCACGGGCTGTTCGGGCAGCGGGGCCGCCGCCGAGGACGTCAAGGGCGGGGGCGATCCCGTCGCCACCCTGCGCCGGGCCGCCGACGCGCTGCGCGACGCGGGCAGCTCCAAGGCGGGCACCTCGATGGAGATGGCCACCGGCGGCACCCGGGTCACCATCCGCGGCAAGGGCGTCTACGACTACCGGCGCCGCCTCGGCCGGCTCACCGTGATGCTGCCGGCGGACGCCTCCGGCGCCTCCGGGCACCGGCCCATCACCGAACTCCTCGCGCCCGGCGCGCTGTACATGAAGAACCGGGGCGCGGGCGTGCCCGCCGACAAATGGGTGCGGGTGGACACCGCGACGCTGTCCGACGGCAACCTCGTCACCGGCGGCGCGACCGACCCGTACGCGGCGGCCGAGCTGCTGCGCGGAACGCGCGAGGCGGTCCTCGCCGGGCGCACCGAGCTGGCCGGCACCCCGGTGCGGCACTACCGCGGCACCGCCGACCTGGGCCGCGCCGCCCGGTACGCCTCGGCCGGGAACAGGGCGCCCCTGGCCGCGGCGGCGAGAGGGTTCGCCACGGCGGTGGTCCCGTTCGACGTCTATCTGGACGACCAGGGCCGCGTCCGCAAGCTCCGGCAGCGCTTCAGCTTCGTCAACGGCCGCGAGAAGGCCGCGGTGGCGGTCGCCTCCACCCTGCTGCTCTACGGGTTCGGCACGCCCGTGGACGTCCGGCTGCCGGCCCCGGCGGACATCTACACGGGCCGGATCGCCGAGGACGAGCCCGCGAGCGGCGGCTGAATCCGGCCAGGCACTAGTCCGGGACGCCCTCCCGTAAGTAGCCCGTCCGTGCCATGCGCGGTGTGTGGAGCACTGCCTACCCTAGGAAGCGGTGACGGTAGGGGAGAGGTGAGGCGGGTGGCTCCGGTCGGCGGCACGGCGGTTCAGGACGACGTCGCCCTCGCCGAGATCGAGCTGTGCGGAGAGCTGATCATCGCGGCCTCGGCCGCCGAGGACCGGCTCAGCCTGGAGAGCATCGACGAGGTGCTGCGGGTCGCCGAGGAGCGGAATCCGGACTGAGCGCGGTGCGCGCGGCCCGTCGGCGCACCGGGCGGCTCAGGTGCGCAGCAGACGGCCGATCGCCTTCGTCGCCTCGTCCACCTTCGCGTCGATCTCGTCGCCGCCCTTGACGGCCGCGTCCGCCACGCAGTGCCGCAGGTGCTCCTCCAGCAGCTGGAGCGCGAAGGACTGGAGGGCCTTGGTGGAGGCCGAGACCTGCGTGAGTATGTCGATGCAGTAGGTGTCCTCGTCCACCATCCGCTGGAGACCGCGGATCTGCCCCTCGATCCGGCGCAGCCGCTTGAGGTGCTCGTCCTTCTGCTTGTGGTAGCCGTGCGTGGCGCCGGCCTCGGTCGTCGTCGTCATCGCGGGCCTCCGTCTCGGGACGAGCTGCGGACAAAAGGGACACATGCCGCCACATACCCCTAGTGGGTATATGGTAACGAACTTTGCGGGGTAGGGACGGCTTGGTACGCCCCCGTGCCGACCACTCTGCCTCATGGGCGACACTGGGATGCGGCCCGATAGCCGTGGCCGGATGATGCGCCTAGCATCAGCCTGACCGAAACCGAAGCACCCCGAGGACCCCACGTGCGCTTTCGTCTGACCCCCAGGGAGACGAGCTTCTACGACATGTTCGCCGCGTCCGCGGACAACATCGTCACCGGCTCGAAACTCCTGATGGAACTGCTCGGGGCGGACGCGTCTGCCCGGGCCGAGATCGCAGAGCGTATGCGGGCCGCGGAACACGCAGGTGACGACGCCACGCACGCGATCTTCCACCAGCTGAACTCCTCGTTCATCACGCCGTTCGACCGGGAGGACATCTACGCCCTCGCCGGTTCCCTGGACGACATCATGGACTTCATGGAGGAAGCCGTCGACCTGGTCGTCCTCTACAACGTCGAGGAACTGCCCAAGGGCGTCGAGCAGCAGATCGAGGTCCTGGCCCGCGCGGCCGAGCTGACGGCCGAGGCCATGCCGAACCTGCGCACCATGGACAACCTCACCGAGTACTGGATCGAGGTCAACCGGCTGGAGAACCAGGCCGACCAGATCCACCGCAAGCTGCTCGCCCACCTCTTCAACGGCAAGTACGACGCGATCGAGGTGCTGAAGCTCAAGCAGATCGTGGACGTCCTGGAAGAGGCGGCGGACGCGTTCGAGCACGTGGCGAACACGGTGGAGACCATCGCCGTCAAGGAGTCCTGAGGCGTCGATGGACACCTTCGCCCTGATAGTGACCGTCGCGGTCGCTCTCTTCTTCACGTACACGAACGGCTTCCACGACTCGGCGAACGCGATCGCGACGTCGGTGTCGACGCGGGCGCTGACCCCGCGGGCGGCCCTCGCCATGGCCGCGGTGATGAACCTGGCCGGTGCCTTCATGGGCTCCGGAGTCGCCAAGACGGTCAGCGAGGGACTGATCGAGACGCCCCAGGGCTCGACGGGGATGGGCATCCTCTTCGCCGCCCTGATCGGCGCGATCGTCTGGAACCTGGTCACCTGGTACTTCGGCCTGCCGTCCTCCTCCTCGCACGCCCTGTTCGGCGGCATGGTGGGGGCGGCGCTGGCGGGCGGCACGGACGTGCTGTGGGGCGGCGTTCTCGAGAAGATCGTCATCCCGATGTTCCTGTCCCCGGTCGTCGGCCTGCTCGTCGGCTATCTGGTCATGACGGCGATCATGTGGCTGTTCCGGCGGTCCAACCCGCACAAGGCCAAGCGCGGCTTCCGCATAGCGCAGACCGTCTCGGCCGCCGGCATGGCCCTCGGCCACGGCCTCCAGGACGCCCAGAAGACGATGGGTGTCGTGGTGCTGGCCCTGGTCATCTCCGGCCATGAGACGTTCGGCGACCCGATCCCGGTCTGGGTGAAGATCGTCTGCGCGGTGATGCTGTCGCTGGGCACGTACGCCGGCGGCTGGCGGATCATGCGCACACTGGGCCGCAAGATCATCGAGCTGGACCCGCCGCAGGGGTTCGCCGCGGAGGCGACGGGCGCGTCGATCATGTTCACGACCGCGTTCATCTTCAAGGCCCCGATCTCCACGACCCATGTCATCACCTCGGCGATCATGGGCGTCGGCGCGACCAAGCGGGTCAACGCCGTCCGCTGGGGCGTGGCCAAGAACATCGTCCTGGGCTGGTTCATCACGATGCCGGCCGCCGCGCTGGTGGCCGCCCTCGCCTTCGGCGTGGTCAAACTGGTGGCCCTGTAGACAGCGGCGCCTTTCCGCCGGGCATCCGCCGGCCGGCCGGGGCGGCGAACGCGGTGGGCCCGCCCCCGGAATCCGGGGGCGGGCCCTTCGCGTCCTCGCGGTGGCACCGCCATGCAGCACCGCGAGGGGTCCGTCGGCGCGCCCCGGCCCGGCCGGGGGCGGCCGCGTCCGTCAGCCGAAGCGGCCGGAGATGTAGTCCTCCGTCGCCTGCACGGACGGGTTGGAGAAGATCCGCTCGGTGTCGTCGATCTCGATCAGGCGCCCCGGCTGGCCCACGGCGGCCAGGTTGAAGAACGCCGTACGGTCCGAGACCCGCGCCGCCTGCTGCATGTTGTGCGTCACGATGACGATCGTGAACCGCTCCTTCAGCTCACCGATCAGGTCCTCGATGGCGAGCGTGGAGATCGGGTCCAGCGCCGAGCACGGCTCGTCCATGAGCAGGACCTTCGGCTCGACCGCGATCGCCCGCGCGATGCACAGACGCTGCTGCTGGCCGCCGGAGAGACCGGAGCCCGGCCTGTTCAGGCGGTCCTTCACCTCGTTCCAGAGGTTCGCGCCCTTGAGCGACTTCTCGACGATGTCGTTCAGCTCGCTCTTCTTGTAGTTGCCGTTCAGCTTCAGGCCGGCCGCCACGTTCTCGAAGATCGACATCGTGGGGAACGGGTTCGGACGCTGGAAGACCATGCCCACCTCGCGGCGGACGGACACCGGGTCGATCCCGGTGCCGTACAGGTCCTCGTCGTCGAGCATCACCTTGCCCTCGACCCGCCCGCCGGGCGTGACCTCGTGCATGCGGTTCAGCGTGCGCAGGAACGTCGACTTGCCGCAGCCGGACGGCCCGATGAACGCCGTCACCGAGCGCGGCTCGACCGTCATCGAGATGTCGTCTATCGCCTTGTGGGAGCCGTAGTAGGCGGAGAGCCCGCTCACGTCGATTCGCTTGGCCATGTCCTCTTCACTTCCAGATGAGTCTTGTTCGGTCGCCTGGGCCGCGTCAGCGACCGGACTTGGGGGCCTTCCAGCGGGCGATGCCGCGGGCCACCAGGTTGAGGATCATCACGAAGGCGATCAGCGTGAGGGACGCCGCCCACGCGCGGTCGTACGCCGCGTTGGCGCCCGCGCTCTGCGCGTACTGCTGGTAGATGTACAGCGGCAGCGACGCCTGCGCGCCCTCGAACGGGTTGTTGTTGATGAACGGGTTGCCGAACACCAGCAGCAGCACCGGCGCGGTCTCGCCCGCGATACGGGCGATGGCGAGCATGACGCCGGTGGTGATGCCGCCGATGGACGTCGGCAGGACCACCTTCAGGATGGTCCGCCACTTCGGCACGCCCAGCGCCAGCGAGGCCTCGCGCAGCTCGTTCGGGACGAGCTTGAGCATCTCCTCGGTGGAGCGGACGACGACCGGCATCATCAGGATGGCCAGGGCCAGCGAACCGGCGAAGCCGAACGGCTGCATCTTCAGGATGAGCATCAGGCTGAGGATGAACAGACCCGCCACGATCGACGGGATGCCCGTCATGACGTCGACGAAGAACGTCACCGCCTGGGCGAGGCGGCCGCGCCCGTACTCCACCAGGTAGATGGCGGTGAGCACACCGATCGGGGCACCGATCAGGGTGGCGAGGCCGACCTGCTCCAGGCTGCCGATGATGGCGTGGTAGATGCCGCCGCCGGGCTCGGAGTCGGCGACGACGCCCATGGAGTGGGTGAGGAAGTAGAGGTCGAGGACCTTCACACCGCGCGAGACGGTCACCCAGACCAGGGAGACCAGCGGGATGACGGCGAGCAGGAAGGCGACCCAGACGAACGAGGTCGCGATGCGGTCCTTGGCCTGCCGGC
This sequence comes from Streptomyces sp. NRRL S-31, assembly GCF_000718775.1. Classification (GTDB taxonomy): domain Bacteria; phylum Actinomycetota; class Actinomycetes; order Streptomycetales; family Streptomycetaceae; genus Streptomyces. The sequence continues at coordinate 35,295 of NZ_JOCB01000050.1, forward strand.
GGCCCTCCACCTTGGTGGCGATGGCGTAGGTGCCGAGGAGGAACAGGATCGCGGCGATCAGGCCCCACTGGACCTTGCTGTGCAGGCCGGCGGCGAGGCCGATGCCCACCGCGACCACCACGGAACCGGCGGCGATGGCCCACGGGGACCACGTCGGGAGGCTGGCGCCGCGCAGCGACGAACCGGCGCCCTTGTCGGTGACGGCTGCGGTGCTCATGCGTTGGCCCCCGAGTACTCCTTGCGGCGGGCGATGATCGCGCGGGCCGCTCCGTTGACCAGCAGGGTGATGACGAAGAGCACCAGACCGGAGGCGATCAGCGCGTCCCGGCCCAGCAGGGTGGCCTCACCGAACTTGCTGGCGATGTTCTGGGCGAAGGTGCCGCCGCCCGGGTTCAGCACGCTGAGGTGGATGTCGTAGTCCGGGGAGAGCACGGTGGCCACGGCCATCGTCTCGCCGAGGGCGCGGCCGAGGCCGAGCATGGACGCGGAGATCACACCGGAGCGGCCGAAGGGCAGGACCGACATGCGGACGACCTCCCAGCGGGTGGCGCCGAGGGCCAGCGCGGCCTCCTCGTGCATCCGCGGGACCTGCCGGAACACCTCGCGGCTGACGTTGGTGATGATCGGCAGGATCATGATCGCCAGCAGGATGCCCACGGTGAGCATGGCGCGGGGGGCGCCGCCCTCCCAGGAGAAGATCCCGGTCCACCCGAGGTAGTCGTTGAGCCAGCCGTACAGGCCCTGCATGTGCGGGACCAGGATGAGCGCGCCCCACAGGCCGTACACGATGGACGGCACGGCGGCGAGCAGGTCGATCACGTAGGCGATCGGGCCGCTCAGCCGGCGCGGGGCGTAGTGCGTGAGGAACAGCGCGATCGCGACGGCGATCGGGACCGCGATGACCATGGCGATGATCGAGGAGACGACCGTGCCGAAGGCCAGCACCGCGATGCCGAAGCTCGGCGGCTGGAGGTTGGTGTTCCACTCGAAGGAGGTCAGGAAGTTCCCGTGGTCCTCGCTGATCGCGAGGCAGGCGCGGTAGGTGAGGAAGACCGCGATCGCGGCCATGATCACCAGCAGCAGGATGCCGGATCCGCGCGACAGCCCCAGGAAGATGCGGTCACCGGGGCGGGTGGCGCCACGGGACACGCGCTTCTGCTCGGCGGTCGTGGGCTGGGGTATGGGAGGGGGGGCGTCGGATGTCGTCGATATGTCCATCGGGTTCTCCGGTCTGCGGAGCCGCGGACCCGCTGGGGGCCACGGCTCGTGGCGGCGGTGCACCGGACGGTGCGGCCCGGCCCTGGGTGGCGCCGGGCCGCACTTGCGGATCAGGTCAGCTCAGGCCGTCGATGGTGGTGCGGACCTTCGCGATGATCTCGTCGGGGATCGGGGCGTAGTCGTTCTGCGACAGCACCTTCTGGCCGTCCTCGCTGGCGATGTAGCGCAGGAACGCCTTGGTGGCGGGCAGGGTGTCGGCCTTGTTGCCCTTGTCGCAGACGATCTCGTACGTGACCAGGGTGATCGGGTAGGCGCCCTCGGCCTTGGTCTTGTAGTCGAGCTGGAGCGCCAGGTCCTTGCCGGTGCCGACGACCTTGGCCGCGGCGATGTCCGCGGTGGCCGACTCGGTGGACGGCTTCACCGGGGTCTTGGCGCCGGTGTCGATGGAGACGGTGGTCATGTCCTTGGCGTAGGACAGCTCGAAGTAGCCGATCGCGCCGGAGTTCTGCTTGACGCCCTGGGCCACACCGGCGGAGCCGGAGGCCGCCTGGCCGCCCTGCGCCTGCCAGGCCTTGCCGCCGGAGTACTTCCAGTCGCCCGGGGCGGTGGCGATCAGGTACTTGGTGAAGTTGTCCGTGGTGCCGGAGTCCTCGGAGCGGTGGAACGCCTGGATCTTCAGGTCGGGAAGCTTCGCGTCGGGGTTGAGCTTCTTGATCGCCGCGTCGTTCCAGTTCTTGATCTTGCTGTCGAAGATCTTGGCGATCGTCGGCGCGTCGAGGACCAGGTTGTCCACGCCCGGGACGTTGTAGCCGAGGGCGATCGGACCGCCGACCATCGGCAGGTCGATGCCCTGACCGCCGGCGCAGACCTTCTTGGAGGCGGTGACCTCTTCGGGCTTCAGCGCGGAGTCCGAACCGGCGAACGCGATCTGGCCCTGGTTGAAGGAGGTGACACCGGCACCGGAGCCGGCGCCCTTGTAGTTGATCTGCACACCGCAGGCCTTGGAGAACTCCTTGACCCAGGCGTCGATCGCGTTCTTCTGCGCGGAGGAGCCGTCTGCGAGCAGTTGGCCCTTGGCGTCGTCGCACTTGACGGAGCCGGCGCCGGCGGACGCGGACGTGCCGCCCGACGCCTTGCCGCCGCCACCGTTGTCGTCGGAGCCGCACGCCGACAGAGCCAGGGCGCCGGTGACGGCGACAGCACCGAGGGAGATGGCGCGCAGCCGGTTCTTGCGCTGAAGCTTCACTTTCGGGAGTTCCTTCCAGGAGCCGCCGCTGTCGGCGGCGCGCGAGGTAACGCGAGGTAAGTGGTGAGTGCGTAAGCGCATCCAAGACCGCACTCCGCACCCGGTACGGCCGAAATTAGGCAGAACAGGTGAAGCCGTCGATGGCCAGAAATGAACGGCGGGTGAACCCCTGCCGTCAGCCCGGTTAGGTCACGGAATGCTCACGGGGAGGGCACATGAAGGTTCCGCCACCGGGTTGCACGGACGCGCACACACGGTGCCCGTTCGACCCGATCGGGGGAACCCCCTTGCGCGGGCCGTCGTCTCGTTCCACGACAGCCGAAGGAAGGGCGACGGACATGGAACGGCGTACGTTCATATCGGGCGGCGCGGCCGTCCTGGCGACGACCGCACTCACCGCGTGCGGTGCGGGCGGAGGCGCCACCGCCCCTGCGGCGCACACCGGTACGCCGTCGCTCCCATCATCCCTTGCCCCCATGAAGACCACCAGCGCGGCGGCCGCCGCGAACTGGGCGGGCCTCGCCCGGGACCTGGACGGTTCCCTGCTGCGGCCCGGCGACGCCTCCTGGCCGACCGCCCACCAGCTCTACAACACCCGCTTCGACGGCCTGAAGCCGGCCGCGGTCGCCTACGTCGCGCACGCCGCCGACATCCGCACCACCCTGGCGTACGCCCGGGCGCACCGGCTCAAGGTGTCCATCCGCAACGGCGGCCACTCCTACGCGGGCTACTCCTCCGGCGACAACCGGCTGATCGTCGACGTGTCACGGCTCAACCGGGTGCGGGCGAGCGGCGGACAGGCCGTCGTCGGCGCCGGCGCCAAACTGATCGACGTCTACCGCGCCCTGGCCGCGAAGGGCGTGACCATACCCGCCGGCTCCTGCCCCACCGTCGGCGTCTCCGGTCTGGTGCTCGGCGGCGGCCATGGCGTCGTCTCCCGCGCGTACGGCCTGACCTGCGACAGCCTCACCCAGGCCACCCTGATCACGGCCGACGGCACCCAGGTCACCGCCGACACCACCCACCACCCCGACCTCTTCTGGGCGCTGCGCGGCGCCGGCAACGGCAACTTCGGCGTCGTCACCGAGCTGGTCTTCCGCACCCACACCGCGCCGCAGGCCGTCAGCGCCTATCTGACCTGGCCGTGGTCCAAGGCCGCCCAGGTGCTCACGGCCTGGCAGGAGTGGGGCCCCGGCCAGCCCGACGAGATCTGGTCCTCGCTGCACCTGGAGTGCTCCCCGGGCCGCACCCCGACCGTCTCCGTGGCCTGCTTCTCCCTCGGCACCTACGGCGAGCTCCAGAACGCCGTGGACCGCCTGGCCCACGCCGTCGGCGCCGACGCCGCCTCCGTCTCCCTGCGCCGCCGCGGCTACGAGGAGGCGATGGAGGGCTACGCCGGCTGCTCCTCCTTCTCCACCGACGCCCAGTGCCATCTGCCGGGCTCCACCCCGGGCCGCTCCCCGCAGGGCAGGCTGGGCCGGGAGACGTACGCGGCCCGCTCCGACTTCTTCGACCGCTCGCTGTCCGCGGCCGGCGTCCAGACCGTGCTGCGGCAGATCGCCGCGGTGCGCGGCGGCGCCGGCAGCGTCGCGTTCACCGCCCTCGGCGGCGCGGTCAACCGGGTCGACCCCACCGCGACCGCGTTCGTCCACCGCCGCTCCCGGATGCTCGCCCAGTACATCGCCTCCTGGGGCGCGGGGGCCTCCGGCGGCACCGCCCAGTCCTGGCTGGCCTCGGCGCACGACGCGATGCGGCCGTACGCCTCGGGCGCCGCCTACCAGAACTACGCCGACCCCACCCTGAAGGACTGGAGGAAGGCGTACTACGGGGTCGCGGCGGCCCGGCTGGCGAAGGTGAAGCAGAGCTACGACCCGCAGCGCTTCTTCTCCTACGCGCAGGGCCTGTAACCCGCGCGGCCGGCGGGCACGCCCGCCGGCCCCCCGAGGGCTCCCGCCTCCGCGGCTACGCCGCCAGGTCGCGTTCCTCGCTCTCCACCGGCGTGCGGGCGCCGGGCAGCAGGGCCTCCCGGCCGGCCTCCGCCACCGGACGGCGCCGGATGAGCCGGCCCGCCCGCGGCGAGCGCTCCACGGCCCGCATCAGCGGGGTGAGCAGGGCCGTCGCCGGCGGGGACAGCAGCAGGACGACCGCCGTGCCCAGCGCGAAACCGCCGATGACGTCCGTCGGGTAGTGCACGCCCATGTAGACCCGGCAGAAGCCCTCCAGCAGGGCCAGGCCGATGCCCGCGAGGCCGAAGCGGCGGTTGGCGACGAAGAGTCCGACGCCGAGCGCCATCGTGATCGTCGCGTGGTCGCTGACGAAGGAGAAGTCGGTCTTGCCGCCGACGAGGACGTCCAGCCCCCGGTGGTCCCGGAACGGGCGCGGGCGCTCCACGAAGCCGCGTATCGGGACGTTCACGAGCACCGCGAGACCGGCCGCGAGCGGCGCCCACACCAACGCGGCCACCGAGGGCGCCGCGTCCTCGCCGCCCCGGCGCCGCACGGACCACCAGCACCCGAGGACCAGCAGCACCATGGCGAGCAGCAGGCCGTACTCGCCGACGAACTCCATGATCCGGTCGAACCAGCCGGGGGCGTCCTTGGCCAGGCCGTTGATGTCGTAGAGCAGTTCGACGTCGGGGTTCGATCCGGATTCGGCGAGTACAGCCATGGTGCTGCGGCCCCTTCGTCGTTGCTCCGGACGCACCGGGTGTGCGTCGCTCCTGCCCCCCGTGGTTCGTAGATCCGCTTCCGCTGCACTGCCGTAGTGACGTCCGCTCGGCTACGTCAACAGGAACGCACAGCCGCCATGGATACGTTCCACTCTCCACTGAATGATCACGCAGACGTTATCGAAGAGAGACTCGTCACCGCAGCTCAGGCGATGGCTTCACGCCGGGTTCAGACCGCGGTGGGGAGCGCTTTCGCGCCATCCTCGGTCACCCGGGTGGCACCGAAGTAGTCGGGGGTGTCGATCGGGTCGAAGCGGATCACGGCGCCGGTGCGCGGCGCGTCGATCATGTACCCGCCGCCGACATAGATGCCCACGTGCCGGATGGCCCGCGAATCGGTGAGGTCGTCGGAGAAGAACACCAGGTCGCCGGGGAGCAGTTCGTCGCGCGAGGGGTGCGGCCCGGCGTTGTACTGGTCGTTGGCCACGCGCGGCAGGGTGATGTCCACCTTCTCGTAGGCGGCCTTGGTCAGGCCCGAGCAGTCGAAGCGCCCGCCCTGGTCGGCGGTGCCGTTGCCGCCCCACAGGTACGGCGTGCCGAGCTTGCTCTGCGCGAACGCGATGGCGGCGGCGGCCTGCCGGCTGGGGTCGAGCCGGGTGACGGGCGCGGCGAAGCTCTTCTCCAGGCTGCGGATCCGCTTGACGTAGTTCTGCGTCTCGCTGATCGCCGGCACCCCGCCGGACCTGATGACGCGGTAGGCGCCCGCGTTGTAGGCGGCGAGCATGTTGTCGGAGACGTCACCGGGCACGTCCTTGACGTACTTCGCCAGTTCGCAGTCGTACGAGGCGGCGGACGGGATCGCGTCGTCCGGGTCCCAGATGTCCCGCTTGCCGTCCCCGTCGCCGTCGATGCCGTGCGTGGCCCAGGTGCTGGGGATGAACTGGGCGATGCCGCGGGCGTCGGCCGGGCTGACGACCGTCGGGTTCCAGCCACTTTCCTGGTACAGCTGGGCGGCGAGCAGCGCGGGGGTGAGCGCCGGGCAGAGATTGCCCCACGTCTGCACGAGCGACTTGTAGGCGGCCGGCACCGCCCCCTTGGCCAGCCCCCGGCTCCCCGTCGTCACCCCGTTGACCAGGTTCCCGGCCACGATGTACACCCCGACGACGAGCACCATGACGAAGCCCAGGCCGAGCCCGACAGCCGTCCCACCGATCACCCATGTCTTCCGCACGGTTCAACTTTCCCCCATGCGGGCGCCGTTCAAGGCCATTCGGACGCGAAGTGGCGTCATTTCACAGGTAAGGGGCCCGGACTGACCCCCACTCAGGACCCGGCCGCGGCCTCCCGGTACAGCCGCGCCGCCTCGCCGCCCAGCACCACGCTGTAGGAGACGTCGGCCGTGGCACCCCCCTGCTCATGGCCGCCGAGGACGCCGACGACCCGGCCGTCGCCGTCCACCCAGGGGCTGCCGCTGGTACCGCCGGTGAAGTCGGGGCAGGCGATGCGCTGCTGCGTACCGCTCTGCGCGGTGGGCCGGTTGGCGCAGGTGACCGGCGTCTCGCGGGAGTCGGGGTAACCGGTGACGGTCACCGCGGTGGCGCCGGTGGCCACGCCGGTCGCGAACCGGCCCGCCCCGACCACGTCCTCCAGCCGCCGGCCGCCGGGTCCGGTCACGGTGGCGAAGGCGAGGTCGCTGTCCTCGTCACGCGCCCGCTTCCACCCGTCGGGCAGGAAGGTCCTCGTCACCCGCCACACCCCGTACGGCGCCCGCCCGTCGCGGTAGCCCGGCACGAACACCAGGTCGCCGGCGCCGTCCACACAGTGCGCGGCGGTGACGACCAGGTCGCCCCGGGGACTGTGCACGACGGAGGCGGTGCAGAAGTGGCCGCCGGGCAGCCGGCCCGCCCGGTCCGCGCCGAACAGGGCACCCACCCGCGCGCCGTGCGGGCTCGCGCCGGGGTCACCGGTGACCCCGAGGGGCCCCGGCCCGGCGTCGGCGGCGGCCACGGACGCCGACGTCAGCGCGAGCAGCACCACGACGCCGAGCGACGCGGGCCGCACCCTGACCGGTCTGCGGAAGATGCGCTTCATCAGGGCTCACTCTTTCCCCCCAAGGTGAGAAACCCGCTCGGATCTCACTGAGAATTTCCTGTGAAGCGCGCCCGGCGCGTCAGCGCGCCGCCGCCGTGAGCCCCCACTCCACGCCCGTGAGTTCCTCCGACAGCGTCCACAGCCGGCGGGCCGCCACCGGGTCGCTCGCCGCCGCGCTGCGGCCGGCCAGGGCCGGGGCCCCGCGCAGCTCGGCCGGGCCGTCGGGGCCGACGTAGGCGGCGCCGGGCAGGTCCTGGGTCGCCGCGTAGAGGGTGGGCAGGGCGCCCGCCGTGTCGTCCTGGGCGAGGAACCGGGTGCCGACCGTCAGGAAGGCCCGGGCGAAGGGGTTCGCGGTGCGGCTCTGGAGGTTGGTGGCCGCCCAGCCGGGGTGGGCCGCGAGGGCGCGTACGGGGGACCCGGCCTCGGTCAGGCGCCGCTGGAGCTCCAGGGTGAACAGCAGGTTGGCCAGCTTGGACTGGGCGTAGGCGCGGACGGGGCCGTAGCCGCCGCGCAGGTTCACGTCCTCGAAGTGGATCACCCCGTCGCCCCAGCGGTGCGCGCCGGACGACACGGTCACCACCCGGTCTGTGACCTGCGGCAGCAGCAGGCCGGTCAGCGCGAAGTGCCCGAGGTGGTTGGTGCCGAACTGGGTCTCGAAGCCCTGCGCGGTGCGCCCCTCCGGCAGCATCATCACGCCCGCGTTGTTGATCAGTACGTCCAGCGGCCGGTCCCAGCCCGCGGCGAACTCGCGCACCGAGTCGAGGTCCGCCAGGTCCAGCCGGCGCACCTCGGTGCTGCCGCCCGCCCGCGCCGCGGCGGCACCGCCCCGGGCGAGGTCCCGCACCGCGAACACCACGTGCGCCCCGGCGCGTGCCAGCGCCCGGGCGGCGGCGAACCCGATGCCGCTGTTGGCCCCGGTGATCACCACGGTGCGGCCGGTCTGGTCGGGAAGGCGGGTCGCGTCCCACTTGCCGCGCCCACGGCGTGCTTCTGTCGTGTCAGCCATGGTCCGAATGTAGGCAATGTCAACAATGCTGTCAATGACAACAATGCTGTCGCCGTCAACATCCTGGTCCGCACCGATACGATGGATCACATGCCGCGCCCGCCCCAGCCCGCCCCGACCCCGCCGTCGTCGTCGCCGTCGCCGTCTTCGGCATCTCCGTCCGCGAGCCGCCGGTACCACCACGGCGATCTGCGCGCCGCCCTCCTCGCGAGCGCCGAGCGCACCCTGCGCGAGAAGGGCGCGGGCGCGCTCTCGCTGCGGGAACTGGCCCGGGACACCGGCGTGAGCCATGCCGCGCCGGGCCGGCACTTCAAGGACAAGCAGGCCCTGCTGGACGCCCTGGCGCTGGACGGGTACGACCGCCTGAACCAGGCCCTCGCCACCGCCGCCCACCACCCCGGCCACTCCCTCGAGGAACGGGTGACGGCACTGGCCCGCGCCTACCTCGGCTTCGCCGTCGACAACCCCGAGCTGCTGGAGCTGATGTTCGCGCGCAAGCACGACCCCGACAGCTCCGCCCAGCTCGCTACAGCCGTCGACCGCTCCCTGGGCACCTTCACGCGGATGATCGCGGAGGCCCAGGAGCGGGGCGAGATCATCCAGGGCGACCCCGAACGCATCACCATGGTCGCCGCGGCGAGCCTGCACGGCCTCGCCGCCCTCATCGCCGGCTGCGCCCTCGACGCCCAGGAGGCGCTGGCCGGCCTGGACGAGCACGTCCACCTGCTGCTGCACGGCCTGCGACCCCGCTGAACCGCCCCATCCCGTCCCGCCCCGCTCCGCGCTCCGGCGTGAGAACATCGAGACGACGCCTCACCCGACCAGCCGTCAGAAACCGCGCCAGGCCGTGAAGAAGCACAACGACAGAACCACGGGGAAGGTTCCGGTCGGACTTCATTGCCCGGCGTGACCTGCCGTGATACACAGAGTGACCGTACGCGCTGTTCGTACGAAACCCGCCAGTCAATGACGCCAAGTCGACATACGTTGGCGCGGTTGTCAGCGACAATGATGCCTGACCTCTGCACACCGCAGAGGCGTTCGCGGAACTACCCACCAGGGGCGGTGACTTACATGCTCTTTGCGGCCGACAAGGGAGACATCAACACCATCATCGGCGGGATCGCTCCGGACTGGGGCCCCTTCGGCAGCCTGGGCAACGAGGCCAAGGTGATGATCGAGGTGGTCATGGCCGTGGCCATCCTGCTCTGCCTCGGCCTCGCGGTGTGGGGCGCGGCGAAGCAGCGCATCGGCGCCACGGCCCTGCGGGACACCTTCAGCGCGGAACAGGGCAAGGGCCTGATCATCGCCGGCCTCACCGGGGTCTTCATCATCGGCTCCCTCGGCACACTGTTCACCATCGTGTACGGCATGGCGGTGTAGCCCCGCCCTGCCGGGCCCGCCCGGCAGCGGCCACCCCCTCCACCCCACCCGTCCGTCGTGCCCACCGGCTGAGGTTGCGTTTCCCTGATGTCGAGTCACCACACCGCGCCCGCGCGGGAACCAGCACGGCTACCGTCGTATGTCTACGAGGGTGAGGGAGCGCACACGGCATGAGTCCCGGAGACGAACAGGGCTACACCGACTACGCCGAGACGGGCCAGACCCGCACCCGTCTCCCCGACCCCGACCCCTACGGCGGGGCCCCCCGCCGCCCCCACCGCTCCTCCTCCAGAAGCCTGATCACGGTGGTCGGCGTGGTGGTCCTCCTGATCGCCGCCATCGCCTTCGCGAACCGGGGGGGCGATTCCCCGGGGGAGGACGAGGCGGCGTCGAGGACGGACAGACCGACGGCCTCCGCGACGGCGGCGAGCGGCACCCGCCCGGTGGAGACCCGCAGCGCCGGAGTCCCGACGGGATTCGCCCACACCGAGCAGGGAGCGCAGTCGGCGGCCTCCAACTACGCCGTGGCCCTCGGGTCGACGGGCATGTTCAACAAGGACGGCCGCCACGCACTCCTGCGCCTCCTCTACACCGCCGAGGCGGCGGACCGGCTCCAGGCCCCCATGGACCAGGCGTACTCGACCGAACTCCTCGCCAAGATGGGCCTGGACGCGGCGGGCAACCCCCCGAAGGGCGACACGTTCGTCTCCCGGGTGATCCCGATCGGCACGACGGTGCGGCAGTACAAGGCCGACAGCGCCAAGGTCGCCGTCTGGTACGTGGGGCTCATCGGCATGGCCGGAAGCGGTTCGACCGACCCGGTCACCTCGTCCTGGAAGACATGGACGTTCGACCTGCGGTGGTCCGACGGCGACTGGAAGATCGACTCCCAGACACAGCAGAACGGCCCCGCCCCGGTGCCCGGTGACGACAGGGCAGCCACCTCCGACGAGATCAGCAAGGCCATCGACGAGTACGGAGGGTTCACGTATGCCCGGTAGTCCGCGACGTGCGCTCACGCTCGCCGGAGTCGTGACAGCTGTACAGACCACGGCCGTACTGCTGGCCACGCGCGCCTTCGCCGAGCCCTCGCCCACCCCGTCCGGCAGCCCGTCCCCCTCACCGTCGGGCAGCGGGCTCAACTGTGACGCGATCCCGGGCGAGGCCAAGAAGTACTGCGAGCGCGGCAACGGTCCGAGCAGTACCAAAGGCACCATCACTCCGGACACCTCCACACTCGACCCACTGTCGTCGCTGGCCAAGGGCTGTGCCGAAGCCGCCGCATGGACGGTGGACAAGCTCAGCAAGGCCGTCAAGGAAACCGCCAGCGTCGACTTCACCAATCAGGCGTTCCTCAAGCAGTACGCCATCGTCTTCGCCGCCTCCACCATCCTCACCCTCCTGCTGTGGCTGCTGGCCGTGGCCAAGCGGGCCGTGCGCGGCGTGCCGCTGACCACCGCCATCTCCGAGGCCGTCGGCTTCCTCTGGCTCACCGTGCTGGCCTCCGCCTTCACCCCGCTGATCCTGTACACCGTCGTATCGGCCGCGGACAGCGTCACGGACGTCCTCGCCAAAGCCACCGGCGACCAGGCCGACACCTTCTTCGGCACCTTCTCCGGCGCCCTGAAGAAGGGCAACGACATCGGCGGCGGACCGATCATGCTGATCGTCGTCTCCCTGGTCAGCATCCTCGCCGCCGGCATCCTCTGGCTGGAACTGGTCATCAGGGCCGCCCTCCTCTACGTCGGCGCCCTCCTCGGCACCGTCGTCTACGCGGGGCTCGTCGACAAGAACCTGTGGGGCCACGTACGCCGCTGGGCCGGCATCATGATCGCCGTCATCCTCGTCAAACCGGTCATCGTGATCGTCCTCGGACTCGCCGGCGCGCTCTCCGGCGACAACGGCCCCGACGCCTTCTCCGCCGTCGTCTCCGGCCTCGCCATCATCCTGCTCGCCATCTTCGCCAGCGCGATGATCTACCGCTTCGTCCCCGGCTTCGGCGACGAACTCGCCAGCGGCCGGAACAACCGCCTCATGCGGGGCGCCGAGGGCAAGGCCGCCGCCGTCATCAGCTCCCCCGCCACCCTCGTCGCCCAGGGCATCAAGACCCACAGCACCCGCGCCGACAGCAACGGGGGAGCCGGAGCCTCCGGCGGCAGCACTCCTCGCCAGGCCAACCCCGCCAGCGGCGGCGTGGCCGCCCACAGCAGCCGTACCCCCACCGGGAGCACCGGCGGAACCGTCCCCTCCGCCACGCCCGCGCCCCGCGCGTCCAGCCCGGTCAACACCCCGCACGCCAGCAACGCACGCAACAACCGCTCGGGAGGTGAAGGGCGTTGACGACCGAGTCCCACCTGTCCCATCCGGTCACGCCCCGCCGTACGTATCTCATCGGCCGCGCCCGGCCGAACGCGATCATCGGCCGGAACCGTGAGTCCGGCGAGATCGGCCTGATCATCGCCGGGGCGTTCCTCGGCATGATGTGCGGCCTCCTCGTCCCGACGCTGTCCCTGCGGATCTTCCTGCTGATGGGCTTCCCGCTGCTCGCCCTCGCCGCGGTCTACATGCCGTACAAGCACCGCACCTTCTACAAGTGGTTCGAGATCAACCGCTCGTACAAGCGGACCGTCAAGGGCGGCAACGCCGTCTACCGGTCCGGCGCCATGGAGGCGGGCACCCGCCTCGACGGACGCGAGATCGAGGTCGGACCGCCCCCGGGCATCGGGCGGATCAGCTGGCTCGCCGCGCCCTTCGGCCCGGACGAGATCGCCGTGCTCCTGCACGCCGACCGCAAGACCGTCACCGCCGCCATCGAGATCGAGGGCCCCGGCGTCGGCCTGCGCGACTCCGAGGACCAGGAGGCCCTGGTCGACCGCTTCGGCACCCTGCTCAAGCACGTCGCCAACGGGGACGGCTTCGTCACCCGCATCCAGATGCTGGCCCGCACCCTGCCCGCCGACCCGGACGCGCACGCCAAGGACGTCACCCTGCGCGGCGACGGCCGCTCCGCGGACTGGCTCCGCCAGTCCTACGACCAGCTCCAGTCCATGGTCTCCACCAGCAGCGAGCAGCACCGCGCCTACCTCGTCGCCTGCATGCACTACAACCGCGAACTGGCCGCCGAGGCCCAGGCCATGGCCCGGGCCGCCCGCGCCCAGGGCGGCGGCAAGGTCGACCGGGACGCCGGACTCGCCGTCGTCATGGCCCGCGAGCTGACCGACATCTGCTCCCGGCTCCAGGAGGCCGACATCCGGGTCCGGCAGCCGCTCGGCCAGGGCCGGCTGGCCTCCCTCATCCACTCCATGTACGACCCCGACCACCCCATCGACCACATCCAGGCGATGACCCGGCGCAACGCCTGGCCGGCCGAGCTGGACGCCGTACAGCCCACCTACCTCCAGGCCAAGACCCGCGAGTCCGGCACCCGCGCGCCCTGGTGCCACGCGACGGCCTGGGTGAAGGAGTGGCCGATGACCCCGGTCGGGGTCAACTTCCTCGCCCCGCTCCTGGTCCACACCCCGGACGTCATCCGCACGGTCGCCGTGACCATGGACCTCGAGCCCACCGAGGTCGCCATCGAGCGCATGCTGACCGAGAAGACCAACGACGAGGCCGAGGCGTCCCGCGCCGCCAAGATGAACCGGACCGTCGACCCGCGCGACGTCGCCGCGCACAACCGTCTCGACCAGCGGGGCGAAGACCTCGCCAGCGGCGCCGCCGGCGTCAACCTGGTCGGCTACATCACCGTCTCCTCCCGCTCCCCGGAGGCCCTCGCCCGCGACAAGCGCACCATAAGGGCCTCCGCCGGCAAGTCGTACCTCAAGCTGGAGTGGTGCGACCGGGAGCACCACCGCGCCTTCGTGAACACACTTCCGTTCGCCACCGGCATCCGAAGGTAGGGGCTGATTCTCCGATGCGGGATCCGCTGTCCGTCCTCACCGACGCCTTCACCTCGTTCCTCTTCGGGAAGGTCGAGACGACCCGGTCGCCGGTGCGCACCTCCACGGGCCAGGCCCAGGCCGTCTACCTGCCGACGGCCGCGCCCGGCCTCGGCGACTCCGGCGTCATCATCGGCCGCGAGGTGTACTCCGGCAAGGGCTACATCTACGACCCCTTCCAGCTGTACGGCCAGCAGCTGCCGGCCCCGCACTGGCTGGTCCTCGGCGAGTCCGGCAACGGCAAGTCGGCGCTGGAGAAGACGTACGTCCTGCGCCAGCTGCGGTTCAGGGACCGCCAGGTCGTCGTCCTGGACGCACAGGGCGAGGACGGGGTGGGCGAGTGGAACCTCATCGCGCAGGAGCTGGGGATAACGCCGATCCGGCTGGACCCGACGGCCGCCCTGGACCACGGCATCCGGCTCAACCCGCTGGACCCGTCGATCACCACCACCGGCCAGCTCGCCCTGCTGCGGACCATCATCGAGGTCGCGATGGGGCACGGCCTGGACGAGCGCTCCGGCTTCGCCCTGAAGGTCGCGCACTCCTACGTCAACGAGACGATCGTCGACCGCCAGCCGGTCCTCACCGACATCGTGGAGCAGCTGCGGCACCCCGAGCCGGAGTCGGCGGAGGCGATGAACGTCGCCATAGACGACGTACGGGCCTGGGGCCTGGACGTCGCCCTGGTCCTGGACCGGCTCGTCGACGGTGACCTGCGCGGCATGTTCGACGGCCCGACCACGGTCGGCATCGACCTGGACGCGCCCCTCATCGTCTTCGACCTCTCCCACATCGACCGCAACTCCATCGCCATGCCCATCCTCATGGCGATCGTCGGGGTGTGGCTGGAGCACACCTGGATCCGCCCCGACCGGAAGAAGCGCATCTTCCTGGTCGAGGAGGCCTGGCACATCATCAACAGCCCGTTCGTGGCCCAGCTGTTCCAGCGGCTGCTGAAGTTCGGGCGCCGGCTCGGCCTGTCCTTCGTGGCGGTCGTCCACCACCTGTCCGACGTGGTCGACGGGGCCGCGGCGAAGGAGGCGGCGGCCATCCTGAAGATGGCCTCCACCAGGACCGTCTACGCCCAGAAGGCGGACGAGGCCCGGGCGACGGGCCGGGTCCTCGGACTGCCCCGGTGGGCCGTGGAGATCATCCCCACGCTCACCCCCGGTATCGCCGTGTGGGACGTCAACGGCAACGTCCAGGTCGTCAAGCACCTGGTCACCGAGACGGAACGGCCGCTGGTCTTCACCGACCGCGCGATGACCGAGTCCTCCAGCGACCTGACGGCCGACGACGCCCTGCGCGCGGCCGAGCTGGAGGCCGAGCAACGCGCCGCGGCCTTCGTGGAACAGCACCTGGGCGACTCCGAGTCGACGGTGGCCTAGGAGGGGTACGGCGTGAGACCGGACGATCGCCGCGACGGCCGTCGGGAGGGCCAGGGCGGCATCCCCGACGGCCTGCTGATCGGCATCCTCGCGTTCCTGCTCGGCATGACCGTGCTGGTGTGGACGGCCACGGGCCTCGCCGCCCTGTTCACGCGGGGTGCCTGGCCCGATGGCGTCAGCTTCGTCCGCACCCCGCTCGCCATGCGCCACCTCATCGGGCGGCCGCACGACATCGCCGGCGCCTGGCCGGACACCCCGCCGTCCCAGCTGTCCGGCTGGGGCCTGTTCTGGGGCCTGGTCATAGGCCAGCTGATGATCCTCGTCGTCCTCACCGTGTTCCTGCTGGGCACGGTGGCACGGTGGCGGGCGGCGAAGGCACGGCGCGGGGTGGCGGCCGGGGACCGGTCGGGGAAGGCACCCCGGCCGACGACGGGCGGCGAGGACACCGGGCCGAGGCCCGCGACCGGCCCGTACCGGCCCACGGAGCCCGTCCACGAGGCTCCCGCGCCCCTGCCCGCACCGGCAGCCGCACCACCCGTACCCGTACCCGCCCCCGAACGGCAGCCGGAGGTGCCGGCGCCGCGCGGCGAGCCCGCACCCCCGCCGCCGGACGGCCGCCCGGCCGACGGTGACCGGACGGGCGGCGAGGACCGGTCGGGCGGCGGGGACAAGCTTCTGATCGCGCCCCGGGAGGACCGGCGGACCACGGCCGCCCGGGCCGTACGCGAGGCCGAGGGCCCCGTCCTCCTCGTCACCTCCAACCCGGACCTCTGGGCGGAGACCAAGGACACCCGCTCGAAACTGGGCCCCACGCTCCTCTACGACCCCACGCACCTCTGTGACACCCCGGCCCGCCTGCACTGGTCCCCCACGGCGGGCTGCGAGGACAAGCAGACGGCACTGCACCGGGCCACGGCGCTGCTCGCCCCGGTGCGCCCCACCGCCAGGATCGACCAGGCGGTGGCGGACACCGCGATCACGCTGCTGCGCAGCTACCTGCACGCCGCCGCGCTGGACAACCGCACCGTCCGGCACGTCCACCGCTGGTCCCAGGGCACCCAGGTCCAGGATGCCGTGCGCACCCTGCGCACCCATCCCAAGGCCGCCCCGGGCGCCGCCGGTGAGCTGGAGGCCGCGCTCACCGCGCACCCGGAACGCCGGGACATCGCCCAGGAGTTGACCGGCCGCGCGCTCGCCGCGCTGTCCACGGTGAACATCCGCGAGGCATGCACCCCCAACCGAAACGATGCGCTCGCCTTGGATTCTTTCGTCCACGAAGGGGGCACGCTTTATGTGGTCGGTGAATCCATCGAGGACCCGAGGAGCAGGCCCGGCGCGATGCCCCTCCTGACGGCCCTCGTCTCAAGCGTGGTCGAGCGCGGCCGGCGCATGGCCGAACGGTCATCCTCCGGTCGGCTCGACCCACCACTCACCCTGGTCCTGGACGACGTCGCGGCCGTGGCCCCGTTCCCGGAGCTGCCGGACCTGCTGGCCGCCGGGGCCGACCGGGGTCTGCCCACGCTCGCCCTGCTCCGCTCCCGGGAACAGGCCCGCTCCCGCTGGCCGCGCCGGGAACTCCCCGTTTAGGACGGCCGGTCCGGCGGGAAGCGCCCTCCAGGAGCCTTCAGGAGCCCCGGTCAGGCGTCCTGGTCAGGCGTCCCGTTCGAGGACGAGTTCCAGCTCGCTCTCGGCTTCGTTCTTCGAGAAGGCCACGACCCGGCCACTCGGCTCGAAGCCGATCCTGCGGTACGCCGCCTGGGCCCGAGCGTTCTCCTTGTGGACGAACAGCCGCACGCCCTCGGTCTTGCGCTCCCACGCCCACGTCAGTCCGGCGTCGAACAGGGCCTCGATCAGCCCCTTCCCCCGGTGCTCCGGGCGGATGAAGACACCGACCACGTGTCCTTGCCGCCGCTCGACCGGGTAGCCGGCCCAGTCCTCGGCCCCGGCCTCCTCGATGAGCATGGTGACCGTGCCGGCCCAGGCCCCGTCGGGGGCTTCGGCGATGAACTGGCGAGCGGTCGAGGAGCCGGTACCGGAGCCGACGGCCCGGTCCTGCCAGAAGGAGTCCGGCCGGGCCGCGGCTTCCTCGTAGTCCTCCAGGAAGGCGAGGTGTGCGACCGGGTCCCGCAGTGCGTCCAGACGCAGTTGCTTCACCCGCTCCCACTCGTCGGGACGTATGGCGCGGATGACGTAGTCGTTCCTGGTCAGGAGGGTCATGGGGCCACCGTAGACGAACCGTCCCCGAGGTTCTTCCCCATAACGCAGAAAACCCCCGCATCGAAATGATGCGGGGGTTTTCCCAAAAATTGTTCGGCGGCGTCCTACTCTCCCACAGGGTCCCCCCTGCAGTACCATCG
>NZ_JOCB01000051.1 GCF_000718775.1 Streptomyces sp. NRRL S-31
CCGCTCCAGTCCGCGGACCCCGCCCGGGGGGCCGGCCCGCCCGGGCGCGGCGACGGTGCCGCCAGGGTGCGCGCGCCGACGGCCGGACGGCCGGTCGCCGCTGTGCCGTTCACCCATGTCCGTTCCCGTCCTCGTCCGGTCCGCCCGGAGTGCCGTACGCCGGTCCCGCCCGTTGAGCCCCGCGCCCGCGCCATCGCGCCCCGCGCCCGGTGTACGGGCGGCGGGCGACGCGCCGGGTGCGGGCCCCGGCCCGCCGCCCCGTCCCGCCGGCCGGGCCCGCCTCACGCCCTCGTGCCCGTGCCGCGTCCGGCGCCGTTCACCTCGACTCCCCCAGCGTCGGGGGCTCCCCGTCCGTCACACCGTCGGCGCCGAGCCGGCGGGCCAGCCGGCGCAGACCCCGGTACGCGGCCGTGCGGACCGCGCCGGGGCGTTTGCCGAGGACGCGGGCGGCGGCCGGGCCGTCGAGGCCGACGACCACCCGCAGCAGCACCGCCTCGGCCTGGTCCCGGGGCAGCGCGCGCACCAGTTCCAGCGCGCGTGCGGTGGACAGCGACTCCAGCACCTGTTCGTGGGTGCTGTACCGGCCGGGCAGCTCCAGGGCGTCCTGCTCCAGCTGCGCGGGCCGGGGCCGTACCCGCTGCCGGCGCAGGTGGTCCAGGGCGCGGTGCCGGGCGATGGTCGCGGTCCAGCCGCGGAAGCCCGCGCCGTCGCCCCGGAACCGGCCGAGGTCCCGGGCGATCTCCAGCCAGGCGTCGGAGGCGACGTCCTCCGCCTCCTCGCCGACCAGACCGCGCAGATAGCCGAGCAGACCGGGCTGCACGATCCGGTACGCCACCGCGAAGGCGGCCTCGTCACCGTCCTGGGCCCGCGCGACGGCCGCGCCCAGCTCCGCGTCCTGCCGCTGCGGGCGGCGGGGTTCCCCTGCCCGGCGTGCCCCTGCCTGGCCCAAGACCGTCCTCGTTCGTGCCGAGTTCCTGGCCACTGCGTGGCGCTTCCCTCACGCGACACGCTCCGGCCGTGTCAGTCGCCCTTCACGATCATCAGCGTCGGCCCCGACGGAAGTGTCACAGCCGGGCGGGGCCCGCCGGCCGGTCCGCGGCGGTAGCGTCCCGGCACAGCAGGCGCAGCGAGCCATGGCCGCCGTAGCAGCGGCGGGCCTCGTCGATCGGGTCCCACAGCCGGCCGTCGGGGGTGCGCAGCCAGTGCTCGCCGCCGGTCGCCCACCACTCCGCGCCGGTCTGGCGGGCGACGACCTCTCCGGCGTAGGCGCCGAAGCCGCGCAGCACGAGTTCGACGGCCGCGTAGGGCGCTCCCTCCCGGCGTATCTCCTCGATCATCCGGTCCACCCGCCACAGGCTCTGCGCCGAGTAGTCGAGCCGCACCCGCGCACCCTCGCGGATGGTCGCCACCGTGTCCGCCGCCCACCGCACGGGCTTCGCCGCGGCGTTCGGCCGGGTGTCCCCGGGGGCCGGCCGTGCGGTGCGCGCTGTCCCGTTCCGGGCTGTCACCTGAGCTGTCGCATGGGTCGTCACATAGGGAAGAGCGAGCCGGGGCGCGGTTCCGTCACCGCGTTTCGAAACGTTTCTCCGACGTTCCGCCAACCACCGCGAGACCGCCCCACGGCGACCGCGAGACGGTCACAGGACCCCCTCACATTCCCGGCCCGACGGTGCCGCGTGCCCGGCGGGAGACCACCGCGCGCAGCACCCGGCGGCCCTCCACCGAGATGTCCAGCGCCCGGCGCAGCCCCTGGGCGCCGTGTTCCGCGAGGAGTTCCAGGACCGCGGTCTGGCGGCGCAGCTCCGCGGCGACGAGCGGGGGCAGATCCGCGGCCCCGCCCGCGCGCCCGGCGTCCGGGCCACCGTCCGGTGCCCGGCCGCCGTCCGGTCCCGGGCCGCCGTCCACCGCCGGGTCGAGCAGCCGGTGGACCCGCAGCGAGGCGGCCGAGCAGGCGTCGGCCCAGGGCCGCAGCGCATCGGCGGTACGCGCGTCCGGAGCCGTCTCCAGCATCCGGCGGGTGAGCAGCGCGGCCTCGCCGTCAGCGGACCCGGCGGATTCGCGGGATTCGACGGATTCGGCGGACCCGAGCGTGTCGCGGGCCCGCGCGAGGCTCCCGCCCCAGTCGGAGTCGTCGGCGAGGCTCCCCCACAGCGGGCGCACCAGCTCGTCGTCACCGTCGAGCAGGGGCAGGCACCGATCCAAACAAGCCAATCCGCTGGCGGCGAGTCCGCGTGCGTCAGCCTGTGCGATCAGTTCCACCAGGCCCATGAAAAGCCTCCCTCGCCAGGGCACCGACCGGTCCGGAGCCCGCACTTCCCCTTACTGCGTGCGAGGGCGCGGGAGTGTCACAGCGATGGTTTCTCAGCCAAAGGCAGGAGCCGGCAGCCGGCCCGAGAGGACCTTGTGCTCCTGCCTGCGGGTCAGCCGGACGACCACCACGATCGCCAGGACGGCGGCCACGACGTCGAGCGCGTCGGAGATCAGCATCGCCTTCGCGGCCTCGCGCAGTTCGTCCGCCCTCTCCGCCTGCCGGGAGCTGCTGTCCGCGAACCGGCCGACGAGCAGGCCGACGAGCCACGCCGTCCACCAGGCGTTGATCAACGCGTGCCCGTTCCGCGCGCCCCAGGGAGCGCTGGCGTCCCAGATGTCCGCGACGATCCGGCGCGGGAACCACAGGTTCACGATCGGGCAGAACCAGCCGCCGATCGTCCAGCCGCGCCGCATGCGGTGCCGGGCGGCGTCGAACACCTCGGCGTTCACCCGCACCCGCCACAGCCAGCACAGGTACACGACGGCGGTGGCCACCAGGGCGGTCCCCTGCGCGATGCCGGACGCGCCGTAGAGCGCGTCGGCGTGGTCGGCCCGGTCCACCACGTCGTCGCCGAGGGCACGGCCGGCGGCGATGTCGCCCGCCATGTCACCGGCGACGTCCACCTCCAGCAGGTCGGCGAAGCAGGCGAACAGGTCGGTGGCGATCACCAGCCCGAGCAGGACGGCGGCGGCCCGGGACAGCCCGGCAGGCGAGCGCAGCCGGGGCCCGGTCGGGGCGGCGTACGGCGGCGGCACGGGTGCGGGCATGGGCGAGGTCATGACGGGTCCCCCCGGGAACGTGAGTGCTGAGCGGGCGTGCGGCTCTCCCCGAGCCGGACGCGCGAACACCGGAACATACGGGGGACGCCGTCGTACGTCCATTCGGTTTCTCAGCCCAGCCGGTCCGCCAGCCCCCGGAAGGCGGCCCAGGGCAGGGCGGGCCGGCCCGGGTCCCACAGCTTCTGCGCGGTGGCCCGCAGCGGCATCCTGATCCCGGCCGCGACCTGGGCCTCGGTCTGCGCGTTCGGGAAGTCGCCCCACACCGCGAACGACCCGCCGGCGATCTGCCCGTCGTAGCGCGCCGGGACGGCGGTCGTGCCGCGCAGCACCCGCGGGGTCCACTGCTCGTAGATCCGCTGTCCGGTCGGGTAGACGAAGGTCTGCGGCTGTCCGAGCACGTAGTAGAGGAACTCGTCGTTGTAGTTGATCACCTCGCGGCCGGCGCCCAGGTACTCCGCCGGCTGCCGGGCGCCGATCTCCTTGCCGGTCCAGTAGGCGACCCGGAGGTCCTTGTCGGGCTGCACGGAGGCGCTGCGGAAGAAGCCGTCGTTCCACGCCCGGACGGACTTGCCGTGGGCGCGGACGGTGGCCGCGCGGTCATTGAGCCAGCCGGTGGTGAGGTCCGCGACGTTTCCGCCGGAGCCGTACTTCCGCCGTGCGGCGGCGGCCAGCTGCGGGTACGAGGTCTGCGGGTCGCGCACGGTCAGCGCCTGGTACTCGTCCCCGCCCAGGTTCCACCGGCCGCCGGGGAAGAGGTCCGCGTACTCGTTCAGCAGGTCGTCGACGAGCTTGGCGGAGCCGTCCGCGGAGATGTCGATCGCGCCCCGCGTGGGCACCCCGCTCGCGTTGCGCAGCTGCAACTCCGGGTGGGCGGCGAGGACGGCGCCCAGGTGCCCCGGCGAGTCGATCTCGGGCACGACGGTGATGTGCCGGCTGTTCGCCAGGGCGACTATCTCCCTGACCTGCGCCTTGGTCAGATGGACCGGCGAGACGATCTCGGGGTGGCTGTCGGACTGGATGCGGAAGGCCTGGTCGTCGGAGAAGTGCAGGCCCAGCTCGTTGTACTTCAGGTCGCCCAGCTCGCGTATCCGGTCCTCGATCCAGGAGACGCCGAACGGCTTGCGCGCGAGGTCCACCGTGAACCCGCGCACCGGTTTCGCGGGGGTGTCCCGCACGACACCCTCGGGGGCCGTGCCACCGCCGTGGACCTCCTGCTTCAGGGTGCGGGTGCCGTAGAAGACGCCCGCCTCGCCGGGCCCGCTGATGTCGACCCGCCCGCCCCGGACGGTCATGGTGTACGACTCCTGGCCACCGCCGCCGCCGAGCGCGAGCCGCACGTCGCCCGCCCGCGCGTCGTCGCGCTGTCCGGCGTAGCCGAGCCCCAGCTCCCCGGCGATGAGCTTGCCCTCGTCGGCCAGCCGGGCGTCGCCCACCACCACCCGACCGCCGGGGCGCGGCTGCCAGCCGGGCCCGCGTTCCGGGGTGTGCGAGCGCACCGCGGGTATGGTGCGCGGCGCCTGCGACAGCGGGTACGACCGGCTGGGGCTGGGGCTGGCCGACGGGGCGGCCGGTGCGGCGGGCTCCGCGCCGGTGCCGGCCGCCCGGCCGGACGAGGACGGGCCGGCGCCCGGCTGTCCCCCGCCGTCCGAAGAGGCCCACACGGCGACGCCGGTGCCGAGCGCGATCGTGCCGACGACGGCGGCGGCCACGGCCGCCCGCCTCGATATGAGCTGCCGCGCCGGGCTCCGGCGCCTGTGGCTGTGCTGAGTCACCCAGCCAACGTACGGCCCTCCAGCGCTCCCTCGGTCACCTGAGCGAGCCGAAACTCTCCCGTTCGGGTGAAATTCGGATATCCCTCGGACACAGCGTGACCACTCTCGATAACCTGCGGACACACCCCTCACAGCATCCCCTGCCACACCACAAGTGACGCGAGGACCCACGCTGTCCGCCCACCACCTGCCGTATCTCCCGAAGCCCCTCGACGCCTTCAACACCGCACCCGCCGCCGAGGCACACACCCTTCTCCTGTACTGCCTGCACAGTCCGCGCTGGTCACGGCGGATCGCCGACCACCGTCCCTACCCCGATCCGGGCGCCCTGCTCGCGGCGGCGGACGAGGCGGCGTACGACCTGGCGCCGGCCGACCTCGCCGAGGCCCTGGCGGGCGAGTCGCTCCCCGAGCTGCCCCCGGACACCTACTCGGCGGCCCACCTGGCGCTGGGCGCGGCCCACGCGGCCTACGAGGCCCGTTTCGGACACGCGTTCGTCATCTACCTGGGCGATTCCCCGCCCGCCGAGGTCATCGACCGCATTCTCGAAGCCATCCGGTCACGATTGACCAACGATCCGGAGGAGGAACGGGTCATAGCGGCGGAGGAACTGAGGCGCCTGGCGCGAGGGCGATTGCTGGACCTGCTCGGCGGTCAGAGGACCATGCGACCAGCCCAAACGCACCCGTAAGGGGCATCCGAGCGGCGAGCCGCCGCCGGATGCCCGCGCTCCTCACCCGTCCGGTGCCACTTTGATCACACCGGTAGGCCCCCCGTAAAGCACGGACGCGACGCCTCGCTACGATGCAGAGGGCCGGTGGACCGTACCCGGCCGGGCCCGACCGACAGTGAAGCCGGCGCGGCCCTAGTCCCCGCTCCCGGAGGGTTCTTCCGTGCCGGCTGGAACGCTGTACCGCGGCCGGGAAGGAATGTGGTCCTGGGTGGCTCACCGAGTCACCGGCGTCCTCATCTTCTTCTTCCTGTTCGTTCACGTGCTGGACACCGCTCTCGTGCGTGTCTCCCCCGAGGACTACGACAAGGTCGTAGCCACGTACAAGACGCCGATCGTCGCGCTGCTGGAGTACGGCCTCGTCGCCGCCATCCTCTTCCACGCGCTCAACGGCCTGCGCGTCATCGCCGTCGACTTCTGGTCGAAGGGCCCGCGCTACCAGAAGCAGATGTTCTGGACCGTGATGGGTGTCTGGATCGTCCTGATGGCCGGGGCGATCTATCCGGTCCTCGGCCACGCCGCCCGTGTCCTCTTTGGGAGCTGACGCCGCCGATGTCGAACAACTCAGTCACCACCGACACCCCCGCGTCCGGGATCGGCCCCGTCGAAGGCGCTCCCGTCTACACCGTCGACAACCCGGCCCCGCTGATCGAGGCGCCGCGCAAGCGCACCAAGAAGACCCCGCGGTCCACCCGCGGCAACTTCGAGATGGCCGCCTGGCTGTTCATGCGCCTGTCCGGCGTCGTGCTGGTCGTCCTCGTCATCGGCCACCTGCTGATCCAGCTCGTGCTGGACGGCGGCGTCTCCAAGATCGGCTTCGCCTTCGTGGCCGGCCGCTGGGCGTCCCCGTTCTGGCAGGTGTGGGACCTGGTGATGCTCTGGCTGGCGATGCTGCACGGTGCCAACGGCCTGCGTACGGTCATCAACGACTACGCCGAGCGGCCGGCCGGCCGCATGTGGCTGAAGGCTCTGCTCTACACCGCCACGGTGTTCACCATCCTGCTGGGCACGCTGGTGATCTTCACCTTCGACCCGAACATCCGCTAGGCACGGGGCTGCGAGAATCATGAAGATCCACAAGTACGACACCGTCATCGTCGGCGCCGGCGGCGCGGGCATGCGCGCCGCCATCGAGGCGACGAAGCGCAGCCGCACCGCGGTCCTGACCAAGCTCTACCCCACCCGCTCCCACACGGGCGCCGCGCAGGGCGGCATGGCCGCCGCGCTCGCCAACGTGGAGGAGGACAACTGGGAGTGGCACACCTTCGACACGGTCAAGGGCGGTGACTACCTGGTCGACCAGGACGCCGCCGAGATCCTGGCGAAGGAGGCCATCGACGCCGTCCTCGACCTGGAGAAGATGGGCCTGCCGTTCAACCGGACCCCGAACGGCACCATCGACCAGCGCCGCTTCGGCGGCCACTCGCGCAACCACGGCGAGGCCCCGGTCCGCCGGTCCTGCTACGCCGCGGACCGCACCGGTCACATGATCCTCCAGACGCTGTACCAGAACTGCGTCAAGGAGGGCGTGGAGTTCTTCAACGAGTTCTACGTCCTGGACCAGCTGATGGCCGAGGTCGACGGCGTCAGGAAGTCGGCCGGTGTGGTCGCGTACGAGCTGGCCACCGGCGAGATCCACATCTTCCAGGCGAAGTCCGTGATCTACGCCTCCGGCGGCACGGGCAAGTTCTTCAAGGTGACCTCCAACGCGCACACCCTCACCGGTGACGGCCAGGCCGCCGTCTACCGCCGGGGCCTGCCGCTGGAGGACATGGAGTTCTTCCAGTTCCACCCGACCGGCATCTGGCGCATGGGCATCCTGCTCACCGAGGGCGCCCGCGGCGAGGGCGGCATCCTGCGCAACAAGGACGGCGAGCGCTTCATGGAGAAGTACGCTCCCGTCATGAAGGACCTGGCGTCCCGTGACGTCGTGTCCCGCTCCATCTACACCGAGATCCGCGAGGGCCGGGGCTGCGGTCCCGAGGGCGACCACGTCTACCTGGACCTCACCCACCTGCCGCCGGAGCAGCTCGACGCCAAGCTCCCGGACATCACCGAGTTCGCGCGGACCTACCTGGGCATCGAGCCGTACACGGACCCGATCCCGATCCAGCCGACCGCGCACTACGCGATGGGCGGCATCCCGACCAACGTCGAGGGTGAGGTCCTGGCGGACAACACCACCGTGGTCCCGGGCCTGTACGCGGCCGGCGAGGTCGCCTGTGTCTCCGTGCACGGCGCCAACCGCCTCGGCACCAACTCGCTGCTGGACATCAACGTCTTCGGCCGCCGCGCGGGCATCGCCGCCGCCGAGTACGCCCACACGGCGGACTTCGTGGAGCTGCCGGAGAACCCGGAGGCCCAGGTCGTCGAGCAGATCGAACGGCTGCGCACCTCCACCGGCAACGAGCGGGTGGCGACCCTGCGCCGCGAGCTCCAGGAGACCATGGACGCCAACGTCATGGTGTTCCGCACCGAGCAGACGATCAAGACGGCCGTCGAGAAGATCGCCGAGCTGCGCGAGCGCTACCGGAACGTGGCGATCCAGGACAAGGGCAAGCGGTTCAACACGGACCTGCTGGAGGCCATCGAGCTGGGCAACCTGCTGGACCTGGCCGAGGTCATGGCCGTCTCGGCGCTGGCCCGCAAGGAGTCCCGCGGTGGTCACTACCGCGAGGACTACCCGAACCGCGACGACGTCAACTTCATGCGCCACACCATGGCGTACCGCGAGGTCGGCGCCGACGGCTCGGAAACCGTCCGTCTCGACTACAAGCCGGTCGTCCAGACCCGCTACCAGCCGATGGAGCGTAAGTACTGATGGCTACCCCTGTTCTGGACAAGGCGGACGCGGCCGGCCAGCCCGAGCCCGGCTTCGCCGACTCCCCCTACATCACGGTCACCTTCCGGATCCGCCGGTTCAACCCGGAGGTCTCGGCGGAGGCCACCTGGGAAGACTTCCAGCTGGAGATCGACCCCAAGGAGCGGGTCCTCGACGGCCTCCACAAGATCAAGTGGGACGTCGACGGCACCCTCACCTTCCGCCGCTCGTGCGCGCACGGCATCTGCGGCTCGGACGCGATGCGGATCAACGGCAAGAACCGCCTTGCCTGCAAGACGCTGATCAAGGACATCAACCCCGAGAAGCCGATCACGGTCGAGCCCATCAAGGGCCTGACGGTCCTGAAGGACCTGGTCGTCGACATGGAGCCGTTCTTCCAGGCGTACCGGGACGTCATGCCGTTCCTGGTCACCAAGGACACCAACGAGCCGACCCGGGAGCGCCTCCAGTCCGCGGAGGACCGCGAGCGCTTCGACGACACCACCAAGTGCATCCTGTGCGCCGCGTGCACGTCGTCCTGCCCGGTGTTCTGGAACGACGGCCAGTACTTCGGCCCGGCCGCGATCGTCAACGCGCACCGCTTCATCTTCGACAGCCGTGACGAGGCGGGCGAGCAGCGCCTGGAGATCCTCAACGACCGCGACGGCGTGTGGCGCTGCCGCACGACCTTCAACTGCACGGACGCCTGCCCGCGCGGTATCGAGGTCACGAAGGCGATCCAGGAGGTCAAGCGCGCGCTGATCACGCGTCGCTACTGACCCGCCGTACGCCAACGGCACACCGGGCCCCGCCCCTCGGTCTCGTACCGGGGGCGGGGCCCGCGCCGTACCCCCCCCGGCCGGTTCCTCGTCCGGCACCCGAGCCCCACCGGAGGTCCGCTCCGGTGGGGCTCCTCGCTTCCGGGGAGCCGGGCTCCTAATGTGACGACATGTCAGACGAAGAGTCGTACGAACTGCTCGGCTTCGACAACGTGCTGCTCCCCGTCGGCGACCTCGGCGAGGCGGTCGCCTTCTACGAGCGGGCCGGGTTCGCCGTGGGGTTCCGGTTCGACGAGGCCGGGATCGCGCTGCTGAAGGTCGGCGCGGAGACGCCCGGCATCCTGCTGCGCGCGGAGGAGGAGCTGCGGCACCGGACGCCGCCCTGGCCCTCGCCCCGGGTCTGGCTGGAGGTGCCGGACGCCCGGGCGGCGGCGCGGGAGCTGGCCGCAGCCGGCATCGCGCCCCTGGACGAGGCCTTCCCGGGGGCCACCGGCTGGACGGTGGAGATCGCCGACCCCTGGGGCAACGTGCTGGGCCTCACGGACTACACCAAGCGCCCGGCGCTGGGCCGCCGGGCCTGATCCCGGCCCCGTCCCCACCCTCCGGTTGAACGCGTTCAAAAACAGGTCTACAGTCTTCCCTGTCAGCGTTTTGAACGCGTTCAAGAAGGGGTGGGGCATGGACCGCACCGTCATCGCCTACGTCATCTACCTGGCCGTCAGCATCGGGCTGACCATCTGGGTGGCCCGCACGCTCAGCCGCAACGGCCGGATCTTCCTGGCCGACGTCCTGCACGGCGACGACAAGCTCGCGGACGCCGTCAACCACCTGCTCGTGGTCGGCTTCTACCTCGTCAACCTCGGCTTCGTGGCCCTGTACCTGAGCGGCGACGAGACGATCGAGGACACCCGCGGCATCTTCGAGGCCCTGTCGACCAAGCTGGGCGTGGTCCTGCTGGTGCTCGGCGCGATGCACCTCGCCAACGTCTGGGTCCTCAACCGCATCCGCCGGCGCGGCGTCATGGACCGCGAGCAGCTGCCCCCGGTCCGCCCGCAGGAGTGGATCGCGCCGACGAAGGGCGTGTGACCGGCATGACCGCCGCGACCGCGACGCGGAGCCGGGACGCAGCCGCCGTCCCGGTCCGCGGGCTGACCCTGCTGTACGACGCCGAGAGCGCCCCGTGCGCGCACCTGCGCGGCTGGCTGGCCCGCCGGCCCCGGCTGGTGCCGCTGGAGCCGCTGCCGGCCGGCTCGGCCGAGGCGAGCGCCCGCTTCCCCGGGCTCGACCCCCGCGCCACCGGCGCCGAGATCATCGTGATCGGCGACTCCGGGCAGGTCTACCTGGGGCCGCGCGCCTGGATCGTCCTCCTGTGGGCCCTGCGCGAGTACCGTCCGCTCGCCCACCGGCTCGCCACCCCGTCCGGCGCGAAGTCGGCCCGCCGGGCGGTCCTCGACGCGGCGAAGTGGCACGAGCCGCCGCGCCGGGACCCGCGGTGGGGCGGCCAGGTGTACCGGCGGGCCGACGGCTGGTCCTACCACCCGGCGACGGGCTGGAGCCATGAACCGCCGACCTCCCCGGGAACGGCCCCCGCCACTCGTTAGGCTCTCCTACCGTGCCCGCGAAGAACGACGGCCCCGAAGCGGCCGGCCCCCAGAGCAGCAAGTCCGAGCAGACCCGCGCACTGATCCTCCAGACCGCGATGCGGTTGTTCCAGGAGCGCGGGTACGACAAGACGACCATGCGGGCCATCGCCAAGGAGGCCGGGGTCTCCGTCGGGAACGCCTATTACTACTTCGAGGGCAAGGAACACCTGATCCAGGGCTTCTACGACCGGATCGCCGCCGAACACCAGGCGGCGGTCCGGTCGGTGCTGGACCGGGAGAGCGACTTCGAGGCGCGGCTCGCGGGCGTGCTGACCGCGTGGCTGGACATCGCCCGCCCGTACCACGAGTTCGCGGTCCAGTTCTTCAAGAACGCCGCCGACCCCGACAGCCCGCTCAGCCCCTTCTCGCCGGAGAGCGAGCACGCGCGCGACCAGGCCATCAGCGTGCACCGGGAGGTGCTGGCCGGCTCCAAGTCCAAGGTGGCGCCGGAACTGCGGGACGTGCTGCCGGAGTTGATGTGGCTGTCCCAGATGGGCCTGGTGCTGTACTGGATCTTCGACCGCACGGAGGGGCGGGAGCGCAGCTACCGGCTGGCGCGGCGCGGGGCCCGGCTGACCGCGCGCGGTGTCTCCCTGGCCCGCTTCCGGGTGCTGCGCCCGCTGGTCCTGGAGGTCCACGAGCTGTTCACGGACTTCCTGCCCGGGATGACGAGGGCACTGCCGGACCCGGGGCGCAAGGGCCGCGACGGCGGGTGACCGCCGGACGACCGCCGCGGACGGGCCGGCCGCGCTATGACGTCCGGCGCAATGCGCGCAGGCCGCGCAACCCGATGACCCCGATGGCCGTCCCCCATACGAAGGAGACGACCGCCAGCAGCAGGTGTACCCAGAAGTACGCGGTCGGGTGCCCGTCGTCGAAGGCGAGCCCGCTGCCGTCCTTGACCAGATTCTTCACGAAAGTGACCCAGATGACCCAACTCCACACCCCGAAGACGAGCAGGAACCAGGAGACCGGGCGGCTGAGCTTCATACGTCCAGTATCGCCGTCCCGTCTCCGGTTCCGCGTCGGGGGTGGGGCCGGCGGCGGGACGCGGCGCGGCGCCGGCGCGTCCCGGGCCGTGCCCGCACCCGGGCGGACCGGCCGGCGGCTGCTGCCCGTCGCCACCGCCGTCCTGGTGTCCCTGTCCGTCACCGCGCCCGCCGCCCTCGCCGCGCCGTCCCCCTCCACCGGCCCGACGGCCACCCCGCCGGCCCGGATGTCGACCCTCGGCGGGGCCCGGCTCGGGATGCCGGGCACCCAGGTCAACCTGGCCCCGGGCGTCCCGGTGCTGCCCAAGGAGCTGACCGCCCGCTCCTGGATCGTCTCCGACGCGGAGTCCGGCGAGGTCCTCGCCGCGCACAACGCGCACTGGCGGCTGCCCCCGGCCAGTACGCTGAAGATGCTGTTCGCGGACACCGTGCTGCCCCGCTTCCCCAAGGACACCCGGTACAAGGTGGTGCCGGACGACCTCAAGGGGATGGGCGTCGGCTCCAGCACGGTCGGGGTGAAGGCGGGCAGCACCTACTCCGTGCGCGACCTGTGGCTCGGGGTCTTCCTGCGCTCGGGCAACGACGCCGTGCACGTGCTGTCCGCGATGAACGGCGGTGTCGGGCAGACGGTCAAGGACATGCAGGAGCACGCCGACGAACTCCAGGCGCTCGACACGGACGTGGTCTCGCCCGACGGCTACGACGCGCCGGGACAGCTGTCGTCGGCGTACGACCTGACGCTGTTCGCCCGGTCCGGGCTCCAGAAGAAGGACTTCCGCGACTACTGCTCGACCGTCAGCGCGAAGTTCGGCTCCGCCGAGATCCGCAACACCAACCGGCTGCTGAGCGGCGACAGCGACGTCCCCGTCTACCCGGGCATCGCGGGCGTGAAGAACGGCAACACCAGCCACGCGGGGGCCACCTTCACCGGGGTCGCCGAGCGCGGCGGCAAGGTGCTGCTGGTCACCGTGATGAACCCGGCGAAGCAGGAGCACAACGAGGTCTACAAGGAGGCCGCGCGGCTCTTCGACTGGGGCTTCCGGGCGGCCGGCAAGGTCAACTCGGTGGGCGAGCTGGTACCGCCGCGCAGCGCCGCGCCGAACACCGCGCGACCGGACTCCGCCGCGTCCCCCGGGCACGGCGCCCCGCCGTCGTCCGGCGCCGTCGGCGGGGCGGGGACGCAGCCGGCGGCGAGCGCGCCCACCCGGTCCGGCACCGGCGGCGCCGGGACCGCCCTGGCCGTCGCGGCCGGACTGCTGGTGCTGCTCGGGGCCGGGGCGTTCCTGGTCAACCGCCGCTGGCCGCTGCCCGACCTGATGCGCCGTCGGACGCGTCCGTGAACCCGGCCTCCTTGCTCGGGGTCGCGGTCCAGGAGGCGCAGAACAGCACGAGTTTGGCGGTGAAGTTGATCCACAGCAGCAGCGCCACCGGTACCCCGAAGGCGCCGTACATGCTCTTCGCGGCGACGCCCTGGATGTAGCCGCTGAGCAGCAGCTTCAGCAGTTCGAAGCCGACCGCGCCGAGCAGTGCGGCGACCAGCAGCCGGCGGCGCGGCGGTTCGACCCCGGGGAGCAGGGTCAGGACGTAGAGCAGTACCAGGAAGTCGGCGAGCACGGCGACGGCGAACGCGGCGACCCGTAGCAGCGCGCTCCCCCAGCCGTGCTCGGCCAGGCCGATCTGCCCGGCCAGCCGGCCGACGACGGCGGAGGCGAGGGTGGACGCGGCGAGCGTGACCAGCAGGGCGCCGCCGAAGCCGAGCAGGATGCCGGCGTCCTTGGCCTTGGTGACGACCGGGTTCTCCTCGCGGTCCGGCAGCTCCCACACCGCGCGCAGACAGTCCCGCACCTGGCCGACCCAGCCGATGCCGGTGAAGAGCAGCACCGCGCCCGCGATGACCCCGACCGTGCCGGCGTTCTGCACCAGGGAGTTGAGGTCCAACTGGTCGGAGAGGCCCGGGAACTGCTCGCCGATCTGCCGCTCGACGGTCTTCTGGCTGCCCTGGCTGAGCGTGGCGGCGGTGATCGCGGCGGCGACGGTCAGCAGCGGGAACAGGGCCACGAAGCTCACGAACGTCATGGCGGCGGCCAGCCGGGTCCACTTGACCCGGTCCAGCCGTTCGTAGCAGCGCCACGCGTGCGTGGCGGTCAGCCGGATGACGATCGGCCCGATACCGGGAAGCCTCTTCAGCCAGTCCATGATCCGACTGTGCCCGCTGCGCACGGGCGCCAACACCGCGTTTCTCCGGCAGGACGGCCGTACCGGGACGATACGGTCAGCTGTCATGAAGGACGCCACCGCTCTGCCCCAGTCCCTGCTCGTCCTCGGCGGCACGTCCGGGATCGCGCTGGCCACCGCGCGCCGGCTGATCGCCCGCCGCACCCGTACGGTGTGGCTGGCGGGACGGCCCTCCGTGGCGCTGGAGAACGCCGCCGGGAGCCTGCGCGCGCTCGGCGCGGACGTCCACACGACGGCCTTCGACGCCCTCGACCCCGAGTCCCACGAGAGTGCCGTCGGCAAGGTCTTCGCCCAGGGCCCCGTCGACATGGTGCTGCTCGCCTTCGGCGTCCTGGGCGACCAGGCGCACGACGAGCGCGACCCGGTCCGCGCGGCCCGGGTCGCCGGGACCAACTACACGGGAGCCGTCTCGGCGGGGCTGGTCGCCGGCCGCGCCCTCCAGACCCAGGGACACGGCTCGTTCGTCGTCCTGTCCGCCGCCGCGGCCGAACGCGCCCGCCGCGCCGACTTCATCTACGGCTCCAGCAAAGCCGGCCTCGACGCCTTCGCCCAGGGTCTCGGCGACGCCCTGTACGGCACCGGTGTGCACGTCATGGTGGTCCGCCCCGGGTCCGTCCGGACGAGCGGCACGGCCGGACGGCCCCCGGCGCCGTTCACCACCACACCGGAGGCGGTGGCCAAGGCCGTCGAACTGGGGCTGCGTCGCGGCTCGGAGACGGTGTGGGTGCCGGGCTCCCTGCGGCCGGTGCTGTCGGCGCTGCGGCACACGCCGAGGGCGCTGTACCGGCGGCTGCCCGTCTGACGCCCGGTTACGGCAGGAGCCGCGGGGCGTACGCGCCGGCGTGGTCGGGCTGGGTCGGTACGACGGGTCCGCCGAAGGTGTACTCGCGCAGCTTGCGCCAGACGCCGTCGGCGCCCTGCTCGTACAGCGCGAAGCCGGTGCAGGGCCACTCGGCGTCGTAGTCCGCCAGTTCATCGAAGGCGCGGTCCATCGCCGCCTCGTCGATGCCGTGCGCGACGGTGACGTGCGGGTGGTACGGGAACTGGAGCTCGCGCGGCACCGGCCCGGAGGCGTCCCGGACCCGCTGCTGGAGCCGGGTGCACGCCTCGGCCCCCTCGACGACCCGCACGTAGACCACCGGTGACAGCGGCCGGAAGGTGCCGGTGCCGGACAGCCGCATCGGGAACGGCCGGCCCGCCGCGGCGACCTCGCCGAGGTGCGCGTCGACCGCCGTCAGGTCGGCCTCGTCCACCTCGGTCGGCGGCAGCAGCGTGACGTGTGTGGGGATGCCGTGGGCCGCGGCGTCGCCGAAGCCCGCGCGCAGCTCCTGGAGCAGGCTGCCGTGAGGCTCCGGGACCGCGATCGACACGCCGATCGTTACGGTCCCCACGTCGTCTCCTGTCGTCGCGTCTGTCGTCATGTCGGCCGTGTCGCACCGGCCGTCGGATATCGACTGTACGGCCACGGATGTCCTCGGGGCAGGCGCAGCGGAAGTGATGTGCAGCGCTCTGCCCTCAAGGACCCGTGCGGTCGTACGCCTCAGTGCTTGGCCGGGAGGAAGCCCACGCGGTCGTACGCCTGCGCGAGGGTCTCGGCGGCGACGGCGCGGGCCTTCTCGGCGCCCTTGGCGAGGATCGCGTCGAGCGTCTCGGCGTCGTCGAGGTAGTGCTGGGTGCGCTCGCGGAACGGCGTGACGAACTCGACCATGACGTCGGCGAGGTCCGTCTTGAGCGCGCCGTACATCTTGCCCTCGTACTCCCGCTCCAGCTCGGCGATCGTCTTGCCGGTGAGCGTGGAGTAGATGGTGAGCAGGTTGGAGACGCCCGGCTTGTTCTCGGCGTCGTAGCGGATCACCGTGTCGGTGTCGGTGACCGCGCTCTTGACCTTCTTGGCGGTGGCCTTCGGCTCGTCGAGGAGGTTGATGAGGCCCTTCGGCGTGGACGCCGACTTGCTCATCTTGACCGACGGGTCCTGGAGGTCGTAGATCTTCGCCGTCTCCTTGAGGATGTACGCCTCCGGGACGGTGAAGGTGTCGCCGAAGCGGCCGTTGAAGCGCTCGGCGAGGTCGCGGGTCAGCTCGATGTGCTGGCGCTGGTCCTCACCGACCGGCACCTCGTTGGCCTGGTACAGCAGGATGTCCGCGACCTGGAGGACCGGGTAGGTGAACAGGCCGACGGAGGCCCGCTCGGCGCCCTGCTTGGCGGACTTGTCCTTGAACTGGGTCATGCGGCTGGCCTCGCCGAAGCCGGTGAGGCAGTTCATGACCCAGGCCAGTTGGGCGTGCTCGGAGACGTGGCTCTGCACGAAGAGCGTGCAGCGGTCCGGGTCGAGGCCGGCGGCCAGCAGCTGCGCGGCGGCGAGCCGGGTGTTGGCCCGCAGCTCCCGCGGGTCCTGCGGGACCGTGATCGCGTGCAGGTCGACGACCATGTAGAACGCGTCGTGGGACTCCTGGAGGGCCACCCACTGGCGGACGGCGCCGAGGTAGTTGCCGAGGTGGAACGAGCCGGCGGTGGGCTGGATACCGGAGAGCACGCGGGGTCGGTCAGCAGAGGCCATGCTTTTCATTGTCGCAGAGAGAGCGGGGGGTTCCGTGCGGGGGGAACCCCGGGCCCGTGGTGACCGGGCACGCGGTTCCCCCCGCTCCTGGGCGGGGTGTTTCAGCCGAGGTCGACCTGCGGATAGAGCGGGAAGCCCGCCACCAGGTCCGCCGCCCGCCCGGCGATCTCCCGCGCGACCTTCTCGTCCAGGACGTGGGCCGCCTTGGAGGGCGCCCCGGACTTGGTGGTGCCCGGCTCGGTGCCGGTCAGGACGCGGTCGATGAGGCCGGCGACCTCGTCCAGCTCCGCGGTGCCGAGCCCGCGGGTGGTGAGCGCGGGGGTGCCGACGCGGATGCCGGAGGTGTACCAGGCGCCGTTCGGGTCGGCCGGGATGGCGTTGCGGTTGGTGACGATGCCCGAGTCGAGCAGGGCCGCCTCGGCCTGGCGGCCGGTGAGGCCGTAGGAGGTGGCGACGTCGATCAGGTTCAGGTGGTTGTCCGTGCCGCCGGTGACGAGCGTCGCGCCGCGCCGCATCAGGCCCTCGGCCAGCGCGCGGGAGTTGTCGACGACGCGCTGGGCGTAGTCCTGGAAGTCGGGCCGACGGGCCTCGGCCAGGGCGACGGCCTTGGCGGCCATCACGTGCGGGAGGGGGCCGCCGAGGACCATCGGGCAGCCGCGGTCGACCTGGTCCTTCAGGGAGTCGTCGCACAGGACCATGCCGCCGCGCGGGCCGCGCAGCGACTTGTGGGTGGTGGTGGTGACGATCTGGGCGTGCGGGACCGGGTCGAAGTCGCCGGTCAGGACCTTGCCCGCGACCAGGCCGGCGAAGTGGGCCATGTCGACCATGAGGGTGGCGCCGACCTCGTCGGCGATCTCCCGCATGATCCGGAAGTTCACCAGCCGGGGGTAGGCGGAGTAGCCGGCGACGATGATCAGCGGCTTGAACTCGCGGGCCTGGGCGCGCAGGGCCTCGTAGTCGATCAGGCCGGTGGCCGGGTCGGTGCCGTAGGAGCGCTGGTCGAACATCTTGCCGGAGATGTTCGGGCGGAAGCCGTGGGTGAGGTGGCCGCCGGCGTCCAGGGACATGCCGAGCATCCGCTGGTTGCCGAAGGCCTGGCGCAGTTCGGCCCAGTCGGCGTCGGTCAGGTCGTTGACCTGGCGGGCGCCGGCCTTCTCCAGGAAGGGCACCTCCACGCGGTCGGCGAGGACGGCCCAGAAGGCGACGAGGTTGGCGTCGATGCCGGAGTGCGGCTGGACGTAGGCGTGGCGGGCGCCGAACAGCTCGCGGGCGTGCTCGGCGGCGAGCGCCTCGACGGTGTCGACGTTGCGGCAGCCGGCGTAGAAGCGGCGGCCGACGGTGCCCTCGGCGTACTTGTCGCTGAACCAGTTGCCCATCGCGAGCAGGGTCGCCGGGGAGGCGTAGTTCTCCGAGGCGATCAGCTTGAGCATCTCGCGCTGGTCGGTGACCTCCTGGCCGATGGCGTCGGCGACGCGCGGCTCGACGGCGCGGATCACGTCGAGGGCGGCGCGGAACGCGGTGGACTCGGGGGAGAGGGGGGCGGCGTTCTCGGGCATCGGGGACCTCCGGACGGTGTGCGTAACAGCATTCACGTTCGGCCCAGGCGCACGGCACTCGTACCGCTCGGGCCGCTCCCTGATGGTCCGTCCCATCCCAGCGCGCCAGTCACGGCCCGCCTGTCAGCCTACCGGGCGCGCCGGGCGGGGAGATCCCGCGTCCGGCATCCGGGCGGGGTTAAGAAGAAGGTCACCGTCGTCCCCGGGAGGGTCCGTGACCGCTGCCGAAGAGCTCATCGCCGCCGCCGGCGCGCACTGCGCGCCCACCTACGACCCGCTGCCGGTGGTGATCGCCACCGGGGAGGGGGCCTGGCTGACGGACGTGGCGGGGCGGCGGTACCTGGACCTGCTGGCCGGTTACTCGGCACTCAACTTCGGGCACGGCAACCGGCGGCTGGCCGAGGCGGCCCGGCGGCAGCTGGACCGGGTGACGCTGACCTCCCGCGCGGTGCACCACGACCGCTTCGCCGCGTTCTGCGCCGAGCTGGCGGAGCTGTGCGGGATGGAGATGGTGCTGCCGGCGAACACGGGCGCGGAGGCGGTGGAGGGCGCGGTGAAGACCGCCCGGAAGTGGGGCTACCGGGTGAAGGGGGTGCCCGCGGAGATGGCGAAGATCGTGGTGGCGGGCGGCAACTTCCACGGCCGTACGACCACGCTGATCAGCTTCTCGACGGACCCGGAGGCGCGGGCGGACTTCGGGCCGTACACGCCCGGCTTCCAGATCGTGCCGTACGGCGATCTGACCGCGATGCGGGCGGCGCTGACGGAGAACACGGTCGCCGTGCTGCTGGAGCCGGTGCAGGGCGAGTCCGGGGTGATCGTGCCGCCGGCCGGCTACCTGGCGGGGGTGCGGGAGCTGACGCGGGAGCGGAACGTGCTGTTCGTCGCCGACGAGGTCCAGTCGGGCCTCGGCCGCACCGGGCGGACCTTCGCCTGCGAGCACGAGGGCGTGGTGCCGGACGTGTACGTGCTGGGCAAGGCGCTGGGCGGCGGGATCGTGCCGGTGTCGGCGGTGGTGTCGAGCGCGGCGGTGCTCGGGGTGTTCCGGCCGGGCGAGCACGGGTCGACGTTCGGCGGGAATCCGCTGGCGTGCGCGGTGGCGCTGGAGGTGATCGCGATGCTGCGGACCGGCGAGTACCAGGAACGGGCGGCCCGGCTGGGCGAGCGGCTGCACCGGCGGCTGGGCGAGCTGCGCGGCGCGGGCCGGGTGACGGCGGTGCGCGGGCGCGGGCTGTGGGCCGGGGTGGACGTCCCCCGGGCGGTGGGCACCGGGCGGGAGGTCTCCGAGCGGCTGCTGGCCCGCGGGGTCCTGGTCAAGGACACCCACGGGTCGACCGTCCGGATCGCTCCCCCGCTGGTGATCGGCGAGCGGGACCTGGACTGGGGACTGGAGCGGCTGGCGGAGGCGCTGTCCGGGGACTGATCAGCGCGGCGGGATGCCGGTGCCGTGCTCACCGGCGGGCCGGGGACACGCCGGCCGATCTCGTCGCCCGGCACGTCGTCGGCCGTCGTCACGGCCGGCCGCCGAGCGGTGCCCCGACGGCGGTCACAGGATCACGTGGGGCAGGAACCGGGCGTACTCGTCCGTGATCAGCCCGGTGGACTCCCGGATGCCGAGGCCGGCCGGTTCGTCCTGGACGACCCAGGCGCCCAGGACGACGTGGTTGCCGTCGAAGGCGGGCAGCGGGGCCAACCGCTGGTAGCAGCAGGGTTCGTCGCGCAGGACGGCGGGCGTCCCCGGCTCGTGCACGGTGACGCCCTCGCCCTCGCGGCCCAGGAGCGGCTTGGAGACGTAGCCGGCCGGGCCGGCCAGCTCGCGGGGGCCGTCCAGGTAGGCGGGGAGGAGGTTGGGGTGGCCGGGGTACAGCTCCCAGAGGACCGCCAGGAGGGCCTTGTTGCTCAGCAGCATCTTCCAGGCCGGTTCGATCCACAGGGTGCTGCCGGTGCCGCCGCCGTTGTCCAGGGTGTCCAGCACGTGCCCGCCGAAGGCGTCGGTGGTGAGCCACTCCCAGGGGTAGAGCTTGAAGATGCCGCGGATGAACCGGAGCCGGTTGTCGACGAAGCGGCCGGAGAGGCCGTCCCAGCCGATCTCCTCCATGGCGAGCCAGTCGGTGGCCAGGCCGGCCTGTTCGGCGGTCTCCTTCAGATAGGCGACCGTCATCAGGTCCTCGCCGAGTTCGTCGACGGCGGAGTGCGCGAAGTGCAGCGGGCTCCCCGGAGGCAGCAGCGCGGCCTGGGAGCGCCAGGCGTCGACCAGCCGTTCGTGCAGGGAGTTCCACTGGTCGGCGCCGGGGAAACGATCCTCCATCCAGAACCACTGCGGGGAGGCCGCCTCCACCAGCGAGGTGGGCGTGTCGGCGTTGTACTCCAGGAGTTTCGCCGGTCCCGTGCCGTCGTAGCGCAGGTCGAAACGGCCGTACACGGACGGCAGTTCGGCACGGCGGTGCCATGCCTCGGTGACCGCGGCGGCCACCCGCGGGTCGGTGATGCCGAGGTCGGCGAGCCGGTCCTCGGCCACGATGTGCCCGGCCGCCTCGAGGCACATCCGGTGCAGCTCCCCGACGGTCTCCTCCAGCGCCTCGACCTCCTCCAGGGTGAAGGCGTAGTAAGCGCTCTCGTCCCAGTAGGGCCGCAGCGAGCCGTCGGGGTGGCGGGTGAGCGGGTAGACCAGGCCCTGGGCCTCGACGGTCCGCTGCCAGCCGGGGCGGGGGGTGATGGTACGGCGTTCCATGTGCGTGCCCCGTCAGCCGCCGGAGCTGCCCTTGCCGCCGCCGAAGCCGCCCCGGTGGACCCCGCCGCCGTGGCTTCCGCCGCCGTTGCCGTCGCCGTACGACGAACCGCCGCTCGAACCGCCGCCCGAGCCGCCGCCGGGCTTGGTGAAGGAGCCGCCGTCGACCCAGCCGTCCTCCTCGTCGCCCTTGTAGTACCAGGCGGCGTCGGCCTTCCTCTTGGCGCCCTTCTTGACGGGCTTCTTCCGGCCGGTCGCGGACGTGGACGAGGCGGCCGCCTTGCAGTCCTTGTCGGAGACGACCTTGTAGCCCTTGGAGAGGTCGTAGCTGTCGCGGTCGACGCAGCGCTTGTCCGGTTCGGACGAGCAGGCGGTGAGCGCGGCGGCCAGCACCCCCATCCCGCCGAGGACGACCGTGCCGGAGCGGAGCCGCCTCCGGGTGTGCGCCATGGTGTGTTCCCCCCGTCGGATGTGCGTTTCGGCGGTCAGCCTAGAGACCGGATCCGGCCACTGCACAGGGTGCCCCCACGATCTTCCGCTCCTCTAGAGTCACTTCGTGTTGTTTGGAATGGTGTGCGCCCTCGGCGCGGCGGTCTGCTTCGGTACGGCGACGGTGCTCCAGGCCATGGCCGCGCGGGCGGCGGGCGCCGACGGGGGTGGCGGGGACGCGGCGCTGCTGCTGCGCGCGGTGCGGCAGTGGCGCTACCTCGCCGGTCTGGCGCTGGACGGAATGGGCTTCCTGCTCCAGGTCGCGGCCCTGCGCTCGGTGCCGATCTACGCGGTGGGCGCCGCGCTGGCGGCGAGCCTGGCCGTGACGGCGGTGGTCGCGGCGCGGCTGCTGCGAGTCCGGCTGACCGGGCCGGAGTGGGGCGCCGTGGGGGTGGTGTGCGCGGGGCTCGCCCTGCTGGGCCTGGCCTCGGGCACCGAGGGCGACCGGGAGGGGCCGGGCTGGCTGCGGTACGCGACGGTGGTGGCGGCGGCCGGTGTGCTGCTGCTCGGCGCGGCCGGCGGGCGGCTGTCCGGCCGGGCCCGGGCGCTGCTGCTCGGCCTCGGCGCCGGGTTCGGGTTCGGGGTGGTGGAGGTGTCGGTACGGCTCGTCGACTCGCTGCGGCCGGCCGAGCTGCTGGCCGACCCGGCGGCCTATGCCCTGCTGCTCGGCGGCGGCGCCGCGTTCCTGCTGCTCACCTCGGCCCTCCAGCGGGGCTCGGTGACGACCGCCACGGCCGGCATGGTGATCGGCGAGACGGTCGGCCCGGCCGCGGTGGGCGTGATCTGGCTCGGCGACCGGACGAAGGAGGGGATGGCCTGGGTGGCGGCGCTGGGATTCGCGGTGGCGGTGGCGGGGGCCCTGGCGCTGGCGCGGTTCGGGGAGGCACCGGCGGCCGAGGAGGGCTGACGGTACGGCACGGCCCGCCTCGACGGTGGTGTGCCGCCGCGGTCGGTGACTGTCCCCCGTTGCCGGAGCCCCTCAGGGCAGCACCCGGCACAGCGCCTCGAGCGCACCCGCCCAGGCGCTGTCCGGCGGGGTGCCGTAGCCGACGACCAGCGCGTCCACGGGCTCGGTGACGGCCTCCGGGTGCCGGTGGAAGGCCAGACCGTGCAGGGCCAGGCCCTGCCAGACGGCGGCCCGCACCACCGACTGCTCCGTGCCGGGCGGCAGCCGCAGCAGTGCGTGCAGTCCGGCGGCGATCCCGGTGACCCGGACCCCGGGCGCGCGTTCGGCCACGGCGGCGGCGAGGGCGTCGCGGCGACGCCGGTAGCGCAGCCGGGCGGAGCGGACGTGCCGGTCGTACGCCCCGGACGTGAGGAACTCCGCCAGCGTCAGCTGCTCCAGCGCCCCGACGGTGTCGAAGCGGCCCTTGGCCGCCGCCGCCTCCTCCGCCAGCGGCGGAGGCAGCACCATCCAGCCCAGCCGCAGACCGGGAGCGAGCGACTTGCTGGCGGTGCCCAGGTAGACCACGCGGTCGGGGTCCAGGCCCTGCAACGCGCCGACCGGCTGGCGGTCGTAGCGGAACTCGCCGTCGTAGTCGTCCTCCAGGACCAGTCCGCCGGTCCGCCGCGCCCAGTCCACGACGGCGGCCCGCCGGTCCGGGTGCAGCGGCGTGCCCATGGGGAACTGGTGGGCGGGTGTGAGCAGCACCGCGCCCGCCTCGCCCGTCGCGCGGGGATCGGTCCCGAGGCCGTCGTACGGCAGGGCGGGCGTGGCGCAGCCCTCGGCCCGCAGCAGGGCCCGGTGGGCGTCCAGCCCGTACGACTCCACCGCCACCGTGCGCACCCCGCGGGCCCGCAGCACCCGGCCGAGGAGGGACAGGGCGTGCGAGAAGCCCGCGGTGATCACGATCGTGTCCGGGTCGGCGCGGACGCCCCGGGCACGGGCGAGGTAGCCGGCGAGGGCGGTGCGCAGTTCGGGGCGGCCCCGCGGGTCGCCGTAGCCGAGGGCGTCGAAGGGGGCGGTGGCCAGGGCGCGGCGGGCGGCCTTGAGCCACTCGGCGCGCGGGAAGGCGGCGAGGTCGGGGGTGCCGGGGACGAGGTCGTGGGCGGGGCGGGCGGGGGCCCGGCGGGGTGCCGGGCGGGTGCCGGCGGAGGGCGGGGTGCCGGTGGGCACGCCGGTGGCCACCCGGGTGCCGGAGCCCTGCCGGGCGCTGAGCCAGCCCTCCGCCACCAGGTCGGCGTAGGTCTCGGCGACGGTGTTGCGGGCGATGCCGAGGTCGGCGGCGAGGGACCGGGAGGACGGCAGCCGGGTGCCGGGGGCGAGCCGGCCGGAGCGCACCGCGTCCCGCAGCGCGTCGGTCAGGCCCCGGCGCAGACCGCCGGAACCGCTCGGTTCGAGGTGCAGGTCGACGCCTGAAGTGGCCCGGGAACTCACCATGGAAATGGACCATACCCCTGGGCTGCCCGGCTCCTAGGGTCGAGGCATGAGCACCGCACAGGAAACCGTCGCGTACGCCGCCGAAGAAGCCCCGCGCCTGCGCTGGGCCGAGCACGCCCCCGAGGTCTACAAGGCGATGATCCGCCTGGACACCGCCGCCCGGCGGGGGCTGGACCCGAAGCTGTACGAGCTGGTGAAGATCCGCGCCTCGCAGCTCAACCACTGCGCGTTCTGCCTCGACATGCACAGCAAGGACGCCCTCGCGGCCGGTGAGAGCGTCGAGCGGATCGTGCAGCTCAGCGCGTGGCAGGAGTCCCGGCACTTCTACACCGCGAAGGAACTGGCGGCGATCGAGCTGACCGAGGCGATCACCGTGCTGACGGACGGCTTCGTGCCGGACGAGGTGTACGAGCGGGCCGCCGGGCAGTTCGAGGAGGCCGAGCTGGCCCAGCTGATCGCCGCGATCACGGTGATCAACGCCTGGAACCGGTTCGGCGTGACGACCCGGATGACGCCGGGCCACTACCGGCCGGGGCAGCACAAGTGAGCCGTACCCAGCTGCTGGACCCGGCGGTCGGCCGGGCGATGTCCGCGCTGAGCGCGGCGGCGAAGAAGGGCCTCGGCGACCCGGTCCTGGCCGAGCTGGTCATGGTCCGCGCCTCGCAGCTCAACCACTGCGCGTTCTGCCTCGACATGCATCTGCGCGTGGCCCGCGAGAACGGAGAGTCGGAGGACCGCCTCGGGCTCCTCGCCGCCTGGGAGGAGACCGAGGACCTCTACAGCGAGCGGGAGCGGGCCGCGCTGGCGCTGACCGAGGCGGTCACCGTCCTCACCGACGGCTTCGTGCCCGACGCGGTGTACGAACGGGCCGCCGGTCACTTCACCGAGGCCGAACTCGCCCATCTCATCGGATTGATCACCGTCATCAACGGCTGGAACCGCCTGATGGTCAGCCGCCGCGTCGCACCGGGGGGTTACCGGCCGTGAGCCGAGTCGACGAGTTCCGCGCCCTGCACCGGGGGCGCGTCCACGGCGAGCCGTTGGTGCTGCCCGGCCCCTGGGACGCGGCGAGCGCCCGGGTGTTGGAGGCCGCCGGGTTCCCGGCGCTGGCCACACCGAGCGCCGGGATCGCCGCGTCCCTCGGGTACGCGGACGGCGAGACCCCGGCCGACGAGATGTTCGCCGCCGTCGCCCGGATCGCCCGGGCCGTCAAGGTGCCGGTGTCGGCGGACGTCGAGGGCGGGTACGGGCTCGCGCCGAAGGAGCTGGTGGAGCGGCTGCTGGAGGCCGGCGCCGTCGGCTGCAACCTGGAGGACTCCGCCGGGGGCGTCCTCAGGGACCCGCGCGAGCAGGCCGAGTTCCTCGCCGAGGTGCGGGCCGCCGCGGCCGGCCGGCTGTTCGTCAACGCCCGCGTCGACGTCTTCGTCCACGGCGACGGGAATCCCGAACGGGCCATCGAGCGGGCCGCGCTCTACGTGGCGGCGGGCGCGGACTGCGTGTACCCGATCCTCGCCCCCGCGGACGTGCTGCCGCTGCTGCGGTCCGGTATCCAGGGCCCGCTGAACGCGCTGGCCCGGCTGGACGGCGAGGGCCCCTCGCCCGCCGCGCTCGGCGGACTCGGGGCCACCCGTGTCACCTTCGGACCGGGCCTCCAGCGGCGGTCCGCCGCCGCGCTGCGGGAGATCGCCGCCCATCTGCGGGGCTGAGCCCGGTCAGGACAGCCACCGCTTCCACACCTCGGGGTGGCTGTCCACCCACTTCTCCGCCGCCTCCTGCGGGCTGAGCTTCCGCTCGGCGATCAGCAGCGAGACCTCGTTCTGGTCCTCGGTCGTCCACCGGAACCTCTTCAGGAAGGCCGCCGCCTCGCCGCCGGACTTCGCGAAGTCGGCGTTGAGGTACTTGCGGAGCGGGGTGTGCGGGTAGGCGCAGGCGACCTTCGCCGCGTCCGCGTCGCAACCCTCCTTGTACGGGGGCAGCCTCACCTCCGTCATGGGCACCTTCTCGAACAGCCACTGGGGGGAGTACCAGTAC
The DNA here is from genome assembly GCF_000718775.1 of Streptomyces sp. NRRL S-31. Classification (GTDB taxonomy): domain Bacteria; phylum Actinomycetota; class Actinomycetes; order Streptomycetales; family Streptomycetaceae; genus Streptomyces. Next base: position 25,801 of record NZ_JOCB01000051.1, read on the forward strand.
GTCAGGAAGGGCTTCCTCTCCTTGGCGAACTGCTTGATCTGGGTGATCTGCGCCGCCTCGGAGCCGGCGAAGACGACCTGGTAGTCCAGGCCCAGGTTCTTCACCAGCGCCTTGTCGTTGGTGACGTAGGACGGGGAGCCGTCCATCAGCTGGCCCTTGCCACCGCTCTCCGCGGTGCGGAACAGCGGGGCGTACTTGTCCAGGTTCCGCCAGTCCGTGATGTCGGGGTGCCGCTTCGCCAGGTACGTCGGCACGAACCAGCCGATGTGACCGGTGACCCCGAGACCGCCGCCGCGCGTGACCGTCTTCTTGTCCTCGACGTACCGCTTCTCCTGCTCCGGGTGGCCCCAGTCCTCCAGGAGGGCGTCGACCCGGCCCTGGCTGAGCGCGTCCCAGGCGGGCACCTCGTCGACCTGGACGGTGTCGACGCGGTAGCCGAGCTTGTGCTCCAGGATGTACTGGGCGACGGCCGCGTCGGACTGCGCGCCCACCCAGGACTGCACGGACAGGGTGACCGTCCGCGCGCCCCGGGCGTTCGCGAACGGGCTGGCCTGCTTGGTCATGTCGGCGGCGCCGCAGCCGGTCAGCAGCGCGAGGGCGGACGCTCCCGCGGCCACCGTGAGGGTCGTACGGAATCGCATGTCACGCTCCCTTCTTCGCGCGCCGCCCGGTCGGCTGGGTCACCCGGTCGAGCATCAGGCCCAGGCAGACGATGGCCGCGCCGGCCACCAGGCCGGTCGCCAGGTCGCCCTGGGCGAGGCCGAAGGCGACGTCGTAGCCGAGCGCGCCGCCGCCGACCAGACCGCCGATGATGACGACGGCGAGGACCAGGACCACGCCCTGGTTGACGGCGAGCAGCAGCGCGCGCCGGGCGAGCGGGAGCTGCACCTGCCAGAGCTGCTGCCGTCCGGTCGCGCCGAGCGAGCGCGCGGACTCCAGCGCCGCCTGGTCGACCTGGCCGAGGCCCTGCGCGGTGATCCGCACGACGGCCGGGAGGGCGTAGACGACGGCCGCGGCGACGGCGGGGGCCCGGCCGACGCCGAACAGGGCGACGACCGGGATCAGGTACACGAACTGCGGCATGGTCTGGAAGACGTCCAGGACCGGGCGCAGGGCGCGGTCGACACGGTCGCTGCGGGCCGCGGCCACACCGGTGGCGAAGCCCAGCACCAGGGTGACGGCGACGGCGGCCAGCACCTGCGAGAGGGTGTCCAGCGACGGCTCCCACACCCCGAGCACACCGATCGCGGCCATCGCGAGGACGGCGGTCAGCGCGGTGCGCCAGGTGCCGATCGGCCAGGCCAGGGCGGCGACCAGGAGCAGCACCGCCCACCAGGGCAGCCACTGGAGGCCGTCGCGGACCGGGTCCAGGACCCAGGTGGTGAAGTGGCCCGCCCAGTCGGCCGTGCCGCCGACGACCGGGACGCCGGAGTAGAGGTGGCCGGTCATCCAGTCGACGGCGCGGTTGACCGGCGCGGCGATGCCGAGCGTCCAGCCGGCGGGCCAGTCGAGCGCGCCGAGGAGGCGGGCGGCGAGCGCGACGGCCACGGTGACGGCGAGGGCGTAGGACCGGCCGATGGTCCTCGGGCGGGTGCCGCCGGCGCCTGCCGCAGCGGTCACCCGGTCCAGCACGATGGCGAGCAGCACCAGCGGGATGCCCGCGGCGAGCGCGGCGCCGACGTCGACCGAGGCGAGTGCCTGGTAGACGCGGTCGCCGAGACCGCCGGCGCCGATGACGGCGGCGATGACGGCCATGGACAGCGCCATCATGATCGTCTGGTTGAGGCCCAGCAGGAGTTCCTCGCGGGCCAGCGGGATCCGGGCGGTCAGCAGCCGCTGGCGGCGGGTGGCGCCGAGCGACTCCACGGCCTCCAGGACCTCGGGGTCGGCGCCGCGCAGACCGAGCGCGGTGAGGCGGGCCATCGGCGGGGCGGCGTAGACGACGGTGGCGAGGACGGCCGCGGGGACGCCGATGCCGAAGACCAGGACGACGGGGAGGAGGTAGGCGAAGGCGGGGAGCACCTGCATGGTGTCCAGCACCGGGCGCAGGGCGCGGTCGAGCCGGTCGGACAGGCCCGCGCCGAGGCCGAGGAGCACGCCGACGAGGACGGAGGCGAGGACCGCCACGACCATCAGGGCGAGCGTCTGCATGGTGGGGACCCACATGCCGAGCGCCCCGCAGGCCAGCAGGGCGACCGCCGTTCCGGCCGCCAGGCGGGGACCGGCGACGCGCCAGGCGAGCAGGGTTCCGAACGCCGTGACGCCGGCCCAGCCCGCGGCCAGGAGGGTGAGGTAGACGGCGCGGACGGCGAGCACGACGGCGTTGCTGACGTGGCCGAGGAAGTAGAGGAAGAGCGGGTGGCTGTCCCGGTTGTCGATCACCCAGTCGCTGGCCGTGGTGAGGGGCCGGTCGAGGCTGACGGTCAGGGCGTGCGGCCAGCTTCCGCCGCCCCAGCGGCTGAGGAAGGGGACCAGTACGGCGGCGAAGAGCGCGAGCAGCAGGAGCTTGCCCGCGGCCCGGCTGCGCAGGACGCGGGGCTTGCCGGTGCGAAGGGCGGAGACGGTGAGTGTGGCCATCAGACGACCTCCGGGCCGGTGGTGTCGGCGGCCGCTGCGGTGCCGGTGATCCCGGCGGCGCCGGTGGCGGTGCCGGTGACCGGGGCGGTGCCGGTGACCGGGGCGGTCACGCCGGCCACGACGCCGATCAGGCGCTCGTGGTCGACCACCCCGAGGCAGCGGCCCCGGTCCATCACCCGGGCCGGGGAGCCCGCTCTCGCCACCGCCTCGATCGCCTCCGCGACCGTGGCCTCCGGGCGGACGGCCGGGCCGTTCTCCGCGTCCCCGGGGGACGCCGGGCGCATGGCCGTACGGCAGGTCAGCACCTGCTCGCGCGGGACGTCCCGGACGAACGCGCGGACGTAGTCGTCGGCCGGGGCGCCGACGATCTCCTCGGGGGTGCCCAGCTGGACCACGCGGCCGTCGCGCATCAGGGCGATGCGGTCGCCGAGCTTCAGGGCCTCGCTCAGGTCGTGGGTGATGAAGACCATGGTGCGGCCCTCCTCGCGGTGCAGCCGGGTCACCTCGTCCTGCATGTCCCGGCGGATGAGCGGGTCCAGGGCGCTGAACGGCTCGTCGAAGAGCAGCACCTCGGGGTCGACGGCCAGGGCGCGGGCCAGGCCGACGCGCTGGCGCTGGCCGCCGGAGAGCTGGCCGGGGCGGCGCCGCTCCATGCCCTCCAGACCGACCTTGGCGACGAACTCGGCGGCGCGCTCCCGGCGTTCGGAGCGGCCGACGCCCTGGATCTCCAGGCCGTAGGCGACGTTGTCGAGGACCGTGCGGTGCGGGAGCAGGCCGAAGTGCTGGAAGACCATCGCGGCCCGGTGCCGGCGCAGTTCGCGCAGCCGGCCCTTGTCCATCGCGCGGACGTCCTCGCCGTCGATGGCGATGGTGCCCGCCGTCGGCTCGATCAGCCGGGTCAGACAGCGCACCAGGGTGGACTTGCCGGAGCCGGACAGGCCCATCACGACGAAGACCTCGCCCTTGCGGACGTCGAAGGAGACGTCCCGGACGGCCGCCGTGCAGCCGGTGCGGGCGCGCAGCTCGGCGGGGTCCAGCGCGCTGAGCGCGGGGTCGGCGGGGACGCGTTCCGGCTTCCGGCCGAAGACCTTCCACAGGCCGGACACCGAGAAGACGGGGTCGGCCGCGGTGGGGGGCTTGCGGGTGGGGACGGTGAGAGTCATCGCAGGTCACCTCCGATCAGGTCGACGGCCTTCTCCCCGACCATGAGCACCCCGATCATCGGGTTCACGGCGGTCATGGTGGGGAAGACGGACGCGTCGGCGATGCGGATGCCGGACAGACCCCGGACGCGCAAGTCCGGGTCGACCACGGCGAGTCCGTCGTCGGCGGCGCCCATCTTGCAGGTGCCGGCGGGGTGGTAGACGGTGTGCGCCACCTTGCGGGCGTACTCGCTCAGCTCGGCGTCGCCGACGATCTCCGGTCCGGGGCACACCTCGCGCTTGAGCCAGCCGGCCAGCGGCTCGGTCCCGGCTATCTCGCGGGCGAGGCGGATGCCGTCGACCAGGGTCCGGGCGTCGTAGTCGTCCTCGTCGGTGAAGTACCGGAAGTCGAGGGCGGGCTTCACCGACGGGTCGGCGCTGGTCAGGTAGAGGCGGCCGCGGCTTCTCGGCTTGGGGATGTTCGGGGTCATCGAGACGCCGTACGCCGGGCGTTCGTAGCCGAGGCGCTCGGGGTTGTCGGTGAACGGGATCTGGTAGAAGTGGAACATCAGGTCCGGGCCCGCGTGCCCGGGGTCGCGGCGCACGAACAGACCGGCGTCGGAGTCCATCGCGGAGTTCTCCGGGATCGGGCCGTGGGTCTCCCAGACGATGACCGACTCGGGGTGGTCGAGCAGGTTCTCGCCGACGCCGGGCAGGTCGTGGACGACGGGGATGCCCAGCGCTTCGAGGTCCCGGCGCGGGCCGATGCCGGAGTGCAGCAGCAGGCGCGGGGAGTCGACGGCGCCGGCGCACAGGACGACCTCGTTCCGGGCCCTCACCAGCAACTCCTCGCCGTCTTTGGTGCGCACGTGGACGCCCTCGGCGCGGGTGCCGTCCAGCTCCAGCCGGTACGCCCAGGTCTCCAGGAAGAGGCGGAGGTTGGGGCGCTCGTCCAGCACCGGGTGCAGGTAGGCCACGGAGGCGGAGGAGCGCTTGTTGTCCTCGGGGTGGTAGGCGAGGTCGAAGAAGCCGGCGCCCTCGGTGAACGGCTCGCGGTTGAAGCCCTCGATCCGGGGCACCCCGAGCGCCGACCGGGCCGCGTCGACGAAGTCGCGGGCGATGGCGTTCCGGTCCTTCTCGTCGACGGAGACGATGTTGTTCTTCAGCCGGGCGAAGTAGGGCTCCATGGAGGCCGCGCCCCAGCCCTCGGCACCGGCCCGCTCCCACTCGTCCCAGTCGGAGGGCAGGGGCTTGAAGGAGATGAGGGTGTTGTGGGAGGAGCAGCCGCCGAGGACGCGGGCGCGGCTGTGCCGGATGTGGGAGTTGCCGCGGGGCTGCTCCACCGTCGGGTAGTCGTAGTCGAGTTCGCCGCCGAGCAGGCCCATCCAGCGGCGCAGGGTGAGGACGTCGTCGCGGCCGACGTCGCTCGGGCCGCCCTCGATGACGGCGACGGTGACGCCGGGGTCCTCGGTGAGGCGGGAGGCGATGACCGAGCCCGCCGTGCCGCCGCCGATGACGACGTAGTCGAATTCGTGGGTGTGACCGGGCATGGGGTGGTTACTCCTCGGGGGTGGGAGGACGTAGGGGCTGCGTCCACTGGTTCGCCGGTGCGGTGTGGGGCTCAGCCGGCGAACCAGCGCACCGGCTTCGGCGCGAGGTTCTGGTAGACGTGCTTGGTCTCGCGGTACTCGGCGAGCCCGGCGGGGCCCAGCTCGCGGCCGGTGCCGCTCCTGCCGAAGCCGCCCCACTCCGCCTGCGGCAGGTAGGGGTGGAAGTCATTGATCCAGACGGTGCCGTGGCGCAGCCGGGACGCCACCCTGCGGGCCTTCGCGGGGTCGGTGCTCCAGACGGCGCCGGCGAGGCCGTACTCGGTGTCGTTGGCGAGGAGGACGGCCTCCTCCTCGGTGCGGAAGGTCTCGACGGTGAGGACCGGGCCGAAGACCTCCTCGCGGACGACCCTCATCCCGCGGTGGCAGGCGTCGAGGACGGTCGGCTCGTAGAACCAGCCGGACTCCGGGCGGGTGCCGTCAGGGGCGGGCCGCTTGCCCCCGCAGCGCAGCACCGCGCCATCGGCGAGCGCGGAGGCGACGTACGCCTCGACCTTGGCGCGCTGCTGCTCGGAGACGAGCGGGCCGCACTCGACGCCGTCCTCGGTGCCGCGGCCGAGGCGGATCCGCCGGGCGCGGCGGGCGAGTTCGGTGACGAAGCGGTCCCGGACGGACTCCTCGACGATGAGGCGGGCGCCGGCCGAGCAGACCTGGCCGCTGTGGATGAAGGCCGCGTTGAGGGCCTGGTCCACGGCGGTGTCGAAGCCCTCCTCGGTGGCGCAGGCGTCGGCGAAGACGACGTTGGGGTTCTTGCCGCCGAGTTCGAGGGCGACCTTCTTGACGGTGGGCGCGGCGGCCTGGGCCACCTTGGTGCCGCTGGCCAGGCCGCCGGTGAAGGAGACCAGGTCGACGCCGGGGTGCTCGGCGAGCCGGGCGCCGACGGTGTGGCCGGGGCCGGTGACGAGGTTGGCGACGCCGGCGGGCAGGCCGGCCTCCGTCAGCAGGCCGATCAGCGCGATGGTCGTCATCGGGGTGATCTCGCTGGGCTTGACGACGAAGGTGTTGCCCGCGGCGAGCGCCGGGGCGATCTTCCAACTGGCTTGGAGGAGGGGGTAGTTCCAGGGGGTGATCAGCGCGCAGACGCCGACCGGTTCGTGTACGACCACGCTGTGGACGTCCGGCGAGCCCGCGTCGACCACCCGGCCGGGCGCCTCGGCGGCGACCAGGTCGGCGAAGTAGCGGAAGGCGTCGGCGACGCAGTCGATGTCGACGCGGCCCTCCTCGAGCGTCTTGCCCGCGTCCCGGCTCTCCAGCAGGCCGAGTTCCTCGCGGTCGCGTGCCAGCAGCCCGGCGACGCGGCGCAGCAGGGCGGCGCGTTCGGCGACCGGGGTGCGCGGCCACGGCCCGTGGTCGAAGGCGTGCCGGGCGGCGGCCACCGCGCGCTCGGCGTCCTCCTCGGCGCCCTCCGCGACCACGGCGAACGGGCGGGCGTCCGCGGGGTCGAGGATCTCCCGGGTCGCGCCGGAGATCGCCGTCCACCACTCGCCGCCCGCGTGGATGGTCGCCTGGGCGTGTCGTTCCGTTCTGTCCGCCATGATCGGTGTCGCCTTCCGTTCCTGTTCCGTGCCCCTGTGTCACAGTCGTGTCACAGTGCGGGACCGCGACCGCCTGCCCAGGCCCGGACTTCGCATGCGCAATCGATGGCGGAAAGTGCGCGGGGTCACGGAAAACAGGGGGGATAACGGCTGGAAACCGGCAACCGGCCGATCTTCACGGCGGGACGGGCGGGCGGAGGGCGTGGACGCCCGTCGCAACGGCTGCCGACGGGGACGACGGGACGGCAGGGTGGCGGGACGGCGGCCGGGCAGCCGGGCGGAGGGGCCGGGCCGGGCCGCCGTGGAGCCGTTCGGCTCCGGAAACGACGAGGTCCCCTCCCGCGAGTGCGGGAGGGGACCTCGTATGCGGAGCGCCGGGCAGGCCTTGCACCTGCATTTCCCCGCAGGAAGCGGGGCGTCTTTCCTTGGACCACCAACGCATCACCTGGTGCCGGTTTCCCGGCGGCCGGTGCGTGATCAACTATAGCGCACCGGCCGCCGGGGCCGCACCACGCGGATGTCAGATGAGGCCGAGGCCGCGGACCGCCTCGCGCTCCTCCGCCAGCTCCTTGACGGAGGCGTCGATGCGGGCGCGGGAGAACTCGTTGATCTCCAGGCCCTGGACGATCTCGTACTTGCCGTCCTTGGTGGTGACCGGGAAGGAGGAGATCAGGCCCTCGGGGACGCCGTAGGAGCCGTCCGACGGGATGCCCATGGAGGTCCAGTCGCCCTCGGCGGTGCCGTTGACCCAGGTGTGCACGTGGTCGATGGCGGCGTTGGCGGCGGAGGCGGCGGAGGACGCGCCACGGGCCTCGATGATCGCCGCACCGCGCTTGGCGACGGTCGGGATGAAGTCCTCGGCCAGCCACTTCTCGTCGTTCACGACCTCGGCGGCGTTCTTGCCGGCGACCGTGGCGTGGAAGATGTCCGGGTACTGGGTGGCGGAGTGGTTGCCCCAGATGGTCAGGCGCTTGATGTCGGCGACCGTGGAGCCCGTCTTCTTCGCGAGCTGGGTCAGCGCGCGGTTGTGGTCCAGACGGGTCATCGCGGTGAAGCGCTCGGCCGGGACGTCCGGCGCGGCGGCCTGCGCGATGAGCGCGTTGGTGTTGGCCGGGTTGCCGACGACGAGCACCTTGATGTCGTCCGCGGCGTGGTCGTTGATGGCCTTGCCCTGCGGCTTGAAGATGCCGCCGTTGGCCTCCAGCAGGTCACCGCGCTCCATGCCCTTGGTGCGCGGACGGGCGCCCACCAGCAGGGCCACGTTGGCGCCGTCGAACGCGACGTTGGGGTCGTCGGTGATGTCGATGCCCTGGAGCAGCGGGAAGGCGCAGTCGTCCAGCTCCATCGCGGTGCCCTCGGCGGCCTTCAGCGCGGGGGTGATCTCCAGGAGCCGCAGCTTGACCGGCACGTCCGCGCCGAGCAGCTGGCCGGAGGCGATGCGGAAGAGCAGGGCGTAACCGATCTGGCCGGCCGCGCCGGTGACGGTGACGTTCACGGGAGTGCGGGTCATGGCGTTCTCCGTATGACAGCTGGCGGTGGGGCGTCCCTGCCCCGGGCGGATGATCGATCTCTTGGTATCAAGAGAGATCCAGCGGTCAGGCTATCGCGCATCCGGCATGCGAGACGTACGGGGCCCTGTGGCCCACCCCACAAGGCGTGGGGCGTTTCGGCGGGGCGGTCCGGCGCACGGCGGCGGCCGTCCGTCGTCCGGGAGAGGAGAGACTGGACGGCCGCCGAGGGGGGTGCCGGAAGACCGGACTCCCGTGGGGGTACGGTTCGCGTTCCCGGAATCCGGCCCGTCATGCGCCCCGTTCCGGAAATTCCTCCTCCGGGTCCCCCTCCCCGCCGGGCCGCCCGTCCGCGCGGCTCACTCCGTGCACCCGGTCAGGCCCGAGGCGAGCGTGGCACAGGCCCTGGCCTGCGCCGGGTTCCGTACGACGACCATCGGGGTGTAGCCGATGGTGTCCCCGACGTCGGTGATGTCCCCCGTCTGCCGCTCCTTGCCCACGGTCACCCGTACGGTGTCGCCCGGTGCCCCGCTGGTGATCCGGCCCCAGGCCGTGCCGCAGGTCCTGCTGTAGCGGACCTCCAGGGTGGTGGCGCCGACGGTGGCGGTCTTGGCGGTGGTCACCAGGTCGCCGCTGCACCCCATCGCCTCGGCGTCCCGGCCGGCGCAGGCGGTACCGGCGCACTTGACGCCGGGTGGCGGGCTGGTCCGGGCGGGGGCAGACGGGGCGGGCGACACGGCCGTGTCCCGGTCGTCGTGGCCCCCGCCGTCCCGGTGGGTGAGGAAGAGGACGCCGCCGATGAGCGCGAGTACACCGATCAGACCCGCGAGGAACATCGTCACCTGCTGGCGGCGCGCGGACCACCGGCCCTCGTCCTCCGGCGCCGGGGACCGCCCGTCGTCCGGGTCCGCGGTGCCCGGGTCCGCGGTGCCCGGGCCCGGGGCGGCACCGAAGGCGCGGGCCGGGGTGTCGGCGGGGCCGGACGGGGTGTCGTCGGCGGGGCCGTTCGGGCGGGCGGGGGGCCGGGCGCCCGGGCGGGCGCTCGCCGGGGACGGGCCCCGGTAACCGGCCAGCCCCCAGGAGTTCCCGGCCGAGGTGTCCGCGCCGTCGGCGGCGGCCACGGTGCCCGTGCCCTCCGGCAGGCGGTCGAGGAGCCGGTCGTCGAGGGAACGGCCGTCGCGGACGTCGACGTCAGGGGCCGTCGGCCGGACCGGCAGGGTCGGCGAGACGCCGGCGGGACCGGCGGTCCCCGGCACGGCGGTGGCAGCGCCGTCCTGTCCGGTTCCCCGGCCGCCGCCCGCTCCGGCGCCTCCCGGGGAACCCTCCGGGGCGCCCTTCCCCGCGCGCTTGTCGGTGTCCGCGCGGTCGGCGGGCCGGCCCTCCGTCCGGTCCACCGGTGCCGCCGCCGCCCCGCCGCCCCCGAGCGCCACGCGGGCCTCGGCTACGCGGAGCGCGTCCCCGGTGCCGCCCTGCCGCCTCTCCGCCCGGCTCCAGGCGCGTTCGGCCAGCTCCCACAGGGTCGTCAGCTGCCCGGGAGGGGAGCCGGTGGCCTCGGCCAGGGCGATGACCGCGCCCTTGGGCGCGAGCAGCCCCCCGCCGAGGTACCGCTCCCAGGACGTCGTGCTGTAGCCCGTCCGGTCGGCCAGTGCCGCGACGCCGAGACCGCTGCGGTCCACGAGCTGCCGCAGCCGGCCGGTGAACTCCCTGATCTGCGGGTCCAGATCCTCCGGCAAGGCTTTCCATCGAGGCATGGGTTTCCCCCTCTTCCCCCGGTCGTGCTGTCGATCGCGCGCCACTCCCCCGGTAACCCACGGGGGTGCGCTGACCAAGGATCATCCCAGTTCCGGAAGCGCGGCGCACCCGAGCGGGGGCGGCACGGGCCGGACGGGGCCGGCCGCCGAGGGGGCGCCAACCCCCGGGTGCGGTACGACGGTTCGGCCCGGGAGGCCGGGCCGCGGGGCGGGGCGGTCGTACCGTCGGGCCGGGCGGAGTACGACGGTGGCCCGCGTCCCCGGGCGGAGAGGCGGGCCACCTGCCGTACGGCGAGCGCTACTTGGTCAGCGTGAAGTGCAGGATGTCCTTCAGGAACGGCAGCTTCAGCAGTGGGTCGGGCTGGATCATCAGCGCCAGCAGCAGGATCACCAGACCCAGGACGCCGTAGGTGACGATGTCCGTGAAGCGGGAGCGTACGGCGAGCATGCCGACGTCCGGCAGCAGCCAGCGCAGCACCGCTCCGGCCAGCAGCGCGAGGCCGATGAGCACGGTGCCCGCGCGGAACGCGTCCAGCGCGGTCACCAGCAGGCCGACCGCCACCAGGCCGACGACGGTGAGCAGCGGCCACTGCCGGGCGGGCGCCGGGGCGTCGCCGGCCGCGGCCCGGCCGCCGCCCTCGGGCCGCGCGGTGTCCCGGGTGAACAGCGGGAAGCGACGGGTGACGCGACGCGCGCGCCCCTGGGCGTCAGGGGCGCTGACCGGGTCGCGCACGATGGGCTCCGCGTGCCCGCGGGCGTCCTCAGCCGGCACTGCGCTCCGCCGCCTCGACCACGTTGACCAGCAGCTGCGCCCGGGTCATCGGGCCGACACCGCCGGGGTTCGGGGAGATCCAGCCCGCCACCTCGGTCACGTCCGGGTGGACGTCGCCGACGATCTTGCCCTCGGCGTTGCGGGAGACGCCGACGTCCAGCACGGCCGCGCCCGGCTTGACGTCCTCGGCGCGGATCAGGTGCGGGGAGCCGGCCGCCGCGATGATGATGTCGGCGCGCTTCAGGTGGGCAGGGAGGTCACGGGTGCCGGTGTGGCACTGGGTGACGGTGGCGTTCTCGCTGCGCCGGGTGAGCAGCAGCGGCATCGGGCGGCCGATGGTGACACCGCGGCCGACGACCACGACCTCGGCGCCCTTGATCTCCACGCCGTGGGCGCGCAGCAGGGTGATGATGCCGTTGGGGGTGCAGGGCAGCGGGGCCGGCTCGTTCAGCACCAGGCGGCCGAGGTTCATCGGGTGCAGGCCGTCGGCGTCCTTGGCCGGGTCCATCAGTTCCAGGATGCGGTTCTCGTCGATGCCCTTGGGCAGCGGCAGCTGGACGATGTAGCCGGTGCAGGCCGGGTCCTCGTTCAGCTCGCGGACAACCGCCTCGATCTCCTCCTGGGTGGCGGTGGCGGGCAGTTCACGCTGGATGGAGGCGAGGCCCACCTGGGCGCAGTCGCGGTGCTTGCCCGCGACGTACTTCTGGCTGCCGGGGTCGTCCCCGACCAGGATCGTGCCGAGGCCGGGCGTGACGCCCTTCTCCTTCAGCGCCGCCACGCGGGCGGTCAGATCGGACTTGATCGCGGCTGCGGTGGCCTTGCCATCGAGAATCTGGGCGGTCATGTCCCCATCCTCGCGGATGATGCGGTCCCGGTTCCAATCCGGGTGTCACAGCTTGATCGGTGATGTTGCGCTTGCACAACGCCTGACCGTTCCGGCTGGACAAATTTCAGCCGTTGCCATGACGATGATCGGCGCAGTACCGCGGTCCGGTTGGGGGGCAAACCGCTCAGATGCTGACGTTCCTCCGTGCCTTCCGCGCCGTCCCCAGAAGTGCCGACGGAGGAAATCCGCCATGAGTTACGGCTCGCCCAATCCTGGCCACGGTCAGCCCCACGACCCCCAGCAGCCCTACGGCTACCCGCAGCAGGGGCAGCCCGGCTACGGGTACCCGCAGGCGCCCGGCGTCCCCCCGCAGGGCGGCTACGGCTACCCGCAGGCGCCCGGTGTCCCGGGCGGCACGGGCCCGCGCCTGGCCTCGATGGGCCGCCGCTTCGGCGCCCGCCTGATCGACGGCGTCGTCTTCGGCGTGATCTACGCGATCCTCGCCGTCGCCGGTGTCGCCGGTGTCGTCGGCGAGGCCAAGAAGTGCGACCCGTCGGGGGCCGACTACGAGACCTGCATCAACAACGCGGGCAACAACATCAGTGCGGGGATCTTCGCGGCCATCGGCGTCATGGCGGTGATCGGCCTGGTCTACGAGTGGCTGATGACCGGTCTGATCGGCGCGACCCTCGGCAAGCTGGCCGTCGGCATCCGGGTGGTGAAGGTCGAGGACGGCCGGAAGCCCGGTCTCGGCAAGTCGTTCATCCGCTGGATCATCCCCATCGTGGGCAGCTTCGCCTGCGGGATAGGCCAGCTGATCGTCTACCTGTCCCCGTTCTGGGACAAGTCCGGCCGTCAGCAGGGCTGGCACGACAAGGCGGCGAGCACCATGGTCATCCAGAACTGACCTCGCCGTACCCGACGAGAGCCGTGCGCCCGGGCGGGCGCACGGCTTTTCTCGTGGCCCGCCCGCCCCTCACCGGCCCAGGTAGGCGAGCACGGCCAGCACCCGGCGGTTGTCGGCGTCCGCCGGGAGGAGACCGAGCTTGGTGAAGATGTTGCCGATGTGCTTGGCGACGGCCTTCTCGGTGATGAACAGGGCCTGGGCGATGCCCGCGTTGGAGCGGCCCTGGGCGAGCAGTTCGAGGACCTCGCGCTCCCGTCCGGTCAGACTGCCCACGGACGCGTCGCGCTCCTTGCGGGCCAGCAGCCGGGAGACGACCTCGGGGTCCATGGCGGTGCCGCCGGCCGCCACCCGCCGGATGGAGTCCAGGAACCGGACGCCGTCGGTGACACGGTCCTTGAGCAGGTAGCCGACGCTCCGGCCGCCGCCGGCGAGCAGTTCGCGGGCGTAGAGGGGTTCGACGTACTGGGAGAGCAGCAGCACCGGCAGGTCCGGGTTCTCCTCGCGGGCGGCCAGGACGGCGCGCAGGCCCTCGTCGGTGAAGTCCGGCGGAAGCCGGACGTCGACGACCGCCACGTCCGGCCGCTCCCGGCCGAGCGCCCGCAGCAGTTCGGCGCCGTTGTCCACGGCGGCCACCACGTCAAGGCCGTGGGCCCCGAGCAGGCGGATCAGCCCGTCCCTCAGCAGGAAGTGGTCTTCGGCGAGGACAACGCGCACGGGATCTCCATCGTCACCATCGTCGGCCCGCCCACCGGGCTGCTCACGGCCAGCACCCCGTCGAAGGTGGCGAGCCGGCGTTCGACGCCCCGCAGGCCGGTGCCGCGGGCGGCGTCGGCGCCCCCGTGCCCGTCGTCGGCCACGGTGACGCGCAGCACCCCGTGAGCGTGACCGAGCCCGATCCGCGCCCGCTCGGCGCCCGCGTGCTTGACCACGTTGGTGAGGATCTCGGAGACGGCGAAGTAGGCGGCGGACTCCACGGGCGCCGCGGGGCGGCCCGGCAGGTCGGCCCGGACCTCGGTACGCACCGGGCAGGTCAGGGCCAGCGACCGTACGGCGTCGGCCAGACCGCGGTCGGCGAGGACCGGCGGGTGGATGCCGCGGACCAGGTCGCGCAGTTCCGTCAGCGCCGCCGAGGAGGACTGCCGGGCCTCGACCAGCAGGGCGCGCACGGCCTCGGGGTCGGTCTCCAGCAGGGTCTCCGCCGTGTTCAGGGTCATGCCCATCGCGACCAGCCGGGCCTGGGCGCCGTCGTGCAGGTCGCGTTCGATCCGGCGGATCTCGGCCATCTGCGTGTCCACCGCGGCGGAGCGGGTGGCGGCCAGGTGCCGGATCCGGCCGGCCATCAGCTCGCTCTCGCCGGGCGCCAGCATCGCCCTGGTGTACAGGGCGTGCCGGCGCACCAGGCGCGGGGCCGCCCACAGGGCCAGCGGCAGCTGGAGCAGGCCCAGGACACCGGCGAGCGCCGCCGTGGACGGGCCCCCGACCGGGACGAACCAGTACCACAGGCCGTCCCAGGCGCCGGACAGCCGCACCCCGAAGAAGGCGAGGAAGACGCCCCAGAGCCCGCTCAGGACCAGCACGGACGGGACCGAGGCCAGGAAGCCGCCCGCGATCGGGTCCGTGAGCGCCCAGACGTACTCCCGCCGGGTCTGCGGGTCGCCGGTGATCCAGCGGTAGCGGGCGATCACCCCGGAGGCACCCGCGGGTACGGGCGGCAGCGGTCCGGGCGGGCCCGGGATCTCCACGCCCGCCCAGCGCCGGGCGAGTTCCCGCTGCCGCCCGGCCAGCCCGCGCACCCCCCGCATGGCCCGCGGCACCAGGCCGAGGCCCGGACCGGCCAGCCCGAGCGCGCCGGACACGGCGAGCGCACGACCCAAGGCCGCCACCGACATCCGGTACAGCGTCATCGCCCGCCGCAGGCCCGTCAGCCCCGCGGTCACCGAGAATCCCGTCACCGGTTCCGGCGGACGCACCCCGCCGGACCGCGCCGCGCGCTCGTCCATCCCGTTCCTCCCCCCCCTCGGGTCCGGTCGTCGAACGACAGGACCCGGCCCCGTACCCCGCTGTGTCGTACGACCTCATTGTGGTGGTGCGGAGGTGGCGGTGTCGGTGGGAAAAACTCCCCTCTCCGGAAACCCGCCTCCCCGGTCCGGCGGGCACGGACTCCGGCCGCCCGGAACGCGTGCGGCCCCGCCCGTCGCGGGACGGGCGGGGCCGCACGGGCGTCGGGGGCCGCTCAGTGGAAGAAGTGGCGCGTGCCCGTGAAGTACATGGTCACGCCCGCCTTCCGGGCGGCCTCCACGACCTGCTCGTCACGGATCGAGCCGCCCGGCTGGACGATCGCCCGGACACCGGCGTCGATCAGGATCTCGGGGCCGTCGGGGAAGGGGAAGAAGGCGTCGGAGGCCGCGTAGGAGCCGCGGGCCCGCTCCTCGCCGGCCCGCTCGACGGCCAGCTTGCAGGAGTCGACGCGGTTGACCTGGCCCATGCCGACGCCGACCGACGCGCCGTCCTTGGCGAGCAGGATCGCGTTGGACTTCACGGCCCGGCACGCCTTCCAGGCGAAGGCCAGCTCCGCCAGCTCCTCGGCGGACAGCGCCTCGCCGCTGGCCAGCGTCCAGTCGGCCGGGTCGTCGCCCTCGGCCTGGAGCCGGTCGGCGACCTGGAGCAGCGCGCCGCCGTCGATCGGCTTGACCTCGATCGTGTTCGCCGGGCCCTCGGGGCAGCGCAGCACCCGGATGTTCTTCTTCTTGGTGAGGATCTCCAGCGCGCCCTCCTCGTAGTCCGGGGCCACGATGACCTCGGTGAAGATCTCGGCGACCTGCTCCGCCATCTCCTTGCTGACCGGCCGGTTCACGGCGATCACACCGCCGTACGCGGAGACCGGGTCGCTGGCGTGCGCCTTGCGGTGCGCCTCGGCGACGTCCGCGCCGATCGCGATGCCGCAGGGGTTGGCGTGCTTGATGATCGCGACGCAGGGCTCGGCGTGGTCGTACGCGGCACGGCGGGCGGCGTCCGTGTCCGTGTAGTTGTTGTACGACATCTCCTTGCCGTGCAGCTGCTCCGCCTCGGCGAGGCCGCCGGTGCCGTCGACGTAGAGGGCGGCGTCCTGGTGCGGGTTCTCGCCGTAGCGCAGGGTGTTCTTGCGGGCGTAGGCGGCGGCCGTGAGGTCCGGGAAGCGGGACTCGTCGACGGGCGCGTAGGAGGAGGCGAACCAGGAGGAGACGGCGATGTCGTACTCCGCCGTGTGCCGGAAGGCCTCCGCGGCCAGCCGCTTGCGGGCGGTGAGGTCGAAGCCGCCGTCCTTGACCGCGGCGAGGACGTCGGCGTACCGCTCGGGGCTGGTGACCACGGCCACGGACGGGTGGTTCTTGGCGGCGGCGCGGACCATCGAGGGGCCGCCGATGTCGATCTGCTCCACGCACTCGTCGGGCGAGGCGCCGGAGGCGACGGTCTCCCGGAACGGGTAGAGGTTGACGACGACCAGGTCGAACGGCTCCACCTCCAGCTCGGCGAGCTGCTCGCGGTGGCTGTCCAGGCGCAGGTCGGCGAGGATGCCCGCGTGCACCCGGGGGTGCAGGGTCTTCACCCGGCCGTCCAGGCACTCGGGGAATCCGGTCAGCTCCTCGACCTTGGTGACGGGAACTCCCGCGGCGGCGATCCGGCCGGCCGTGGACCCGGTGGAGACCAGCTCCACACCGGCCTCGTGCAGTCCGCGGGCCAGCTCCTCCAGCCCGGTCTTGTCATAGACGCTGACGAGCGCGCGACGGATGGCCCGCTTGTTCTCGGCGGTCACTGGATAACTACCTTTCGTCCCTCGATGCGATAGCCGTTGCGGGCGAGCCGCCCCACGACCTCGACGAGCAGCCTTCGCTCGACTTCCTTGATGCGCTCGTGCAGCGCGCTCTCGTCGTCCTCGTCCCGGACCTCGACCACGCCCTGGGCGATGATCGGGCCGGTGTCGACGCCGTCGTCGACGAAGTGGACGGTGCAGCCGGTGACCTTGGCGCCGTACGCGAGCGCGTCCCGGACACCGTGGGCGCCGGGAAAACTCGGCAGCAGGGCGGGGTGGGTGTTGACGAGGCGTCCGCCGAAGCGGGCCAGGAACCGCTTGCCCACGATCTTCATGAAGCCGGCGGAGACGACGAGGTCGGGCTCGTACGCGGCGACGGCCTCGGCGAGGGCCGCGTCCCACTCCTCGCGGGAGGCGTGGTCCTTCACCCTGCACACGAACGTCGGCAGCCCGGCCCGCTCGGCCCGGGCGAGCCCCTCGATACCGGCGCGGTCCGCACCCACGGCGACGATCCGCGCGCCGTACGACTCGGCTCCGGTGCGCTCGATCTCGTCCAGCAGCGCCTGGAGGTTGGTGCCGGAGCCGGAGACCAGCACGACGAGGCGCCTGACTGCCGGGCCGGCGGAGGTGGCGGCCACCATGGGGCCCTTTCTCGGGTTTGCGATCCGGGTACGGCCGGTTTGTACAGTCGTACGAATGCTTCACGCCCCCGTATACGGGGAAGTCTACGAAGCGGCCGGCCGTCAGCAACGATACCGGCACTCCGGACGGGCCCCTCGGGACGGGTGGCCGGGCGGCAGGTAGCGTTCGCAAGGAATCACGAAAGAGCAACCCCGGGAACGCGGTCGCCGTGCGGACCGTTCACGGGGTGGAAGCTCACGTCGGACTGCCGTAGTCACCTAGGGGAAGACGCTCTTTTGATGCCCGATCGCAGCCTGCGACTCCTCACGTTCTCGCCGCGCCCGGCCCAGGGGGGCGAGCGTGGCGCCGCGCTGCTGCGGGAGCGCCCGACCTGGCCCCCGGCCCGCACCCCCGGCGGCCCCGACGGCGCGGGACAGGGCGGCACCGGGAGCGGCGGGTCCGGTCAGGGCGGTTCCGGTGAGGGCGGTTCCGGCCAAGGTGGTGCGGGGAACGGCGGCCCGGGGCAGGGCGGTTCCGGGACCGGCGGTCCGGGGCGGGACGGCTCCGGGCAGGGCGGGGCACGGCAGGACGACAATCCGTTCGCGCCGCCGCCGGAGGGGACTCCGGACCGGCCGTGGCGGCCCCGGCACTCCGAGGGACCGGGCGGCGCCGGACACGGTCCGGGACAGGACCACGGTCAGGGGCAGGACTCCGGGACCGGGGGCGGCCCGCGCTGGGGCGGCCAGTGGAGCGACCGGCAGCCCGGCCGCTCCCCCGGCGGCTTCGGCGAGCGGCCGGGCGGCAGACCGCAGGGACCCGGCGGACCGGCCGGGCCCGGCATGCGCTGGGACCCGACGGACCCGGCCCAGCGCCGCGCGCGGTACGCCCTGCTCTCCGGTATGTGGGCGGTCTTCTTCGCCCTGTTCAGCTGGCCGTACGTGGCGCTGCTGCTGGGCGCCCTCTCTCTGTACTGGGGCATCAGCGCCCTGCGCGCCAAGCCGCGCCGCCCGGCCCCGGACTCCCCTGACACCACCGGCACCACCGGCACCACCGGCACCACCGGCACCCAGGCGGCACCTCCGGCCCCGGCGGCGTCCCCCGGCCGTCCCCAGACGACGGCGGCCGTGGGCGGCCTGGTCACGGCGGCGCTGGCGCTGGTCCTGGTGGCGTCGACGTTCACCGTCCAGCTGGTCTACCGCGACTACTACACCTGTGTCAGCGACGCCCTCACCCACGAGGCGAAGCAGTCCTGCGACACCATGCTCCCGCGCGAACTCCGGGGCGTGCTGGGCACGCAGAACGACTGATCCGGCGCGCACCCGCCCGAAGAGGTCCGGTCAGGCGCCCGGGCGGGGGTCCGGCCGGGAGCCGGGACCGGGGTCCGGATGGGCGGCCGGCCGGTGGTCGGGGCGGGGCTCCGGCTGGGGCTCCACGGGCGGCCGGCCGCTGCGCGGCCGGGCGGCCGGGCCGGGCACGTCCAGGATCCCGGCCTCCCTCAAGGCCGCCCGGCGGGAGGCGCGGGCTTCGTCGGCGTGCCGGTCCGGGGCGAGGGGCTCGGTGAACGGCGTCGGGAACGGGTCCGCCGCGGGAACGAAGTCGTACAGGTCCGCCTCGGCGTCGGTGTCGGTGTCGCCGGACGGCGTCCCGCGCCTGCCCGCACCCCCGGTTCCGGTCCGCCCCTTGCCCCTCCCCCACCCCTTGCTCCCGGACGCGCCGTCGGCATCGGCGGCGGCCTGGGCACTCCTGCCGCCGCCCGGCGCCGGTGCCCCGTCGCCGCCCGCCGTGCGCCCGGCACCGGCCGGGTCCAGGGGTGCGCGCCCCGCACCGGCCGGGTCCGGGGGCGCCGCGCCCTTGCCCGGCTCCGCCGTCACCGCCGCTCCCCCGGTGTTCGCACCGGGTCCGGCCGCCCCGGGCGTCCCCGGCTTCGCCCCGGCGGTCGGCGCGAGGGCCGCCTCGCCGCCTTTCGCCCCCGGCACGGCCGTACTCCCCGCTCCCGCCCCGGCGCCCTGCGCCGGGATGCCGCCCCGCGGCCGGTGACGGTACAGCCGCCACGCTCGCGCGATCAACGCCACCGGCAGTGCGAACACCGGTGTCCAGACCCCGGCCGCTCCCCCGGTCCGCCACCACGGCGGGCCGAGGCGGGACAGCGCCGCCACCCCGAGGGAGCCGCCCGCCAGCACCGCGAGCAGGGCGACGGCCACCGCGCAGACCATCGCCGTCAGCAACACCACCCGTACGGTCTGAAGGGCCGACCAGCGGGCCCGCACCGGCTCCCCGGGCTCCGGCCGCCGTACGGCCGCCCGCGCCACGAACCACCCCGCCGTCATCCCGGCCACCGCCGGCACCAGCCCCACCATCCAGTGCTGCGGCGTACCGGCGCCCGGATCCGGCACCGCCGCCAGCAGCGGGAACGGCGGCAGCGGCGGGGCGGGAGCGGAGCCGAGCGGGCTGACCAGATGGCCGGGGCCGAGGACGAAGCCGGGTCCGAGGGCGTAGGACGCGGCCCACACCGCCGCGTTGGGGATCAGCGCGGCACCGAGCAGCAGCACGGCGAACCGTCCCGTCCAGCCCTCCGTCAGCTGGAGGAAGGACGCCCGCGCCGACTCGCCGTGTCCCACCAGGGACACCCCGACCAGGAGCGCCCCGCCGCCGAGGAGCACGGCCGTCGCGGCTCCGGCGGCGCGTACCGCCGCGCCCAGCCGGGCCGGCTCGTCCGGGCCGGACACCAGCCGGCGCACCGGCCCCGGCAGCACCGCCAGCACCCTCAGCACGGGCTGGGGCGGATGGCCGTACGCCGACCACACCCCGGCGCCGGCCACGCTCGCCGCCATGGCCGGCAGACACACCGTCATCCAGCCCCAGTGCGGGCGCAGTTCGCCGCCCGAGCAGTACAGCCCGGCGGCGACACCGACCCCCAGATAGCCGAGGACCACACCCGTCCAGGCGGTGCGCGCCGGCACCGGCGGAGGTCCGTCCGGCTCGACGGAGGCGTCGGTGGCGTCCCGGGCCGCCCGGTACAGCAGCCACACCGGCAGGACGAGCAGCAGCAGCGGGCTGACGCCGACGGGCATGGGCGCCCCGGAGAGCGTGCCGGTGCGGACGAGTTCGACGCCGTGCCCCAGCAGCCACAGGGCCGCGGCGATGTGCAGCGCCCCGTCCGGTCCGCTGTCCGGGTACGGCGAGCTGACCCACAGCACCATGACGAGCACGGCCAGCGAGCCGAGGCCCAGCCCGGCGGCGACGGCTCCGCCCAGCAGGCTCGCGGCGAGTCCGGGCGGCCGGTCGCGCAGCCGGGACCGCAGGGGCGACGGAGACGAGCGGCGAGCGGTCATCTGGATCACGCACGCCATGCTCCCAACGACACGCGCTTTCCCGGCGTAACAGGCGAACTCCCGCTGTGTCGCCCAATATATGTTTATGTTCTTTTTCGCACGAAAGGGCGCATGGTGACGACGAAGCAGAATCCTGCCGGCCAGCCGCCACCACCGGGCGAACGCCGACGTCCGGGCCGGTTCCGGCCGCTGACGGCGGCTCAGCGCAAGTCCCGTCGGGTGGGTCCGGACACCGGGACCGACGACCCGGAGCAACGGGCCGCCGCGCCCGGCACCGGCGACCGCCCCCGGCCCCTGACACCCGATCAGGCCTTCGACGCGCTCTACGCCTTCTGCGCCCCGGCCCTCGTACGCCAGACCTACCTGCTCACCGGGCGCCGGGAGCTGGCCCGCGAAGCCGTGGAGCGGGCCTTCCAGCTGGCCTGGCAGCGCTGGCCGGAGGTGGCCCGGGACCGGGACCCGGCGGGATGGGTGCGGGCGGTGGCCTACGACTGCGCCCTCTCCCCCTGGCACCGCTTCCGCCCCCGCCACCGGTCCCCGGAGCCCCCGCCCGCCGACCCCGCCGACCGGGAACTGCTGCACGCCCTGCTCAGACTGCCGCCCTCGTACCGGCGCACGCTCGTCCTGTACGACGGTGTGGGTCTCGACCTGCCGGAGACGGCGGCGGAGACGGAGGCCAGCACACCGGCCGCCGCCCACCGGCTGACCCACGCTCGCGAGGCGGTGGCCGCGCTCCTGCCGGAGCTGGCCGATCCCGCCGCGCTGCACCGCCGGCTGCTCGAGCTGGCCTCGGCCGAGCGGCTGCACGCGGTCAAGCCGACGACCGTGCGGACCTGCGGGGAACGCCGGAACGTCTTCTGGACCCGGGCGGCCATCGCCTTCACGGTGACGATCGTCGGCGCCACGACACTCACCCTGCGCACGGCGCCGACGCGGTACGAGGCACCGGTGGCTCCGGCGCAGGCGGTGCGCGGCGTGCCGCCGGCCGGGGCGATGGGTCCGCTGTCGCGGGAGGAGCGGGCGCTGCGGGCGAAGCTGCACCGGTCCGGGACGAGCGGCCCGGAGAGACTCGCACCGGTATTCCGGTGAGGGGTGGGGGGACGTTGTGAGGGGTGAGGGGCGAACGCTGTGAGGGGCGCGGAGATCGCCGTGAGAGGTCCGGCCGGGAGGGGCGCGGAGATCGCCGTGAGGGGCGCGGCCGCGAGGGGCGTGGGATTCCGCGTCAGGATGCGGGCCGTGACCTGGGGGGCGGGCCCTTGCGAACGCCGGCAGGCCCGCCCCCGCCCCGGGGAACGGGCCTGCCGAAAGGGAGCCGGGAGGCTCAGGCGCTCAGGATCTCGCGCGCGAGCTTGGCCGTCTCGGTCGGGGTCTTGCCGACCTTGACGCCCGCGGCCTCCAGGGCCTCCTTCTTGGCCTGTGCGGTGCCGGAGGAGCCGGAGACGATGGCGCCGGCGTGACCCATGGTCTTGCCCTCGGGCGCGGTGAAGCCCGCGACGTAACCGACGACCGGCTTGGTCACGTTCTCCTTGATGAACGCGGCCGCGCGCTCCTCGGCGTCGCCACCGATCTCACCGATCATCACGATCAGATCGGTGTCGGGGTCGGCCTGGAACGCGGCGAGGGCGTCGATGTGCGTGGTGCCGATGATCGGGTCGCCACCGATGCCGACGGCGGTGGAGAAGCCGATGTCCCGCAGCTCGTACATCATCTGGTACGTCAGCGTGCCGGACTTCGACACCAGGCCGATGCGGCCCGGCTTGGTGATGTCGCCCGGGATGATGCCGACGTTCGACTGGCCCGGGGTGATGATGCCGGGGCAGTTCGGGCCGATGATCCGGGTCTTGTTGCCCTTCTTGCCGGCGTACGCCCAGAAGGACGCCGTGTCGTGCACGGCGATGCCCTCGGTGATCACGACGGCCAGCGGGATCTCGGCGTCGATGGCCTCGACGACCGCGTCCTTGGTGAACTTCTCCGGTACGAAGATGACGGAGACGTTGGCGCCGGTGGCCTCGATGGCCTCCTTGACGGTGCCGAAGACGGGTACCTCGGTGCCGTCGAAGTCCACGGTCTGACCCGCCTTGCGCGGGTTCACGCCGCCCACGACGTTGGTGCCGTCACCCAGCATGAGCTTGGTGTGCTTCATGCCGGTGGCGCCCGTCATGCCCTGGACGATGACCTTGCTGTCCTTGTTGAGCCAGATAGCCATGGTGTGTTGGTGTCCTCGTCCTGAGTGCTTACTTGGCGGCGTGGGCCAGCTCGGCGGCCTTGTCGGCCGCGCCGTCCATGGTGTCGACGCGCTGCACCAGCGGGTGGTTGGCGTCCGTGAGGATCTTCCGGCCCAGCTCGGCGTTGTTGCCGTCGAGGCGGACGACGAGCGGCTTCTCGACCTTCTCGCCGCGGTCCTCCAGGAGCTTCAGGGCCTGCACGATGCCGTTGGCGACCTCGTCGCAGGCGGTGATGCCGCCGAAGACGTTGACGAAGACGGACTTGACGTCCGGGTCGCCCAGGATGATCTCCAGGCCGTTCGCCATGACCTGGGCGGAGGCGCCACCGCCGATGTCCAGGAAGTTCGCGGGCTTCACGTCGCCGTGCTTCTCACCGGCGTACGCGACGACGTCCAGGGTGCTCATCACGAGACCGGCGCCGTTGCCGATGATGCCGACCTCGCCGTCGAGCTTGACGTAGTTGAGGCCCTTCTCCTTGGCAGCGGCCTCGAGCGGGTTGGCCGCGGCCTTGTCGTGGAGCTCGTCCCAGTCGTGACGGAACTCGGCGTTGTCGTCCAGCGACACCTTGCCGTCGAGGGCGATGACCTCACCGGAGGCGACCTTCGCGAGCGGGTTGACCTCGACCAGGAGGGCGTCCGACTTGATGAAGGTGTCCCAGAGCCTGACCAGGACGTTCGCGACCTTGTCCGCGACCTCGGCCGGGAACTTGGCGGCCGCGACGATCTCCCGGGCCTTGGCCTCGTCCACACCGTCGATCGGGTCGATCGGCGTCTTGGCGACGGCGTCCGGACGGGTGGCCGCCACCTCCTCGATCTCCATGCCGCCCTCGACGGAGGCGATGGAGAGGAAGGTGCGGTTGGCACGGTCGAGGAGGAAGGAGACGTAGTACTCCTCGACGATCTCCGGGGCGGTCTCGGCGATCATGACCTTGTGGACCGTGTGGCCCTTGATGTCCATGCCGAGGATGTCCGTCGCACGGGCGACGGCCTCGTCCGCGGAGGCGGCCAGCTTGACGCCACCGGCCTTGCCGCGACCACCGACCTTCACCTGCGCCTTGACGACGGACTTGCCGCCGAGCCGCTCGGTGATCTCGCGCGCCGCCTCAGGCGTGTCGATGACTTCACCGGCCAGCACCGGTACATCGTGCTTGGCGAAGAGGTCCCTCGCCTGGTACTCGAACAGGTCCACGCGCTTCCGTCCCTATCAGTGATCTCGCGGTTCGTTGGATGCGTGGGCGTGCCGCGAAGGGCAACGTGACGTCCGCTTGTCACAAGGGAGGCGCACACGGTGTCCGAGCGCGCGGCATGTCCGTCTCGCAGGTTATCGCCGCTGACGGGGGCTCCCTAAATCGAGGGTCACACACGAGCGGTGATACCTGTCACATGATGCCGGATTCTCTGGCACGGGGTGCCGTCGTGGGGGTGCCGTCGCGTGTTCGACGGGGGTGCGTCGGGTGTCCGACGGGGGTGTGCCGGGTGTTCGACGGGGGTGTACGAGGTCTCACCGGGCCGGGGCGGGTCCGGTGAGCCCCTGGACGGTCCCGCGTGGCGCCCCGACCGGCCGACGGCTTCGGCCACCGGGTGCGACCGGTCCGCGGGACCGTCCTCACCACTCACTCCCGCTGCCGGGTTCCCGCCGCGGCCGTCCTCACGCCGGGTCGGGTATCGGCAGTGGCCGTTTCTCCAGCGCCGCCGCCATCACCTCGGGGAACAGGTCGGGCGTGCACGCGAAGGCGGGCGCCCCGAGCGCGGCGAGCGCCGCCGCGTGGTCGCGGTCGTACGCGGGCGCCCCCTCGTCCGACAGCGCGAGCAGCGTCACGAACTGCACCCCGGACGCCTTCATCGCGGCGACCCGTTTGAGCATCTCGTCGCGGATGCCTCCCTCGTAGAGGTCGCTGATGAGCACCACGACGGTCTCGGCCGGCCGGGTGATCCGCGCCTGGCAGTAGGCGAGCGCCCGGTTGATGTCCGTGCCGCCGCCGAGCTGGGTGCCGAAGAGCACGTCGACGGGGTCGTCCAGCTGGTCGGTGAGGTCGACGACGGCCGTGTCGAAGACCACCAGCCGGGTGCTGATCGACCGCATCGAGGCGAGGACCGCCCCGAACACCGACGCGTACACCACGGACGCGGCCATCGACCCGGACTGGTCGACACAGAGCACGACCTCCTTCCTCACCGACCGAGCGGCCCGCCCGTAGCCGACGAGCCGTTCCGGTACGACCGTGCGGTGCTCGGGCAGGTAGTGCTTGAGGTTGGCCGCGATGGTGCGGTTCCAGTCGATGTCGTGGTGGCGCGGGCGCCGGACGCGCGCGCTGCGGTCCAGGGCACCGGTGAGGGTGGCCCGGGTGCGGGTGGCGAGCCGCTTCTCCAGGTCCTCGACCACCTTGCGCACCACCGCGCGGGCCGTCTCCTTCGTCGTCTCCGGCATCGCCTTGTGCAGCGAGAGCAGCGTGCCGACCAGGTGCACGTCGGCCTCCACCGCCGCCAGCATCTCCGGCTCCAGCAGCAGAGCGGCGAGACCCAGCCGGTCGATGGCGTCGCGCTGCATGACCTGGACGACCGAGGACGGGAAGTAGCGGCGGATGTCCCCGAGCCAGCGCGCCACGGACGGCGCCGAGGCGCCGAGCCCCGCCGACCGGCCCTGGCCCGACGGCGCCTTGTCGCTCCTGCCGTAGAGCGCCGCGAGCGTGCCGTCCATCGCCGCGTCCCGCCCGGACAGCGCGTACCCGGTGCCGTCGGCCTGGTCCCCGCCGAGCACCAGCCGCCACCGCCGCAACCGCTCCCGCGCCGGGTCGCTCTCCGCCCCCGGCCCCGCCACCGCGTCGACCGCCCCGTACGTCATACGCCCGCCTCCGCGAGACTCCCGTGCTCCACCGCACCCTCCGTCGTTCCGTGCGCCGTGCCGTGTGCCATGCCGTGCGTCCCGTTCCCACCGGCGGCGCCCTCGACCGGGTCCGCGCCGAGCAGCAGCCGTAGCACCGGGAGCACGGCGTCCGCACGCCCGGTGTCCGGTTCGGCGGCGAAGCCGGGGACGGCGGCGGTGCGGGCGGACGGTGCGCCCGGACGGTCGCCGGGACCGCGCCGGACCAGTTCGCCGAGGGTTCTGCGGACCCCCGGCTCGTACGCCGCGAAGGTGCGCCGCAGCAGCGGCAGGACGTCCGTGAAGGCGTCCGCCGGCACCCCGGTCAGCCAGGTGTCGAGCAGGCCGAGCAGCCGCTCGTCGTGGACCAGCAGCAGCCCGCCCCCGCCGCCCGCGAACCCCTCGACCCAGGCGGCGGCAGCGGCGGGCGGCGTACCCGGCGAGAGCGCCAGCCCCATCAGGCGGGCCGCCTCCTCGGGCCGCAGCGCGCCGTCGTCCAGCAGGAGCCGCACGGCCCGTCCACGGATGACACCGGGCGCGGTGTCCCGCAGCGACAACGCCCGCAACACGAGTCGCCAACGCTCCCGCAGCCCACCACCGGGCCCCTGACCGACACCAAGCTGCCCGCCGCCGTCAGGTCCGGGCAGGGGTACTGGAGTGGGTTCGGCTCCGCGTGCGGGGCTGGCTCCGGGGGCGGGGCTGGCTCCGGGGG
>NZ_JOCB01000052.1 GCF_000718775.1 Streptomyces sp. NRRL S-31
GCCCCCGGCAGGGGCCGGGGCCGGCCCGGCGCCCCGGGCCGCCGCCGCGCCCGGGGCCAGCGCGGACAGTGCGGTCAGCGCGAGGGCCCGCCGCGTGAGGCGCCCCATCCGCATACCCCCAACCCTTCGGATCCGCCCGGTCACGGATCGTGCCGTGGTCCAGGATGCTCCCACCCGACCGATCGATCATCGATACTTGGCGGTAACGTGCACGATCGGAGCAGGCGCCGAACCCGGAGGTCCTGCCAGCGAGCCGGAAGACCAGCGAAGGGGACGATGTGACCGACATCGAACGCGTCGGAGTCGTGGGCTGCGGCCAGATGGGCGCGGGCATCGCCGAGGTGTGCGCCCGCGCGGGACTGGACGTCAAGGTCGCCGAGACCACCGGCGAGGCCCTGGAGATCGGCCGTACCCGGCTGTTCAACTCCCTGGCCAAGGCCGCCGAGCGCGGCAAGATCACCGAGGCGGAGCGGGACGCCACCGAGGCGCGGCTGAGCTTCACCACCGACCTCGGCGAGTTCGCCGACCGGGACCTGGTGATCGAGGCCGTCGTCGAGAACGAGCAGGTGAAGACCGAGATCTTCCAGGTCCTGGACCAGGTGGTGACCCGGCCCGACGCGATCCTGGCCTCCAACACCTCCTCGATCCCGCTGGTGAAGCTGGCGGTCGCCACCTCCCGCCCGGACCACGTCGTCGGCATCCACTTCTTCAACCCGGCCCCGGTGCAGCAGCTGGTCGAGCTGATCCCGGCGCTCACCACCTCCGAGGGCACGCTGAGCCGCGCCCAGGTCTTCGTCGAGAAGGCGCTCGGCAAGCACGCCATCCGGGCCCAGGACCGCTCCGGGTTCGTGGTGAACGCGCTGCTGGTGCCGTATCTGCTGTCCGCGATCCGGATGTTCGAGTCGGGCATCGCGAGCCGCGAGGACATCGACAACGGCATGGAGCTGGGCTGTGCCCACCCGATGGGCCCGCTGAAGCTGTCCGACCTGATCGGCCTGGACACCATCGTCTCCATCGCCAACTCGATGTACGCCGAGTACAAGGAGCCGCTGTACGCCGCTCCCCCGCTGCTCCAGCGCATGGTGGAGGCGGGCCGCCTGGGCCGGAAGACCGGTTCGGGCTTCTACCCCTACGGCTGATTACCAAGAGCGACGCCCGGACGGGCCCGGCACCGGACTCCGGTGCCGGGCCCGTCCGTTTCACACACCGTGTGCGCGCCGGGCACGCATATGCCCGTCGCACACGCTCCCCACGCGCCCACCAGGCGAGTTGACTCGTCATGCGCATGCAAGGGATGCGGAACCACCCGATCCCACTCCCCGGAAGGAGCGGACACGTGACCGTAGAACCGAAGCATCCCGTGGTCCATGGAGAACTCGCAGAGTTACGGCGCCGCCTCGACGTCGCCTACGCACGGGTCGAGGGAGGGCTGGCGCTGATCCGCCACCGCACCGAGGAGACCGCCAAGGAACTGGACGAGCTGAACGCCCGGATGACCTCGCTGGAACACACGCGCTGGCCGCTGCCCTCGCTCGCCGCGCTGACCGCGCTCGGCGCGCTCGTGGTGACGGTCTGGCGGGCGCTGGCCGGCCGTTAGCCCTCGGCGAGCCTGAGGTGGTGCAGCAGGAGTAACGCGGCCGCCATGTTGGCGGCCGGGACCTCCCCACGGGCGATCAGGTCGGGGACGAGTTTGAGGGGGACCCACTCGCGCCGGTCCGACTCGAAGTCGTCCACGGGGTGCCCGACGTACTCGCCCCGGTCGGACCAGTAGATGTGGTGCCGGGCGTCGGTGAGGCCGTTGGACGGCTCCACGCTGATCAGGTGGTGCAGGGGCCCCGGCCGCCAGCCGGTCTCCTCCTCCAGTTCCCGGGCCGCCGCGTGCGCGATGTCCTCGCCGTCCTCGACGACGCCCGCGGCCAGCTCCCAGCCCCAGCTGTCGGTGATGAAGCGGTGCCGCCACAGCAGCAGTACCTCGTTCGCCTCGTTGACGACCGTGGCGACGGCCACCGGGCGCAGCCGGATCAGGAAGTGGTCCAGGTGCCGGCCGTCGGGAAGCTCGACATCTGCCAGATTGACGCTGAACCAGCGGTTTTCATACACAGTTTGTTCGCTTTGTTTCGTCCACTGCACGGTTCTGCCACCTTCCGCCGAGTAAGTGGCAATATCGCAGCAGGGACGGCGCACCCCACAGAGGGCCTACAGCGGTACGCGCAGTGCCCCGTCGATCAGTTCGGCGGCCTCGGTGGTACCGGCCGAGCCGCAGCGCACCAGATGCTCGCGCACCGCGCGGAGTCTGTCCCGCAGCCGCTGGGACTCCATCCCGCGGGCCTGTTCCGCCATCCGCACGGCGGCCGCCGCCGCCTTCTCGGCGTCGCCCCGGCGCAGTTCGATGGTGCTGAGCATGGCCAGCCGGTGCACTCTCCCCCGGTCGTGGGCCGGGCTGTCGACGGCCTCCGCCGCATGCTCCCGGGCGGCGGCGAGTTCCCCCAGACTGAGGAGCGCCTCGGCCACCTGCACGTTGACGAGCCCCGGCTGCACGTACCCCGTCTCGTCCGGCTCATGGCCCCGGCGGATCCGCTCGGCCGCCGTCTCCGCGCGCCGGATGCGGGACAGCGCGCTGCCGCCGTCGCCGAGGTGGGCGTACGCCTTGGCCTGCATCGCGTACAGGTCGGAGGCGAGCGCCGGGGTGATGTGCCGGCCGGCGGCGCGCAGCGCGGCCTCGGCGAAGGCGACGGCCTGCCGGTACTCCCGCATGAACAGCGCCTGGTTGACCAGCAGCGCGATCACGTACGCCCCCAGTCCCCGGTCCCCGCTGGCCTTCGCGAGCCGCAGCGCCTGGTGGAAGTAGCGCTGGGCGAGTCCGTGGGCGTCGGAGTCGTAGGCGCAGATACCCGCGACAGCCACCAGTCCGCCGGTCGCCCGGTGCAACTGGCGCCCGGTGGCGTCGGCGTAGCTGCCGCGCAGCAGCGGCGCGGCGTCGGCGTTGAGGAAGCCGACGATCCGCGAACGCGTCGCTATCCCGCCGGCCTTGCGGTACATCTGTTCGTAGTGCGTCCGGGCGGCGCGCAGCATCTCGATGT
The DNA here is from genome assembly GCF_000718775.1 of Streptomyces sp. NRRL S-31. GTDB lineage: Bacteria > Actinomycetota > Actinomycetes > Streptomycetales > Streptomycetaceae > Streptomyces. The sequence continues at coordinate 3,081 of NZ_JOCB01000052.1, forward strand.
CGGCGACGGTGACCCGGTGCCGGCCGCCCCGGGAGACGTCGACGTCCTCGGGCGGGTTCTCCCACTCCCACACCGGCATCACGGCCGGGGTGCCGGTGACCGCGGGGGCGCCCAGCACATGGGGCCGCTGCTGTTCGTCCGACCGCCACAGCGCGGTGGCCCGCTCCACGAAACCGGACAGCGAACCGGGGTTCGGCGTGCTCGGCTCCCCGGGCACACCGAGGCCGATGTCGTCCAGCGTGACCGGGCGGCGCAGCCGGGCGGCCAGCACCTCGCAGATCAGGTCGGGCACCTGCCCGCGGGGCCGCTGCCCCTTCAACCAGCGCGCCACGGCGGTGTGTTCGTACCGCAGGGCGAGTCCGCGGGCGCGACCCGCCTGGTTGACGTGGGCGGCGAGACCGGCGTGCGAGACACCCGCCTCGTCGAGGATGGCGTCGAGCAGGGTGTTGGGCTGCATGGGATTGCCCCCCGGGTGGCCTGGTGCGGCCAGCGTAGTGGGTGTGCCTTCACACGGGGTGTGAACGGAGTGCGCGCATCCGGACGGTGCGCGCGCTGTCGCGGAGCGTGTCCGACCGGTTGACTGGGGTGTCTCGCGAGAGACCGGCCGAGCCGCCGGCTCCCCCTCGAACGACGGCGGCTCGGCCGGGGCGGGCACGGACGCCGTTCACCGGCGTGTCGTGGCCCGGCGCACCCGCGCGGCGGCGCCGCCGATCTCACCGCCCCGCGCCGCGGCCGGCGGTCGCGCCTGCTTCCGGCCGTTGCGCAGGACCAACACCGCCACGTCGTCCGTCGTCCGGCCGGCGGTGTGGTGCAGCAGGGCGGTGAAGACCGTGCGCAGCACCGTCTGGGGGGACACCTGGTGATCGCTTACGGCCGCCCGGAGCACGTCGGGCAGGGGGAAGAAGCGGCCCCGCCCGTCCCGCGCGTCCTCCGCCCCGTCCGTGAACAGGACCAGGGACTCCCCCGGCGGCAGCCGGCCGGCCAGGACGTCCAGCTCCGCCGGCAGCGGGAACGGTCCCAGCGGCGGGAGCGGCTCGGCGCGCGTCAGCGGGGCGACCCCCGTCCCGCTGAGCAGATACGGCCAGGGGTGGCCGCAGTTGAGGGCACGGACCCCGCCGTCCCGGTCGATCTCCAGCAGCAGGACGGTGACGAAGTCCTCGGCGACCGGGTTGTCGGGGGCCGGTGTGCCCTGCGCCGGGTGCTCGGCGCGGGCACGCTCGCCCAGGTGCCGGGCGAGGGCGCGGTCCAGTCTGCGCAGCACCCGGCCCAGTTCGGCCTCGTCGTGGGCGGCCTCGCGGAAGCTGCCGAGGAGGGCCGCGACGGTGCCGAGGGCGGCCAGACCGTGCCCCCGCACATCACCCATCACCACGCGGACCCCGTGCTCGGTGGCGACGGCCTCGTACAGATCGCCGCCCACGCACGCGCCGCGGTCGGCGGAGAGCTGGGCGGCGGCGACGTCGATCCCGTCGAGACGCGGCGGCAGCGGACGCAGCACGACGTTCTGCGCGGCGCGCGCCGCCCGCCGGGCGAGGCGCAACTCCCGCAGCAGGCCGCGGCGGACATGGAATATGAGGCCGGTGCCGACGGCGAAGAACACGGCGCTGGTGACGATGCGCGCCCCGAGCCCGTTCTGCTGGGCGAGCGGGCAGCCGAACTTGTAGCCGACCGCCACGGCTCCCCAGACCGTGGGCAGTACGGCTGCGCGCCCGGTGGGCGCGCGTGCCTTGATGCGGATCATGCCTGTGGTCCCCCATGTGGGCCTGACAGAGCAGACGGACCGACCCCGAAAGGCCGGTCCGATTCTGTCGACGGCATGACCCGGGCGGGCCGGATCACCCTCGCTTCCCACCCGAATGAGTGATCTCCCCTCAGCCGGCGCGCATTTATGCGGCCGGAGGGCGCGCGGCCGGGCTTCCGGGGCGCGGGAAACGGCGCGGCCGGCCACGGTGCACCCGTGGCCGGCCGCGTGCGGCGCTCGGCGGCGCCTCAGCCCCGGAGCACCGCCCCGGTCCGCTCACCGGCGAGCGCGACCGCCGCGTCCCGCGCCGCGGACGCCTCGTCCACGGTCAGCGTGCGGTCGGCCGCCCGGAACCGCAGCGCGTAGGCGAGGGACTTGCGGCCCTCACCCAGCTGCTCGGCGTTCTCGTACACGTCGAACAGCCGGATGGACTCCAGCAGTTCGCCCGCGCCCTCGCGCAGCGCGGCCTCCACCTCGCTCTGCGGCACGAACTGGTCGACCACCAGGGCGACGTCCTGCGTGGCGACGGGGAACGTGGAGATCCGCGGCGCCCGCCGGACACCGTCGCCCACCGCTTCCAGGGCGTCCAGGTCCAGCTCCGCAGCGCAGGTGCGCTCGGGCAGGCCCAGCGCCTTGCAGACGCGCGGGTGCAGCTCTCCCGCATGGCCCACGACCCGCTCGGTGCCGTCGGCGACGACCACCAGCTCGGCGCAGCGGCCGGGGTGCCACGGGCCGTACTGGCCCTTGCGTACGACGAGTTCCGCACCGGCCTCGCGGGCGACGGCACGCGCCGCCTCGACGGCGTCGGCCCAGTCCGCGGGACGGCCCTTGCCCCACCAGCCGGCCTGCTCGCGCGCGCCGGCGAGGACGACGGCCACGTGCCGCGGCTGCTCGGGCAGCGCGGCGTTCAGCGCGGCGATCTCCTCGTCGGTGGGACGCCGGTCGGCGGGCAGGTGCGCGGCGACCCGCTGCTCCTCGCGCGGGTGGAAGACCAGCCCGGTCTCGAACAGCGCCAGGTCGTGCGAGCCCCGGCCGGCGTTGCGCCGCAGCGCGCCGAGCAGCCCCGGCAGCAGCGTGGTGCGCAGCGCGGGCTCCTCGTCGCTGAGCGGGTTGACCAGCTTGACGACCCGGCGGGCCGGATCGTCCGCCTCCAGGCCGAGCTGGTCGAAGACCTGCTCGCCGAGGAAGGGGTAGTTGGGCGCCTCGACGTAGCCCGCTCCGGCCAGCACGCGGCCGACCCGGCGGTGCAGCCGCTGGCGGTGGGTCAGACCGCGGCCCGCGGAGGGCCTGGGCAGCGTGGAGGGCAGGTTCTCGTAGCCCTCCAGCCGGATGACCTCCTCGGCGAGGTCGTTGGGGTCGGCCAGGTCGGGCCGCCAGGACGGGACGGTGACGATCAGCTCGTCCTGCCCGTAGACGTCGCAGCCGACCTCCTGGAGGCGGCGCACGACCGTCTCCCGGCCGTAGTCGACGCCCGCGACCTTGTCCGGGTGGTCGGCCGGGATGGTGACGGTGTGCGGCGCCGAGGGCGCGATGACCTCGGTGACACCGGCCTCCGCGGTCCCGCCCGCGAGCAGCACCAGCAGGTCCACGGTGCGCTGGGCGGCGGCCGCGGCGGCCTGCGGGTCGACGCCGCGCTCGAAGCGGCGGGACGCCTCCGTCAGCAGCTTGTGCCGGCGGCCCGTGCGGGCGATGGAGACGGGGGCGAAGTGGGCCGCCTCGATCACCACGTCGGTGGTGGCGCCGGCGGTGTCCTCGTGGTCGGCGATCTCCGTGTTGGCGCCGCCCATCACACCGGCGAGGCCGATCGGGCCGCGGTCGTCGGTGATGACCAGGTCGTCGGCGTGCAGCTTGCGCTCGACGCCGTCGAGGGTGACGAGCTTCTCGCCCTCCCGCGCGCGGCGCACGCCGATGGGGCCCTGGACCAGCGACCGGTCGTAGGCGTGCAGCGGCTGGCCCAGCTCCATCATCACGTAGTTGGTGACGTCGACGGCGAGCGAGATCGGGCGCATGCCGACCTTCTGGAGCCGGCGCCGGAGCCAGATCGGGGAGCGGGCCTCGGGGCTCAGGCCGGTGACCGTGCGGGCGGTGAAGCGGTCGCAGCCGAACGGGTCGGAGACCTGGACCGGGTAGCCGAAGGCGTTCGGGGCCGGCACGTCGATCAGGGCGGGGTCGCGCAGCGGCAGGCCGTAGGCGATGGCGGTCTCGCGCGCGACACCGCGCAGGGACAGGCAGTCGCCGCGGTTGGCGGTGACGGCGATGTCCAGGACCTCGTCGACCAGCTCCAGCAGCTCGATGGCGTCCTTGCCGACCTCGGTCTCCGGCGGCAGCACGATGATGCCGTGGGTGCCGTCGTCGCCCATGCCCAGCTCGTCGCCGGAGCAGATCATGCCGTGCGAGACCTTGCCGTAGGTCTTGCGGGCGGCGATGGAGAAGCCGCCGGGCAGGGTGGCGCCCGGGAGGACCACGACGACCTTGTCGCCGACCGCGAAGTTGCGGGCGCCGCAGACGATCTCCTGGGGCTCACCGGTGCCGTTGGCCTGGCCGACGTCGACCGTGCAGAAGCGGATCGGCTTCTTGAAGCCCTCCAGCTCCTCGATGGTCAGCACCTGGCCGACGACCAGCGGGCCCTTGAGGTCGGCGCCGAGCTGCTCGACCGTCTCGACCTCCAGGCCGGCCGAAATGAGCTTGGCCTGGACGTCGCGGCCGGTCTCCGTCGCCGGCAGGTCGACGTACTCCCGCAGCCAAGAAAGCGGGACCCGCATCAGATCTCCATCCCGAACGGCCGGGTGAACCGGACGTCACCCTCGACCATGTCTCGCATGTCTTCGACGTTGTGGCGGAACATCAGCATCCGCTCGATGCCGAACCCGAAGGCGAAGCCGCTGTACTTCTCCGGGTCGATGCCGCACGCGGTGAGCACCCGCGGGTTGACCATGCCGCAGCCGCCGAGCTCGATCCAGCCCTCGGACGAGCAGGTGCGGCAGGGCCGGTCGGGGTTGCCGACGGACTCGCCCTTGCAGACGTAGCAGAGCATGTCCATCTCGGCGCTCGGCTCGGTGAAGGGGAAGAAGTTCGGCCGCAGCCGGGTCTTCATGCCCGCTCCGAACAGGGACTGGACCATGTGGTCCAGGGTGCCCTTGAGGTCGGCCATGGTCAGGCCCTCGTCGATGGCGAGCAGCTCGACCTGGCGGAAGACCGGGGTGTGCGTGGCGTCCAGCTCGTCGGTGCGGTAGACCACGCCGGGGCAGATCACGTAGACCGGCAGCTCGCGGTCGAGCATCGAGCGGATCTGCACGGGCGAGGTGTGGGTGCGCAGCACCATGCCGGACTCGGTGCCGCCGTCGGGGCCCTGCACGAAGAACGTGTCGGCCTCGCCGCGGGCCGGGTGGTCCGGGCCGATGTTGAGGGCGTCGAAGTTGAACCACTCCGCCTCGACCTGCGGGCCCTCTGCGACCTCGTAGCCCATGGCCACGAAGACGTCCTCGATGCGCTCCGAGAGCGTGGTGAGGGGGTGCCGGGCGCCGGCCACGACGCGGTCGTAGGGCAGGGTGACGTCCACCGCCTCCTCGACCAGCACCCGGGCGTCGCGCTCGGCCTCCAGCTCGGCCTGGCGGGCGGCGAGGCCCTTGTTCACGGCGCCGCGGGCCATGCCGACGCGCTTGCCCGCCTCCGCCTTGGCATGCGGGGGCAGGGCGCCGATCTCGCGGTTGGCGAGGGCCAGCGGGGAGGCGGGGCCGGTGTGGGCGACCTTGGCCTCGTGGAGCGCGTCGAGGGAGTCCGCGGCGGCGAAGGCGGCGAGCGCCTCGTCCCGCATGCGCTCGATCTCTTCCGGTTTCAACGTCTCGACCTCGACAGGGTCGTACGACTTATTGGGTGCCGACATCTCTTCCCGTGCTTCCGTTTGTCCCCCAGCTGACGCTGGGAGGTGCCCCCTGGCGGATGGTCCCCGTCACCGACTCGCTAGGGCCGCGTGAAGGACACAAAGGTGCCAAAGGCCGAGTCTAACGGGGTCGTGCCGGGCGGATGGCCCGTGGGCGGCTAGGCGAGATACGCCGGCATGCTCACGGGCAGCGTAAATCGGAACTCGGCGCCGCCGCCGGCGGCGCGGCCGACCAGGACGGTGCCGCCGTGGGCCTCCACGATGCCCTTGACGATGTACAGCCCCAGCCCGGTGCCGCCGCGCTTGCTGCCCCGCCAGAAGCGGGTGAAGACGCGGTTCATGGACTCCTCCGGGATGCCGGGCCCCTCGTCGCTCACCGTGACCGACGTGCCGGTTTCCTCACCCTCGCGGGGGGACGCCGAGGGCGTGACGTCAATGGTGACGGTTCCCTCGCCGTGCCGCACGGCATTTTCGATGAGGTTGCCGAGGACCTGGTCGATCTTGTCGGGGTCGGCCCACAGCGCGGGCAGCGGCTGCTCGATGCGGAGCAGGAAGCGTTCGGCGGGCTGTCCGGCGGCGACGTAGGCCTGGATGTGCCGGGAGACGGCGGCGCCGATGTCGACGGGCTGGCGGCGCACCTCCAGCCGCCCGGAGTCGATCCGGGAGATGTCCAGCAGCTCGGCGATGAGGCGGGTGACCCGGTCGGCGTCGGCGTCGACGGTCTCCAGCATGAGCCGCTTCTGGTCGTCGGTGAAGCGTTCCCACTTGGCCAGCAGGGTGGCGGTGAAGCCCTTCACCGAGGTCAGCGGGGAGCGCAGCTCGTGGGCGACGGTGGCGATCAGCTCGGCGTGGCTGCGCTCGGTGCGGCGGCGGGCCTCGGTGTCCCGGAGGGAGACGACCACGCGGCGGACCGGTCCCAGCGGCTCGTCCCGCACGTAGCGGGCGGCGACGAGCACCTCCCGGCCGCCCGGCAGCAGCAGGTTGCGCTCCGGCTGCCGCACCCGGATGGCGAGCCCGCCGTAGGGATCGGTCAGCTGCCACCAGCGGCGCCCCTCCAGGTCCTCTAAGGGAAGCGCCTTCTCCAGGGACTGGCCGAGCACTTCGGCGGACCGTACCGCGGCGATGCGGGCGGCGGCCGCATTGAAACAGGTCACACGGCCGCTTTCATCGGCTACGACGAGTCCGTCGGGCAGCTGGTCCGGGTCGAGGCCCGTGTCTTCGTCCCGCCCGGGCACGGACGCGCGCGACGCGTCCCGTCCTTCCGGCGCGGTGCTCGTGCCGGACACACTCATCCCCGTAGCCCACCTCTCAGACGGCGCAGGGCCCCGCGCTGGTCACCCTACTAGCTCTCGGTGACGGAGCGGCACCCTCCGGGGGCGCGCTGTGCCCGGGCCGACGCGTAGAGGCAGACGGCGGCGGCCGTGGCGAGGTTCAGACTCTCGGCCTTCCCGTGGATGGGGACGCGCACGACGGCGTCGGCGAGGGCTCGGGTCTCCTCGGGCAGCCCCCACGCCTCGTTGCCGAACACCCAGGCGGTGGGCTCCCCCATGGCACCCCGGTCCAGCTCCTGGTCGAGGTCGCGGTCGCCGGCCCCGTCGGCGGCGAGGACGCGCACCCCGGCCTCCCGCAGCCCGGCCACGGCCCGTTCGACGGGCACGCCGACGGCGACGGGCAGGTGGAAGTGCGAGCCGACCGAGGCCCGGACCGCCTTGGGGTTGTACAGGTCGACGGAGGCGTCGGTGAGGATCACGGCCTCCGCGCCTGCGGCGTCGGCGCAGCGCAGCACCGTGCCGGCGTTGCCGGGGTCGCGGACGTGGGCGAGGACGGCGACCAGTCGCGGCCGGGCGGCGAGGATGTCCTCGAAGGGGGTGTCCAGGAACCGGCAGACCCCGACCAGCCCCTGCGGGGTGACGGTGGTGGAGATGTCGGCGATGACCTCCTCGGAGGCGAGGTGCACCCGGGCGCCGGCGGCACGGGCCGCCCCGACGATGTCGGCGTACCGCTCCGCCGCCTCGACCGTGGCGAACAGCTCGACGAGCGTGGCCCGTCCCCCGGAGCGGTGCCCGGCGGCCTCGCGCACGGCCTGCGGTCCCTCCGCGAGGAACAGCCGGTCCTTGCCCCGGAAGTTCCGCTTGGCGAGCCGGCGGGCGGCGGACACGCGGTCGGACCGGGGGGAGATCAGCTCGGGGCTGACGGGGGGCATCCTCTGCTTCACCTTCGGGAGAGTTCCTGTGTTTCCGACGCCGGCGGACGACGGCCGGGGCGCCCCAACGACAGGACCCGCAAGCCGGCAAGCCTGCGGGTCCTACGGTGAGCGTCGACTCAAAACCGGCGTGGCGTCACGCGGCCTTGGGGGCGTTGACGTCCGCCGGCAGCGCCTTCTGCGCGACCTCGACGAGCGCCGCGAAGGCGTTGGCGTCGTTCACGGCCAGCTCGGCCAGGATCTTGCGGTCGACCTCGACGTTGGCGGCCTTCAGACCCTGGATGAAGCGGTTGTAGGTGATGCCGTTGGCGCGGGCAGCGGCGTTGATGCGCTGGATCCACAGCTGACGGAAGTCGCCCTTGCGCTTCTTGCGGTCGTTGTAGTTGTAGACCAGCGAGTGGGTGACCTGCTCCTTGGCCTTGCGGTACAGGCGCGAACGCTGACCGCGGTAGCCGGAGGCCTGCTCGAGGATCGCCCGGCGCTTCTTGTGGGCGTTGACTGCCCGCTTGACGCGTGCCACTTGTTAACTCCTTGTAGCGGGGTCGTGGTGGTGCTCACACGACCCGGAAACGACTGGGTCCCGGTGTTCGGCGTACGGCGCTCAGTGGACGGCGAGCGCCGGGTACGTCACTTGCCGAGAAGCTTCTTGATCTTCGCGGCGTCGCCCGGGGCCATCTCGGCGTTGCCGGTGAGGCGACGCGTGACGCGGGACGACTTGTGCTCGAGCAGGTGGCGCTTGCCGGCGCGCTCGCGGAGCACCTTGCCGGAGCCGGTGACCTTGAAGCGCTTGCTGGCACCGCTGTGCGACTTGTTCTTCGGCATAGCGCCGTTCTCTCCTCGTCGGTGGCGCTCCGATGCCCGGTCGTGAAACCGGGCACGGTGGAGCGTCGCTCTTGTTTCGGTTACATCCTCGGGGACACGGGTCCCCCGGGATCACGCCTCGGCAGGCTCCTCGGACGGCGCCTCGGCCTCGGCAGGGTTCTGCGACTTGCCGGGGTTCGCCTTCGCGTCGGCCTTGCGGGCCTCCTGCGCCTGACGGGCCTCGGCCATCGCCTCGGTCTTCTTCTTGTGCGGACCGAGAACCATGATCATGTTTCGGCCGTCCTGCTTCGGGTTCGACTCCACGAAACCGAGGTCCTGGACGTCCTCCGCGAGACGCTGCAACAGTCGGTAGCCCAGCTCGGGGCGGGACTGCTCACGGCCACGGAACATGATCGTGATCTTGACCTTGTCGCCCTGCTTGAGGAACCGTACGACGTGACCCTTCTTGGTGTCATAGTCGTGCGGGTCGATCTTCGGCCGGAGCTTCATCTCCTTGATGACCGTGTGCGCCTGGTTCTTGCGCGCCTCACGGGCCTTCATGGCCGACTCGTACTTGAACTTCCCGTAGTCCATGAGCTTGCACACGGGCGGACGGGCGTTCGCCGCGACCTCGACCAGGTCCAGGTCGTACTCCTGCGCAAGCTCCAGTGCCTTCGCGAGCGGCACGATGCCGACCTGCTCGCCACTGGGACCGACAAGTCGCACCTCGGGAACGCGAATCCGGTCGTTGATGCGGGGCTCGGCGCTGATGGATCCTCCTCGGTAGCACCACACGGCGGTCTGGCGGACAGCCGCGCAACGTCTGTGTTCGTTAGACCTAACCGCGCCGAAGCAACAAAAATGCCCCGGACGATCACATGCGGGGCTCCAAACACTTCCGGAGCACCGCCGCGATGCCGCGGGGCGCGCTTTCGGGCGACTCCATCGCCCGTACGGAACGATGGCGGTCGCCTGACCGGGTGACCCGCCGTCCCGGAGGACGGTCAGGTGGGAGATCGGAGCCTCCACTTGTGGGCCGGTCGCCCTGGTACCCATTGATACCCATGACATGACCGGCCGGTCGACGTCCAGATTACCAGGATCCCTTGACAAGGGCTAATTGAAGGGCGCCGGACCGGACCACCTATGGTGTGGGACATGAGTGACACCCCTCCTGAGTCCCCCGACTTCGACGCGATGACCCGGGACATCGCCGAGGTCCCCGCCGTCGAGGTGATCGTGACGGTCGCCGTCAACCTGATGAGCGCCGCCGCCGTGAAGCTCGGGCTGAGCGAGGAGGGCGAGAAGTACAAGGACCTGGACGAGGCGCGGAAGCTGATCACCGCGCTCGCCGGTCTGCTGGACGCGGGCGCGACCGAGGTCAGCTCCTTCCACGCGGCTCCGCTGCGCGACGGTCTGAAGTCGCTCCAGCTGGCGTTCCGCGAGGCGTCGATCGTCCCGGACGAGCCGGGCCAGGGACCGGGCGAGAAGTACACCGGGCCCATCTACCGCTGACCTACTCCTTCGTGTACAGGGGCTCGCCCGGAGGCGTGGTCCCGGCCGGCAGCAGTGCCAGGTCGAGGCCGCGCACCAGGCGGGCCCGCAGTGTCTCGTCGGCGGCGAGCCGCTCGGCGACCGCGCGGGCGGCCTCGGCGGGCGGCGCGGCCGGGTCCAGGACCAGGGCGAGGGTGCCGTCGGCCTGCCCGGGACCGAGGTGGGCGCGCAGCACGGCGGGCTCCGCCGCCACCGCCGTGCGGACCGCCTCGACCACGGCCGGGTCGGTGAGCGGGTCGGTGCCGGTGCGGCCCTCGGCGAGGGCGAGCAGCGCCGGGCCGGTCAACTCGAACGGCACCGGTCCGGCGAGGTCGAGCACCACCGTGTCGGCCTTCTCGTGCGCGGCGGCCTGGAGCGCCTGGTGCAGGGGCACGGCGACCGGGCGGGCCTGCGGGTCCCAGCGGGCGAGGGAGTCGGTGGAGGTGAAGGCGGGCAGCGCGGTGCGGTGGCCGGCCTTCAGGGTGGGTACGGCCATGTCGCTGGTCTTCTCGCGGCGCAGGCCGTTCTCGTCCTCCTCCACCTCGCCGAGCACGGCGACGACGGGGACCAGCAGCCGGGCGCCCTTGAGCGCCTCCAGGACGGGCCCGAGGGCGCCGCGGTCCTCGGCCCAGGCGGCGAGCGCGGCGCTCAGCCGGGGGTCGGCGGAGCCGTCGTCGTCGGAGAAGCCGGGGTCGGGAATGTTCTTGTTCGCCACGGTCACCGACCCTATCGGGGCCGGACGGCCGACCGTGTGCGGGGCCGGGGCCGCCGGTGTCACGGTCCGCCTTGGAGACCCGGCCGTTCCCTGATCCGGTTCACGGGCCCGTCCCACAGCGTGCACAGCGCCCGCCCCCGGCATCGCGGGCGTGGACGCGTCCCACGCCCGTCCCGGCGCCGTCCGCCCCGGTACGCCGCCCTCGCTCCGGTACGCCGCCCTCGCCCTGGTCGCCCTGCTCGCGGTGATCGCCGTGCTCGCCGTGGTCCGGGGGTGGGGAGCAGGCGGGCGCCGCCGCACCGGGCAGGGACAGGTGTGTCCCGCTACGGCGCACGGGGAAGCAGATGGTCCCGCCACGCCAGGCGAGGCGAGGGGCGTGGCGGGCCTGCCGCGCCAGGCTGAGCGAAGGCGTCGCCGGGCGGTGGCTCAGGCCAGGGGGCGGCGGCTCCGCCAGAGGGCTACCGCGGCCACCAGGAGGACCGCGCCCGCGCCGCCCGCGAGCGGGGCCGCCCAGCCGGAGGCGCCGCTCGCGGCCCTGGCGGTGTCCGGGCCGGCGCCGAAGTACTTCTCGCCGTACGTCGCGGCGTGCAGGCTGGTGGGCTCCAGACGGTCGGCCGCCCTCAGGGCCGCAGCGGGGTCGATCATGCCGAAGCCCCGGGAGTCGTCCCGGCCGCCCACCGGGGCGTCCCGCGCGGTGTCCTCCAGCACCTTCTTGACCTGGGCCGGGGCCAGGCCGGGGTGGGCCGACCTGATCAGGGCCGCCGCGCCCGAGACGAAGGCGGAGGCGGCGCTCGTGCCCCACCCCGCGTAGTACTTGTGGTCCGGGTCGGCGATGACGACGTCGACGCCGGGCGCGCTGACGGCGGCGTACCAGCGACGGGTCGAGAACGCGGCGCGGGTGCCGTACTTGTCGACGGCGGTGGCGGCGATGACGCCCGGGTAGGCGGCCGGGTAGGAGACGTGGTCGCCCTTGTCGCCGCCGTTGCCCGCGGAGGCGACGACCACCACGCCCTTCTTCAGGGCGTACTGCACGGCCTCGTCCTCGCCGGGTTCCGGATGGGCGGACTTCGAGTCGTCGCCGAGGGAGAGGTTGATGACGTCGGCGCCGTGGTCGGCGGCCCAGCGGATGCCGTCGGCGAGGGCGTCGCCACGGGTGGTGCGGGCCTTGGCGCGGGCGGGGTCGCCGTCCTCCAGGATCACGCGGACCGGCAGGATCCTCGCCTCGGGCGCCACCCCCATGACACCTTCGCCGGCGCCGGGGCCGTGGCCGTGCCCGGCGATGATGCCGGCCATGGCGGTGCCGTGCCGGGCCCAGGTGCGGTCGCCGGGACCGGCACCGAAGCCGATCATGTCCTTGGCGGGCAGCACGTTGCCGACGAGGTCCGGATGGTCGGCCTCCACACCGGTGTCCAGGACGGCGACGGTGACGCCCTGCCCCTTGGTGGTCTGCCAGACCTCGTCCAGGTGGAGGGCGGACAGGCCCCACTGCTGACCGCGGAGGCCGTCGGCACGGGCCTCGGTGGACGGCAGCAGGGCGAGGGAGCCGGCGAGCAGCAGGCTCACCGCGGCTCCGGACGCCACCGCACGGCGGCGGCGGCCCGTCGATCGGGTCATGAGGACGTCTCCGTGGCCGTGCCGATGGTCGTGCGCAGGCGCCGTTCGACGCGGTCGGCCAGGCCCTGGGCCTCGTTGCCGAGGCCCGCCTGGGCCGGGGCGGTGGTGGCCCCGGAGCGGACCGCGTCCGCGGCGGGCTGGGGCGCGTCGACGACGCGGCCGTCGGCCCAGCCGGAGACGGCGTAGGCGACGACGGGGGCGTCGGTGAGGACGGTGAGGGTCCAGGAGGCCCGTTGCCGGTCACCGAACGCGGCGGCGGCCGAGCCGGCGGCGGCGTACGGCCGGGGCATCAGATCGGTGCGCCGGTCCAGGTGCTCGGCGCGGAAGCGGGCGGCGAGCGCGGCCATGGCGGCCGGGTCGGCCTTGGTGAACAGCAGGCCGACGGTGGTGACGTAGCTCTGGGTGGCGTCGGTGTAGGTGGCGCGCAGCAGCCGCCGGCAGCCGACCGGGGCGAGGGCGCGGTCCAGCAGCGGGTCGAAGGCGTGGGCGCAGCCGCTGTCCGGGGCCACGGCGATCCGGGTCCAGGTGCGGTCGGCTCCGCCGGGGCCGGCGCCGGTGCCCTCGACCGTGGGCGGGAACAGCTCGTCCACGGGCACGTTGTGCCAGAGCGCCCCGGCGGTGCCGTACGCGTTCCGGGCTCCGTCGTCCTCGGCGTCCCCGAGGAGCCACTTCCCGGTCACGGCACCGGTGATGAGACCGAGGCCGAGGACGAGGCAGAGGGCGGCGGCGGCAGTGCGCGGGCCCGTCCGGACGCGCGTGCGCTCGCCGAACGTCTCCGGCTCCGCGAACGACACGACGGGCCGGCCGGCCGGGTCCGCGCTCCAGGAGTGCGTCGGGGCCGGTTCGCCGGGGCCCGCCGGACCCCAGGCGGGCACCTCGGGCCCGGCACCGGCCCCACGGAACCGACGGCCGCCGGACACACCAGGGTTCCGACCGGGCGGGGGGCCGTCGAGCGACTGGGCCGCAACCGAGTCTCCGGGCTGCGTGGCGGGAGCGGAGACGCCGAGGGGCTGGCCGGGGACCGGGTCACCGGGACGCTGGGCGGAGGCGCCGTGCGGCTCGACGGAGACCGGGACACCAGGCGGCTGGGCCGGGGCGGAGACCCCACGGGCCTGGCCGGGAATCGGGTCACCGGGCGGCCGGGCAGGGGCGGGGGCGCTGAGCGGCTGAGCGGGCGCCGGGGCGCCGGGCGGCTGGGCCGGGGCGGAGACCCCACGGGCCTGGCCGGCGCCGGAAACGCCCTGGCGCCGACCGGGGACGGAGGCGCCGAGCGGCTGAGCGGCTCGGCGGAGACCGGGGCACCAGGCGGCTGAGCATGGACGGGGCCACCGGGACGCTGGGCGGAGGCGCCGTGCGGCTCAGCGGGCACCGGGGCACCAACCGGCTGGGCCGGGACGGGACCACCGGGAAGCTGCACGGAGGCGCCGAGCGGCTCGGCGGAGACCGGGGCACCGGGCCGGTGGGCGGGGGCGGGGGCGCCCAGCGGCTGGGCCGGGCTCTGGGCACCGGACGGTCCGGCGGGGACGGGGTCTCCGACGGCCTGGCCGGGAACCAAGTCGCCGAGGGGCCGGGCGGGAGCGGAGCCGCCCGGGGGGCCGTCGGCTCCGGACGCGCTGACCGAGCTGCCGCGGGCCGAGGCACCGCGTCGCCCGTCGGCGGCGGAGGCACCCGGCGACCCGTCGACACCGGACGCACCCGGCGACCGGCCGGGAACAGGCTCACCGGACCGACCGGGCGCCGAGGTGCCACGGGGCCGGTCGGCGGCGGAGGCACCCGGCGACCCGTCGACACCGGACGCACCCGGAGACCGGCCGGGAACAGGCTCACCGGACCGGCCGGGGACCGAGGCACCGCGTCGCCCGTCGGCGGCGGAGGCACCCGGAGACCCGTCGGCGGCGGAGGCACCCGGCGCACCCGGAGACCGGCCGGGAACAGGCTCACCGGACCGACCGGGCGCCGAGGTGCCACGGGGCCGGTCGGCGGCGGGGGCCGGAGGGACCGGACGGAGCCGGGCCGTCGTCTCCGAGGAGGTCTCGGCCGGGGCGCCGGGCCGACGGGACGCCGCGCCCGGGCGGAGCCGGGCGGTCGTCTCGGCCGGCTCCTCGGTCCGGACGTCCTCGCGGGGCTGTTCCCCACCGGACCACGGCCGGGCCGTCGGCGCGGGCGGAGCCTCCGCCGGACCACTTCGCCGGGGCGGCCCGCCACCGGGCCGCAACCGGGCCGTGGTGTCGGACGCCGTGACGTCGGACCCCGTGGTGGCGGACGGAGCCTCCGCGGGAGCACCCCGCCGAGCCGGGTCGTCACCGGACGGCAGCCGGGCCCCCGTCCCCGGGGCCGTCCGGGAGCCGGTCCCCGGGGCCGTCCGGGAGGCCGGCTCGCTCCGGGGTGCCGTCCGGTCGGCACCGGCGCCGGTCCGCCCGGCGGGAGCCGTGGAGCCGGCGGCCGTGCGCCGGGCCGGCCCCGTACTCGGCGGCGCGTCGGGGAAACGGGCCGAGGCGGGGGGCGGGGGCGGGCTCACGGGCTCGGTGACCTCGGGCACGACCGAGGGGCGCGGGCCATGGGCGCCCGCGACCGGACCGGCCGGCGGTCGCGCGCCGCGCGGGGTGAAGACGGACGGCTCGTCGTCGAGGGGGTCGGCCGGGCCGGGGAACGCAGCGGGCTCAGACGGTCGCCGGGCCGGCACCGCCGGTCCCGCGCCCGCCGACACGGACCCCGCGCCGCCGCCGGCGGGCCGGGGGACGCCGGAGTACCCGGCACCACCGGACGACCGGGCGGCGTCGGCCGCCCCGCCGCCGGAGCCGGACGGCCGGACGGCCCCGACCGGCCCACCGGGACCGGACGCCCCGGAGACATCGGCAGGCACACCCGGACCAGTCGGTCCGTCGGGGCGGGCCGAAGGGACGGGCGGGGTGGGGGGCTGAGACGAAGGGCGGGGCGGGACGGGGGCGTGCCGCGCTTCCGTGCTCATGCACCCCCCGTTTCCTCGTGCCCGGGCCGCTCCACGTACGCGGGCCGTCCTGCTGCTCGGCCGCGCCCGGTGCGGAAGCCTTCCGGGCACGCATACCCGTACGTCCGGACCGGCATCCCGGTTCAGGTGCAGCGCGGGTGGGGTCCGCCGTACGTGCGCGTCACTCTACGGGTTGTCGGGGGCACGGACGGAACCGGTCCACGCGCCCGGGGCATCTGCCCGGAACGTCCCCCTACCCTGCGGTAATCCTGTCTGGCAGGCTTCCGCCATGACTGCGCCTGCCGCCGACCGGGCCCGTTACGACCGGGCCACCGCCCATCTCGACGCCCCCCTCGCGATCGTGGACCTGGCCGCCTTCGACGCCAACGCGGCCGACCTGGTGCGCCGCGCCGGCGGCAAGCCGGTCCGGGTCGCCAGCAAGTCGGTGCGCTGCCGCGCCCTGTTGGAACGGGTGCTGGCCAAGGACGGTTTCCAGGGCGTCATGTCGTTCACCCTGGCCGAGTCGCTGTGGCTCGCGCGGTCGGGGTTCGAGGACGTGCTGCTGGCCTACCCCTCGGCCGACCGGGCCGGGTTCGCGGAGCTGGCCGCCGATCCCAAGCTCGCCGGAGCGGTCACGGTGATGATCGACGACCCTGCGCACCTGGATCTGATCGACGCCGCCCGGGACGGTGGGCGCGAACGGGTGCGCGTCTGCCTGGAGTTGGACACCTCGCTGCGGCTGCTGGGCGGCCGGGTGCGGGTCGGCGCCCGGCGCTCGCCGCTGCACTCCCCCGCCCAACTCGCCGACCTGGCGCGGACGGTGGCCAGGCGGCCGGGCTTCCGGCTGGTGGGGATCATGGCCTACGAGGGGCATGTCGCCGGTGTCGGGGACGCGGTCGCCGGCCGGCCCCTGCGGTCCCGTGCGGTCCGGCTGATGCAGACCGCCGCCCGCCGGGAGCTGGCCGGGCGGCGGGCCGCGGTGGTCCGGGCGGTGCGGGCCGTCGTCCCGGACCTGGAGTTCGTGAACGGCGGCGGCACCGGCAGCGTGCAGCACACGGCCGCCGAGGACGCCGTGACCGAGATAGCGGCCGGTTCGGGGTTGTACGTGCCGCGCCTGTTCGACAACTACACCTCCTTCACCGGCCGTCCGGCCGCCCTCTTCGCCCAGCCGGTGGTGCGGCGGCCCGGCGTGGGCGTGGTCACCGTGCTCGGCGGCGGCTACCCGGCCTCCGGCGTGGCCGGCCCCGACCGGCTGCCGGTGCCGTATCTGCCGCCGGGGCTGCGGTACGACCCGCAGGAGGGGCCCGGGGAGGTGCAGACCCCGCTGCTGGGCTCGCCCGCCGACGACCTGCTCATCGGCGACAAGGTGTGGTTCCGGCACGCCAAGGCGGGCGAGCTGTGCGAGCGGTTCGAGGCGCTGCACCTGGTCGAGGGGGGCACGGTGACGGCCACCGTGCCCACCTACCGGGGCGAGGGGCACACCTTCCTCTGAGCCCGCTCCCTGAGCCCGCCCCCTCCCCCGTGGTCGAGCGGTCCCGGCCGGTCCGAGCTTTCCGGCCGGCCTACAGCGGCGTGACGTACGCGCCCGCGATGCCGCCGTCCACCAGGAAGTCGGTGGCGTTGACGAACGAGGAGTCGTCGCTGGCCAGGAAGGCGACGGCGGCGGCGATCTCCTCGGCCGCGGCGAACCGGCCGAGGGGGATGTGCACCAGGCGGCGGGCGGCCCGCTCGGGGTCCTTGGCGAACAGCTCCCGCAGGAGCGGGGTGTCGACCGGGCCGGGGCACAGGGCGTTGACCCGGATGCCCTCCCGCGCGAACTGCACGCCCAGTTCGCGGGACATGGCGAGGACACCGCCCTTGGAGGCCGTGTACGAGATCTGCGAGGTGGCCGCACCCATCCTCGCCACGAAGGACGCCGTGTTGATGATGGAGCCCTTGCCCTGGCGGCGCATGTAGGGCAGGGCGGCCTTGCAGCACAGGTAGACGGAGGTGAGGTTGACCTCCTGGACGCGCCGCCACGCCTCCAGGCCGGTCTCCAGGATGGAGTCGTCGTCGGGCGGGGAGATGCCGGCGTTGTTGAAGGCGACGTCGACGCTGCCGTAGGTGTCGTACGCGGTCTTGAACAGCGCCTCGACCTGCTCGGGGTCGGTGACGTCGGTCCTGGCGAAGATCCCGCCGGCCTCGTCGGCGGCGGCCTTGCCGCGGGTCTCGTCGACGTCCGCGCAGACGACGTGGGCGCCCTCGGAGGCGAGCCGGCGGACGGTGGCGAGGCCGATGCCGCTGGCGGCGCCGGTCACCACGGCGGTACGGCCGACCAGGCGGCGGCAGACACTGTTGTCGGTCACTGTGCGGGGCCCTCCGTGCTGATGAAGACGTTCTTGGTCTCGGTGAAGGCGGTCAGGGCGTCGGGGCCGAGTTCCCGGCCGAGCCCGGACTGCTTGAAGCCGCCGAACGGGGTCCAGTAGCGGACGCTGGAGTGCGAGTTGACGGACAGGTTGCCCGCGCGGACGCCCTGCGCGACGCGGAGGGCGCGGCCCACGTCCCGGGTCCAGAGGGAGCCGGAGAGGCCGTAGGGGGTGCCGTTGGCGAGGCGGATCGCGTCCTGCTCGTCGGTGAAGGGCAGCAGGACGGCGACCGGGCCGAAGATCTCCTCGGTGGCCGCCGCGCCGTCGTGCCGCTCCCCGGTGAGGACGGTCGGCGGGAACCAGAAGCCGGGTCCGTCGGGCGCGCTGCCGCGCAGGGCGGGGGCGCCCTCGGGGACGTAGGCCCGTACGCGGTCCCGTTGCCGCGCCGAGATCAGCGGGCCCATCTGGGTCTTCTCGTCGGCGGGGTCGCCCACGACCACGGCGGCCAGCGCGTCGGCGAGGAGGTCCCGGGCCTCCTCGAACACCGTCTCCTGGACCAGGACGCGGGTGCGGGCGCAGCAGTCCTGGCCGGAGTTGTCGAGGAAGGAGAAGGGGTCGAGGGCGGCCTTGAGGTCGGCGTCGGCGAAGACGACGTTGGGGCTCTTGCCGCCGAGTTCCAGGGTGACCGGTTTGACCAGGCGGGCGCAGCGTTCCATGACCTCGCGGCCGGTGCGGGTGGAGCCGGTGAACACGATCTTGGCGACGTCCGGGTGGTCCACCAGGGCGCGTCCGGCGGTGGCGCCGTGGCCGGGCACGACCTGGAAGAGGTGCTCGGGCAGGCCCGCCTCCAGGGCGAGTTCGGCGAGGCGGAGCGAGGTGAGCGGGGTGGTCTCGGCGGGTTTGAGGACGACCGCGTTGCCCGCGGCGAGCGCCGGGAAGGAGCTCCAGGCGGCGATGGGCATCGGGAAGTTCCAGGGGGAGATCACGCCGATCACGCCCAGGGGTTCCTGGAAGGTGACGTCCCAGCCGCCGGGCGCGGGGATCTGCCGGCCGAGGAGGCGTTCGGCGCCGCCGGCCGCGTAGAGGAGCAGGTCGCGGGCGTTGCCCGCCTCCCAGCGGGCGTTGCCGATGGTGTGGCCGGCCTCGCGGACCTCCAGCCGGGCGAGTTCCCCGGTGTGGGCGTCGACCACGTCGGCGAAGCGGCGGAGCAGGCGGGCCCGGTCGGCGGGCGCGGCGGCGGCCCAGGTCCGCTGGGCCCGTACGGCCCGTGCGACGGCGGCGGCGACGTCCTCCGCACTCGCGGCGGGGACGGTGGCGACGAGTTGCTCGGTGGCGGGGTTGAGTACGCGGAGTTCGTGCGGGTCGGTCAAGGGGTGGCCTTTCACAGGCGTTCGAAGGAGCGGCGCAGCTCCCAGTCGGTGACCGCGGCGTCGAAGGCGGCCAGTTCGACGCGTGCCATGTTGCGGTAGTGCGCGACGACCTCGTCGCCGAAGGCGGCCCGGGCGATCGGGCTGTCCTCCCAGAGTCCGGCGGCCTCCCGGAGGGTGGTCGGGACGTGGGCGAAACCGGCGGTGTAGGCGTTGCCGGGGCAGGGGTCGGGGAGTTCGAGTCCCCGTTCGACGCCGTACAGGCCGGCCGCGATCAGGCCCGCCACCGCCAGGTAGGGGTTGACGTCCCCGCCGGGGAGGCGGTTCTCGAAGCGCAGGGAGCGGCCGTGTCCGACGACGCGCAGGGCGCAGGTGCGGTTGTCGTGGCCCCAGGCGACGGCGGTGGGCGCGAAGGAGCCGGGCTGGAACCGCTTGTAGGAGTTGATGTTGGGGGCGTAGAGGAGGGAGAAGTCACGGAGGGCGGCGAGCTGTCCGGCGAGGAAGTGCCGCATGACCTCGGACATGCCGCCTTCCCGGTGGTCCGCCATGGCGTTGGTGCCGTCGGCGCCGGCGAGCGAGAGGTGGATGTGGCAGGAGTTGCCCTCGCGTTCGTTGTACTTGGCCATGAAGGTGATCGAGACGCCCTCCTGAGCGGCGATCTCCTTGGCTCCGGTCTTGTACAGGGCGTGCTGGTCGCAGGTGACGAGGGCCTCGTCGTAGCGGAAGGCGATCTCGTGCTGGCCGGGGTTGCACTCGCCCTTGGCGGACTCGACGGTGAGGCCGGCGCCGGCCATCTCGTTGCGCAGCCGGCGCAGCAGGGGCTCGATGCGGCCGGTGCCGAGGATGGAGTAGTCGACGTTGTACTGGTTGGCGGGGGTCAGACCGCGGTAGTTCGCGTCCCAGGCCCGTTCGTAGCTGTCCTTGAAGACGATGAACTCCAGCTCGGTGCCGACCTGGGCGGTGTAGCCGAGTGCGGCGAGCCGGTCGAGCTGGCGGCGCAGGATCTGGCGGGGCGCGGCGGCGACCGGGGAGCCGTCGCCCCAGGCGAGGTCGGCGATGAGCAGGGCGGTGCCGGGGTGCCAGGGGACGCGGCGCAGGGTGGACGGGTCCGGGCGCAGGGCGAAGTCGCCGTAGCCGCGGTCCCAGGAGGACATCGCGTAGCCGTCGACGGTGTTCATCTCGGTGTCGACGGCGAGAAGGTAGTTGCAGCCCTCGGTGCCGTGGTGCAGCACCTCGTCGAGGAAGAAGCGGGCGGCGAACCGCTTGCCCTGGAGCCGCCCTTGCATGTCGGGGAAGGCCAGGACGACAGTGTCGATCTCACCGCTCGCGACGAGGGCGTGCAGTTCCTCGGCGCTGAGCGGGGGTGTGCGGTCTGCCACGGGTGAGCCTCCTCGGGCGCATCGCGCTGCTTCGGCCGGGCCGGGAGCCATAAGGTATTGCGGAGAACCATTGCTTGGGAAGGGATCACGGAGGATGTCGCGGGACGCGGGTGCGGAGGGGCTCCGCGAGCGGTCGGGAGCCGACCGGCTCACTGCGGTGCTGCGGCCGGTGCGGGCGGGCAACGGCTTCGAGGAGGCGCTGGAGCAGATCCTCCAGGTCGTCCGGCTGGGCCTGGTGCCGGCCGGCGGGCGGCTGCCGGCCGAGCGGGAGCTGGCGGAGCGGCTGGGGATCAGCCGGGTGACGCTGCGCGAGGTGCTGAGGGTGCTCCAGGACCAGGGGCTGGTGGAGGCGCGGCGCGGACGGTACGGCGGAACGTTTGTGCTGTCCCGTCCGGACGCGGGCGGCGAGGACGAGCTGCGGCGCCGGATCGCCGAGGTCGACATCGAGGACGTGCTGCGTTTCCGCGAGGTGCTGGAGGTGGGCGCGGCCGGGCTGTGCGCGGCGCACGGGCTGGCCGAGGAGCGGGCGGCGCGGTTGCGCCGGGCGCTGGAGCGCACGTACGAGGTCCCGCCGGCGGAGTACCGGCGGGCCGACACGCTGCTGCACCTGACGCTGGCCGAGCTGTGCGGCTCGCCGTCGCTGACCGCGCGGTACGCGGCGGTCCGGGCGACGGTCAACGACCTGCTGGACTGCATCCCGCTGCTGGTGCGCAACCTGGAGCACTCGCAGCGGCAGCACACCGCGCTGGTGGAGGCGGTGCTGGACGGGGACGCGGACGGGGCACGGGAGATGATGCGCGAGCACTGCGCGGGCACGGCGGCCCTGTTGCGGGGTTTCCTGGCCTGAGCCGGATGCGCAAAGGTGTGGGGCACGACCTTTTGACGCTCGGGAGGGCAGCATGACCGCACGGCCGCTGATCGGTGTGAGCACCTATCTGGAGTCCGGGGCGCGCTGGGGCGTGTGGGAGCTGGAGGCGGCGCTGCTGCCGGCCGCGTATCCCCGGCTGGTGCAGCGGGCCGGGGGGCTCACGGCGATGCTGCCGCCGGACGCGCCGGAGCGTGCGGCGGCCACGGTGGCCCGGATCGACGGGCTGGTCATCGCGGGCGGCCCGGACGTCGACCCGGCCCGGTACGGCGCCGAGTGCTCCCCGCTCACCGGCCCGCTCGCCCCGGAGCGGGACGCCTGGGAACTGGCGCTGGTCGAGGCGGCTCTGGCGGCGGGTGTGCCGCTGCTCGGCATCTGCCGGGGCATGCAGCTGCTGAACGTCGCCCTGGGCGGCACCCTGGTCCAGCACCTGGACGGACACGCGGAGGTGGTCGGCGTGTTCGGCAGGCATCCGGTGAAGCCGGTGCCGGGCACGCTGTACGGCGGCCTCGTCCCGGAGGAGGTGACCGTGGCGACGTACCACCACCAGGCCGTGGAGCGGCTCGGCGAGGGGCTGGTGCCGTCGGCCTACGCGGCGGACGGCACCGTGGAGGCCGTGGAGCTGCCGGCGGACCGGGGCTGGGTGCTGGGGGTGCAGTGGCACCCGGAGCGGGACGAGGACCCGCGCGTCATGCGCGCCCTGGTCGAAGCCGCCTCCTGAGCCTGATCCGCCCCACACCGGCCCGCCGCACGGGTCCGCGCCCCTCCCGGGCGTCCTCCCCGTCAGCCGCGGGTCAGTGACAGCAGTTCCCTGGCCGGACCCGTCGGGCGGTGGCCCGTCGGCCAGACCGCTCGCAGCGCCCGGCGCAGGGAGACGCCCTCCACCGGGATGCCGACCAGGCGCCGCAGGGCCAGCTCCTCGCCCACCACCAGTTCGCTGAGGACCGAGGGGCCCGCGCCGGAGACCGCGGACGCCTTCACCGCCGTCGTGGAGGACAGCTCGATCAGCGGCCGGGCCAGGCCGCCGAGCGCCGCGTCCAGCACCTGGCGGGTGCCGGAGCCGCGTTCCCGCAGGATCAGCGGGGTCGACGCCAGCTCCGCCGCCGTCAGGGGCCGTCGGCGGCGGGCCCAGGGGTGACCGGGTGCGGTGACCACGATCAGCCGGTCGTGGGCGATGACCGCGGAGTCCAGACCGGTGGGCACGGTCAGGCCCTCGACGAAGCCGAGGTCCGCCTCGCCGGCCAGCAGCAGTTCCGCGACCTTCGCCGAGTTGCCGGCGAGCAGCGAGACGGCCGTGTCGGGCCGCTCGGCGTGCAGCGCCAGGAGCCAGCCGGGCAGCAGGTACTCGGCGATGGTCATGCTCGCCGCGACCCGGAGCCGGGAGTCCCGCCGGTCCCGCAGCGCCCGCGCGCCCGCGTCGAAGGCCGCCGCCGCCTCCACCACCCGGCGCGCCCAGTCCGTGACCAGGGCGCCCGCGTCGGTGAGCCGGGAGCCGCGCGGTGAGCGGTCGACGAGGGCCACGCCCAGCTGCCGCTCCATGGAGCGCAGCCGGCTGCTGGCGGCCGGCTGGGTGATGCCCACCTCGCGCGCCGCCGCGCCCAGGCTGCCCAGCCGCGCCACCGCGAGCAGCAGTTCCAGCGCGCCCAGGTCCGGCACCCGGTGCGCCAGTGATCCGGTGCGTCCGTGCTGGGGTCCCTCGGCCACGCTCATAAGACCAGCTTATGTCCTCATAGACGGGAACCGGCTGGTCAGGGACGACCGGCGGCAGGACCGTTGAGCCATGATCACCGCCGCCCCGCTCCCGCCCCCGTCCCGCGCCGGCCTGCTCCGTCAGCTCCGGCCGAACTGGTACGCCGCCGTCATGGGCACCGCGGTCCTCGCCTCGGCCGGCGTCGCGCTGCCCGCGCCGGGGAACGGGCCGCGCGGGGTCCTGGCGGCCGTCTGGGCGCTGTCCCTGCTGATGCTGCTGGTGCTGCTGACCGCCCGGGCCGCGCACTGGGCCCGCCACCGCGACCAGGCCCGCGCCCAGCTCCGGGACCCGGCGGTGGCCCCCTTCTACGGCTGTCTGGCGATGGCCCTGCTGGCGGTGGGCGGCGGCGCGCTGACGGCCGGCCGGGAGCTGATCGGCACCCGGGCGGCCGTCGCCCTGGACACCGTGCTGTTCACCGCCGGTACGGCGGCCGGGCTCGGGGCCGCCGTCGCGGTGCCGTACCTGTTGGCCGTACGGCACCGCGCCGAGCCCGCCGAGGCCACCCCGGTGTGGCTGCTGCCGCTGGTCGCGCCCATGGTGTCGGCCGCGCTCGGCCCGCTGCTGGTGCCGCACCTGCCGCCGGGGCAGCCCCGGGAGACCCTGCTGCTGGCGTGCTTCGCGCTGTTCGGGCTGAGCCTGCTGGCCGTGCTGCTGACGTTGCCGCTGGTCTTCGGCCGGCTGCTCACCGCCGGCCCGCTGCCGCTCGCCCTCACCCCGACCCTGTTCCTGGTCCTCGGCCCGCTGGGGCAGTCCGCCACGGCCGTCGGCGCGGTCGCGCACGCCGCCCCCGGGGTCGTGCCGGCCCCGTACGACCACGGTCTGCTCGTCCTGGCCGTGCTGTACGGGGTGCCGGTCATGGGCTTCGCCCTGCTGTGGCTGGCGTTCGCGACGGCGCACGTGGTGCGGGCCCGGCGGCGGGGCATGGGCTTCTCCCTGACGTGGTGGTCGTTCACCTTCCCGGTCGGCACCTGTGTCACGGGCGCGGCGACGCTCGCCCGGCACACCGGCCTCGCGGCGTACGACGCGCTGGCCGCCGTCCTGTACGGCGTCCTCGTCCTCGCCTGGCTCGCGGCGGCGGCCGGGACGGTACGCGGTCTGGTCAGCGGCGAGCTGCTCGCAGGGCCGCGGCCAGTACCCGCGGCGCTTCGGCCAGCGACGGGCCGTACCACGTCAGGTGCCGTCCGCTGACCAGCGCGCAGGGCAGCCCGGGGAACGCCTCGGGGCCGTCGTCGGCGGTGAACCGGTAGGGCTCGTCGGGCAGCACCACCAGGTCGGGGCGGGCCGCGCGCAGTTCGTCGAGCGGGACGCGGGGGTAGCGCTCGGGGTGGGCGGCGTACAGGTGGTCCACCCCGAGGCGGGCCAGGACGTCGCCCGCGAAGGTGTCCCGGCCGAGGACCATCCAGGGGCGGCGCCAGACCGGTACCACCGCCCGGACCCGCCGGGCCGGCCGGGGCAGGGCCGTCCACACCGACTCGGCCCGTTCCAGCCAGCGCGGCCGTCCCGGCGCGCCGCACGCGGTGAGCACCCGGTCCAGTTCGGTGAGGGCCTGCGGGACGCCGCGCACCTCGGTGACCAGCACCCGGAGCCCGGCCGCGCGGAGGGCGTCGAGGTCGGCGGGGCGGTTCTCCTCCTCGTTGGCGATCACCAGGTCGGGGGCGAGGGAGACGATCCGGTCCGGGTCCGGGTTCTTCGTCCCGCCGATCCGGGTGACGTCCAGCCCCGCCGGCCGGACGCACCAGTCGGTGGCGCCGACGAGGACGCCGGGCAGGGTCACCGCGACGGCCTCGGTGAGGGAGGGGACCAGGGAGACGACCCGCGGCACGCCGTCCGTCACACCCGTCGTCACCTCCCGCCCCGCGCTCAGCGCGACCGGTCCTGGACCGCCTCGATGTGCTCGGCGACGGCCACCACGATGACCCGGGTGTCCGGGACCGTCGCCCGCCAGCGGTGCCGGACCCCGCCGGTCAGGTACAGGGTGTCACCGCGGCCGAGGCGGTAGGCGCGGCCCTCCGCCTCGATCTCCACCGCGCCGTCGGCGACGTACATCAGCTCGTCGTTGCGGTGCTGGAACTCGCGGCGGGCGTCGTGGTCGCCGGTGAACTCGGAGGCGTGCAGCTGGTGGTGGCCGCGGACCAGCGGACGGGTGCGCGGGTCGAAGTCGTCCTCGGGGAGCGGCTCGGCGCGGACGACGTCCACGCTGGCCGCCGGGTCGGCGGCGGCGAGGAGTTCGACGGCCGTCGTGCGCAGCGCGTCGGCCAGCTTCTCCAGGGAGGTGCGGCTCGGGCGGGCCCGGTCGTTCTCGACCTGGCTGAGGAAGGGCACCGACAGGCCGGTGCGCTCGGCCACGACCGCGAGGGTCAGCTCCAGCGCGCGGCGGCGCCGCCGGACGGCCGCGCCCACCCGCACGGGCTGCTGCTCTTTGTGGTCGCCCATCGCTCCGGCTCCCTCCCTCGCTCGTCGTACCGCTGTCCGGGTGCCCACGTGCGGGCGGCCCTCTTCTGATGACTTCTCTGCACCCTACGCATGTTCGGCAAACCGTTTCACGCGGGTGTCACATCCCCGTCACCCCCGTGATCGCCGACCTCCACTGTTCGCGCCAGGGTGCGGGGCCCGGGGCCGGCCGCGGGACCGGGCGCCCGGGCGGACGAAGACGCCGACCAGCCGGGCCGGGTGCCCGGCCGCGCACCCGGATTCACCACGGGCGGTGATTGGCCTGATCTGTGCGCAGGCGGTACGCCACGGGGGGCGGGCGGCACCGGACGCGCGTCGGCGTCCGGCGGCACCCGCCCCCCGGGAGGCGGTCCGGGCCGGTCAGGTCACCCGGCCGCCTGGCTCATGGCGCCGTCCCCGGCGACGGGGGCCCACTTGTCGAGCAGCCCCGGGTGTTCCCGCAGCCAGCCGCGGACGGCGTCCTGCTCCCCGCCCTTGCCGGCCTTCTGGATCCGCGCCTCCAGGCTCGTCAGCTGCTCCTCGGTCATGGAGAAGTCCCGCAGCCACCGGCCGACCCGCGGGTTGTCGGCGGCGAAGCCCTTGCGCGCCAGGGTGTGCACGCCGTCGCCCTCGCCCCAGGCGCCCTCGGGGTCCTTCAGCTTCTTCAGACCGTAGTCGCTGTAGGCCCAGTGCGGGGACCACAGGGTGACGACGACCGGCTGCCTGCGGCCGTAGGCGCGCTTCAGCTCGGCGAGCATGGCGGGTGTGGAGCCGTCGACGACGTCGTACGTGCCCGCCAGGCCGTACTCCTTCAGCACCTTCTTCTTCAGCAGGCTCATCATGCCCGCGCTGGGCTCGATGCCGATGATCTTCCCGGAGAACTCGGAGGCGTGGTCCTTGAGGTCCGCCAGGGAGTTCACGTCCTTGACATAGGAGGGGACGGTCAGCTCCAGGGAGGTGGGGCCGTACCACTTGCCGAGGTCTTCCAGCCGCTCGCCGTACTTCGCCCAGTACTCGGCGTGGGTGGTGGGCAGCCAGGAGTCGGTCTGGAAGTCGAGCTGGCCGGTGGCGAGGCCGGTGTATAGGGGACCGGCCGCGTACTGGGTGGTGGTCACCTCGAAGCCGCGCTCCTGGAGGATCTCCTTCCAGAGGAACGTGGAGGCGATGCCCTCGTCCCAGGGGATGTACCCGATCCTGATCTCCTTGCCCTTGCCGACGTCGGTGCCGGAGGCCTCGGAGGTGCCGGCGGACGGGCCGAAGAGGCCGATCCCGCCCGCGACGAGGGCGAGGACGACGACACCGGCGAGGGCGACGGCCGGGCGCGGACGGTACGACCACGCGCGCGTGCGCTCCTTCGCGGCGGCCCTGCGGCCCAGCGGGGAGAGCTGGGCGCCGAGCGCGCCGGTGACGCGGTCCAGGTAGACGGCGAGGACGACGATGCCGACGCCCGCCTCGAAGCCGTAGCCGATGTCGACCTGGCCGATGGCCTGGTTCACGGCGCCGCCGAGGCCGCCGGTGCCGACCATGCCGGCGATGACCACCATGGACAGGCCCAGCATGATCACCTGGTTGACGCCGGCCATGATGGTCGGCAGGGCGAGCGGCAGCTGGACCCGCCACAGGATGGCGCGCGGGGTGGTGCCGAACGCCTCGGCGGCCTCGACCAGCTCGGCGTCGACCTGGCGGATGCCCAGCTCGGTCATGCGGACGCCGGGGGCGAGCGCGAAGATCAGGGTGGCGACGACACCGGGGGCGGTGCCGAGGCCGAAGAACAGCATGGCCGGGATCAGCAGGACCATCGACGGCATGGTCTGGAGCAGGTCCAGGACGGGGCGCACGATCGCGCTGACCGCCTGCGAGCGGGCCGCCCGGATGCCCAGCGGGACGGAGATCACCAGGGCGATCACGGTCGCCACGAGCACCAGGGCGAGCGTGGACATGGCCTGGTCCCACAGGTCCAGTGAGTCCACGAGGGCGAACCCGGCGAAGGCGAGCACGCCGGCGGGCAGTCCGCGCAGCCACCAGGCGACGACGGCGAGGATGCCCGCCATCAGCAGCGGCTGGGGGGCGGCGAGCACCGCGTCGATGCCGTCGTACATGCCCTCCATGACCGCCTTGACGGCGTCGAACAGCCAGGAGAGGTGGCCGACCAGCCAGTCGACGCCGGAGTCGACCCAGTCGCCGAGGTGGATCCTAGGCACGGCCGATCACCTTCCCGTCCGGGTGGTCGCAGGCCACGGGAGCGGCCGGCTCGTCGCCGAGGAAGCCGACCAGCCGCTGCCTGGGCACGACACCGACGACCCGGTTCGCCTCGTCCACGACGCTGACGCGGTGCGTCAGCCGGGCGCTGATCGCGCACAGTTCGGTGAACGGCGTCCCGGGCGTCGCGGTCTCGCAGCCGCACAGCGGGGCGTCACCGTTGACCGAGGTGTCCATCAGGGCGCCCGCCGTCAGCACGCGGGAGCGGTCGACGTCCTGGACGAAGGAGGCCACGTAGTCGCCCTCGGGGCGCAGCAGGATGTCCTCGGCGGTGCCGGTCTGGACGATGCGCCCGTCGCGCATGACGGCGATGCGGTCGCCGAGCCGCATCGCCTCGTTGAGGTCGTGGGTGATGAAGACGATGGTCTTCCGCAGCGTCTTCTGGAGCTCCAGCAGCTGGTCCTGCATGTCCCGGCGGATCAGCGGGTCCAGGGCGCTGAAGGACTCGTCCATCAGCAGCAGGTCGGCGTCGGTGGCGAGGGCGCGGGCGAGGCCGACGCGCTGCTGCATGCCGCCGGACAGCTCGTCGGGCCAGGACTCCTCCCAGCCGGCCAGGCCGCACAGGGCGAGCGCCTCGTCGGCGCGGCGCTCGCGCTCGGCGCGGGGCACGCCCTGCACTTCCAGGCCGTAGGCGGCGTTGTCGCGGACGCTGCGGTGCGGGAAGAGCGCGAAGTGCTGGAAGACCATGCTGATCTTCTTCGAGCGCAGCTCGCGCAGCGCCCGGTCGTCGAGGGCGGTCAGGTCCCGCCCGTCGAAGCGCACGCTGCCCGCGGTGGGCTCCAGCAGCCCGTTGAGCATGCGCAGCAGGGTGGACTTGCCGGAGCCCGACAGCCCCATGACGACGAAGATCTCGCCCGCCTCGACGCGGAAGGAGGCGTCGATCACGGCGGCCGTCGTGCCGTCGGCGCGCAGCTCCGTGCGGTCGGCGCCCTTCCGCAGCCGCTCCACCGCCTCGTCCGGTCTTCTTCCGAACACCTTGTACAGATGCTCTGCCTCAAGCCTGGGTGACACGCGCACCTCTCGTCTTCGGGGACAGGACAGAGGCCGCGCCTCCCCAGGTCGGACCTGGGCAAACGCGCGAGTGGCCGGACTCACGGCGATGCGCAGCACGCAACGCGTTCCGGACACGCACACCATGCGTTCCGGACACGCGCACGGCGGGTGCCGGGCGGCACGCGACGGCCTTGGGGGGCGGTCCGCTGTCGGTGCCGTACGGCATGATGCGAGCGTGACCGGACGACTGATGCTCCTCGACACCGCCTCGCTGTACTTCCGCGCCTACTTCGGCGTCCCGGACTCCGTGAAGGCGCCGGACGGCACGCCCGTCAACGCGGTGCGCGGGCTGCTGGACTTCATCGACCGGCTGGTCAAGGACCACCGGCCGGAGCACCTGGTGGCCTGTATGGACGCCGACTGGCGCCCGCGGTGGCGGGTGGACCTCATCCCGACCTACAAGGCGCACCGGGTGGCCGAGGAGCGCCCGGACGCGGCGGACCGGGAGGAGGTGCCGGACACCCTCGCCCCGCAGGTGCCGGTGATCGAGGACGTGCTGGACGCGATCGGCATCGCGCGCGTCGGGGTGGCGGGGTTCGAGGCGGACGACGTGATCGGCACGTTCACGGCGCGGGCCGGCGGCCCGGTGGACATCGTCACCGGCGACCGCGATCTGTACCAGCTGGTGGACGACGAGCGGGGCGTCCGGGTGCTGTATCCGCTGAAGGGCGTCGGCACGCTCCAGCTCACCGACGAGGCGGTGCTGCGCGAGAAGTATGGCGTCGACGGGCGGGGGTACGCGGATCTGGCGCTGCTGCGCGGCGACCCGAGCGACGGCCTGCCGGGCGTGCCCGGCATCGGCGAGAAGACGGCCGCCAAGCTGCTCGCCGAGTTCGGCGATCTGGCCGGGATCGTGGCGGCGGCCGACGACCCGCGGGCGCGGCTCACGCCGTCGCAGCGCAAGCGGCTCACCGAGGCCCGGCCGTACCTGGCGGTGGCGCCGAAGGTGGTGCGGGTGGCCGGTGACGTGCCGCTGCCGGACGTCGGCACCGCCCTGCCGCGCGCCCCGCGCGATCCGGCGGCGCTGGAGGAGCTGGCGCGGCGGTGGGGTCTGGGCGGCTCGCTGGAGCGGCTGC
Source organism: Streptomyces sp. NRRL S-31 (assembly GCF_000718775.1). Taxonomy (GTDB): domain Bacteria; phylum Actinomycetota; class Actinomycetes; order Streptomycetales; family Streptomycetaceae; genus Streptomyces. Next base: position 33,036 of record NZ_JOCB01000052.1, read on the forward strand.
TCGGCACGCTGGCGCGCTGACCCGGCCGGCGCCGAGCGGAATATTCCGGCAAAGGGCTTCCATCGGCGTCCCGGCAAGGGGGTGTTGACAGAGCGGGAGTGCTAACTTAGGTAAACCTAACCAACCCGCAGGAGGCCGTCATGGCAGAGCGCCCGGGACGAAAGCCGCGCAAGCCCCATACCGCTCAGGTGGTACGCACCGAACGGCTGACTCCGCACATGCAGCGTGTGGTGCTCGGCGGCCCGGGCCTCGCCGGATTCGCCGCGGACACCTGCACCGACCACTACGTGAAGCTGCTCTTCGGCGCCCTGGGCACCACCTACCCCGAGCCCTTCGACCTGGAGCGGATCCGCGCCGAGTTCCCGCGCGAGCAGTGGCCGGTCACCCGTACCTACACCGTGCGCGACTGGGACCCGGAGCGGCACGAGCTGACCCTGGACTTCGTGATCCACGGCGACGACGGCCTGGCCGGCCCGTGGGCCGCCCGGGCGCGGCCCGGCGAGACCGTGCGCTTCCTGGGCCCCGGCGGCGCCTACGCGCCCGACCCGGCGGCCGACTGGCATCTGCTCGCCGGTGACGAGAGCGCGCTGCCCGCGATCGCCCGGGCCCTGGAGACGCTGCCCGCCGGTGCCCGCGCGCACGCCTTCGTCGAGGTCTCCGGCCCCGAGGAGGAGCAGAAGATCGACGCCGGGGTGCGGGTGGTCTGGCTGCACCGCGGGGACCGCCCGGTCGGCGCGGCCCTGCTGGAGGCCGTGCGCGGGCTGGAGTTCCCGCCGGGCCGGCCGCATGTGTTCGTGCACGGCGAGGCGGGCTTCGTGAAGGAGCTGCGCCGGCTGCTGCGGGTCGAGCGGCAGATCCCGCGCGAGGACCTGTCGATCTCCGGCTACTGGCGCCAGGGCCACAACGAGGACGGCTGGCAGGCGTCCAAGCGGGAGTGGAACGCCCGGATCGAGGCCGAGCAGGAGGGCGGCGCGGCGGCCGCGGCCTGAACGGCCCGGGTGGCGGCACCCCCGGCGGTGCCGCCGTCCGCGCGACCCGCCCGGACCGTCACCGCGCGCCGGGTTCGGCCCGGTCGCCCCGGATGCGCGCGTGCAGGTGCATGTCGTGCCAGCCGTCCCGGTGCAGGTGCGCGCTGCGCTTGGTGCCCTCCAGGGCGAAGCCCGCCTTGCCCGCGACCCGGCAGGACGCCGGGTTGACGGTGGAGTGGAACAGTTCCAGGCGGTGGAAGCCGATCTCCTCGAAGGCCCAGCGGGACAGCGCGGAGGCGGCCCGGGCCGCGACGCCCCGGCCCCGGGACCGCGCCACCGTCCAGTACGCGACCTCGGCGACGCCCTCGCCGAGCAGCATCCGGCGCAGCGCCACCCGGCCGCGCAGCTCGTCTGTCCGCTCGTCCGCGACGGCCCACTGGGCCTCCTCCTCCCCCGCCCACGCCGCCCGCCAGAGCGTGATCCAGCCGGCTGCCTCCTCCTCGGAGTCACAGCTCCTGATGTGCCACTGGTGCATCGCGGGGTCCTGGAAGGCGGCGTGCACGGCCGGCGCGTCCTCGGCCCGCCAGGGACGCAGGACCAGGCCGTCACCGGCGGGGAGGACGGGCTGCGGGACACGGGCGAGGACGCCGGAGGTCAGCACCGGACTGGTGAGGTAGGGCATGGTCCGCATCCTGCCGGGTGCGGACCGCGCGGCGCACCGTTTCCCGGCCGCCGGCCGGGTGACCGCGCCCCCGTACCCTTGACCCCGATGAGTCGCCGTACACCGCCCCCGCCCGCCCCGCTCCCGCAACGCCACGGGGTGGATCCCGTACGGGTGCGGCTGCCCGTGGACGGGGCGTGGGCCACCGTGCGCGAGCACCTGGTGGAGCGGCTGACGGGGGCCGGGCCCGGGACGGTCGAGTCGATGTTCGCCGCGGGGCTGGTGGTCGGCGCGGACGGGCGGGCCGTACCGCCGGACGCGCCCTACCGGCCGGGGATGTTCGTCTGGTTCCACCGCGAGCTGCCCGCGGAGGTGCCGGTGCCGTTCCCGGTGCGGGTGGTGTACCGGGACGAGCACATCGTGGTGGCCGACAAGCCGCACTTCCTGGCCACCACCCCGCGCGGCACGCACATCGCCCAGACCGCGCTGGCCCGGCTCCGGCACGAGCTGGGCGTCCCGACGCTGACGGCGGCCCACCGGCTGGACCGGCTCACCGCCGGACTGGTGCTGTTCACGGTACGGCCGGAGGAACGCGGCGCGTACCAGACGCTGTTCCGGGACCGGCGGGTGCGCAAGGAGTACGAGGCCGTCGCGCCGTACGATCCCGCGCTCGCCCTGCCCCGGACCGTGCGCAGCAGGATCGTGAAGGAGCGCGGGGTGCCGGCCGCCCGGGAGGTCGCGGGCGAGCCGAACGCCGAGACCCGGGTGGAGGCGGCCGGGCACCGGGCCGGACTGGGCCGGTACCGGCTCGTCCCGGCGACCGGCCAGACCCACCAGCTGCGCGTGCACCTGACCGCGCTGGGCGTGCCCATCCTCGGCGATCCGCTGTACCCGGAGGTGACCGCCCCGGTCCCGCCCGGCGACTTCCGGCGCCCCCTGCAACTGCTCGCCCGCCGCCTGGCCTTCACGGACCCGGTCACCGGCGTGGAGCACACGTTCACCAGCACCCGCCGGCTGCTCGCCTGGACGTCGTACGCCGACTGGGCCGACGGGCCCGGAGCGGAACCGGCCGGCTGAGCCCGCCGCCGAGGACGGCCGGCCCCACCGGTGCCCGCAGCGAGCCGTCCGAGGGGTCAGTCGCCGCGCCACCAGCGCAGTACCCGCTGCCACACGCCCTGGGGGCGGGGTGGTTCCGGGGCCGGCGGGACCGGCCGCGGGGCGGGGACCGGCTGGGGCGGCTGGGGCCGGGTGGCCGGGGCCGGGTCGCTGCTCAGGGTGCCGACCTGCCAGTTGGAGCGCTGCGGCGGGACGGGCAGGGCGCGCGGCGGCAGATCGACGTCCTGCTGCGGCTTCGGTTCGAAACGCACCGGCAGGGCCACCAGGTGCCGGGAGGCGATGGACGACCGCCAGCGCAGGTCCTCCTCGGCGCAGTCGAGCCGGATGTCGGACAGCCGGGTGAGCAGCGCGTCGACGCCGACGTCGGCGATGGCGCGGCCGATGTCCTGGCCGGGGCACTCGTGCGGGCCGCCGCCGAAGGCGAGATGGGAGCGGTTGCCCTGCATGCTCGCCGACGGATCGGGCCGTACCCGCGGGTCGACGTTGCCCGGGGCGGGCGCGAACAGCAGCCCGTCGCCCTTGGCGATGCGCCGGCCGCCCAGCTCGGTGTCCTGCTTGGCGAAGTAGCCGAAGACCGTGCTGAACGGCGGTTCGTCCCACAGGGACTGCTCGATCGCCTCCGGCACCGTCATCTGGCCGCCGTTGAGCTGGGCCCGGAAGCCCGGCTCGGTGAGGACCATGCGCAGCGCGTTGGCGAGGAGGTTGGCGGTGGCCTCGTAGGCCGCGAAGAGGACGAGCCGCAGGTGTTCGCGGACCTCGTCGTCGCTGAGCCCGGCCGGGTGGGCGACGAGGTGGCTGGTGAAGTCGTCCTCGGGCCGGGCCCGCCGCCGGGCGGTGAGCCGGCTGAGCGCGTCCATGACGTACCGATGGCTCTGGATGGCGGTCTCGGTGCCCTTGAGCGCGTCCCGCGCGGCCTGCACCATCCGGTCGTCGTACTCCTCGGGCATGCCGAGGACCTCGCACATCACGGCCATCGGCAGGTGCTCGGCGAACTGGCGGACCAGGTCGGCCCGGCCCCGCTCGCAGAAGCCGTTGACCAGGGCCTGGGTGTGCCGTCCGATGTGCCGGCGGACGCTGCGGTGGTCGATGGTGGCCATGGCCGCGGTGACCGCGTCCCGCAGCCGCTCGTGCTCGTCGCCCTCGGCGTGGGAGCAGATGGGCTGCCAGGCGATGTGCGGCATCAGCGGGTGGTCGGGCTTGACCATGCCCTCCTTGAGCGGGGTCCAGATCCGGCTGTCCCGGGTGTACTGCGAGGGGCTGCGCACCAGTTGCAGGTTCTCGGCGTGCCCGAGCACCACCCACATCGGTACGTCGTCGTGGAGCAGCACGGGCGCCACGGGGCCGTGCTCCTCGCGCAGGCGGTCGTAGAGGTCGTCGAGGTCCTCGGCCTCGGGGCCGTAGAGCCGGTGCGGTCCTGCGGGGCCGAGGCTGTGGGCCGGACAGCCCGGCGGCGGGGAGGCGGGGCCGGTGCCGGTCAGGGAGGGGGTTTCAGACGTCACGGTGTCGCTCCGGAACGGATGGGAGGGGGCGGTCGGCGGCGGATCAGGTGAGGGCGCCGGACAGGGCGACCGAGTGCAGGAAGCGCACGAGGGTCAGCAGCACGTCCTTGCTGGAGGCCCGGCGGCGCACGTCGCACTCGACGATCGGGACGTCCGGGGGCAGGTCCAGGGCGGTGCGCAGTTCCTCGACCGGGTAATGGGGGGCGTCCGGGAAGGAGTTGACGGCGACGACGAAGGGCACGCCGCGTTCCTCCAGCCGGCCCATGACGTCGAAGCTGACCTCCAGGCGCCGGGTGTCGACCAGGACGACCGCGCCGAGGGCGCCTTCGAACAGGCCGTTCCACAGGAACCAGAAGCGCTCCTGGCCGGGTGTGCCGAAGAGGTAGAGCACCAGTTCGCCGGTGATGCTGATGCGGCCGAAGTCCATGGCCACGGTGGTGGCCGTCTTGGACTCGGAACCGTAGTCGTCGTCCACGCCGATCCCGGCCTGCGTCATGGTCTCCTCGGTGGTCAGCGGCCTGATCTCGCTGACGGAGCCGACCATGGTGGTCTTGCCGACGCCGAAGCCGCCCACGATCACGATCTTCGCCGCCGCCTGGGCGGTGTGCGGCAGATGGTCCTCGGAGCGGGGGCCGGGGAGCGCGTCAGAGCCGTTGAAGTCCATGCATCACCGCTTCGAGGAGGGAACGGTCGGGTACCGCCTGGCGGACGATCGGGGCGCGCGTCCGCACCAGCTCCGCCGTGATCAGCTCGGTGATCAGTACGGTCATCGCGCTGAACGGCAGTCGGAGATAGGCCGAGAGCTCCGCCATGGACAGCGGGGCCGTGCACAGCCGGAGCACGGCCGCCGCCTCCGGTGAGGCGGACACCGGGGGCGCGGAGCGCGCCACGACCAGGGTCACCAGGTCGAGGTCCGCGCGCCCGCCGTCCACCGGTCCGGCGATCGTGTAGAGCCGTTCGGGGTTCCCCGGTCTGCCCTCGCCGCCCGCCGGTTTCGCCGGAGGCGGGGGCGGCTGCTGGCGGGGCGGGCGCCGTCTGCGTCGGGGGGGTGTCATACGGCCTGCCCGTTCCGCCGGGGCGGAGTGGTGAGGTGGGAGCCGATCCGGACGACGAGGTCGCGCATCATGCCGCTCATCCGGCCGGGTTCGCAGGTCACGTCGGCGAGGACGGCGAGGTAGGCGTTGGCGCCGGCGTTCATGAGGTAGAAGTAGCCGCCCTCGATCTCGAAGACCACGAGCTTCATGTCGCCGGCGCCCGGCAGTTCCTGGATGATGGCGCCGGCCAGGCTCTGCACGCCCGCGCAGGCGGCGGCCACCCGGTCGGCGGCGTCGGGGTCGCCGCCGTAGCGGGCGATGCGCAGTCCGTCCGCGGAGAGGACCACGATCATCTCGATGCCCGGGACGCCGTCGTTCAGCTGCTTGAGCAGCCAGTCCAGGTTGCCTCGCTGCTGGATCACTTGAGGTCCCCCTCGTCGTCGGCCTCGATGGCGCCCTCGGTGGCGGCCTGCGCGTATTCGGCCGGATCTTTGAGCAGATGCAGGTACTTGGTGGGGTTTCGGGTGAAGTCGGTGAGTTCCGGGCCGGTGGCGTCCGGGGGCATGCCCTCCCGCAGGCCCTTCCAGAAGGCTTCGATCCCCGAGCCGATCGGCCGGTCCATGAGCTTCCTGCGCTCGGGGTCGATCTCGGGCTCGGGCTCCGGTTCCGACCTGGTCTGGGACCAGATGGTGGGCCTGCCCTCGCGCTCAGCGCGCTCGATGGCGGCCTGTTCGGCGATCCGTTGCGCGAGCGGGGTCTTCACCCGGCTGCGGCGCTGCGGCAGACCGCCCGCGGTCCACTCGGTGACCTCCGGGACGTCGTCCTCCAGGGAGATCCCGGCGGGGATCTTGGGGCTGGTGGGACGGCGCTTCTTGGGCGGGCGCTTCGGCCCCTCGACGGCGCCGAGTTCCGGTTTGGGGATACCGGTGGCGCCGATGCCGTGCGCGGCGCCGACGCCGGGCTCGGTGGTCGTCATGACGCGCGGCACGACGAGGATCGCGCGGACACCGCCGTAGGCGGAGGAACGCAGCGAGACCTCCATGTCGAACTGCTTGCAGAGCCGGCCCACGACGGCCAGGCCGAGCCGCGGGTTCTCCCCGAGGTTGTCCGCGTCGTCGAGGTTGCGGGCGTCCTCGATCGCCTTCTCGATGCGGTTGCGGGACTCCTCGCTGAGGCTGACGCCCGCGTCCTCGATCTCGATGACGATGCCGGACTGCACCTCGGTGGCGGTGACGTGCACCTTGGTCGTCGGCGGCGAGTAGCGGGTGGCGTTGTCGAGGAGTTCGGCGGCGGCGTGCAGGACCGGTTCGACCGCGGTGCCCTTGATGTTGATGTTGACGATGGAGCTCAGCTCGATGCGGCGGTACTCCAGGATGCGGGACATCGCCCCGCGCAGCGTGCTGTAGAGGGAGACCGGCAGGGGCCACTGGCGGCCGGGGCGGCCGCCGCCGAGGACGGAGATGGTGTCGGCGAGGCGGCCGATCAGCGAGGTGCCGTGGTCGATGCGGAGCAGGTCGTCGAAGACCTCGGGGTTGCGCCCGTGGTCCTCCTCCATCTCGCGGAGTTCCTTGGCCTGCTGGTGGACGATGGCCTGGACGCGGCGGGCGACGCTCACGAAGGAGCGCTCGGTGGCGTCGCGCATCGAGATCTCGCGGTCCGCGCCGCTCAGCGCGGTGCGCACCAGTTCGCGGTAGCCGTCGGGCAGCCCGCCGAGTTCGGGGTCCTCGTCGAAGATGTAGCGGACGGTGTCCCGGAGCGCCTCGCCGCGGCGCAGCCGGAGGAATCCGATGGGCAGGACGTCGTGGACGAAGCGGTCCATCAGATGGTGGTGCGTGGCGATCCGCTGTTCCAGGTCTGCGACCTGCCGCGCGTGTTCGGCCTGCGCCGCGCGGAGCCGGCGGCCGCGGCGGGCCGCCTCCCCGGCCGTGCCGACGACCAGGAGCAGGGCCAGTGCCCCGCACACGCCGACGGCCGAGCGGGCCGAGGACGGCACCAGGGCGACGGCGGCCCCGGCCGCGCCGGCCATCACTATGGCCGGCGGCAACAGCACGCGGGCATAGGACCGTTCACGACGGCCGGGAGGCTTCTGAACACTCACCATGGATGCCTTCTGGGACGAATCGGCTGGGTGTCGGGGGAGCTTGCGGGGGGAAGATTCATGGAACTGTCGGGATGTACTTCATATCCGGGAACATACGCACGAATTGCCTCAACCCGGTGCGCTTCGGGCGAGCTTAGTCCGACCGGATCATCGCCGTGTCATCTTCGGCAAGCGCCTGAAATCAGCCCCGCGACAGGAGTACGCTCAACACCTTTCGCACACTGCGCACCCGTTCGAACACACTCCGTAATGGCGTACGGGTGTGCGAAAGCCCTTCACCGTGCGGAGTGAAAAAAGGACCGGGGCCGCACCCGAACGGGCGCGACCCCGGTTGCCCCGACGACCGCCTCACGCGGTCCGACGACGGTTCAGCCGACGGACGAGTAGGCCACCACACCCCGCAGCAACTGGTCGACGGCCTTGCGCGCGGCCTTGGGGACGGTCGAGCCCTCCACGGGAGCCGCGGCGGAGATCTGCCCCAGCACGTCGATGACCTGCTTGCACCACCGCACGAAGTCGCCGGCCGGCATCTCCGCCTCGCGCAGCACCTCGTCCAGGCCCGTGCCGGAGGCCCACATGTAGGCGGCCCAGGCGAAGCCGAGGTCGGGCTCGCGCTGGCCGACGCCCTCGGTCTGGCTGATCCGGAAATCCTCCTCCAGGCCGTCCAGCCGGCCCCAGATCCGGACCATCTCACCGAGCGCGGCCTTGGCCTTGCCCGAGGGCAGCTTCGGCGCCATGGCGTCGTCACCGACCCGGGCCTCGAACACCAACGCGGAGACGCAGGCGGCCAGTTCGGCCGGGGACAGCCCCTCCCAGACCCGCTCGCGCAGACACTCGCTGGCCAGCAGGTCCAGTTCGCCGTAGAGCCGCGCCAGCCGCTTGCCGTGCTCGGTGACCTCGTCGCCCCGCAGGTAGTCCAGCTCGGTCAGCAGCGCCACGATCCGGTCGAAGGTGCGCGCGATGGTGTTGGTGCGGCCCTCGATGCGCCGCTCCAGCTGCGAGGTGTCGCGCAGCAGCCGGTGGTAGCGCTCGGCCCACCGGGCGTGGTCCTCGCGGTCGTCGCAGCCGTGGCAGGGATGGGCGCGGATCGCCGTACGCAGCCGCGCGATCTCGCGGTCGTCGGCGGCCTGCGAGCGCTTCTTGCGGGCCCGCTCCGGCGGGATGTGCCCGGCCTTGGTGCGCAGCGCGGAGGCGAGGTCCCGGCGGGACTGCGGCGAGCGCGGGTTGAAGGACTTCGGGATCCGCATCCGGTCCAGCGGCTCCACCGGCACCGGGAAGTCCATCGACGCCAGCCGCTTGACCTGCCGTTCGGCGGTGAGCACCAGCGGGCGCGGGCCGTCGTGGTGGTCGAAGCCGCGGTGGCCGTTGGAACGGCCGGCCGGCAGGCCCGGGTCCAGCACCAGGGCGAGGCCCGCGTACTTCCCCGTCGGCACGTGGATGACATCGCCCGGCTTGAGCTTCTCCAGGGCCACGGCCGCCTCGGCCCGCCGCTGGTTCGCGCCCTGCCGGACCAGTTCGGTCTCCCGGTCCTTCAGCTCCCGGCGCAGCCGCGCGTACTCCTCGAAGTCGCCGAGGTGGCAGGTCATGGAGGCCTTGTAGCCGGACAGGCCCTCCTCGTTGCGCTGCACCTGCCGGGAGATCCCGACGACCGACTTGTCGGCCTGGAACTGCGCGAAGGACGTCTCCAGCAGCTCGCGCGAGCGGTGCCGGCCGAACTGCTCGACCAGGTTGACCGCCATGTTGTACGACGGCTTGAAGCTGGAGCGCAGCGGATACGTGCGGGTGCCCGCGAGACCGGCGAGGTGCTCCGGGCTCATGGCGCGCTGCCACAGGACGACCGCGTGCCCCTCGACGTCGATGCCCCGGCGGCCCGCGCGGCCGGTCAGCTGGGTGTACTCGCCGGGCGTGATGTCGGCGTGCTGTTCGCCGTTCCACTTGACGAGCTTCTCCAGCACCACCGAGCGGGCGGGCATGTTGATGCCGAGCGCGAGGGTCTCGGTGGCGAACACGGCCTTGACCAGGCCGCGTACGAACAGTTCCTCCACGACCTCCTTGAACGTCGGCAGCATGCCCGCGTGGTGGGCGGCGATGCCCCGCTCCAGGCCCTCCAGCCACTCGTAGTAGCCGAGGACGTGCAGGTCCTCCGGCGGGATGGCGGCGGTGCGCTCCTCGACCAGGGCGCGGACCTGTTCGCGCGCCTCCTCGTCGTTGAGCCGCAGGCCCGCGTACAGGCACTGCTGCACGGCGGCCTCGCAGGCGGCCCGGCTGAAGATGAAGGTGATGGCGGGCAGCAGGCCCTCGGAGTCCAGGCGTTCGATGACCTCCGGGCGGCCCGGCGTCCACACGCGCGAACGCTGTCTGCGCTCCCGCTCCCGGTCGGCCTCGCGCATCGCCCGGCCGCGCCTGCGGTCCTGGTACGACGGCCGGGTGGCCTCCATCCGGGCCAGCCGGACCAGATCGGGGTTGACGGCCTTCTTGTGGCCCTCGCCCTCCTCGAACAGGTCGTACATCCGGCGCCCGGCGAGCACGTGCTGGAACAGCGGGACCGGCCGGTGCTCGGAGACGATCACCTCGGTGTCGCCCCGGACGGTGTCCAGCCAGTCGCCGAACTCCTCCGCGTTGGACACGGTGGCGGAGAGCGAGACCAGGGTCACCGACTCGGGCAGGTGGATGATCACCTCTTCCCAGACGGCGCCGCGGAAGCGGTCGGAGAGGTAGTGCACCTCGTCCATGACCACGTAGCCGAGGCCGAGCAGGGTCTGGGAGCCCGCGTACAGCATGTTCCGCAGCACCTCGGTGGTCATCACGACCACCGGGGCGTCGGAGTTCACGCTGTTGTCGCCGGTGAGCAGGCCGACTTTGTCCGCGCCGTACCGGCGGCACAGGTCGGCGTACTTCTGGTTCGACAGCGCCTTGATGGGCGTGGTGTAGAAGCACTTCTTGCCCTGCTGGAGGGCGAGGTGGACGGCGAACTCGCCCACGATCGTCTTGCCCGAGCCGGTGGGGGCGGCCACCAGCACGCCCTTCCCCGCTTCGAGCGCCTGGCAGGCCTCGATCTGGAAGGGGTCGAGGCCGAAGTCGTACATCTCGCGGAAGGAGGCGAGCGCGGTGGCCTGCTCGGCTGCCCGCCTCCGGGCTGCCGCATACCGCTCGGCCGGTGAGAGGTCCTCTGTCATCGTACTTTCGAGCGTACCGGGCGCCACTGACAACAGGACGATCATTATCCGGATCACCGGCCGCCCGACGGCATACGGATGCCCCCGTCCCGGAGGGGGACGGGGGCATCGCGCGGTGCGCCGGTGGGTGACCCGGTGGAGGTCAGGTCGCGTCGTCGTAGCCGTTGACCCGGTCGGTGCTCGCCTGCTCGGGCAGCGCGCGGGCGGCCGGGACGGACTCGACCTCGCCGATGTCCTCCGGGGTGAGGTCCAGCTCGGAGGCCTCGTCGTCGCCCGGCCCCGCCGCCTCGCGCAGCCGCCTGCGCTTGTCGTTGAGGAGCGAGAAGACGACCGCCGCGAAGTACAGCACCCAGATCGGCCCGGCGAGGGCCAGCATGGACAGCGGATCGGTGCTGGGGGTGGCGACGGCCGCGAAGATCGTGATGCCGAGGATCATGGCACGCCACCAGCCCAGCATGCGCCTGCCGCTCAGCACCCCGGTGAGGTTCAGCATGATCAGCAGCAGCGGCAGCTCGAAGGAGAGGCCGAAGACGACCACCATGCGCGTGACCAGCTGGAGCAGGTCGTCCAGCGGCAGCAGGTTCTTGATCTGCGTGTTCGGGGTGAACTGGATCAGTACCTCGGCCGTGGTCGGCAGCAGCTTGTACGCGAAGAAGGCACCGCAGAAGAACAGCGGGGCGCCGGTGAAGACGAAGACGTAGGCGTACTTCTTCTCGTGCCGGTGCAGACCCGGTGCGACGAACGCCCAGAGCTGGTACAGCCAGATCGGCGACGCGAGCACGACACCGGCCATCAGCGAGACCTGGAGGGCCAGCGTGAACGGCGCGAGGAGGCCGTTGATGGTGATCTCGGCGCACTGGGTCTTGCCGCTGGACTTCGCCAGCTCTTCGAAGGACTTCCCACAGCCGACCGAGTCGAGGATCGGACCCGTCAGGAAGTTGATGATCTCGTTGTAGAAGAAGGCTGCGACGATCGTCACGACGACGATGGCCAGCATCGCCTTCGCGAGCCGGTTGCGGAGCTCACGAAGGTGTTCCGCGAGGGGCATCCGCCCCTCGGGATCCCTCTCCTTGTTGCGGGCAGGCTTGAGCAACCCACGTCCTCATCTCGTGCGGCGGGCCGGGGCTTTCCGGCCCTGCGTCAGCGCTGGGTGGAATCCGTCGGCTCGTTGACCGGCCGGGAGCTGCTCACGTCGCCGGGGGCCGCCTGGATGGTGCGCTGCGAAGCCTGCTCGTTGGGGGTGGAGGCCTGGGTGGAGGAGCCGCCCTCTTCCTTCATCGCCTTGGCCTCGCTCTTGAGGATGCGGGCGGACTTGCCGAGCGAGCGGGCCATGTCCGGGAGCTTCTTCGCGCCGAACAGCAGGATGACGACGACGAGGATCAGAATGAGCTCGGGAGCTCCGATTTTTCCACCGAACATGAATCTTTACCTTCTCACCGAGGCGGCTGGGTGGGGTGCTGTCCGACCAGTCGGACATGTGTCCGATGGTCATGCTGTCAGCGATCGTAACGCTCAGGGGTAAACGTGAGGCAATCCCCGTGCGTACTCCCGGTCCACGGTGCGGGCCTCGTTCTCCGCACCACGACCAGCAGGGTACCTGTCCGGCGGGGCAGCATGACAGGGCGAAGTGACGCAAACCGCTTGTATCACGGCCCCCACCGTCACCACCGGGCGCGGCTCACAGCGTGTCGACGGCACGGGCCGCGCTCACGGCCGCCCGCTCCAGGTCCTCGGATGCCCGGCTGATGCGCCGGGCGGAGTCCGCCACCTGCTCTCCGAGGCATCGGGCCGCCAGGAACACCCGGACGGCGAGCACCCCCAGGACGGCGAGACCCAGGAAACCCACGGCTACCGCGAACATCGGCCAGAACATGACGACGAGGGTAGACCGTCCGCCGGCGGGGCCCGCATCCGGCCGCCGCCGTGCCGGGCCGCCCACCGGGTCCGGCCCGCTACACCGTGGAGTGCAGCCGCAGCGTCCTGACCCCGCCGCCGGTGAGCAGCTCCACGATCCGCTCGCCGGCCGGCTTGCGGACCGACGCGCCGCAGTCGGGGCAGGTGAAGGAGTAGAACGTCGTCCGGCTGGTGGCCCCGATGGCCAGGCGGAGCGCGCTCGCGGCGAGTTCGAAGCGGCCCCGGCAGTCCGGGCAGCCGGCCCTGAACGTCACGGGGACCACCCCGCGCATCCCCGCGAAGGCGGTCGCCACCGTCATCTCACCCGCACCGGACTCCGGAGACTCGCTCACAGCCCTCGCTCCTCTTCCTCTGGTCGCAGCTGGTCGTCCGCCCGCGAGGCGCCACGGCCTCGGCTCACACAGACCTCTCGTCCCGGTCGTCGGCGGCATCGCGCACCGCGTCCGCCGGTCCGTCGTACGCCGCCAGGGCCTCGTGGGCCGCCCGGCGGGCGCTCTCGGCCAGCTCGGGCGGCGAGACGATCCGGCCGTCACGGCCGAGCCGCAGCGCCAGCCGGCGCAGCGAGGCCGGATCGGGGGTGCGCAGGGTGATGCGCAATCCGCCGTCGGGAAGCTCATCGGCGCTGTCGTGCGGGTAGTACTCGGCGACCCAGCGCCCGCCGGGGCCGACCTCGACCACCACCTCCGGGTCCTCGGCGGCCGGCTGCACCAGCCCCTCGGAGAGGTCGCGCGGCTCGATCTCCGGCGGCGCCGAGGGCGCGTCGAGGATCTTGATCTCGGCGACCCGGTCCAGCCGGAAGGTGCGCCGGGCCTCGGAGCGGCGGCACCACGCCTCCACATAGGTGTGGCCGACGCTGACCAGCCGGATGGGGTCGATCTCGCGCTCGGTGACCTCGTCGCGGGCCGGCGAGTAGTACCGGATCCACAGCCGGCGGCGCTCGGAGATCGCCCGGTCGACGTCGGCGAAGACACCGCCCTCGGACTCGAAGGTCACCGACAGCCGGGAGCTGGCCCCGGCGGCCTCCCCGGCCGCCGTCTCCACCTTGGCGGTGGCCCGCAGCAGGGCCTGGCGGTCGCCCTCCCGCAGGCCGGGCAGCGTGGCGACCGCGCGCGCGGCGACCAGCAGGGCGGTGGCCTCGTCGGCGGCGAGCCGGAGCGGTTCGGCCGCCTCCTCGCCGAGCGCCGCGGGGTTGTGCCACCAGATGCGCTCGCCGTCGGTGTCGATGTCCAGCAGATCGCCGCCGCGGAAGCTGGTGCCGCACATGGGCAGCAGATCGAGGTCGGCGACCAGCTCGTCCTCGCTGATGCCGAAGGCGCGCGCGACATCGGCGATCCGGGCGCCGGGGCGCTCGCGGAGGTACGTCACCAGCGAGAGCATCCGCCGGGTCTGGTCGATGGCGTTGACGGTCCTGGCCGGTTTGCCTGCCACAGTCCTGCTCCCCCTCAGCCCTCGGCCACGGCGCGCAGCCGGTCCAGCACGTCGGCCCGCAGCTCGGCCGGCTCCAGCACCACCACGTCCGGCCCGAACTCCACCAGCCAGGCGTCCAGACCGTGCCCGTACGGAATCTCCAACTCGTCCCAGCCGTTCCCGAGTTCCCGGACCTTGGCGGCCTTCGCCCGAAGGGGGTAACCGGCGCCGGAGCGCAGCCGGATCAGCGCCGAGCGGTCCGCCGTCTCGCCGGCCCAGCTCGCGACGGTCTCCCGGACGGTCACGACGTCCGGCACGGGCGCGGTGAAGCCCGTGCCGCGGGAACGGACCTTGCCGGTGATCCGCGAGAGCCGGAAGACGCGCTCGGCGCCCCGGTCACGGTCGAACCCGGCCAGATACCAGTGGCCGCGCCAGCACTCCAGCGCCCACGGCTCGACATGCCGGGGCTCGGGGCGGGCGGCGGAGGCCTTGCGGTAGTCGAAGAGGACCGGGCGGCGGTCGCGGCAGGCCAGCATCAGCGGTTCGAAGGCGGCCTCGTGCACCGGGATGCGCGGCTCCAGCGCGCCGTGCGCCTCGTACGGGTCGACCTCCTCCGGCAGGCCCGCGGCGCGCAGCTTCTGGAGGGCCCCGCTGGCGGCGCCGGCCAGCCGGGCCTGCTGCCAGACCTTGGCGGCGAGACCGAGGGCGGCTGCCTCCTCGGCGTCCAGGGTGATGGGAGGCAGGCGGTTGCTGTCACGGCGGGCCAGGTAGCCGACCTCGCCGTCGAGGTTCTCGACGGTCTCGATGACCAGACCCAGCTCGCGCAGGTCGTCCTTGTCCCGCTCGAACATGCGGTTGAAGGAGTCGTCGGAGGAGCCCGCCGCCCCCTTGTCGGGCCTGGAGGCCGCCCCTCCCCCCGGCCTGGAGGCCGCCCCTCCCCCCGGCCTGGAGGCCTCGACGTAAGCCTCGATGGAGTCGCGCAGCTCGCGCTTGCTGAGTGGCCGGCGTGCGCCGAGCAGACACAGCGCGAGGTTCATCAGCCGCTCGGCCTTGGCAATGGCCATCGACGCCCTTCGCCTTCCCTATGGTGCTTCCGATCGATGACCGTACCGCTCCACGGGGCCGGGACAAAGCCGAGGGCCCATGCCCGGGCGGGCATGGGCCCCAGGTGATCGGATCCGGTCGGAACCGGCCGGTGGGAACCGGCCGGTCGACCGGCGCGGATCAGACGGCGATGAGGTCCACCACGAAGATGAGGGTCTCACCGGGCTTGATCGCCGGGGTCGGGCTCTGGTTGCCGTAGGCGAGGTGGGCCGGGATGGTCAGCTGGCGACGGCCACCGACCTTCATGCCCTGCACGCCCAGGTCCCAGCCCTTGATGACACGGCCGCCGCCCAGCGGGAAGCGGAACGGGGCGTTACGGTTCCAGCTGGCGTCGAACTCCTCGCCGGTGCTGAAGGCCACGCCGACGTAGTGGACGGTGACCGTCTGGCCCGCCTGCGCGACCTCGCCGTCACCCTCCCAGATGTCCTTGATCTCGAGGTCCGCCGGGGGCTCGCCGCCCGGGAAGTCGATCTCGGGCTTCTCGATGCTCACGTCAAAAGCTCCTGCTTGTGTACGACACGAAACGTGGACAGTCTTTCATCCCCGGGGCCCTCCGGCCCGCCATGGGCCCGAGCGTCACATCGCCGCGAGGATGTCCACCGTGAAGACGAGGGTGGAGCCCTTCTTGACGGCCCCGCCGCTCGGCGGGTTGTCGCCGTAGCCCAGCTCCGGCGGGATGACGAGCAGGACCCTGCTGCCCACCTTCTTGCCGGTCAGGCCCTGCGCGAGGCCCTTGACCGCCTGCTGCATCTGCTCCAGCGAGAACTGGCTGAGCCGGCCGGAGCCATAGGTCCGCTGGAAGGTCTTGCCACCGTCCCAGACCAGGCCCTGGAACTGGCACAGGACCGTCTGGTCGGCCTTCAGCTCGGGGCCGTCGCCCTCCAGCACGTACTCCGACACGAGCTTCTTCGGCGGGTCGGTCCGGGGCGGGACGGTGACCTTCGGCACCTGGCCGTCGGTGTTGGTGCCCACCTTCGGCAGGGCGGCGTCGGTCTGCGGGACCACGGTGCCCTTGGCGGAGCTCTTGGAGTTGAAGGACTCGATCAGGTCGATGACGAAGACCAGGGTGTCGGTGCCCTTGATGCCGGCCTGCGGGTTGCCGCCCTTGCCGTACCCCAGGGCCGGCGGGACGGCGATCTCGATCCGGCTGCCGGTCTTCTTGCCCTGGAGGGCGTACCGCCAGCCGTCGATGATGCTGCCCTGGGCGAGCTGCATGACCAGCGGGCGCTTGCGGTCGTAGGAGTTGTCGAAGACCTTGGCCGTGTCCCAGATCTGGCCGAGGTAGTCGGCCCGGATGAAGTCGTTCTCCGCGACCGCCCGGCCGCTGCCCGCGATCGCCGTCCTGACGGCCAGGTTCTCCGACGGGTCGCCCGGCCCCTTGGCGACGGTCGGCTTCTCGCCGAACCTCGTGCCCGCGGTGATCGCCGGCAGCGGTCCGTCCACGATCTTGGGCGGCGGCGCCGAGGACGCCGAGGCCGACGGCGACGCGCTGGTCTTGCCGGACTCGGACGAGCCGTCACCGCAGCCGGCGAGCGTGACCAGTCCTGCGGGTACGGCGGCGAGGAGGAGTGAACGTCGGCGCACGGAAGAGCCTCGTAATCGGTCGATCTTGCGGATGGCGTGCGCGCAACTCTACGACTCGAGAAGGGCGCCGTACGGAAAACGTACGGCGCCCGTGTGGCGTTCCGGCATTTCGCGGCCCGGACGCTTGCCCCACCCGCTTTCGCCTACATTCCGGCGATCAGCTTCTCCACCCGGTCGTCCACCGAACGGAACGGGTCCTTGCACAGGACGGTGCGCTGGGCCTGGTCGTTGAGCTTGAGGTGCACCCAGTCGACGGTGAAGTCCCGGCGCTGTTCCTGGGCCCGCCGGATGAAGTCGCCGCGCAGCCTGGCCCGAGTGGTCTGCGGGGGCACCGACTTGCCCTCGAAGATCTTCAAGTCGTTGCAGACCCGGGTGGCTTGGCCCTTCTTCTCCAGCAGGTAGTACAGGCCACGACGGCGGTGGATGTCGTGGTAGGCGAGGTCTATCTGGGCGACCCGCGGGTGCGACATCGTCATGTTGTGCTTGGCCCGGTACCGCTCGATGAGCTTGTACTTCATGACCCAGTCGATCTCGGTCCCGATGCGGTCCAGTTCCTCGGTCTCGATCGCCTCGAGCGTGCGGCCCCACAGCTCCAGGACCCGCGCGACCGTGCCGGTGCGGATGCCGCGGCGGTCGCAGAAGTCCACGGCCTTGTCGAAGTACTCGCGCTGCACCTCCAGCGCGGATGCCTCCCGGCCGCTGGCCAGGCGCACCTTGCGCCGGCCGGTGATGTCGTGGCTGACCTCGCGGATCGCCCGGATCGGGTTCTCCAGGGTGAGGTCGCGCATCACGGTGCCGGCCTCGATCATGCGCAGCACCAGGTCGGTGGCGCCGACCTTGAGCAGCATCGTGGTCTCGGACATGTTGGAGTCGCCGACGATGACGTGCAGCCGGCGGTAGCGCTCGGCGTCCGCGTGGGGTTCGTCGCGGGTGTTGATGATGGGCCGGGAGCGCGTCGTCGCCGAGGAGACGCCCTCCCAGATGTGCTCCGCGCGCTGGCTGACGCAGTAGACGGCGCCGCGCGGGGTCTGGAGCACCTTGCCGGCGCCGCACAGCAGCTGCCGGGTGACCAGGAAGGGGATGAGGATGTCCGCGAGCCGGGAGAACTCCCCGTGCCGGGCCACCAGGTAGTTCTCGTGGCAGCCGTAGGAGTTGCCCGCCGAGTCGGTGTTGTTCTTGAAGAGGTAGACGTCGCCCGCGATTCCTTCCTCGTGCAGGCGTCGTTCCGCGTCCACCAGGAGTCCCTCGAGAATGCGCTCGCCGGCCTTGTCGTGGGTGACCAGTTCGATCACGTTGTCACATTCGGGTGTCGCGTATTCCGGATGTGAGCCCACGTCGAGATAGAGGCGGGCGCCGTTCCGCAGAAAGACATTGCTGCTGCGGCCCCATGACACGACACGGCGGAAGAGGTACCGCGCCACCTCGTCAGGAGACAGGCGCCGCTGTCCCCTGAACGTGCACGTGACGCCGTACTCGTTCTCCAGCCCGAAAATGCGGCGGTCCATGAGGGAACATTACGCCCGATCACGCGAGCTGAAACGGGGTTCGGCGGCACGATTTGGATCATTTTCCGATGAAGCCGCAACGACCGCGCCTCGCGCGGGAGCTGCGAGGACCCCTCCGGTGGCCAGCAGGACCAGCAGCGAAACGGCCCCGGCCAGGCCCGGAAGGGCGAAACCCCACCGGTCGCCGCCGGCCTGGACCACGGGTCCCGCCAGGCCGGTTCCGACCGAGGCGCCCACGGTGAACGTCGTCACGAGCCAGGAGAACGCCTCGGTGACCGTTCCGCGGGGCGCGTGCCGGTCCACGATGATGAACGCGCAGGCGATGCAGGGCGCCAAGAAGACTCCGGAGACCACACTGAGCAGCACCATGGCGACCGGGCCCGGGGTCAGCGTGAGCGGCAGGTAACAGACCGCCAGAAGGGCCACCAGGACCCGGAGTCGCCGTTCGGGGGCGCCGGCCCACCGGCGGGCGCCGTAGACGGTGCCGCCGGCCAGGGCCCCGAGACCCAGCCCCGCCATCAGCCAGCCGTAGACCGCGTCGCCGCCGTGGCCGTCGGCGTACGACACCGCGGCGACCGTGATGGAGCCCAGCGCGATGCCGACGAACAGGAAGGCGGCGAGCAGCACGAGCAGGCCGGGCGAGCGCAGCGCGCCCAGCCAGTGGGCCTCGCGCGGGGCCGAGCGCCACGCGCGCGAGGGCGGCGAGACGACTACGGAGAGGGCGCCGAGGACGCCCAGGAGGTTGAGCACGAGCAGGGCGGCGCGCTCGTCCCACACGGCGACGCACAGGGTCACCAGCAGCGGGCCGACGGTGAACATGACCTCCTGCGCGATGGCGTCCATGGCGTACGCGGTGTGCACCTGGTCCTCGCGGCGCAGCACGGAGGGCCACAGGGCGCGCAGGCCGCCCTCCAGGGGCGGGGTGAACAGGCCGGCCGCCGCGACGGACGCGTAGGCGAGCGGCAGCGGGTCGGTGCCGCCGAGCGCGAAGACGGTCATGGCGAGGGCGGCGAGGACGGCCGCGGGCAGCTGGACGCGCGGCTGCCCGTACAGGTCCACGAGCCGGCCCAGCACCGGCTGGCCGACCGCGTTGGCGACGCCGTACACGGCCGCGAGGGCGCCGGCCAGGCTGTAGGTGCCGCCCTCGGCGCGGACGAAGAGGACCAGGGCGATGGCGGCGGTGCCGTTCGGCAGCCGGCCCACCAGGGTGCCGGCGAGCAGCCGGAGCGCGTGTCTCGCCCTCAGGATCTCCAGGTATCCCGCGGCCATGCCCTGCCTCCAAGTGTTACGTATAACTTCCTTCGTCATACGTACCATGTGCGCTGTTCACCCGTCCACACGAAGGAGCAGGCCCACGGTGGCACGCAGCAGCACGCGCCCGACCAGCCGGGACGTCGCCCACGCGGCCGGGGTGTCCCAGGCGGCCGTCTCCCTCGTGCTGGGCGACAAGTGGCGCGGCCGGGTGTCGCAGGCCACCGCCGAGCGGGTCCGGGAGGCCGCGCGCGACCTCGGCTACCGGCCCAACCTCGCCGCCCGCAACCTGCGACTGGGCCGCACCCGCACCGTCCTGCTCGTGGTGCCCGCCCTGACCACGGAGTTCTTCGCCGGCGTCTACACCGGCGCCGCGCGGGTGGCGGCCGAGCACGGCTTCGGCGTGGTCCTCTACCCCTCCCCCGAGGGCATCGGCCCGGCCCGGGACCCCTTCGCGTCGGCGCGGGCCGCCCTGGACGGCGTCATCGCCTCCTCGATGGCCGCCGACGCCCTGACGGCGATCCGCGGCGAGGCGCTGCCCCTGGTCATGCTGGACAGCGACCCCGCGGGCAGCCTGGGCGCCGCGACCGTGAACCTGGACATCGCCGACGGTGTCCGCCAGGTCGCCGCGCACCTGCTGGGCCTGGGCCACCGGCGGGTGCTGCACCTGGCCGCCGACGTGCCCTCCTGGACCTTCGAGGTGCGCGCGAAGGAGCTGGCGGCGCGGCTGGCCGCCGTGCCCGGCACACGGCTCCGCACGGCCCGGGCGCCGATCTCCATCGAGGGGGCGCGGGCCGCCGCCCACGCCGCGTTCACCGCGCCCGGGCCCCGGCCCACGGCGGTGGTCTGCGACGACGACAAGCTCGCCGCCGGTGCCTACAAGGCGCTGCGCCGCCTCGGGCTGCGCGTCCCGGACGACGTCTCCGTCACCGGTCTCGACGACCTCGCCCTGGCCACCGCGCTCGACCCCGAACTGACGACGGTGCGGCTGGACGCCGAGCTGTTCGGGGAGCGCGGCATGAGCGCGCTGCTGGCGGTCCTGGAGGGCCGGGAGCCGGCCGGCGGGGACATCCCGGTGGAACTGGTCGTGCGGGGCTCCACGGCCCCGCCCCGGGAGCCCTGACGCGGGAAGGCCCCGGCCTGGGGCCGGGGCCTTCCCGTCGGTGCGGACCGGGTCGGGTCACTCCTCCTCGGAGCTCTCCGCTTCCGTGCTGGCGCCGTCCGCCTCCAGCAGGCGGGCGAGCTGACGGCCGACGATCCGCTTGAACTTGCGCTTCTGCGGACGGGTGCGGTCCAGCACGGCGACTTCGAGGCGCTCGGCGGGGATCTCCCGCTCGCTGCCGTTGGTGTCCCGCGACAGGGCCTGCACCGCCAGCTTCAGGGCCTCGGCGAGGCTCATGCCGTCGCGGTGGCGCTGGTCCAGGAAACCGCTGATCTGCTCGGCGTTGCCGCCCACCGCGACCGAGCCGTGCTCGTCCACGATGGAGCCGTCGTGCGGCAGCCGGTAGATCTGGTCGCCCTCGGGGGTCTCCCCCACCTCGGCCACCACCAGCTCCACCTCGTACGGCTTCTCGGCCGCGGAGGAGAAGATGGTGCCCAGCGTCTGGGCGTAGACGTTGGCCAGGCCCCGGGCGGTGACGTCGTCCCGGTCGTAGGTGTAGCCGCGCAGGTCGGCGTAGCGGACGCCGCCGATGCGCAGGTTCTCGTACTCGTTGTACTTGCCGGCCGCCGCGAAGCCGATCCGGTCGTAGATCTCGCTGAACTTGTGCAGCGCGCGGGACGGGTTCTCGCCGACGAACACGATGCCGTCGGCGTACTGGAGCACGACCAGGCTGCGGCCACGGGCGATGCCCTTGCGGGCGTACTCCGCCCGGTCGGCCATGGCCTGCTGGGGTGAGACATAGAACGGCGTCGACACCGGTTATCCGTCCCTTTCTGTCATGGTCACTGGATCACCTTGGATAAGAAGCGGGTCCGCTCAGAGCAGGGCGGCCTTGGGGCCGTCGGGCTCCTCCAGGCGCTTCTGGAGCACCCCGCGGGCGGTCTCGGACGACTCCTCCTCGGTGAGCCGGCGGAAGCCGTCCTCGGTGATCACGGTGATGATCGGGTAGATCCGGCGGGCGACATCGGGACCACCGGTCGCCGAGTCGTCGTCAGCCGCGTCGTAGAGGGCCTGCACCACGAGGGTGATGGCCTGGTCCTCGCTCAGGTCGTCACGGAAGAGCTTCTTCATCGCACCGCGCGCGAAGATCGAGCCGGAGCCCGTCGCCGCGTAATGGTGCTCCTCGGACCGGCCGCCCGTGACGTCGTAGGAGAAGATGCGCCCCTTCTCGCGGTCCAGGTCGAACCCCGCGAAGAGAGGCACCACGGCCAGGCCCTGCATGGCCATGCCGAGGTTGGAGCGGATCATGGTCGACAGCCGGTTCGCCTTGCCCTCCAGGGACAGCTGGGCGCCCTCGACCTTCTCGAAGTGCTCCAGCTCCAGCTGGAAGAGCTTGACCATCTCGACGGCCAGGCCGGCCGTGCCGGCCATGCCGACGGCCGAGTACTCGTCGGCCGGGAAGACCTTCTCGATGTCCCGCTGGGCGATGACGTTGCCCATCGTGGCCCGCCGGTCACCGGCGAGCACCACACCGCCGGGGAACGTCACGGCCACGATCGTCGTGCCGTGCGGCGCCTCGATGACGCCCTTGGCGGGCGGCAGCTGCCGGTTGCCGGGCAGCAGCTCCGGCTGGTGCCCGGAGAGGAAGTCCATGAACGAAGAGGATCCTGGCGTCAGGAAGGCAGCTGGTAGACGCCCGGTGCCACGGGTATTGGCTTCCACGGGTTTCCTTCCACGTAGCGGCAGTCCGGCGGGCGAGCCGGGGACAGGACTCCCCCGCTCGCCGGAGGCCGGAGTGCGGTTGTAGCACGGTATGCCACGGACCTTACCCGGCTGGTGGCGGTGATCCACATGCCCTGCGGCGGCCGTCTAGCGAGGACGAAGACCGCTCGCGGCCCGGACTCCTCCGGCCACGAGCAGCGCTCCGTCGTCCGCTCTCCGGCCACTACGGCTCCCACACCCTCGAACCACTGATCCGAAGGCGCGAGCGGCTTACTGCCCGCCCTTTTGCACGAAGGAGCGTACGAAGTCCTCCGCGTTCTCCTCGAGGACGTCGTCGATCTCGTCCAGCACGGAGTCCACGTCGTCGGACAGCTTCTCGTGCCGCTCCTTGAGGTCGCCCTGCGCCTGCGCGTCCTGCGCCTGCTCCTCGACCTCCTCGGTGGACCGCGTGGCCTTCTGCTGACCGCCGCCGGTGTCCTTGGTCGCCATAACCCTCACCCCGCTCAGTTCGCCTGCCGATCGGTGATGATCAGACCCTACAAGCCGGGTCCGACATCGGCCCCGCAGTTGGTGCAACGTACGGGGGCCATTCCGATGATTCCCTGGCGGCGGGGTTTCCACCCCGCCCGCCCGGTCGCAACCGGGTACCCCCTGACTCCGCTCATCCGCCGGACAGGACCCTGACCAGGTCTTCCGCCGTGCGGCAGCGGTCCAGCAGCTCCTTGACGTGATTTCGCGTTCCGCGAAGCGGTTCCAGGGTTGGCACGCGCTGGAGGGAGTCGCGGCCCGGGAGGTCGAAGATGACCGAGTCCCAGCTGGCCGCGGCGACATCGTCGGCGTACTGCTCCAGGCAGCGTCCGCGGAAGTACGCGCGCGTGTCCTCCGGCGGCTTTCTGCGGGCCTTGTCGACCTCGGCCTCGTCCAGGAGCCGCTTGATGCGCCCGCGGGCCGCCAGGCGGTTGTAAAGCCCCTTCTCGGCGCGCACGTCGGCGTACTGGAGGTCGACCAGGTGCAGCCGGGCGGCGTCCCAGTCCAGGCCGTCGCGGCGCCGGTAGCCCTCCATCAGCTCCCGCTTGGCCACCCAGTCCAGCTCGCCGGCCAGGCTCATCGGGTCGTTCTCCAGCCGGGTGAGGGTGTCCTCCCAGCGGCTGAGGACGTCCTTGGTCTGGTCGTCGGCGTCGGCGCCGAAGCGCTCCTCCACGTACTTGCGCGACAGCTCGTAGTACTCCATCTGTAGCTGCACCGCGGTGAGGGTGCGACCGCTGCGCAGGGTGACCAGTCGCTTGAGCGACGGGTCGTGCGAGACCTGGTGCAGGGTGCGCACGGGCTGGTCCACGGCGAGGTCCACGGCGATGAAGCCGTCCTCGATCATGGACAGGACCAGCGCGGTGGTGCCCAGCTTGAGGTAGGTGGAGATCTCCGAAAGGTTGGCGTCGCCGATGATCACGTGCAGCCTGCGGTACTTCTCCGCGTCCGCGTGCGGCTCGTCGCGCGTGTTGATGATCGGCCGCTTGAGCGTGGTCTCCAGGCCGACCTCGACCTCGAAGTAGTCCGCGCGCTGGCTGAGCTGGAAGCCGTGTTCGTGCCCGTCCTGACCGATGCCGACGCGGCCCGCTCCGGCGAAGACCTGGCGGGAGACGAAGAAGGGCGTGAGGTGGCGCACGATGTCCGAGAACGGGGTCTCGCGCTTCATCAGGTAGTTCTCGTGCGTGCCGTAGGAGGCGCCCTTGTTGTCGGTGTTGTTCTTGTAGAGGTGGATCGGCTGGGCTCCGGGCAGCTGCGCGGCCCGCTCGGCGGCCTCCGCCATGATCCGTTCGCCGGCCTTGTCCCAGAGGACGGCGTCGCGGGGATTGGTGACCTCGGGGGCGCTGTATTCGGGGTGGGCGTGGTCGACGTAGAGCCGCGCGCCGTTGGTGAGGATCACATTGGCCAGGCCGATGTCCTCATCGGTGAGCTGGCTGGCGTCGGCGGCCTCCCGGGCGAGGTCGAAGCCTCGCGCGTCCCGCAGCGGGTTCTCCTCCTCGAAGTCCCAGCGGGCCCGGCGGGCCCGGTGCATCGCCGCCGCGTAGGCGTTGACGATCTGGGACGAGGTGAGCATGGCATTGGCGTTGGGGTGGCCGGGGACGGAGATCCCGTACTCCGTCTCGATGCCCATTACTCGCCGTACGGTCATGCGGCCCTCCTTGCCCGGCGGCACCCTCGGTCGTGGGCGCCACTCAGATACCGCCGGCGCTCCGGTGCGTGTGCGGTGCCCGTCCCCGCAACTCGCGACTCGGCGGCAGAAACGAGCCTAGAACGCCTTTGCGCTGGTGGGGAGATCATTTGCGTCATTGACTGCTCCGGTCGTGGCCTGAAAAACAGTCGGCTGCGGGTACCCGCCGAGGGCACCCGCAGCCGCCCTGCCGTTACAGGTACTGACCGGTGTTCGCCACCGTGTCGATGGAGCGTCCGGTGTCCGCGCCCTGCTTTCCGGTGATCAGGGTGCGGATGTACACGATCCGCTCGCCCTTCTTTCCGGAGATCCGGGCCCAGTCGTCCGGGTTCGTGGTGTTGGGCAGGTCCTCGTTCTCCTTGAACTCGTCCACACACGCCTGGAGCAGGTGGGAGACGCGCAGACCCTTCTGGGTCTTCTCCAGGAAATCCTTGATCGCCATCTTCTTGGCACGGCCCACGATGTTCTCGATCATGGCGCCGGAGTTGAAGTCCTTGAAGTAGAGGACTTCCTTGTCACCATTGGCGTAGGTGACCTCCAGGAAGCGGTTCTCCTCGGATTCGGCGTACATGTGCTCGACCGCCGTCTGGATCATGCTCTGGACGGTCGTGGCCTTGTCGCCGCCGTGCTCGTCGAGGTCGTCCGCGTGCAGCGGCAGGCGCTCGGTGAGGTACTTGCCGAAGATGTCCTTGGCCGCCTCGGCGTCCGGACGCTCGATCTTGATCTTCACGTCGAGCCGGCCGGGGCGCAGGATGGCGGGGTCGATCATGTCCTCGCGGTTGGAGGCGCCGATCACGACCACGTTCTGGAGGCCCTCCACGCCGTCGATCTCGGCGAGCAGCTGCGGGACGATGGTGTTCTCCACGTCCGAGCTGACGCCGGAGCCACGGGTGCGGAACAGGGACTCCATCTCGTCGAAGAAGACGATCACGGGGGTGCCCTCGCTGGCCTTCTCACGCGCACGCTGGAAGACCAGGCGGATCTGCCGCTCGGTCTCGCCGACGTACTTGTTGAGCAGCTCGGGACCCTTGATGTTCAGGAAGAAGCTCTTGCCCGCCGCCTGGCCGGTGACCTCGGCGACCTTCTTGGCGAGCGAGTTGGCGACGGCCTTGGCGATGAGCGTCTTGCCGCAGCCGGGCGGGCCGTAGAGCAGGACGCCCTTGGGCGGGCGCAGCTCGTGCTCCTTGAAGAGGTCCGGGTAGAGGTACGGCAGCTCGACCGCGTCGCGGATGGCCTCGATCTGGTTGCCGAGGCCGCCGATCTGCTCGTAGCCGATGTCGGGGACCTCTTCGAGGACCAGTTCCTCGACCTCGCTCTTGGGCACGACCTCGTAGACGTAGCCCGAGCGGGGTTCGAGCAGGAGCGCGTCGCCGGGGCGGATGGTGACGTCCAGCAGCGGCTCGGCGAGCCGTACCACCCGCTCCTCGTCGGTGTGCCCCAGCACGAGGGCGCGCTCGCCGTCCTCCAGGATCTCCTTGAGGGTGACGATGTCGCCGACGCTCTCGTACTCCATGGCCTCGACCACGTTGAGCGCCTCGTTGAGCATGACCTCCTGGCCGCGCCGCAGGTCGTCGAGTTCGACGCTGGGGCTGACGTTCACCCGGAGCTTGCGGCCGCCGGTGAAGATGTCGGCGGTGCCGTCCTCGTTGGCCTGTAGGAAGACACCGAAGCCGGCCGGCGGCTGGGCGAGCCGGTCGACCTCCTCCTTGAGGGCCACGATCTGGTCGCGGGCCTCGCGGAGTGTGTTGGCCAGCCGCTCGTTCTGCGCGGAGACGCCGGCCAGATTGGTCTGTAGCTCGACGATCCGCTCTTCGAGAATCCTCGTGTGGCGCGGAGAGTCGGCGAGCTTGCGGCGCAGGACGGCGATCTCCTGCTCAAGGTAGGCGATCTGCTCGGCCGGGTCGTCGGACCCGCGTCCCGGGCGGATGCCGCGGTTCATGTCGTCGTCGTGGGCTGCCACGGTCCTCACCTCCTCCAAGGGGAGCTGGACGCTTCCAGACCCTACCTGGGTGGGTGTCGATTGAAACCCCTAGATCACAAAGACTGTCAAGGTGTGTCGTCGGTCACCCGCCGCACACCCCCTCGCACGGAGGGGATACCCACTCAACGTGAGGGGAAAGCAGCTTGTTCCATGCATGGCGTGCTCAAAACCCTTCGTGGCTGGCCGGAGTTGTCCGGTCCGGGCCGATCGGCCCGTGCGCGGGCAGCACACATGGCGCTCGTACGATCATCACGCAGAGCGACGGAACGGGCGGACGGTGTCACCGTCGTGGCGGCCTGAAGTGATCGGCCCGGCCGCCGGGGCCTCCCTCTCCCGGTCCGGCGCTGGTACCCGAGCGGGCGGCGCCGGAAACCCCGCACCGGTGCCACCCGGCCGTGAACCGGGCGGAGGTAGGGTCGGGGGTGTTCAACAACCGCTGGCGCGTGCCCGGCTGGCCCTCGTGGCACCGGCCCGCCCGGCGAACCCGACGGCAGGAGAGATGACCGTGCAGCAGGAGGCCCCGGGCGGCGAGGCACTGGAGGTCTGGATCGACCAGGACCTGTGTACCGGTGACGGGATCTGCGCCCAGTACGCCCCGGAGGTGTTCGAGCTGGACATCGACGGGCTGGCCTATGTGAAGGGCGCGGACGACGAACTGCTCCAGGCCCCGGGGGCGACCACGCCGGTGCCGTTGCCGCTGCTGACGGACGTGGTGGACTCGGCGAAGGAGTGTCCCGGCGAGTGCATCCACGTCCGCCGCGTTTCGGACAAGGTGGAGGTGTACGGGCCCGAGGCCGAGTGAGCCCGGTTCAGACGCTGTGGGCCCCGGCCGGCGTGGAGCGGAGGAAGGCGTCGCCCTTCCACCGCCACGCGGCCGGGGTCTTCACGTCGGGGCAGCAACTGGGCACGGCGTCCGAGGAGTAGCCGAGCAGCGTGGCGGAGACGGTACCGGCGCGGACGCCGAAGGCGGTGACCGTGAGCCGCTCCGCGGGCCGGACCAGGGTGGCCACCACGCGCGGCGCGCCGCCGCCGGCGGGGCGGGTGAGGACGTAGACGCCGTCGGGCGGGGTGCCCATGGGGGCGTCGCAGTGGACCACCGCGACGGTTTCCGGCCTGCCGTCGCCGTCCAGGTCCCCGGTGGCCTTCTTGACGACGATCGCCTTCACCGGACCGCACTCCAGGGGGAAGGCCACACCGGCCGTGCTCGGCGGTGCGGCGGCCGCGGGGGCGGGCCGGCCGGCCGGACCGGGGGCGGACTGGGCGGCCGTGGCCGATCCGGGCTGGACGACGGAGGAGAGGGCCACGACGCCGGCGACGGCCGCCGCGGTGGCGACCCAGTGCACGGGCCGGGCCTGGGCGTGGGCGAGTTCCGGGACGGCTGATTGCTGCACGAGGAGTGTCTCCTGTGAGGGCTGTGCCGGTGGGATGGCCTGCATCGTGCCATACGTCACAGTGCGGGGGAACGGCGGGGTCCGGGATTCCCGCAGGCGATGGGCGCGCACGGAACAGGTGCCGCTGTCGATGGCGGCTCCGGTCGCGCTCCCGGCGCCGAACACGGCAGCGGTACCGGTGGCGCGACCGGCACCGGTAGGACTACCGCGTCAACGGACGGGCGCCGTGGCCGGGTTCCCGTCGTCGGCGGGGAACTCGGCCACGGCGCCCTCGCGTTGACGCACGCGCGCGTGGCGGCCGCTCAGCGGCCGGCGCCGCCGTCGGCGTTCGGTCCGGCGTAGTCCTCGCCGTAGGCGCCCTTGGCGGGGCGGCGGCGGCGCATGGGCGGCTCGACGCCGTCCGCGAGGCGGCGGGCGGTGAGCAGGAAGCCGGTGTGGCCGATCATCCGGTGGTCCGGGCGGACGGCCAGGCCCTCGATGTGCCAGTTGCGGATCATGGTCTCCCAGGCGGTCGGCTCGTTGAAGGAGCCGATCTCCCGGATGGACTCCACGGTCCGGGCGAGCTGGGTGGTGGTGGCCACGTAGCAGCAGAGGATGCCGCCCGGGACCAGCGCCTTGGAGACGGCCTCCAGGCACTCCCAGGGGGCGAGCATGTCGAGGATGACACGGTCGACGTCGGTGTCGGACAGGTTGTCCTGGAGGTCACCGACGGTGAGCTGCCAGGCGGGGTGCGGACCGCCGAAGTAGCGCTCCACGTTCTGCTTCGCGATCTCGGCGAAGTCCTCGCGGCGCTCGTAGGAGTGCAGCATGCCCTGGTCGCCGATGGCCCGCAGCAGGAAGCTGCTGAGCGAACCGGAGCCGACACCGGCCTCCACGACGCGGGCGCCGGGGAAGATGTCGGCGAAGGCGAGGATCTGCCCCGCGTCCTTGGGGTATACGACGGCTGCCCCGCGGGGCATGGACAGGACGTAGTCGGGGAGCAGGGGGCGCAGCGCGAGGTAGGCCACGTTGCCGGTGGTCCGGACAACGCTGCCCTCGGGAGCGCCGATCAGTTCGTCGTGCGGGAAGGAACCCTTGTGGGTGTGGAAGTTCTTCCCGGCTTCGAGCGTGAACGTGTAGTGGCGACCCTTGGGGTCGGTCAGCTGTACCTGGTCCCCGACCTTGAAGGGCCCGCGCCTGCGGGCGGCACCGGTCGGTTCGGACATGTGACCAGCCTACCGGTTCCCCGCCGGGGGCTCGGCCACGAGGTGCGAGGGGGTGCTCCGGCCTCCGGGGTGCGTCAGGCCGGTCGTGCCATGGCCTTGACGAAGGCCCGCTCGACGTCCGCGGCCGACAGCACGCCGTAGATCTCGCCGGTCTCCTCGACCACCAGGTACTCGGTGGCCGGGGTGGCCCGGAGCGCGTCCAGCAGGTCCTCCCCGGCCAGCTCGGCCGAGACCCGCATGCCGTCGGTCAGCTCCTGGGCGAGCCCGCTGACCGCCACCCAGGGGCGGCGGTGCTCGGGTACGCCGACGATGGCCGCCTCCCGGACGAGCGAGAGCGGGTTGCCGTCGACGTCCACCACGACCAGGGCGCGGGCTCCGGCGGCGTTGGCGCGGCGCAGCGCCTCGGAGAGCGGGGTGTCGCCCTGCACCGGGACGGCCCGCCGGGTGAGCGCCCGGGCGCGCAGCTCGGGGAGGTGTTCGCGGAGCCGGGCCATGCGCAGGCTGTTGCCGGCGCCGGTCCAGATGATCGCGGCGAGGATGGCGGCGAGCAGCGCGTCGAAGACGGTGTCCATGCCGCCCACGTCCTCGCTGCCGCCGCCCAGGGCGCCGGAGGAGTTGAGCAGCGGCAGCCCGACCAGGACGCTGACGGCGAGGGCGCGGCCGACCCAGGCCGCGGCGACGGTGCCGCTCATCGGCTTGCCGGTGATTTTCCAGACGACGGCGCGGAGCATGCGGCCGCCGTCGAGGGGGAGGCCGG
Source organism: Streptomyces sp. NRRL S-31 (assembly GCF_000718775.1). GTDB lineage: Bacteria > Actinomycetota > Actinomycetes > Streptomycetales > Streptomycetaceae > Streptomyces. Next base: position 62,726 of record NZ_JOCB01000052.1, read on the forward strand.
GCAGGAGGTTGAAGATCGCCACGATGAGGTTGGAGATCATCAGCCCGGCGAGCAGGACGCCGGGCACGGTGCCGGGTTCGACGGGCTGCATGGCGAGGTAGAACAGGCCGGCCAGCACGAGGGAGAGCAGCGGGCCGACGAAGGCCAGCACGAACTCGCGGCCCGGGGTCTCGGCCTCCTTCTCGATCTCCGAGACGCCGCCGAAGAACTGGAGCTGGATGCGGCGGACCGGCAGCTTGAAGCGGATCGCGGCGATCGTGTGGGCCAGCTCGTGGACCAGGACGGAGGCGTAGAAGGCGACGGCGAAGAAGAGGGAGACCAGGTAGCGGGCGGCGCCCAGCTCGGGCAGCACGCGGTCGAGCTGTCCGCCGAAGACCCAGGTGATCAGGGCGGCGACGAGGAACCAGCTCGGCGCGACGTAGACGGGCACGCCGAAGGGGCGGCCCATGAGGATGCCGCCGCCGGGCCCGGCCTCCTTGGAGCGCGGCGGCCGGCCCTTGGCGATGCCGGAGTGGGCGAGGGAACGGTGCTCGTGGTCGGCGCCGGGGGTCCGGTGGGCCGGGTCGGCGGGGTGGTCGGCCGGGTCCGGCGTACGGGGTGCGCGGGCCTCGCCGGCTCCGGTGGGGGTGCGGTCCGTGCCGGACTCCCCGTCGTCGGCGGGCTCCTCCCCGGCTTCCGTCCTGTTCTCGGTCTCGTCGTCGTCCCCGGGGTGCCCGGAGTGCCGGGAGCGCCCGGAGTCCGACGTGGGAGGGAGCGGTCGACGGGGTGCCGCGGGGTCCGGCTCGGCGCCACGGTGGTCGGCGGGTCCCGTCGCCGGGGCCGCAGGGTCCGCGGAGTGCACGGCCGGCTCGTCGTTGCCGGACCGCGGCTGCCCGCTTCCGCCGCTCACGTCCACGGTGTCCCCTCGTTCGAAGCGTCTTCCGCACCTACCGGACGGAAGGGTCTCTGGTCGATGGTATGCGGCGGTGGTGACACGTTCCGCCCCGGCACCCCTTGTGTTCGCCCCGGGGACGCCCGGCGGACGCGGCCGGCGGCTGGGGCGCTGTCAGTGGTGGGCCGTATGGTCTGGGGCATGGACAGCAGCATCGACGAGGCGGCGGCCCGGCCGGGCGACGCCGAGCGGACGGCACCGGCCGCCCCGGGCCCGCGGCCGCAGCCGGACCCCGCGGTGCCCGTGGCGCCCGCGGTGCCCGCGGTGCCCGTGGCGGAGCCGGCCGGCGGCCGGACCGCGGTCGCACCGGCCTCGCTGTCGCCGTCCCGGGCCGGCGACTTCATGCAGTGCCCGCTGCTGTACCGGTTCCGGGTGATCGACCGGCTGCCGGAGAAGCCGAGCGCGGCGGCGACGCGCGGCACGCTGGTGCACGCCGTGCTGGAGCGGCTGTTCGACGCGCCCGCCGGGGAGCGGACCGCGCCGCGGGCGAAGGCGCTGATCCCGGGGCAGTGGGACCGGCTGCGGGAGAGCCGCCCGGAGGTGACCGAGCTGTTCGCCGACGATCCGGACGGCGAGCGGCTGGCCGGCTGGCTCGCCGAGGCGGAGCGGCTGGTGGAGCGCTGGTTCACGCTGGAGGACCCGACGCGACTGGAGCCGGCCGAGCGGGAGCTGTTCGTGGAGGCCGAGCTGGAGTCGGGGCTGCGGCTGCGCGGGATCATCGACCGGGTGGACGTGGCGCCGACCGGCGAGGTGCGCATCGTCGACTACAAGACGGGCAAGGCCCCGCGCCCCGAGTACGCCGAGGGCGCGCTGTTCCAGATGAAGTTCTACGCCCTGGTCGTCTGGCGGCTGAAGCGGGTCGTGCCGCGCCGGCTCCAGCTCGTCTACCTGGGCAGCGGGGACGTGCTGACGTACGACCCGGTCCTCGCCGACCTGGAGCGGGTGGAGCGCAAGCTGCACGCGCTGTGGCAGGCCATCGAGCAGGCCACCGAGACCGGGGACTGGCGCCCCCGGCCGACCAGGCTGTGCGGCTGGTGCGACCACCAGGCGCACTGCCCGGAGTTCGGCGGCACTCCCCCGCCCTACCCGCTGCCGGTGCGGACGCCCGGGCCCGGGACGGTGTAGGGCGGCCGGACCGCCCAGGGCAGAATGGGGCCGGACTAGCGAAGGAGTGTCACGTGGCCATCCGCGTCCTACTGGTCGACGACCAGCCCCTGCTGCGTACGGGTTTCCGGATGATCCTGGAGGCCGAGCAGGACATCGCGGTCGTCGGCGAGGCCGGTGACGGTCTCCAGGCCCTCGACCAGGTGCGCGCGCTCCAGCCGGATGTCGTGCTCATGGACATCCGGATGCCGCGGATGGACGGTGTGGAGGCCACCCGGCAGATCACCGGACCCGGGCGGGACGGTCCGGCCAAGGTGCTGGTGCTGACCACCTTCGACCTGGACGAGTACGTGGTGGAGGCGCTGCGCGCCGGGGCCAGCGGCTTCCTGCTGAAGGACGCGCCCGCCAACGAGCTGGTGCAGGCGATCCGCGTCGTGGGGGCCGGCGAGGCCATGCTCGCGCCCAGCATCACCCGGCGTCTGCTGGACAAGTACGCCACGCACCTGCCGTCCGGCGAGGAGCCGGCTCCGGACACCCTGCACACCCTCACCGACCGTGAGGTGGAGGTGCTGAAGCTGGTGGCGCGCGGACTGTCCAACGCCGAGATCGCGGCCGACCTGTTCGTCAGCGAGACCACGGTGAAGACGCACGTGGGGCACGTGCTCACCAAGCTGGGGCTGCGGGACCGGGTGCAGGCGGCGGTGTACGCGTACGAGAGCGGTCTGGTGCGCCCCGGCGCGCAGTGACCGGCGGCGGCGCGGACCGTGTGACGGCGCGGACCGGATACGGCGAGGGCGCCCCCCCCCACAAGGGAGGGCGCCCTCGCCGTATCCGGTCGTCGAGCGGCGTCAGCCGCTCACACCGCGGCCCAGCTCCCACAGCTGGAGCACGGAGGAGGAGTTGATGGCGTAGGCCACGCCCGTGATGTCTCCCCGCGCGGCGACGTACTGCTTGCCCTGCCACAGCGGCAGGATCGGCACGTCGTCGGCGACGATGTCCTGCATCTCGGTCAGGCTCTTGGACGCGCCGAGCCGGTCGGCCTCACGGCGGGACTCCGGGATCAGCGAGCGCTGGACGGTGCCGTTGTTGTACGGCAGGCCGAGGATGTTCTCCTTGTCGAGGAAGGGCGCGAGGAAGTTGTCGGCGTCCGGGAAGTCGGGGAACCAGCCCATGCCGAAGACGTCGTACTCGCCCTTCTGCTCGGCGGGCCGGAAGGTCACCCAGGGGTGGCCCTGGATGGAGGCGTCGAACAGACCGCTGTCGTTGAGCTGCTTGCGCAGGACCTCGAACTCCTGCTTGGTGGCCGAGCCGTAGTGGTCGGCGGTGTAGTGCAGGGTCAGCTTCACCGGGGTGGTGATGCCGGCCTTGGCGAGCAGCGACTTGGCCTTGTCGACGCTGGGGTTGCCGTACTTGTTGAAGAACGAGTTGGAGTGGCCGGTGACCGTGGCGGGGACCAGCGAGTACAGCGGCTCGGCCTGGGTGCCGTAGACCTTGGAGACCAGCTCGCCGCGGTCGATGATCTGGGCCATGGCCTGGCGTACGGCCTTGGACTTGACGCTGGGGGCGTTGGTGTTGAAGGCCAGGTAGCGGATTTCCAGGCCCGGCATGTCGACCAGGTCGACGTTGTCGTCGGTGCCCGCGTCCAGCTTCTGGATCTGCGCGGGCGACATGGTCCGGGTCATCACGTCGATGTCGCCCTTGTCGATCGCCGCGCCCATGGCATCGGCGTCGGCGAAGGTGCGCATCTCGACCTTGTCGTTGTTCACCGTTAGGCTGCCCTTGTACAGGGGGTTCTTGGTGAAGGTGACACTGACGAGCGAGTTGTCCTTGACGTTCGCCTTGAAGGTGTAGGGACCGGAACCGTCGACCTGGAAGCCGTCGCGCACCTTGCCCTTGGCGTAGTCCGAGGGGTCGAGGATGCCCGCCACCGGGGTGGACAGCTTGTACGGGAAGGTGGCGTCGGCCGTCTTGAGATGGAAGACGACCTCCCGGTCGCCCTGCGTCTCGATGGTGTCGATGGTGTTCAGCAGGGTGGCGACACCCGTGTCGGCCTTGATGTCCAGGGCACGCTCGATGGAGTACTTGACGTCCGCCGCCGTGACCTTGTCACCGTTGGCGAACTTGAGGCCCTCGCGCAGCTTGCAGGCGTAGCGCTCACTGCCACTGTCGGTGAACCCGCAGCTCTCGGCGGCCTCCGGCACCGGGCTGCCCTCGCCCTTGGGCACCACCATCAGGGTCTGCACCGTCGGGCGGAGAAGGTTCCAGGCGTTGGTGTCGTAGGTGTAGGCCGGATCGAGGGGCGCCGGGGCCTCCTTGGTGGCCGTGAACTGGTCCGTGGTCCCGACGACGATGGCGTCACCGCTCTTGCTCCCGCTGTCGGATCCGCCGCACGCGGCGAGAACCGGGGTGAGCAGGCCGGCCACCGCCGGCAGCACCAAAGTCTTGCGGTTCATGCGGGAGTTTCTCCAGAGCTGTTCGGGTCCCTGTATCCAACGTGCATGGGTGGCGAGTCGGATCACGGGGGTTCTCGGCGATGTTCTCGCGATGAGATTAGTCCGCACCCGCACGGGGGCTCACAGCCGCGCGAGTTGACCCCCCATCACGCAGTGGAACCGGGCGCGGACAGACCGAAAACCCGACAGCGGCAGGATTAGTGCAGCTTCCCATCAATCAGGACACAAGGTTCCGGCGAAACGAGCCACTCCGAGACGGTCAGCACAGCCGGCCACCATTGTCGAGCCCCATGACAGTGGGGAACGTCACATTCGTACTGTGTGGCCGGTCAGCCCAATAGGCCGGGCGGCCGCCCCGGAATTCCCCCCCGGTGTACTTCCCCCGCAAATATGTCCAGCGCGGCCAATGCGGCTCCCACGCTGGGTGAACGACTAGCGCATTTCCGTCATCAGACCCCGCAGAAATGCCAGGTCGACCTCTTCCAGGGAGGAGACGACGGTGCGTCCCGCGGCCGGGCCGATGGGCGCGACGGAGGGAACGGCGATCACCCGGCAGCCCGCGGCCTCGGCCGCGGCGACCCCGGTCGCGGTGTCCTCGATGACCGCGCATCGGGACGGCCGGGCGTCGAGTCCGGCGGCGGCCAGCAGGTAGGGGTCCGGGAAGGGCTTGGTGCGGGAGACCTCGTCGCCGGCGATCGAGAGGGCGAAGTGGTGCGGACCGAGCACGGTCAGGACACGGTCGATGATGCGCCGGTGGGAGGCGGAGACGAGGGCGGTGGGGATCTCGTACTCGGACAGCTCGGCGAGCAGCCGGGCGGCGCCCGGCATCAGCGGCAGGGTCCGGCCGATGCGGTCCTCGAAGCCCTCGTTGAGCAGCACGGTGAGTTCCGCGAGGGTGATGTCGGCGCCGGTCGCCTCGATGAGGAAGCCGGCGCTGCGGGTCATGGGGCCGCCGACGACGACGTGGCGCCAGGTCTCGTCCAGGACGTGTCCGAGGGAGGCGAACACCTCCGTCTCGACGTCCCACCAGAACCCTTCGGTGTCCACCAGGGTGCCGTCCATGTCCAGGAGCACCGCCTGGAGGGCGGAGTCTTCGGCCGTACGGGTTTCCGGCGCGGGGACCGTGCTGGTCATCCGGCGCACCTCCTTGAGGGACGACCAGGCCGGCTCCCCGGCTGGGGAACCGGCCTGCGGTGGACCGACCAGTGTACGACTTATCCGATCAGCGCGCCGTGTGGGACACGCTTCATCGTGCGTTGAAGTACTTGGCTTCGGGGTGGTGGATCACGATGGCGTCGGTGGACTGTTCGGGGTGGAGCTGGAACTCCTCGGAGAGGTGGACACCGATCCGCTCCGGTTGGAGCA
>NZ_JOCB01000053.1 GCF_000718775.1 Streptomyces sp. NRRL S-31
GCGGGGGACCGCGCGGCCGGCCACGGCGGACCCGCCGCCGTACGACGCCCCGCGCTCCGCCTCGCCCAGCGCGCCACCGGCCGGCCGGCCGTACTCACCCGGACGCATCGCGCCGCCGCCTGGCCCGCCACACCGCCGCGCCCGCCAGCAGGACGACCACCGCGGCGCCGACCGGCAGCCCCAGCGAGGGACCGCCGTCACCGGTCTCTTCGGCGTTCCCGGGGTTCCCGGCGTTCTCCGTGTTCTCCGTGTTCTTCGCGTTCTCCGTCCTCTCCGCCGAGGAGACCTGTTCCCCGCACCCCTGGTGCGGATAGCCGGAGATCGCGCACAGCAGGGCGTTCGAGTCGTAGCGCAGCGGTTCGGCCACGGCGGCCAGCGCCTCCGCGGCCGACGCGTCCCGGGGCACGCGCGCGCACGCCGTGCGGCCCCGCGGCGGCGCCTCGCCGGACGGCGCGTCGGCGGCCGTGCCGAAGTCGAGCACCAGGGCCACCCGCTTGGTCCCGGACTTCGCGGGCGTGTCCGCGCAGATCCTGCCGAAGTCCGCCGCACCGCGCGGCCGGGCCGCGTCCGCGGAGTCCGCGCTCACCGCGAACCGGAACCCCTGCACCGTGCCGTCGTCGGGGCGGGCGGACGCCGGCCCCTGGGTGGCGTACGTCCAGTGGCCGCCGGTGCGCTCCCAGAAGGACCAGTACCGGTAACCGGTGGCGCCGGCCCGTCCGGCGGTGCCGAGGAGCAGCAGCGCGGCGACCAGCACCGGCACGGCACGGCGGACGGCGGTCACGGCTGCCGCTTCTTCCGGCCGCTGAGCAGGAAGCCGATGCCGATGCCGGCGACGAGACCGATGCCGACGATCCACCAGACGCCTGCCTTGGAGTCTTCGCCCTCGGCCGCGTCCGGCGCGGACTCGTGCGCGCCGGAGTCCATCCGCGGGGCCGGTCCCTGCGCGTTGAGGGCGCTGACCAGGCTGGTGCCGCCGAAGTCGCCCGGCTGCTTGCCGAGGGCGTGCGCGGCGAGGATCAGCTGGGCGTACGCGGCCGGGCCGCTCTGCCGCGCCCACGGGCCGGCGTTCTTCTCCAGCCAGGCGTACGCCTTCCGGGCCGGTCCGGTCCGGCCGTTCGCGGCGAGCGCGACGACGGCGTCCGCGGTGTTGCCGAAGTCGGGCTGGTCCGTGGCTCCCGGCAGGGCCGACCGGAGGTGACCGGTCTTCGCGACGGCCGCCGCCAGGTAGGCGCCGGCGTTGCCGGCCACCTGCTCCCGGGTGGGGTGCCCGGCCTTGACGCAGGCGTCGTCGGCCGGGGCCTTGCCCGCCCCGGCGGCGAGGCCCTTGCCGAGCGCGCCCAGCAGACCGGCCGCCGTGGCGTCCGCGTTGGCGACCAGCTCGCCCTTCTTGTCCGGCTGGTAGGCGAGGGCGCCGCCGCCCTCCTGGTCGCAGGGGATGGACCAGGCGGGCAGCGCGTCGTAGGGGGACTTGCCGGACTTGCGCACGTCCGCCGGGTCGGTGCCGGCCGCGGCGAGCGCGCCGATGACGACGGAGGTGGAGTTGGTGTCGCTGGGTCCGGCCGCGTAGTAGCTCCAGCCGCCGTCCGCTTGCTGCACGGACTTCAGCCAGTTCACGGCCTTCTCCACGGCGCCGCCGTGCCCGCCGGTCGCGGCCAGCGCCTGGACGGCGGCGGCGGTGCTGTTGGTGTCGGCCTTGACCGTGTCGTCGCACGGCTTGCCGGGGGCGGCTCGGAAGGCGGCGAAGGCGCCGTCCGCGCACTGCTGCCCGGTGAGCCAGTCCACGGCCGCGGCGGCCGGCCGGTAGCCGAGCGTCCGCTGCGCGATCAGCGTGAGCGACTGCCGCCACACGCCGTCGTACGTCGGATCGGCCTTGCCGTAGAGCCCGGCCGGGGCCGTCGTCTTCGGGGACGGGGACGGGGACGGGTCGGCGGCCGTGGCGGGCGCTGCGGCGGCCAGCACGCCTACGGCGGCGAGAGCCGCGGCGCTGCGGCGGACGTTCATGGTCGGCGACTGCCTCTCCTGCGGGGAGCCGGGCAGCGCGCGGGTGACCCCCCGGGCGGCCCGGCTCCGTGAACCTCGACGGTGCCGTGCGCGGCGGGCCGCCGACGCACGGGAGTCGGTCAACGTCCCGCCCGGGGCGTTCCGGCTCACCGTTCTCGGCGGTTCACGGACCGGGGCAGCCCCTGTTCGGGCGCGATGCCGAGGAACCGGGGAAGGGTCGGCGCCGGAATTGCACCGGCTTCCCCCCGTACGGGTGTGCTGACGACCCCGCCACCTTACCGGCCGCCCCGCGCGCGCCGTGGGGTGGCCGTGGGCACACGGGAGCGGTGACCGGGGTCTCACCGGGCGGCCGGGCCGGGGGCGTACGGCGGCACGGTCGCGCCGCCCGCGTGGCGGGGGGCCGTCGGGTCACGCACCGACGCGGTGATCCAGAGCTGGGCGGGGGGAGTTCACCCGCCCCGGTGTTCCACTCCTCGGGCGTCCCCACTGCTCGGCCACCACGACGGCCGGCTGGCCCGCCTCCTCGCCCTGCTCGCCGAGCCGCTGACCCCCTGGCAGCTCGCCACGCGCATGGAGTGGAACCGCCCCTGGGCGGAGATCCCCCACGGCTCCCGCACCATCGCCGTCTCGGAGGCCGAGTCCCACCTGCGCCGGCTGGTGAAGCTGGGGCGGGCGGAGCCGGTGGCGGGCAGCGAACCCGTGGCGTACGTGGCGGTGTGACGGGCGCCGGTCCCGCCGTGCCGGGCCGGGTCAGGCGGGACCTTCCGCCGCGACGGCCTGCCGGCCGAACCGGTCGACGGCCGCCGTGTGGCACCGCAGGGCGTACGCCACGCACTCCAGCTCCTCCTCCGGGAGGCAGCCGGAGCCGGGGTGGCCGGCCGCGGGCAGCGCGCGGGCCCGGTCCCCGGGCGCGTGCAGGGCCCGTGCCGCGACCCGGATGTCCACCGCCGCCGCGATGCCCCGCGCCGCGGACTCCGGGTAGCCGGCCGCCGTCGCCGCGTGCCGTGTCCGCTCCCGCCGGTCCCGGCTCAGGTGCGGGGCCAGCTTGAGCAGGCCGTCGTTGATGGCGGCCCGGCGCAACTCCAGCCTCAGGGCGGCACCGCTGACCCGGCCGGTCGCGGGCGCGGTGGGCGCGGCGACGGTCACCATGGTCTGCCACAGCGGTTTCAGTCGCCGGTGGGCGCGGACCAGCCGCCGCCGCTCCGCCACCAGCGGACCGGCCTGGCCGACGATGAAGGCCACGGCCACCAGCGCGGCCTCGACGATGGCGAACGGCGGCGCGACGTACGTCGACAGCCAGTCCCAGTCCCGGCCGTTCCACCGCGCGCCGATCGCCGCGAGCTTGGCGAGGTCGAAGACCAGCCCGAGGGCGTAGGCCTCCTGGAGGAAGATCACCGCGCGGCGCAGCCAGGTCTCCTCGACCTCCCGGTACCAGCTCCACAGCAGACGGGCCGCGACCAGCGCGGACACCAGGTGGGCGACGAGGTAGAGCAGCACGAACTCGCGCATCCACGGCGTGTCGGCGTAGTAGGTGTCCAGGTCGCGCAGCCGCTCCACGCGGTGGTCGCCGAGCAGGAACGTCGTCCACAGGCCGACGATGACGGCGGCGTACGCCCTGCGGACCAGACGGGTGCGCCGGCGGCGCGCGGCGGACGGCGGCTCACGCCAGGTGATGATGAGCCACAGGCAGGCGCCGCAGTAGACCGTCAGCAGCGAGTACACCCACAGGGCGGCGAAGTTGGGGATGCCGGACAGGACGTTGATGCGGTGCAGGGCCGTCGGCGGCAGCGAGCCGAAGACGACGGCGCCGACGCCGAGCAGCAGCGCGGTGGCCCGCAGGATCGGGTCCTGCCAGGCACGCCGCAGCAACGGCACTTTGATCACGAAGGCCACGGCGAGCAGTACGGCCGGGACGGCGTAGGCCGCGAGGGAACCGGCGATGTCCCAGCGCATCAGGGTCCGCCGATGTTGCCCAGCGAGGAGGACAGCCGGCCGGTGAGGGTGTCCTGGGTGGTCCGGCCGGCCGCGCCCGGCCCGACGACCTTGGAGAACTTCGCCGCGAGGCGCAGCCCGCACTCCTCGGCCTCCCACTCGGCCGCCGCCGCCGCGGCGGCGGGCGACCGGGTGGCCAGGGCGACCACCCGGTCCCAGGGGATGTCCTCCTCGGCGCGGGCGAGCAGCCGGCGGGCGGCGGCGGGCAGTCCGGCCGGGTAGTGCACGTCCAGCGTGCCGTAGTGGATGTGGCCGATCTCGTGCCCGGTGATGACGAACTTGTGCGGGTCCGGCGCCCGTTGCTCGACCACGACGATGTAGTCCTCGTCCCGGGCGAGGGTGATCCCGGAGATGTCCAGATCCGGCGGGAAGGCGGTGAACCGCAGCCGGACCGGGCGGTCCAGCCGAGGGCTGAGGGTGGCGCACAGCGCGTGCAGGAACGCCTCCGGGCCGGCCGGCCGCGCGAGGGTGCCGACGGTGTCCCGCACCAGCCGGTCCAGGAAGCGCTTCGGCGAGCGGGCGCTGCGCGGGGACTTCGGCCGGCTTCCGGGCGCCGGTGACCGCGCGGACGTCACGGCGGCCGACTCGTCAGTCACGCCCGGTGTCACCCGCCCGCTCCGACGCGACGATCATCTCGGCCAGGTCGGCCAGGGTGGCGAGCTGCCGGGCGTTCATCTGCGGGGCCCGGGCGGCCAGCCGGATCAGACCGCTCTCGCGCAGCCGCAGCAGCGGGTCCGCCTCGGCCTCCAGGCTCTGGAGCACCGGTTGCAGGGCCTCGTGCAGCGCCTCCGGCTCGTCGGCCGTGAAGAAGCCCGCCGGCAGACCGAAGAACCGGCGCAGCCGGTCGGCGTGTTCGAGGCTCGGCATCCCGCTCTTGCGCCACTCGCTCAGCCACTGCCTGCTGGTCCCGGCGATCCTGGCCAGCTCGTCCAGGGAGTACCGCTTGCCGTCCGGCCGGCGCCGGGTCTCCCGGATGAAGTCCAGCCGCCGGCGGACGCGTTCGGCCAGGGAGGTCTCCGTGGCCCGGCCGCCGGAGAGCAGGTCGACGACGACACCCACGGGGACGCCGGTGCGGTAGGACAGGCCGGCCACGTCGAGAGCCTCCGGCAGCCGGCCGGGCCTGCCGGTCAGCTCGCCGAGCCGGTCCAGGACGTCGGCCAGCGCGGCGTAGGCGTCACTCACCGAGTCCCCCCTGGGCGTGCGTCCATTCGGTGGCTTGCCGCGAGGCTACCCGCTCGCCCGTGCGGCGACCAGACGTGACAACGCTCCCTGCCGAAGAGCGCAGCAATCGTTGACAGTTGAGGGCGCGGTGGGTGAGGATCACTGCACGGAGAGCAAGATCCCGACCCGCCTCGGGTGCCGCCTATGGGGGAGCGGCACCCGGGGCGTTCCGTGCCCGCCCCGTCCTCGGGGAGGGCGCGGGCGTCCATGCCCCGGCCTGCCCGGACACCCGCGGCGAGTTCCCGCCGACGCGGATCGCCGCGGCCCGTCCGGTGCTCTCCGGCGCCCCGGACCCGCCCGACTGGGGCCGCCCGTACCTGGCCGGGCGGAGGAGGCGGCCGAGGGGGTGCCGGGGTACGCGGCGCGGTGCGCGGTCGGCGGTGCGCCGGCCCGGTCCGCCGGGCGTCTGGCCGGCGCAGCGCGGATCGCGGGCCGGCCGGGGTCGCCGGGCCCGCCGTACGAGACGGCCGCGGTCCGCGCCGACCCCGTCGCGCCGCGTCCCCTGCCGGCGGGAGGTCCGGGTGCGGGGCCGCCGTGACCGGATCGCCGGGTGAGGACCATGCGCTCGGGGGGCCTGGGAAGGGTCGCGTGGGGCCAGGCTCCGGGGGACGGCATGGAGCCGGTCGGCCGAGTGGGCGGATGAGGTGGCAAATGGTGGAGAACGGTAGGAATTGGGAGGTTCCATCCCGCTCCATCCGTTTTATGCTGGAAGTCGCCTACGAGGCGAGTGAGGGAGTCCAACCGGAGTAGCCGACTCAGGCGAGGCGCACAGGCATCCCGCCCGGGCCGACAGCGACGGTGGGGCTGAGAGGTCGAAAGGCAGCAGTCGGGCCGGACGACGACCCCCATCACCTGATCCGGGTCATACCGGCGAAGGGAACCCGTCTCGTAGGTTTCTCGTTGCCCGCTCAGGTGCGCGGGGCCGGCTCCGTCAGGTCGATCAGCCGGCACACCGTCTCTATGTCGATCTTCACCTGGGCGATGGACGCGCGGCCGGACAGCCAGGTGATGAGGGCCGAGTGCCAGGTGTGCTCGATGACCCGGACCGCGGAGAGCTGCGCGGGGGTGGGGTCCTCCAGGCCCATGGCGTCCAGGATGATCGCGGTGGTCTGGCGGGAGACCTGGTCGACCTCGGGCGAGACGCTGCGGTCGGCGAAGGTCAGGGCGCGGACCATCGCGTCGGCCAGGTGCGGCTCCCGCTGGAGGGCGCGGAAGGCGCGCATCAGGGTCTCCGCGACGCGCTCGGCGGCGGTGGCGCCCGCGGGCGGCTTCTTGCGCAGCGTGCCGTGCATGTGCTCCAGCTGGTCCTGCATGGTGGCGACCAGCAAATGCACCTTGGACGGGAAGTAGCGGTAGAGCGTGCCGAGCGCCACCTGCGAGGACTCGGCGACCTCCCGCATCTGCACCGCGTCGAACCCGCCCCGGCCGGCCAGCTGGGCGCTGGCGTGCAGGATCCGGCGGCGTCGGGCCTCCTGCCGCTCGGTGAGGGGTGGCGAGGCGGGGCGCGGGGTGCTGGCTTCCGCAGGCATGGGCACCGTTCCGTGACAGTCGGTGAGGGCGTCCGCAAGGGCTCGTGACCGGTCGGCGCGGCGGGGTCGCGCGTCGTGGCGTGAATCACCTGATCCACTGCTCACAGCGCCCTTACCTGCCGGTAGATTCAGAGCCTCCTGAACGATCAAGTCTGTAACTTGTTCTAGATTAGCGTCCCGTCGTAATGTCGCGGGACAGTGCAGGCAGAAGGGGGCACGGAGTGACCGCTGAGGCCCGTCAAGCGGGTGCCGACCAGGAACCCGCTGCCGACGGGGAGCGACCGCTCGACATCGCGCTCCTCACCTACAAGGGGAACCCGTTCTGCGGGGGACAGGGCGTCTACGTACGGCACCTCTCGCGCGAGCTGGCCCGCCTCGGACACCGGGTCGAGGTCATCGGCTCCCAGCCGTACCCGGTGCTGGACGAGGGCTACCCCCGGCTCACCCTCACCGAACTGCCCAGCCTCGACCTGTACCGCCAGCCCGACCCCTTCCGCACCCCGAAGCGGGACGAGTACCGGGACTGGGTCGACGCCCTGGAGGTCGCCACCATGTGGACCGGCGGCTTCCCCGAGCCGCTGACCTTCTCCCTCCGCGCCCGCCACCATCTGCGCGCCCGCCGCGGCGAGTTCGACGTCGTCCACGACAACCAGACCCTGGGCTACGGGCTGCTGGGCGACATCGGCGCCCCGCTCGTCACCACGATCCACCACCCGATCACCGTGGACCGGCAGCTGGAACTGGACGCGGCCGGCACCTGGCAGCGCCGCTACTCGGTGCGCCGCTGGTACGCCTTCACCCGCATGCAGAAGCGCGTCGCCCGCCGGCTGCCCTCGGTCCTCACCGTCTCCGGCAGCTCCCGCCAGGAGATCACGGACCACCTCGGCGTCCGCGGCGACCGGGTCCACGTCGTCCACATCGGCGCCGACACCGACCTGTTCGCGCCGGATCCATCCGTCGCCGAGGTGCCGGGCCGGATCGTCACCACCTCCAGCGCCGATGTGCCGCTCAAGGGGCTGGTGTTCCTGGTGGAGGCGCTCGCCAAGGTGCGCGCCGAGCACCCGGACGCCCACCTCGTCGTCGTCGGCAAGCGCCCGGCCGAGGGCCCGGTCGCCCGGGCCGTGGAGCACTACGGCCTCGAAGGCGCCGTCGAGTTCGTCAAGGGCATCTCCGACGCCGAACTGGTCGACCTGATCCGCTCGGCCGAGGTCGCCTGCGTGCCCTCGCTGTACGAGGGCTTCTCGCTGCCCGCAGCCGAGGCCATGGCCACCGGCACCCCGCTGGTCGCCACGACCGGCGGCGCGATCCCCGAGGTCGCCGGCCGCGACGGCGAGACCTGTCTGGCCGTACCGCCCGGCGACGCCGGCGCGCTGGCCGCCGCCCTGGGCCGGCTGCTGGCGGACGCGGGACTGCGCGACCGGCTCGGCCGGGCCGGCCGCGAGCGGGTGCTGGAGAAGTTCACCTGGGCCCGCGCCGCCCAGGGCACCGTGGCCCACTACCGCGAGGCCATCGCCCGCGCCGCCGGCCCCCAGGCTCGAAACGGCTCGCGCGCGGGGGCCCCCGCCGCGGCCCGGACCCCCGGCCGCCCCGCGGCCCCGGTAAGTGTTGCAGGCGTCTCCTCCGAAAGCAGGGCCACGTGCTGACCGTCGACTTCTCCCGGTTCCCGCTCGCCCCGGGCGACCGCGTCCTGGACCTCGGCTGCGGGGCCGGACGGCACGCCTTCGAGTGCTACCGGCGCGGCGCCCGGGTCGTGGCCCTGGACCAGAACGGCGAGGAGATCCGCGAGGTCGCCAAGTGGTTCGCGGCGATGAAGGAGGCGGGCGAGGCACCCGAGGGCGCCACGGCCACCGCCATGGAGGGCGACGCGCTCGCGCTCCCCTTCCCCGACGACTCCTTCGACGTCGTCATCATCTCCGAGGTGATGGAGCACATCCCCGACGACAAGGGCGTGCTCGCGGAGATGGTCCGCGTGCTCAAGCCGGGCGGACGCATCGCGATCACCGTGCCGCGCTACGGCCCCGAGAAGGTCTGCTGGGCGCTGTCCGACGCCTACCACGAGGTCGAGGGCGGCCACATCCGCATCTACAAGGCCGACGAACTCGTCGCCCGGGTCCGCGAGGCGGGCCTGAAGCCGTACGGCAGCCACCACGCGCACGCCCTGCACTCGCCGTACTGGTGGCTGAAGTGCGCGTTCGGCGTCGACAACGACAAGGCGCTGCCGGTGCGGGCGTACCACAAGCTGCTGGTCTGGGACATCATGAAGAAGCCGTTCGCCACCCGGTTCGCCGAGCAGGCGCTCAACCCGCTGATCGGCAAGAGCTTCGTGGTCTACGCGACCAAGCCGCACCTGCCGCGACTGGCCGGGGAGGCGGACGCCCGGTGACCACCCCCCGGACAGAACACCTCGTCCTGCCCGGGGTCCTCACCGCCGGGCAGGCCGCCGCGACCGTCGCCGGCATCCTCGCCGTGCAGCGGGAGGACGGCGCGATCCCGTGGTTCCGGGGACACCACCTGGACCCCTGGGACCACACCGAGGCCGCCATGGCCCTGGACGCGGCCGGCGAACACGAGGCCGCCGAGCGCGCGTACACCTGGCTCGCCCGGCACCAGAACGGGGACGGTTCCTGGTACGCCGCCTACGCGGACGGCGACCACGACGACGTCACCGACCGCGCCCGCGAGTCCAACTTCGTCGCCTACATAGCCGTCGGGGTGTGGCACCACTACCTCTCCACCGGCGACGACACGTTCCTGGACCGCATGTGGCCCACGGTCTACGCGGCCGTCGAGTGGGTGCTGCGGCTTCAGCGGCCGGGCGGGCAGATCGGCTGGCGGCGCGAGGACGACGGCACCCCCACGGCCGACGCCCTGCTCACCGGCAGCTCCTCCGTCCACCACGCGCTGCGCTGCGCGCTCGCCATCGCCGAACAGCGCGAGGAGCCGCAGCCGGACTGGGAGCTGGCGGCCGGGTCGCTGCGCCACGCGATCCGCCGGCACCCCGAGCGGTTCCTGGACAAGGACCGCTACTCGATGGACTGGTACTACCCGGTCCTCGGCGGTGCCCTGACCGGAGCGGAGGCCAAGGCCCGGATCGAGGAGTCCTGGGACCGCTTCGTCGTCCCCGGCCTGGGCGTGCGCTGCGTGGTGCCCAACCCCTGGGTGACCGGCGGTGAGTCCAGCGAACTCGCCCTGGCCCTGTGGGCGGTGGGCGAGTCCGACCGCGCCCTGGAGATACTCCAGTCCATCCAGCACCTGCGGGACCCGGAGTCCGGCCTGTACTGGACGGGCTACGTCTTCGAGGACGACGTGATCTGGCCCCGTGAGCTGACCACCTGGACGGCGGGCTCCCTGCTGCTCGCCGTGGCCGCGCTGGGCGGCCACGAGGCCACCTGCGCGGTCTTCGGCGGCGAACACCTGCCGACCGGCCTGGCTCCCGACTGCTGCGACTAGCCGACGGAGTTCGGGGACAGGCCCCGGCAGGGCACGGCAAGGCCCACCAGGGCTCAGTGGCGCTGCATCCGGTTGGCTATGGCATGGCCGACGAAGAGGTAGACCACGGCGGCCAGGCCGTAGCCGGCGACCACGCGGGCCCACGCCTCGTCGAACGTGAAGAGGTCGTGGGACCAGCCCGCCAGCCAGGATGCCGCGTCGTGGACGAACCGGACCAGGCCGTTGGCCCGGTTCGCGTCCAGCAGGTACATCAGTATCCACAGGCCGAGGATCAGCGCCATGGCGTCGGCGACGACCGCGATGACCGTCCCGGCCTGGTTCGCACCGTTGCGATATCGAGGGGACATGTCTTCCGGATTGCCGGGCGGGGTGCGGTGAAACCCCCGAGGGAGCCCGGACGGGACCCGGACGCGCCCCGGAGACGACCCGGATGGCGTCCCCCGGGTGGCGCAGTGCGGCGGTCCGGGTGACGCTGCCGGAGGAACCAGACCGCTCGGGGAGGACACGTCCGGAGGACCTCGTGCCCGTACCGATACGGCGCCTCTTCGTGGCGCTCACCCTGTGCTGCGCCCTGGTGGCCGGTGCCACCGCCTGCGGCAGCGGCGAGAAGAGCAGTACGAAGGACACCGCGGCGGCGGCCCAGGCCCAGCCCGCCGCCGACAGCCCCAGCCCGACCGCGTCCGTGGAGCGCCAGAAGCTCGCCAAGACCCGTTTCGTGGCGAACGCGGGCCTGGCCGCCGGCGCGACCTACCAGTGGATCGTGAAGCCCTGGAAGGCCGGCAAGTTCAAGAAGGGCGCCCACGGCCGCAAGACGGCGCTGGTGAAGGCCGGTCTCGCCGGTGCCTTCGCCTACAACCGGCTGAAGGCGGCCCAGCGGAACGCCCAGGGCGATCCCACGCTCTCCAAGGCGCTCGCGCCGCTCGGCGCCGGCATCGACGGCCTGAAGAACCTGGCGTCCAAGCTCCGCAAGGGCGACGACAGCGCCGTGGGCCCCTTCGAGGGCATCATCAGCCAGGTGAAGGACGCGGGCCAGAGCGCCGGCGCGCCGGTCAAGGACCAGGTGCCGTCGGGGTCGCAGCTGACCAAGGGCTAGGCGGTGTCCTTCCGGTCGGACGACCGGTGAGGCCGCCTAGGCGTTCAGCTCCGCCGGCACCCGCAGGGTGTGCGGGTCCGGGGACAGGGCCGGCAGGTCGGTCACCGGGCCCGCGCGCCACGACTCCAGCCGTTCGGCGACGCGTTCGCGCGGACCGACCAGGGAGATCTCGTCGGCGAAGGCGTCCGGCACGGCCCGCACGGCCTCCTCGCGCCGCCCGGCCAGGAACAGCTCCTGGATCCGCCGGGCCTCGGCCTCGTACCCCATGCGGGCCATCAGGTCGGCGTGGAAGTTGCGGGCCGCGTGGCCCATCCCGCCGATGTAGAAGCCGAGCATGGCCTTGACGGGCAGCAGCCCCTCGGCGACGTCGTCGCAGACCTGCACCCGTGCCATCGGCGCGACCAGGAACCCCGGCGGCAACTCCCGTACCACGTCCCCGTACACCTCCGGCCGGCTCGGCGCCCAGTACAGCGGCAGCCAGCCGTCGGCGATCCGGGCGGTCTGGGCGACGTTGCGCGGCCCCTCGGCACCGAGCAGGACGGGGAGGTGCCGGCGCAGGGGGTGGGTGATCGAGCGCAGCGGCCTGCCGAGCCCGGTGCCGTCCGGCCCCCGGTACGGCAGCGGGTGGAACCGCCCGTCCACCTCCACCGGCGCCCTCCTGCGCGGCACCTGCCGGACGACGTCCACGTACTCCCGGGTCGCGGTCAGCGGCGACGCCGGGAACGGGCGGCCGTACCAGCCCTCCACCACCTGCGGCCCGGACAGCCCGAGCCCGAGCAGCAAGCGTCCGCCGGAGAGGTGGTCCAGGGTGAGCGCGTGCATCGCGGTGGCGGCCGGTGAGCGGGCGGCCATCTGGGCCACCGCCGTACCCAGTCTGATCGTCGACGTCCGCGCGGCGATCCAGGTCAGCGGGGTGAAGGCGTCCGAGCCCCAGGACTCCGCCGTCCACACCGAGTGGTAGCCGAGCCGTTCCGCCTCCTGGGCGAGGGGCACCTGGCCGGCGTCCGGACCGCGTCCCCAGTACCCGAGTGCGAGACCGAGCCGCATACGCCTGCCTCCTGACGGTCCGTCAGTTCACGACCGGGAGGCGACTGTACGACAACGGCCCCCCGCCCGGAAGGGCGAGGGGCCGGACGCGACGGCGTGCGGGGCTCAGCCGCGCTGGATGCCCGAGGTGTCCTGGAGCACGCCGCGGCGGCCGTCCTGGGTCTGCGCGACCAGCGCGGCACCGCGCTGCTCGACCGCCAGGTACCAGGTGCCCGGGGCCAGTTCGGCGATCGGGGTGGGCGAGCCGTCCTCGGCGAACAGCGGGCGGGTCACCGGCACGGCGAACCAGAACGGCGAGAAGTCCGCGGCCGGGGGCTGCGCCGCCGGGGCGTGCTGCGCGGGCGGCTGCTGCCCGAACGGCTGGCCCGGCTGCGGCTGGGCGCCGTACGGCTGCTGCGGCTGGGCGCCCGGGTAGCCGTAGCCACCGGGCGGCTGGGCGCCGTAGGGCTGCGGGGCGACCGGCTTCGGGGCGGGGACGAGGGAGCCCTGGAGGGCCGGGACCAGCGGGGTGGCGACGGCCGCGGCGGCCAGCAGCAGCGCGGCGATGAGGCCCAGGATCAGACCGGAACCGGCCCCGACGTCGAGCAGGTCGGACTTGTCGAAGGCGCCCAGCGGGTCGATGATCGACCAGAGCGCGGTCCAGGCGGCGAAGACGGTGAAGGCGACGCCGACCTGACCGAGGTCCAGCCCGACGACCTTGCGGGGCTGGGGGAGCGCGCGAGCGAGGACGACCAGGACCGCGCCGATGATTCCGCCGACGTACATGCTCATCACCAGGCCGAGGTTGTCCCAGGCGTTGGGGATGTCGCTGCCGTCGGTGTCGAACGTGTCGAGGAACGACGCGATGAACAGCAACACCGCTGCTCCGATCACCACGCCGTCGCCTCTAGTGAGGGAGCGGATATTCACTTCAGGTCCTTCGTAGGTCGTCTCGTCGTCGGTAGACACTATCGCCCACAAGATCCGGCTGTCCGGCCGGTTCCGCCCGCCGGTCAGGACCCGCGCAGGAAACCCACGATTCCCCCGGAGATCCCCCGCGCCGCCCGCTGCCGCCAGGCTCCGCTGGTCAGCAGTGCCGCGTCCTTGCTATCGCGCATGTTGCCGCACTCGATGAACACCTTGGGAACCGTTGACAGATTGAGACCACCGAGATCGGTCCGCGTGACCAGGCCGGTGCCCCCGCCCAGGTAGTTGGAGGGCGGCTCGCCGGTCTCGCGGCGGTAGCCGTCCGCGACGCTCACCCCGAGGTCGTGGGACGGGCCGACGATGTCCCGGGTGTCCGCGGCACCGGCGTGCACGGACCCCGGCAGGATGACGTGGAAGCCGCGGTTGCCGGGGGCGGAGCCGTCGGCGTGCAGGGAGATCGCCGCGTCCGCGTGTGCCGTGTTGCCGATCCGGGCCCGCTCGTCCACGCACGGCCCCCACTCCGGCCGGCCCTCGTCGTGGGTCAGCCTCACCGTGGCGCCCTGCCGCTCAAGGAGCGTGCGCAGCCGGTGCGCCAGGTCGAGGGTGAACCGCGCCTCGGCGTAACCGTCGTCGGTCGAGGTCCCGGTGGTGTCGCACTCCTTGCGGTGGGTGCCGATGTCCACGGGGCGGCCGATCTCGGCCGGGTGCCGGAAGTTGCCCGGGTTGTGCCCCGGGTCGACGACGACGACCTTGCCCCGCAGCGGGCCGCCGCCCGGCCGGGCGGAGCCGGACGCCTTGCCGTCGCCGCCCCCGTCCGGGGCCGCGTCCGGGGCGGGGGACACGGCGGCGGAGCCCGTGCGGTCCGCGCCGTCCGCGCCGCCGCCGTCCACCGCCTCGTACACCCCCCAGCCGAGCAGCGCGCCGGGCACCAGCGCGGCGAGGGCGACGGTCAGCGGGCGGCGCCGGGTCCGGCGGGCCTGCGGGGAATCGTGGTCCGGGCCTGTGTACGACACGTCTGCGACTCTAACCGGGGGGCGTCAGATGCCCGCCCCCGTACGCCGCAGGACACGCAGCGAGCCGGTCGCCGAGACCTCGGTGAACGCCCCGGACTCCAGGGCGCGCAGGTAGACGCGGTACGGCGCCTGGCCCGTGAACTCGTCCTCGGGGTCCGGGAAGACGTCGTGGACGACGAGGAGACCGCCCTCGGCCACGTGCGGTGCCCAGCCCTCGTAATCGGCGGTGGCGTGCTCGTCGGTGTGGCCGCCGTCGACGAACACGAGACCGAGCGGGGAGTTCCAGAGCGCCGCGATCCGCGGGGAGCGGCCGACGAGGGCGACCACGTGCTCCTCCAGACCGGCCCTGAACAGCGTGCGCCGGAACGTGGGCAGCGTGTCCATCAGGCCGATTTCCGGATCGACCGTCTCCGGGTCGTGGTAGTCCCAGCCGGGCTGCTGCTCCTCGCTGCCCCGGTGGTGGTCGACGGTCAGCGCGGTGACCCCGGCGGCGCGGGCCGCGTCGGCCAGCAGCACGGTGGAGCGCCCGCAGTACGTCCCGATCTCCAGCAGCGGCAGCCCGAGCCGCCCCGCGTCCGCGGCCGCCACGTACAGCGCCAGCCCCTCGTCCACGGGCATGAACCCCTTGGCCGCCTCGAACGCGGCCAGGATCTCGGGCTTGGGGGCGGGAGCGGGGGCGTGCATGGCGGGCCTTTCCGGTCGTACGGCTCGTGCGGCGCCCCATGCTGCCGTACCCCCGGCCGCCGGTGCGACAGGGGGTACGGGGGCGCGGGGACCGGACGGCCGGGCAGGCCGGCCGTCCCGGGCGTCAGGCGCTCACCGTCTCCCCGGGCAGCGAGAGGTCCAGGTCGACGGCGCGCTCCTCGCCGGAGTGCGTCGCCGACGAGGCCAGCGGCCCATGGCCGGCGGCCTTCGCCGCGAGGACGTACGCGCCCTCGGCCGGGACGGCCAGGGCGTACGCCCCGTCCGCGCCGGAGACGGTCGCTCCCGCCTGCCGCCCCCGCCGGTCGATCAGGGTGACCTTGGCCCGCGCCACCGGGGCGCCGGCGGCGTCCAGGACCCGTCCCCGGAAGCCCCGCAGCACCTCCTCGGCCCGCTCCAGCACGGCGTCCTCCTCGCTGCTCGCCCGAAGCTGCGTGTGGTGCGGCACCGGGCGGGCGGTCTTCGGCAGGCAGAGCGCCAGCAGCAGGCCCACGGCCACCGCGGCGGTGGCGATCAGGAAGGAGACCCGGAACCCGTGCATGGTCGGGACGGCGACGCCGCCCACGTCGTTCGCGGTGTTGGCCAGCACCATGCCGATGACGGCGCTCGACACCGACGTGCCGATGGACCGCATGAGGGTGTTGAGTCCGTTGGCCGCGCCGGTCTCGGCGGCCGGGACCGCGCCGACGATCAGTGCGGGCAGCGAGGAGTAGGCGAGGCCGATGCCGGCGCCGAGGATCACGGACGTGACGACCGTCTGCCAGGCCGCGTCCATCAGGCCGAGGCCGCCGCCGTAGCCGACCGCGATGATCAGCAGGCCGGTGATCAGGGTGGTCCTGGGGCCGTAGCGGGCCGACAGACGGGCGTACACCGGCGCCGTGAACATCATCGTCAGGCCCAGCGGGGCCACGCACAGACCCGCGACGACCATCGACCGGCCGAGGCCGTACCCGGTCGCGGTGGGCAGCTGGAGCAACTGGGGCAGGACGAGCGAGACGACGTAGAAGGCGACCCCGACCATGATCGAGGCGAGGTTGGTGAAGAGGACCGCCGGGCGGGCGGTGGTGCGCAGGTCGACCAGGGGCGCCTGGGCGCGCAGTTCGAACAGGCCCCACAGGACGAGCACGGTGACGGACGCGGCGAACAGGCCGAGCGTGGTGCCCGAGGACCAGCCCCAGTCGCTGCCCTTGGTGATGGGCAGCAGGAGCAGCACCAGACCGGTGGACAGGCCCACCGCGCCGACCAGGTCGAAGGAGCCCTCGGCGCGCATCGGGGACTCGGGGACGACCAGGAGGGTGAGGACGATGGCGAGCACGCCGAGGCCGGCGGCGCCGTAGAACAGGGCGTGCCAGTCGGCGTGCTGGGCGACGAGGGCGGCGGCGGGCAGGGCGAGGCCGCCGCCGACGCCTATGGAGGAGCTCATCAGGGCCATGGCGGAGCCGAGCCGCTCGCGCGGCAGCATGTCCCGCATCAGGCCGATGCCCAGCGGGATGGCGCCCATGGCGAAGCCCTGGAGCGTACGGCCCACGATCATGGTGAGGAGCTGGCTGGTGAGAGCGCTGATCAGGGCGCCGACCACCATCACGGAGAGGCTCAGGACGAGCATGCGCCGCTTGCCGTAGAGGTCGCCGAGCCGGCCCATGATCGGGGTGGCGACGGCACCGGACAGCAGGGTCGAGGTGAGGACCCAGGTGGCGTCGCTGGGGGCGGTGTCCAGCAGCTGCGGCAGGTCCTTGATGACCGGCACGAGCAGCGTCTGCATCACCGCGACCACGATGCCCGCGAAGGCGAGCACCGGAACCACCGCGCCGCCCGCTCGGCGGTCGGGACGGTCGGTCGTCGTGTCTGTCATGGAGTGAGGCCTTCCGCGCGTCATAAGTTCCCGGTAAACCTCGTATGCACAGGCAACTATTCCGTTGCTTCGGGACGCTAAAGAAGTCTTGACCGTTCCATGGGTTCCTGACGCACCGTCACACTCTGGCGGTTTGGTGGAACATGTTCTACTCTGGCGCGCCAACCGGTGGCGGGCGGCGCGGCCGACCGCGCAGATCTTCGCCGCAGCCGCCCGTGAGGACATGGAGATGTTCTTCCGCCGTCACCGTCTCAGGAGCCCCATGCCCATCGACGCAGCGCAGGCCCTCGCGGCCGGACCCCGGACCGGCCGGATCACCTGGGACCACAGGGACGTGCAGCTCTACCACCTCGGGATCGGCGCCGGCCGCCCGGCCACCGATCCCGACGAGCTGCGCTACACGCTGGAGTCCCGGCTGCACGTGCTGCCCAGCTTCGCCACCGTCGCGGGCAACGGCTCGCCCGGAGTGATCGGCGGACTGTCCATGCCGGGCGTCGACGTCGACCTGGCGCGCGTCCTGCACGGCGGGCAGACCCTCCGCCTGCACCGCCCGATCCCGCCCCGGGGCACCGCCACCACCACCGGGCGGATCGCCGCCGTGTACGACAAGGGCACGGCGGCCGTGCTGGTCATGCGCACCGAGACCGCCGACGCCGACGGCCCGCTGTGGACCGGCGACGCCCACATCTTCGTCCGCGGGGAGGGCGGCTGGGGCGGCGACCGCGGCCCCTCCGCCCGGCTCGCCCCGCCCGCCGGCGACCCCGACCGGACCGTCGAGTGCCCGGTCCGCGAGGACCAGGCCCTGCTCTACCGCCTCAGCGGTGACTGGAACCCGCTGCACGCCGACCCCGACTTCGCCAAGCGCGCCGGATTCGAACGGCCCATCCTGCACGGGCTGTGCACCTACGGCATGACGCTCAAGGCGGTCGTCGACACGCTGCTCGACGGTGACGTCACCCGCGTCCGGTCGTACGGCACCCGGTTCGCGGGCGTCGTCTTCCCGGGGGAGACCCTGCGCGTGCGCATGTGGCGGCGGGGCGGCACCGAGGTCCGGGTGGCCGTGAGCGCCGTCGAGCGGGACGACGCGCCCGTCCTCGCCGACACCGTCGTCGAACACGCCTGAATCCGGTACGACCCGTACGCCCCGAGGGGAGCCGCACCATGCGCGCAGCCGTACTGCACGAGACCGGCCAGGAGGAGCCGGAGGTCCTCGACGACGTCGAGGCGGTGGGCTATTGGGGCTCAAGAGGGGCTGAGGAGAGGAAACAAGAGGGGCTGAGGACAAAAAAAGAGGGGAAGAGGGGCCGAGGACAAGAAAGAGGGGGCACCCGGCGGGTGCCCCCTCTTCACCGCTGCCGTCAGGCAGCCACCTCGGCTGTCTCCTGGGCCGGCTTGCGGTGCCGGCCGTGCGGATTGGCCTCGCTCTCCTGGGCCGCGATCGGACCCCGGTGCCGGCCGTGGCCGGCGGTCTCGGAAGAGCCGGCAGACAGCTGCTCAGTCGTGCTGGTGTCGCTCATCGGACGTATCCACCCCGTCAACATGATCTTTCGTACAGCCGGGCGAGTCTAACCGGCGCACCACGGTCCCCATCCAGGCGCACACGCCAACCGGCACTGGTTCGTTACAAGACGCCCCGGAGAGACCGCTCCGAGGGCACCGGCCGGGCCGCCGCCGGCACCGGGAAGTCCGGTCCCGCCGACGGCCGGGCCGCCCTGGCGCCTGCCCGGCGGCCCCCTTCCGGGGCCTGTCGGCCAAGCGTCCCGCCTCCGCGGGCTCAGGCGCGGACGAGGCGTTCCAGGGGTGCCTGTTGCAGGGGTACCGGCCGGGCCGGTTCCGCTGTCGGTGCCGGGTGGTCCGGTGCCGCCGCCGTCGGCCGGGCCGCTTCCGTCGCCGGGCTGCCCGCCTCGGACGCCCGCACGGTGGTCCCCTCCCGCGCGGCCCGGACGGTTCCCTCCCCGGTGGGCCCCGTCGGTCCGGTGGGCCCCACCGGGTCCGCCTCCCGGACCGGCGCCGTCAGGTCCGAGACGCCGCACGGGGTCGTGGCCGTGACGTACGGCAGCCGCAGCACCCCGTCCCGTGTCCACACCCCGGTCCCCGCCAGCCAGCCCTCGGGCGCGGCCAGCTGCCGCAGCCGGCGCTCGGCCGGCCGCCAGGTCCCCACCCAGGTGCCGAACGCGCCGTCGATCCGCAGGCCCACCCCGCACCCCTCCGGCATCAGCGCCTGCCCCGGCTGGACCGCGAACGGCGTCACCACGCAGTCCGGCAGCCGCAGGCACCGCGGGAACCGCACCGGCAGGGCGCTGCCCAGGACGCCCCAGCCCAGCCGTGCCCGTCCGGGCGAGGGCGCGTCCGAGGAAATCAGCAGCAGCCCGCTGTCGGGATCGGCGAGCAGCAGCCGGTCGTCGCTGTCGTCCGTGATCTGGAGCAGCGGCGAGACCTCGCCGCCGCGCGCCAGGTCCACCACGACCGTCTTGGTGCACCCGTCCAGCTCCCGGTCGAGCGCCAGCAGCCGCCCGGCGCGGTCCAGCCAGACCCCGCCCGAGCAGCGCCCCGGCACCTCGGCCAACCGCTGCGGACCGGACGTGCCGCCCGCCACCAGCCACACCGTGCCGGAGCGCGGCCCGACAGCGAGGGCGTACGCCCGCACGCCACCCGGCGCCGGCGGCAGCAGGGTGAGCCGGGTGCCGGGCTCGGGGCACTCCAGGCCGCCCAGCGGCAGCTCGCCGGTGCCCGGCCCGGTCGGGTAGAGCAGCGAGAAGACGTGCCGCCCGGCCACCTGCCGGTGGATCAGCACCCGGCCGTCGCCCATCGGCTGCACCCCGGTGCCCGGCTCCTCCGGCTGGTTCCCCGGCAGCGGCACCGCGTACGGCTCCGGGCCGTCCAGGGTCCACCGTTCCGGGAACCAGCAGCCGGAGCCCCCGCGCAGCGCGAGCCGGGCGGCGTACGCGCCGTCCGCCGTGATCGCGCACCTCGCCCCCGGCACGCCGTCGGGTCCGCCCGTGGACACGGGTTCGGCCACACAGACAGTCATCGTTCGGTCACCTCCGGCGACGAAGCTAGTTTTCGCGGCACCGGACACGCGCCGAGCCCGGCGCGCGCTTCACACATACGGGTGGTGCAGAAGCGATTCACCCGAGGAAACCGGGACGGGTGTGCTGACCGGGGTCAGACCGGACGCATGCGGTACGGCCCCGCCGAGCAGCCAGGTAGCCTTGGCCCGTGCCCCGTCTGTCTGAAGTCATCGCCGCGCTGGAAGACCTGTGGCCCGCCGAGCGGGCCGAGTCCTGGGACGCGGTCGGCACCGTGGCGGGCGACCCCGGTCAGGACGTCACCCGGGTGCTGTTCGCCGTCGACCCCGTGCGGGAGACCGTCGACGAGGCGGTCCGGCTCGGCGCCGACCTGCTGGTCACCCACCACCCGCTCTACCTGCGTGGTACGACCACGGTCGCGGCCGGCCACTTCAAGGGCCGGGTCGTGCACACGCTGATCAAGAACGACATCGCGCTGCACGTCGCCCACACCAACGCCGACACCGCCGACCCGGGTGTCTCCGACGCCCTCGCCGGCGCCCTGGACCTGAGGGTCGTACGGCCCCTCGTGCCGGACCCCACCGACCCGCACGGGCGCCGGGGCCTCGGCCGCGTCTGCGAACTCGACCACCCGCTGACCGTCCGCGAACTGGCCGCGCGCGCCGCCGAGCGGCTGCCCGCCACCGCGCAGGGCATCCGGGTGGCCGGCGACCCCGAGGCCGTCGTGCGGACGGTCGCCGTCAGCGGCGGCTCCGGCGACAGCCTCTTCGACCAGGTCCGCGCGGCCGGCGTCGACGCCTTCCTCACCGCCGACCTGCGCCACCACCCGGCCTCCGAGGCGGTGGCCCAGAGCCCCCTCGCGCTGCTCGACGCGGCGCACTGGGCCACCGAGTGGCCCTGGTGCGAGCTGGCCGCGAGCCAGCTCGACGAGATCTCCGACCGTCACGGCTGGGACCTCCGCGTCCACGTCTCCAAGACGGTCACCGACCCCTGGACCGCCCACGCGGCGTCCACCCCAACCCTCTAGCCCACGGGAGCCCCCAACTGAACGCCGCGCCCGCCGACCAGATCCGACTCCTCGACGTCCAGGCCCTCGACGTCCGCCTCCAGCAGCTCGCGCACAAGCGGAAGTCCCTGCCCGAGCACGCCGAGATCGAGACGCTGACCAAGGACCTCACCCAGCTGCGCGACCTGCTCGTGGCCGCGCAGACCGAGGAGAGCGACTGCGCCCGCGAGCAGACCAAGGCCGAGCAGGACGTCGACCAGGTGCGCCAGCGCGCCGCCCGGGACCAGCGGCGCCTGGACTCCGGCGCGGTCACCTCGCCGAAGGACCTGTCCAACCTCCAGCACGAGATCGTCTCCCTCGCCAAGCGGCAGGGCGACCTGGAGGAGGTGGTGCTGGAGGTCATGGAGCGCCGTGAGGCCGCCCAGGAGCGGGTGAACGAGCTGACCGAGCGGGTCGGCTCGGTGCAGTCGAAGATCGACGACGCGACCGGCCGCCGGAACGCGTCCTTCGAGGAGATCGACGCCGAGGCCGCCTCGGTCACCAAGGAGCGCGAGGTCGTGGCCGCCTCCGTCCCCGCGGACCTGCTGGCGCTCTACGACAAGCTGCGCGCGCAGCAGGGCGGCATCGGCGCGGCCAAGCTGTACGCCCGCACCTGCCAGGGCTGCCGGCAGGAGCTGGCCATCACCGAGCTGAACGAGATCCGCCGGGCGGCGCCGGACACGGTGGTCCGCTGCGAGAACTGCCGTCGCATCCTGGTGCGTACGGCCGAGTCGGGTCTGTAAGGGCGACCGGGCGCGGGGACAAGGGGCTTCAGGGGTGCGGGAGTTCATCGTCGAGGCGGACGGCGGGTCACGGGGCAACCCCGGGCCCGCGGGCTACGGGGCGCTGGTGCGGGACGCGGCGACGGGGGAGACCCTGGCGGAGGCGGCGGAGTACATCGGCGTCGCCACGAACAACGTCGCCGAGTACCGCGGTCTCGTGGCCGGCCTGCGCGCCGCCCGCGCCCTCGACCCGGGCGCGCCGGTCCGCGTCCGCATGGACTCCAAGCTGGTCGTGGAGCAGATGTCGGGCCGCTGGAAGATCAAGCACCC
This sequence comes from Streptomyces sp. NRRL S-31, assembly GCF_000718775.1. GTDB lineage: Bacteria > Actinomycetota > Actinomycetes > Streptomycetales > Streptomycetaceae > Streptomyces. The sequence goes on from NZ_JOCB01000053.1 coordinate 21,933, forward strand.
CGACATGAAGCCGCTGGCGGCCGAGGCCCGCTCCGTCCTCCCGCCGGACCAGGTCACGTACGAGTGGATCCCGCGCGAACGCAACAAGCACGCGGACCGCTTGGCCAACGAGGCGATGGACGCGGGGGTCAAGGGCGGCCAGTGGTCCCCGTCCGCGTCCCGGGCGGCCCTGGACGTCCCGTCCGCCGTCCCCGAGCCGTCGGGCCCGCCCGGCGACGCGACGGCGGGCGCGGCGAAGGCCCGGGCGGCACTGGCCCGGGGCCGCGCCACGGGCGGAACCGGGACCACCACGGCCGCGGACGGCCGTACCGCCGACGCCGTGCACGACCGTGCCGCCGGTCCGGCGGACTCCCGTGCCGCCGTGCACGGCCGTGCCGCCGGGGCGGCGCCCGCATCCGAGGCACCGGGCGGTACGCCGTCCGCCGAGGAGCGCCGTACCGCAGTCGTCGAGGAGCGCCCTGCCGCCCCCGCCGACGGGAGCCCTGCCCACTCCGGTGGGGAAGCCCCGCCCGCCCCCGCCGAGGAGCACCGCTCGGCGCCGGGCTGGAGTGCCGCGCCCGACCTCGGCGCGCCCGCCACCCTCGTGCTGCTGCGCCACGGTGAGACCCCCCTCACCCCCCAGAAACGCTTCTCCGGCAGCGGCGGCAGCGACCCCGCCCTGTCGGCGGCGGGGCGTGAGCAGGCCCGGCGGGTGGCGGAGTCCCTCGCCCGGCGCGGCACCGTCCAGGCGATCGTCGCCAGCCCCCTCGCCCGTACCCGTGAGACCGCCGCCGTCGTCGCCGCCCGCCTGAACCTGGACGTCACGGTCGAGGACGGCCTGCGGGAGACGGACTTCGGCGCCTGGGAGGGCCTGACCTTCGGCGAGGTCCGCGAGCGCCATCCGGAGGACCTGGACGCCTGGCTCGCCGACCCGGAGGCCCGCCCCACCGGCGGCGGCGAGAGCTTCGCGGAGACGGCGGCCCGGCTGGCCGTCACCCGGGACGAGCTGGTCGCGGCACACGCGGGCCGTACGGTGCTGCTCGTCACCCACGTCACCCCGATCAAGACGCTGGTCCGCCTCGCCCTCGGCGCCCCGCCCGAGTCGCTGTTCCGGATGGAGCTGTCGGCGGCCTCGCTGTCGGCGGTGGCGTACTACGCCGACGGCAACGCGAGCGTGCGCCTCTTCAACGACACGTCCCACCTGCGTCCCTGAGCCCGGCCGCACCCCGCGCCAGTTCCTCGATCCGGTCCCAGTCGCGGGCGGCCACCGCGTCCGCCGGGACCATCCAACTGCCACCGACGCAGCCGACGTTGGGCAGGGACAGATACTCCGGCGCGGTGGCCGGGCCGATCCCGCCGGTCGGGCAGAACCGGGCCTGCGGCAACGGGCCGGCCAGCGACCGCAGGTAGGCGGTGCCGCCCGCCGCCTGCGCCGGGAAGAACTTCATCTCCCGCACCCCGCGCTCCAGCAGCGCGACGACCTCCGAGGTGGTCGACACCCCGGGCAGGTACGCCACCCCGGAGCCGCGCATCGCCTCCAGCAGGGCCTCCGTCCATCCCGGGCTGACCAGGAACCGCGCCCCCGCCGCCGTACACGCCTCCACCTGCTGCGGCGTGATCACCGTGCCCGCGCCGACCACCGCGTCCGGCACCGCGCCGGCGATGGCGCGGATCGCCTCCAGCGCGGCCGGGGTGCGCAGCGTCACCTCGATCGCGGGCAGCCCGCCGGCCACCAGTGCCCGGGCCAGCGGGACCGCGTCGGCGGCGTCGGAGAGCACCACGACGGGCAGGACCGGCGCGAGGTCCAGGACCGAGGCAGCGGGGGAGGAGGGCAGCGGCGAGGTCATGCCCTCATCGTGCCCAGCGGCTACATTCGACGCAACGAGCGTTGCGCGCTCTGCAATGCGCGCCCACGCTCATGCGGGAGGATCAGTGGACCTGCTCCACCAGTACGTCGAGGGCCCACGCCTTGCCCGGCTTGCCGGGTGCCTCCGCCTCCACCACGTACCCCAGCTCCCGCAGTGCCTCCACCAGCGCGGCGGGGTCCTCGGGCGCGGCACCGGCGGTCAGCAGATCGCGGACCATCCGGCCCTTGGTCGCCTTGTTGAAGTGGCTGACCACCTTCCGGGTCGGCGCGTGCAGCACCCGTACCGTCGCCGTGCGCCCGGCCACCTCGCCCTTCGGCTTCCAGGCCGCCGCGTAGGCGGACGAGCGCAGGTCCAGCACCAGCCCGTCCCCGGCCGCCTCCGGCATGACCTCCGCCATCGGGGCCCGCCAGTGCCCGGCCAGCGCGCCGAGCCCCGGCAGCCGCACCCCCATCGAGCACCGGTAGGAGGGGATCGGGTCCGTGACCCGCACGGCGCCCCACAGCCCGGAGAAGACCAGCAGCGACTCGGCCGCCCGCCGCCGCGCCCCGGCGTCCAGCGTGGCCAGGCCGAGGGCGTCGTAGAGGACGCCGGTGTAGATCTCCCCGGCGGGGCGGGTGCCGGCGGTGCGCAGCCCGGCGTTCTTCGCGACCTCGCCGCGCAGGCCCTCGCTCAGTCCGAGTACCTCGCGGGCCTTCTCCTCGTCACCGGCGCACAGCCCGACCAGCTCCCCGAGCACGGCCTCCCGCGCGGCGGCAAGCCCCGGCAGGGACAGCGACCCGAGTTCCAGCGGGGCGCCCTCGCCCGGGCTCGCCTTGCCTTCGGAGGGCGGCAGCAGGACCAGCAACACGTACTCCTTACGTAGACCTCCGCGCCAGGTTACGGCGTACGCCCGGCCGGCCGAGCGCGCTCGCGGCCGGCACGGCGAGGACCGCCGGTCCGCGGCGGGGTGGCGGGCCCGGTAGCATGGTCGGCACGGCAGACGAGCCGGGCGGACGGCCGCGTGGAGTTCCCTCAGGGGGCTCCCCGAGGAACGTCCGGGCTCCACAGGGCAGGGTGGTGGCTAACGGCCACCCGGGGTGACCCGCGGGACAGTGCCACAGAAAGCAGACCGCCGGGGACCTCGGTCCTCGGTAAGGGTGAAACGGTGGTGTAAGAGACCACCAGTGCCCAGGGTGACCTGGGCAGCTAGGTAAACCCCACCCGGAGCAAGGTCAAGAGGGGCGCCGTCACAAGCGCCCTGCGCGGACGTTCGAGGGCTGCCCGCCCGAGTCCGCGGGTAGACCGCACGAGGCCGGCGGCAACGCCGGCCCTAGATGGATGGCCGTCGCCCCGGGGCCCGCGAGGACCCCGGGGAACAGAACCCGGCGTACAGCCCGACTCGTCTGCCGCTAGGCTTCAGCCGCGCCGGATTGCTAGACCTGCGGGTCCAGGGAGCGGAGCAACTCCAGCAATCCCTGAGCCGGAACCAGCTGTTCATCGGTCACCGGGTCGGGGCTGAAGTGCATGAGGTCGTTCCGGAAGTTGCGGCACTCCTCCAGCGCCGTCAGGAAATGCTCCTGGTCGATGCTCCACCCAAGGGCGGCCCAGTTCTCGGGAACCTTCAGCAGGTGCTTGTACGCTCCGAAGCTCAGGTCCGCGGCGGACCGCACTTTGGCAGCGAGTCCCTTGGGCACGACGGCCCTGATCCGGTCGAGCGGAAGACACCGGTCGACCACCCGGCGCAGGCGCTGTTCGATCTCCTCGACGAGGACGAAGGGGCGCACGCGGGTACCGAACTGGACGGTCAGGTCGGCGGCGGTGATCAGGCCACAGACCTTGTGCTCGTGGTCGCGGACAACGACATAGCCAGACTGCTGGATGGCCCCGATCCAGTCGAGCAGGTCGTCGGAGCGGTCCGCTTCCTGTCCCCGGGCTGTCGCGGCGTCGAGACCGGCGTCCGGGTCCGCCATCCGGGCCCGGCCGATCGACTCCCAGCTGACGACGCCGCGCAGCCGCCCGTCGGGGTCCAGGACGGGCAACTGACTGTAGCCGCGCAGGACCATGAGGGTGATGGCGGTCTGAAGGCTGTCTCCGAGGCGGACGCACTCGGGCATGCGGTTGGCGGAAGCGAGGTTGCTCACCCGGTAGGCGACGGTCTCGACCTCGGCCTCATCCTCGGGAAGATGACCGGCGGCATGTGCGGCGCTCTGCACCGCGGGTGACTGGACCGGGCTGCCGGACAGCCGGGTCACCGCGCTCGTCCCCGATTCGTCCGGCTCGGCCCCGCCGGCCAGGATGGCGATCTGACTGTCCAGCGTGCCCTCCGTGAACGGAGGGACAGTGACCAAGCCCCGTGCCTCAAGGTCGTTCATGATCTGCTCGGTTGCCGCCGGATGACGTCGCTGGACGCCCCATACGGCGAGAAAGTCCCGGATGGAAAGGGCCAGCGGCTCCTCGGCACCGCGCCTGCGCACCTCCTCGTACAGCTCGGCGGGCTCGGTGAGGGTGGCGGCGAACTCGTCCGCGTCGGGCCGCCCCGGGTCGGGCTTCCCCTCGGCCAGCGCGGCCACGCGCTCCGCAGCCCCGAACCGGCTGAGCTCGAAGACAGTGAGCAGAGATCCCATGCTGTCCAGCAGATCGGACTGGAACATCTGCCGGTCGAGGCCCTTGACAAGCCACTCCACCCGCCGCACATGCCGCATGCCGTCGGGGGCGTCCGCCCGGTACTCGTAGTCGCCCCTCACCCGGCCGATGGCGACGCGCAGGGACTTCAGCGGCAGCACAACCAGATCACCGGGCTGCATCTCGCGGGCGAAGCGGTAGAGCTGGCCGGCCCAGTTACCGATCGTGTACGGACCTTCGTCGGGATAGGCGGCGGCCACGGCCGCCTTGATCGCGTCGCGGGTGGTCGCGCCGCCGAGATCTCCGCTGCGGAGCCTGTCCCAGCCGACGGCGAGAACACCTTCCTCCAGGGCCGCCCGCTCCCGCTCCCCGTTCTCGCCCGCACGCACCACCCAGGCCCGCATGCCGCCCCTCCCTGTGAGCCCCGCTGAACAAGTGATCGCGTGGCGTGACCTTATAGCAGAGTCCATCAACCGCCCTTAAAAACCGGTCGTTTGGCCTGTGTTGAGCAGTGCTTTCAGGCGCCTGCCCGGCTTGCGTGCAGCCCGTAGACTGATCGACAGCACGGGGAACGGGGTGTGGGACGTGACGTATGGGGTGGGGGTACGAGAGCGCCGATGAAGCCGCTGGACACCGAGACCGACCCGCGGGTGGTGGGCCCGTTTGAACTGCTGGCCAAGCTCGGTCAGGGCGGCATGGGCGTCGCCTACCTGGCGCGCAGGATCCCGCTGGAGGGCTTCTCGGACGAGCTGGCCGCGGCGTACAACATGGTCGCGCCGGACGAGGCCGCCGAAGGTGAGGCATCGCGTCTTGTCGTGGTCAAGATGATCCAGCCTCAGCTGCTGGACGGCGAACCGCAGTACCGGGAGCGGTTTGGCCGGGAGATCGACGCCGTACGGGCCGTGGTGAGCGACCGGGTGCCGGCGCTGATCGCGTTCGACGAGGACCCTGCGGACGGCCGACCGTGGTTCGCCATGGACCACATTGCGGGACCTTCCCTGACCACCATGGTGCAGAAGGCCGGAACCTTTGGTCTGGGCCCGTACGCTGCGCTCGGACTGGCACTGGTGGACGCGCTGAGGGCCATCCACGACGCCAACATGCTGCACCGCGACCTGAAGCCCGACAACGTGGTCCTGGGACCGGATGGCCCCGTCGTGCTCGACTTCGGACTCGCCGTCCTGATCGAGCGGGCGTCGAGCGAGGCCCTGACGAAGACGGGGACCAGGATGGGGACCCGTCCCTATATGCCGTGGGAGCAGTACCGGGATGCCAAGCGAGCCGATCGGCCCGCCGATGTCTACGCGCTCGCCGCCACCCTCTTCTTCGCCCTGACCGGCAGGCCGCCGTACCCCCACGGGCCCAGCACCTCGGAGCCAGTGTGGGACGGGGTCGGACTGCCCTTTCTGCCGCTGCTCGCCAAGACGCTGGTGAGCATTCCGGCCCAGCGCCCTGATCTGGACGCCGTCGAGGACAGCCTGATGACGCTGCTTGGCGACGCCGACCTGCCGCCCAATACGGCGGCGCAACAGCTCAAGGAACTGGTCGCGTCCGCTGGATTAGCGCCGAAGCTGCCCGCTGGGGCCCTCAGTGACGACCTCGACCCGGAGGTCCAGGATCTGGCCCGGCAGGCGATCGAGACCGCCCTGCCGGAGATGGACCTGGGTTTTTTCGGCATCGTCACCACGGACGAGATCGAGCGGGCGGCAGAAGCCGCGGACCGCGCCGACGGCTATACACCGACCCTCGCCGACCCGGCCCCCGGCCCTGCACCGGAACCTGAAGCCAAGCCCGCGCCGACGAGCTACCGTCTCCCGCCCCCTGCGGACCCGAGCCCGGAACCGCAGCCTCCGGCTCCGCAGGCGCCACCGCGCAGCGCGCAGAAGGTGGCAGCTGGCCTACGGCAGCGCTACGCCCGCCGGGGAGATCTGTAAGGCACGGGCGCCCGCTCACACAGCGCGCGGGCACGGGGACGAGCCGTGACGAATCCGCATGCGGCCCCTTGGCTCCACCCGCACAGCGCTACCCTCGACACGACCCGCACCACCTGAGAGGACCCCCCATGCCCGCCCTGGACGGCCCCCCGCCCGCCGGCTCGGTGATCGAGGTACGGGACGAGGAATGGATGGTCCGCAAACCCAAGCAGGTGCGTCCCGGCGAGTTCCTGATCGAAGCGGTCGGTGCCTCCGACCTCGTCCGCGGTCAGGAGGCGAAGTTCCTCGTCCCGACCATGGACACCGTGCGCGTCCTCCTTCCCGAGAACACCGAACTCGTCGTCGACAACTCCCCGCACTTCCGCCGCGGCCGCCTCTTCCTCGAGGCCGTCCTCCGCAAGACGCCGCTGCCACAGCGCGAGCGGCGCCTGGCGCTCACGCACGGCTTCCTCCTCGACCGCATGGATTACCAGCTGCGCCCGGCGGCCAAGGCCCTGGCCAACCCGCTGCGTCCGCGCCTCCTGATCGGCGATGTCGTGGGCCTCGGCAAGACGCTGGAGATCGGCGTCATCCTCGGCGAGCTGATCCGCCGCGGGCGGGGTGAGCGCATTCTCGTCGTCACCCCGGCTCCCGTCCTGGAGCAGTTCCAGCACGAGATGTGGACCCGCTTCTCCCTCCCCCTGGTCCGCCTCGACAGTGCCGGTATCGCCCGGATCGAGCGGAAGATCCCCGCGGGCCGCAACCCGTTCACGTACTACAAGCGCGTGATCATCTCCATGGACACGCTCAAGAACCCCAAGCGCTACCGTCCATGGCTGGAGCACATCCGCTGGGACGCGGTCGTCATCGACGAGTCCCACAACCTCATCAACCAGGGCAGCGACCGCCGCGCCCTCGCCGACCTGCTCGCCGAGAACACCGACGCGCTGATCCTGGCGAGCGCCACCCCGCACAACGGCGACATGCCCGCCTTCACCGGCCTGATCCGGCTCCTGGACCCCATGGCGGTCCAGGACTCCCGCAAGCCCACGCCGGAAGAGCTCAAGCCCCTGATGATCCGCCGCACCAAGGTCAGTGCCGAGGTGGCCGAGCAACTGTCCGGGCATTGGGCGCCGCGCGGCGGCTCCCACCCTCTGCGCTGCCAGGCCAACGCGCTGGAGGAGGAGGTCTTCCAGGAACTGGCCGGCCACTGGCTGGTCCAGCCGGACAAGCACGTCACCGCCGACGACCGGCTCTTCCCCTACGTCCTGCTCAAGTCCTTCCTCTCCTCCCACCGCGCCCTCTTCGCCACGGCCCGCAAGCGCCTCACGCAGACCGGGCACACCCTTCCCGAGCGGCACCGGATCACCGACTCCCCGCTGTCCGGCATCGAGGAACGCACTGCGGAGGCAGCCAGTCTGCTGCGTCTGATGGAGCTGGCGCGCGCCATCGAACGCGCGGCGAAGGGGCCCGAGGGGATGAGCGCCACCTCCAAGCTCAAGGGGCTGGTCGACGAACTGCGCCGTATCAAGGTGCGCCCCGGCAGCCCCACCCGGGCGGTCGTCTTCTCCGAGCGCCGCGAGACTCTGGACTGGCTCGGCGAGGTGCTTCCGCCGCTGCTCGGCTGGACCGACGCGGAGGACGCCAAGACCGCGGTCAAGGTCCTGCACAGCAGCGGCGTCTCCGACCGGGTCCAGCAGGAGTACGTGGACGAGTTCGCCCGCGCCGGCGGCGACATCCGGCTGCTGCTCACCGGCGACGGCGCCTCGGAGGGCGTGAACCTGCACCGCCAGTGCCACCACCTGATCCACTGGGACCTGCCGTGGAGCCTGATCAGAGTCGAGCAGCGCAACGGCCGTATCGACCGGTACGGGCAGACGCAGCGGCCCGAGTTCCGGGCGATGATCCTCCAGTCGGCGGTCGAGGGCGCTCTGGACGACACCCACATCGCCGAGAAGATCCTCACCCGCGAGGAGCGGGTGCACGACGTCCTCGGCGCGGTCGAGGCGGCGACGAAGGTGAACGACGGCGCGCTGGAGGAGAAGCGCGTCATGGAGGCGCTCTTCAAGGGCGAGCCGCCCCAGCAGGCCCTGGACGGCCTCCAGACGGTGTCGATGGACGACCTGGACGAGCTCGAAGCCGGGCGAACGCCCGCGGACCTGCCGCTCGCCCAGCAACTGAACGCCGAGTTCGGCACGGACGGCGCCCCGTACGATGACGTGGACGCCGCCTTCGACTTCGACGACGACTTCCAGGAGGACGCGGGCTTCTCGTTCGACGACGACCCCGCAGACGAGGCCCCGGCCGTGGTCCCGGACGGGGACACCGACGTCGGGGAGGCCGAGGACCCGGACCGCGCACCCCTGCGCGTCGTGGAGGAGCTGCGTCTGTTCTCGGACCGCCGCGACTACGTCCTCGCCGGACTGGAGGAGCTCGCCGACCTGGAGGCGTTCCGGCTGGACACCACCGTCCACGGCCACGACCTCAGCTTCGACACCCCCGAGGACCTCGCCGACCGGCTCGACGTCCTGCCCGTCGGCTACCTGCGCGACCACGGCATCACCCGCCGTATGAAGCTCACCTTCAGCCGGGAGGACGCCGCCGACTCGCTGCGCCGGGCGCGGGAGGACGCCGACTCCACCTCCCTGTGGCCGGACGCCCACTACGTGGGCGAACTCCACCCCGTCCTGGAGTGGATCACCGACAAGGTGCTGGTGCAACTGGGCCGTCAGCGGGCCTACGTTATTCAGGTGGACCGGGCCCGAGTCCCGGAGCCGGTCTTCCTAACCCAGGGCGTGTGGTCCAACGAAGAAGGCCGCCCGACCGTCCTGGCCTGGCTGGCCGTCGACCGGCTGGGCCGGCCCGGGGAGGAGCCCCGGGTCCGCAAGCTGACGAGGCCCCTCCTCGACGAGTTGGGCCTGCGCCCGGACATGCCGGACCACTTCGCCCAGGGCGACCCGGCCGCTCTCCAGCCGCTCGTCCCCGAAGCCGTGGCCGCGACCCGCCGTGAGATGGACCGGCTGCGGGCCGAGGCAGAGGAACACGTCGACGAGCCGCTGCGCAAGTTCGAGGCAAAGGTTGGCCGTTGGCTGGCAGAGCCGCTGCCCGGCTTCACCGGCGGACGCGGCGCTCGCGAACGGGCCGCCGAGAACCTCGAAACGGCCGCGACTCGGCTGCGCACGACCGGTGACCCGATGATCCGGGTCCTGGCCGCTCTGGAGCCGAGCTCATGACCACAGGAGCCAGCGTGAAGTTCGACGCTCTGATCAACGAGGGCGAATACTTCCCGCCCTTCTACCTCGACGAGATCCTGCCCAAGCAGCTGAAGAGCGGACGGCTCAAGGAGTGGGCGGCCGAGGAGCGCCAGGGCCGCCCCACGCCCCGCCAGGGCCTGCGGGACCTGACCGGTCCCTATCTCGGCGTGCGGCTCACCGTGGGCGGCGAGGCGGAGAAGCTCAATTTACTGCCCGATCCGGAGGGCATCGCCGCCCAGCAGGCGGCGGCCGAGGCGCTGAAGACACACAGCACCACGGAGGAACCGCCCGTCTTTCAGCCCGCCCCCGCCGCGCGCGCCTTCGGTGACGGTCCCGAGGGCGAGTGGCGGGCGAACCTGCATGCCTGGCACGGGCGCGTCCTCGACGCGCTCGGCTTCACCCCGCGCCGCCCCGGACACCTCACCGTGCACAGCGCAGCTGGCCCCGTCGCCGTACCCGTTGTCCACAGTGAGCCAGGCATCGCCGTGCTCACCGGTGGCTTCGCCGACGACATCGCCGGCACACGCGGCGACGGCTCCGCCAACCGCCTCGCTGTGCCCGTCCGCGTGGCCTCCGGCAAGACGCTGACCACGGTCACCGACCTCGCCGCCTGGCTGCTTGCCGCCGACAACGCGCCCCGCTACCTCCTGCTCCTCTTCGGTGGCGTCATGGTCCTCGCCGACCGGGAGAACTACGCGCGCGGCCGCCACCTGGCGGTCAGCCTGGAGACCGCCCTGCCCCGCAAGGGGGTCAAGGGCGCGTCGGCCGGCGAACTCGACGTCATCGCGTCCCTGTTCGGCGCGCCGTCCCTGCGCCCGGCCCGGGACGGCGGTGACGACGACATTGCGCGCCTGGTGGCCGAGTCCCGCGACCACTCAGTGGGAGTGACCAGCGATCTGCGAGAGGGCCTGAAGAAGTCCGTCCAGCTCATCGCCAACGAGGTCCTGGAACTCGCCGACAAGCAGGGCGTCAAGCCCGACGACCTGCCCGAATGGCTTCCGGACGCGCTCACCGAGCGGGACGCCCTGCCACGCCTGCTCACCAAGGAGTCGCTGCGCTACCTGTACCGCATCCTCTTCCTGCTGTACGCCGAGGCCCGTCCCGAGCTGGGCATCCTGCCGATGAAGAGCGAGGAGTACGTCCAGGGGTACAGCGTCGCCCGTCTGCGCGAGCTGGCGGTCCAGGAGAAGCTCTCCAGCGCCTCCCGAGACCGCCACCATTTCCACGACTCCCTGGAGCTGCTGTTCAGGAAGGTCTTCGAGGGTCACCCCGTGGCCGACACGATCACCTCCCGCGATGCCCTGCACGACCTCCCGGCCGAGAGCGCGGAGCTGTCCGAGGATGACGGGTACGAAGGCGTCCGCATCGAGGCCCTGAAATCACGGCTCTTCGACCCCAAGTCGATAAAGCTGGTCGACCAGGTGATCACGCACCCCGACGACATCGCCCCCGACGGCACGGTCACCGATCAGCCCCGCCGCCTGGACCTGCGCCTGCGCAACAAGGTTCTGCACCAGGTGCTGCGCAACCTGACCGTCGTCGAAGGCCGGCGCGGCGGACGGGGCGGCTTCATCTCGTACGCCAACCTCAGCATCAACCATCTGGGGGCGGTGTACGAGGGCCTGATGTCCTACACCGGTTTCATCGCGGACGAACCGCTGTACGAGGTCGCCAAGGGCGGTGATCCCAGCGGCGGTTCGTGGCTGATCCGCGCGAGCCAGGTCGCCTCGGGGCGCTACCCGGACGGCCCCGGCGACAGCGTCTTCGTCAGCACGGAATTGAACCCCGAGACCGGCCGGCCCGTGCCGGTTCCGCACAAGGTCGGCTCGTACGTCTACCGCCTCGCCGGCCGCGACCGCCAGACCAGCGCCTCCTACTACACGCCGGAGTCCCTCACCCAGGCGACGGTGGAGCAGACCCTGCGCTTCCGCCTCGACGAGAGCGGCGAAGTCGATCCGAAGGAGCCGGAGAAGGCGTGGGTCAACGCGGCCGATGTGCTGCGGTGGCGGGTCTGCGAACCGGCCCTCGGCTCCGGCGCGTTCCTCAACGAGGCCGTCAACCAGCTCGCGGAGCTGTACCTGCGGCTCGCCCAGCGCGAGCGGGGCGTGGAGATCGACCCCGAGGACTACCAGCGCGAGCTGCAGAAGGTGAAGGCGTACATCGCCCTGCACAACGCGTACGGCGTCGACCTGAACGAGACGGCCGTCGAACTCGCCGAGATCTCCCTCTGGCTGAACACCATGTATCAGGGCATGAAGGCCCCTTGGTACGGCCTCCACCTCCACCGGGGCAACTCCCTGATCGGCGCGTCCCGCAAGGTCTACCCCGGCAACAGCCTGAGCAAGGGCGGCTGGCTGACGACGAAGGACCCGAAGAAGCCGAGGCATGTGCCACTGGGCGAGAAGCTCAAGGCCCGCGAGGTGCACCAGTTCCTGCTGCCCGCGATGGGCTGGGGCTCCATCGGCGAGAAGGTCGGCCTGCGCACGCTGAAGAAGGGGACGCCGGAGAAGACCGTCAAGGCGGTCGTCGACGGTGAGGTCGTCGACTGGCTGGAGCCGGAGCTGGTGGAAGCGCTGCGCAAGTGGCGGTCCGCCATGCGGCGCAATCCCAGGGGCGTGGCCAAGCGGACGGGGACGGGGAAGGCGAAGGCCGCCCCGAGGCCGGAGCGAGTGGCCGAGAAGGATGCCAGGTCGGGCCAGGGGACGTTCGACCTGGGCCTGGAGATCTGGGAGCCGCTGTCGTTCGACTTCGCCTCGGCGGACAGTGGTGGTGCCGGTCGTGGTGCCGCAGCCCGTACGGCCGCTGCGGCGGAGGACGACGACTGGGACAAGGTGAAGACGACGCAGACCGGACGGCTGATCAAACTCGCCCGGCGTGTCGAGTACCTGTGGGAACTGGTCGTCATGCGGCTGAAGCTCTCCGAGCAGGAGATCGCGCGGCACGTGGACGTTTGGGGTACGACGGTCCCGCAGGACCGCAAGCGCCGGCGTGCGCCGATGGACCGGGACGCGGTCCTGGAGGCCCTGCACCGCAAGGGCAGCCCCTACTGGCGGCTCAAGCAGCTCATGAATGCCTGGTGCGCGCTGTGGTTTTGGCCGCTGGAGGAGATCGGCCTCCTCGACGGCACGGACCGGTTCGAGTACGCCCCGCACGGCGAGGACCTCACCGCGTTGCAGAAGGGCCACTCCGACCGGCGGGTCGCCCTCAAGTCCCTCGACGACTGGATCGAGTTCGCGGAGGCCGTGGTCGGCAACGAGGACGCGTTCGCGGAGGAGGGCAAGCAGGTCTCCATCGTGTCCTTCGAGGGTGTCGAGGATCTGGAGGAGCTGGACGAGAAGGAGCGCGAGCTCGACCGGAAGATGGTCGCGGGCCTGGCGTGGGCCCGGCCGGCGGATCTCGGGCACACGTTTCCGTGGTACGGGACGGTGGAGCGGGTCGCCAAGGACCGGGGCTTTTTCCACTGGGAGCTGGACTTCGCGCATGTTTTCGCGGAGGGCGGGTTTGACTTGATGGTGGGGAATCCGCCGTGGGTCAAGCAGGAGTGGAAGGAGAGCGGGGTCCTCGCCGAGTTCGAGCCGTGGTTCGAGCTGGCCGAGAAGCCGAGCAATGAGGCGTGGGCCGAGCGCAAGGCCGAGGTGATGGGGTGGTCTGGGGTTCGGCCGGCGTTCTTGGGTGAGCTGGCTGTTCATGCGGCGATGGCCGGGTTCTTCGCGTCGGTTGATACGTACCCGGAACTGGTGGGGACGCAGCCGGACCTGTATCGGTCCTTCATGTTGCTGGGGTGGCGAGCCGCCGGTGAGCGGGGGACGGTCGGGTTGGTTCACCCTTCCACGCATTTGACGGGGGCGAAGGAGGGGCGTCTGCGGGCAGCGGCCTATCGGCACCTGCGGTTGCATGCGGACTTCGTGAACGCGCTGCATCTCTTCGCTCTACCCGTCGGACATACCACCCATTTCAGCATCAATGTGTACGGCTGCGCACGTGACATTTCTTTCCAGCACCTGAGCTGGCTCGTGCACCCGCTTGTCCTCTCCCAGTCTGTGCGCCATGACGGTGTGGGTGCAGTGCCAGGCATCAAGCACCGCGATGCATGGGACTTGCGTCCGCATAAAGGTCGTGTCCTGACGGTGAATTGGCAGACGCTAGTCGAGTGGCAGAAGCTGGCTGGAGAAGACAACCCGCCTCCGGTGGAGGAGACCAAGGCTCTGTTTCCTGTCACGGTCGACGAGGAAGCGGCCATTGGTGCGCTCGCGAAGTGGTCGCACCGACTCGGTGCCCTTAACTCGCGCATCAGTCCGGGCTTCCACGAGAAGAATGACCGCACGGCGGGCTATTTCACCTGGGACCCTGGTCAGGCGAGGGACAACAGGGATGTCATCCTCCAGAGTTCGTTTATCGGTGTCGCAACGCCCTATTACAAGCAGCCGCCTGACGGTGGCTCAAAGGCTCCGCGCGATTTCGACACGTGGGCCCATGTGGACTTGGCCGTAGACGCCGTTCCACGCACGAACTACCGTCCCGCAGGTTCCCGCTCCCGGTTCGTCGACGCGCAGGACCGCTGGGTGGACCATGACCGGCTTGCACAGCTCTTGGGCGATCCGGCTGCGGTTGCGGCGGCGGAGGCTGACGTCAGGGCGGCGGATCTCGAGCTGGAGGGTGAGGAGTTCGACAAGGCTGTTGATGCGCTTCTGCACGCTGCAAGCATGCGGCCGTACTCGGAGTTCTACCGGGTGGCCTGGCGCCGTCAGATCGCCTCGAACACCGAGCGGAGCCTTTTCGCAGCCCTTGTTCCACCGGGACCCGTTCACGTCGACCTGGTGAACTCCCTAACACTGGCCAACGCCAGTGAGACCGTGCTGGCTGCGGGTTTCATGGCGGCGCTGCCCCTGGACTACTACCTGCGCGCCACCGGCCGAGGTGACCTCCGCATTGGTGAGGCCAAGACCCTTCCCGCCCCCACGCCAGGCCACCCCCTCACCCCTGCCCTGCTCCTCCGCACCCTCCGCCTCAACTGCCAGACCAATGCCTACGCCCGCCTCTGGGAGGAACTGTACGACCCCGCCTGGCAGCAGGACACCTGGGCTGCGGGCAAGGCATGGCCCAAGGACACGCCCCCGCTCACCCAGGGCATCGGTCCCACCTGGACCCGCGACACGCCCCTCCGTACGGAGTTCTCCCGTCGCGCGGCCCTGATCGAGATCGACGCGCTTGTCGCCGTCTGGCTCGGGATCAGTGCCGAAGAGTTGGTGGCCATGTACGACGCCAGGTTCCCCGTACTCCAGCAGTACGAGGAGAACATGTGGTTCGACGCCACGGGCCGCCGTATCGCCAAGGCACACCAGCAGCACGGGTACGGCCAGCCCAAGGATGCCTGGAAGCAGCTGAGCTCGGCGGAGGGCTTCCCGGAGGAGTACAAGGTTCCGGACGGTTACACGGACCCCCTCTACCGGGCCCACCGCAAGGCCGAGATGCGCGCCGCCCACGACGAGTTCAGCCGTCGCCTGCGTGAGGCGGGCTGACCGCGCGTACACACGAGAGCCCTGCCAGCCTCCGAGAGGAACCGGCAGGGCTCTCGCGCACGTGCGAGTCTCAGACGCCCGACTCCGACACCGCCAAGCCGACGAACCCCGCCCACGCCTCACGCGACACCGTGTGGACAGGCCCAGCGACGACCTTGGAGTCCCGGACGTGCACAGCGGCCGTACCGGCCACTACCTCCGCGCAATCGCCACCCTCAGCTCCGCCGCCCGGTCGATCGTCCGCGGTGACGGAATCCTCCGCCCCTGCTCGAACGACGCGACCGTCCGTCGCCGTCCAGTACCCGAGCCGCTTGCCGAACTCCGTCCGGTCCAAACCGGCCCGCACCCTCAGCGTCTTCATGGTCTGCCCGAACGCGACGACGACGCCCTCCCCCGCCTTGCCCGCCGCCCGATCGCCGGAGGTCGAGGCCCCGTCGCTCGCCTGCTCCGTCATCACCGACCACCGCCTCCCCGGCCCAACGCCCCCACAGGGAACGCCGTTACGCCACGCGCCTCGTACACGGCACCGCACCGCGCGTGCACCCCGGCCACGTCAGCGCGACACCACTGGTCACGCTACGCGACCAAAGGAATCGTTGGCGGCATGACGAGCAAACCCGCTACCTCCACCAGCACCTCCCCACGCAGCCCGATCAGCGATCACTTGGCGACCGGCACCGTCCCTGGCCACCGCCGCACCTTCGCCATGCGCTTCACCTCCTCCCTGCGCGGTGCCCGCCTCGCCCGCCGTCTCGCGGTAGTGCGTCTCGACGCCTGGGGCATCCCCTGTGGCGCCCGGGCCCACGACGACCTCACCCTGATCGTCGCCGAGCTCACCACGAACGCCGTACAGCACGGACACATCCCCGGCCGCGACTTCCACTTCCGCCTGGACGCGGCACCCGACGGCCGCACGGTCAGGTGGAGGTCACCGACACTCGCGCCGAGTGGTTACCGCGCGTCCCCGCCCCCACCGCAGTCGCCCAGGAGCACCCCGGCCTCGACGAGAGGGGGAACGGCCTACTCTTCGTGTCCCACCTGGCCGCCCGCTGGGACTGGCATCCCCGCCTCGACGGACCGGGCAAGACGGTCTGGGCGGAGTACGCCCTGTAAGCGATCGAAACGCCCCCGCTCATGTACATCTGCTACATTCATGACATGAGTGAGCCGGTAATCGAGTCCATGGCCGAGGTCCGTAACCACCTCGCCGACGTCATCGACCGTGCCCGCCGGGAGGAGACTCCGACGATCATCACCCGGCGCGGCAAGCAGGAAGCCGTCGTGATCGACATCGAGGAGTACCAGCGGCTGCGCCGGCTCGCCGAGGAGACGGAGGATGCCTGGCTGAACCGGCTGGCCGACGAGGCCGAGTCCGAGGGGACGGAAGGGTCCGTCTCGCTCGAGGAGATGGCCGCCATGCTCCGCGACCGTCAGGCCTGACCGCCCATGGGCCATGTCACTCGCTTCACACCGCACGCCCAGCGGGACCTGCTCAAGATCCCGCGCCCGGATGCCCTCCGGATCCTGTACCGCCTCACCGAACTGCAGAAGGCGATGGACTCGGGCGACACCGCGGGCTTCGACATCAAGGCCCTGCAGGGGCACAGCGCGCGATGGCGGCTGAGAGTAGGCGACTATCGCGTCGTCTACACGGTCGAGGACGGTCAATTGATCGTGTGGGTCCTGGCCGTCGGCAATCGCCGAGAGATCTACCGTCAGATCCCCTGAGCCCGCCGAAGGCCTTCAGCCCTCCGATCCTGCCGAACGCGGCGGCGTTGTCGGACCCCCGCCGTAGAGTGGAACGTGATCGATTTCGATCGGTCGACGGGACGGGAACGGGAGACGGGGGCCACAGCGCGTCATGAGACCGACACTGGCCGCGCAGACACTGCGTGACACCACAGTTGAGTACCTGACCACGACCTTCGCACTGGCTGAGCCCGACACCCAGGACGCCCTGGAGGCCTTCCTCACCGACCCGGCGGACGGCCTCTTCCGGGGGCCGTATCTGCGCCTGCGGCGGCCTTTCCGGCCCGCGGCGGACGGCTGGCAGCGGCACCTGGACTGGTATCCGGCGGACTTCCCGGTGCCGTACGCGCATCAGGCCGAGGCGTTCGCCCGGCTGACGAGCAAGGACGGGCACCGGCCGCAGCCGACCCTGGTCACCACCGGTACGGGTTCCGGCAAGACCGAGTCCTTCCTCATCCCCGTCCTCGACCACTGCCGGCGGGCGAAAGCGGCCGGGCGGTTCGGCGTCAAGGCCGTTCTGCTGTATCCGATGAACGCGCTCGCCGGCGACCAGGCAGACCGGCTCGGCGACCTGCTCGACAAGGATCCCTGGCTGAGCGAGGTCACGGCGGGGCTGTACATCGGCGAGGCATCCGCGCGCGGCAGCTCGCCGTACGGGCGGGTGGAGGTGGACCGCGCCGAGATCCGCCGCAACCCGCCGGACATCCTCATCACCAACTACAAGATGCTGGACCTGCTGCTCCAGCGGCAGCAGGACGCCCCGCTGTGGCGGGATGCCGACCTCGCCTACGTCGTCATCGACGAGTTCCACACGTACGACGGCGCCCAGGGCACCGACGTCGCCATGCTGCTGCGGCGCCTCGCGGCCGTCGTGGGCGCCGCCGAGAAGGGGCGCCCGCTGGGGTCCATCTGCCCGGTCGCGACCTCGGCGACCCTCGGGTCCGGCAGCTCCGTCGGCGGCACCCGGGCCATGCTGGACGTTGCCTCCCAGGTGTTCGGGACGCGGTTCCCGGACGACGCGGTGGTGGGGGAGGACCGGCGGGACGTGGAGGAGTTCCTCTCCCCGGTCGACCGCTCGCTGCCGCTGCCGACCCCGGACGAACTCGTACGCCTGCCCGACCCGGCGCGGTTCCCCGACGGGCTGGATGCCGTCGCCCGAGCCACCGTCGGCTGCGACACGTCCGATCCGCGCGAGCTGGGGCGACGGTTGCTGGCCCACCCCTACACCCATGCCCTGCTGCGGGCGAAGGACGGTCCGCTGACCGCCGCCGAGGCACTGGAGGCGTTTCCGGACGCGTCCGCCTGGCGCGGCGTGGCCGTACAGGACCCGCCGACCGCCGCCGCCGCTCTCGCCCGGTTCGTGGCGCTCGTCTCCGTGGCGCGCGAGCCGAAGTCACCGGACGGCAAGGACCGGCCGCTGCTGCTGGTGGAGACCCATCTGTGGCTGCGCGCGCTCTCCCGTGTGCTGCGGTTCGTCGCGCCCGAGCCGGTGTTCTCCTGGGCGGACACCGACCAGGCCGCACTCGCCGAGGACAACCGCGTCGGGCAGGACCGTGCGGACGCCGAGCGGCACGCCGTGGCCGTGGCCGCGCAGACCGAGCGGCGGCGGCGCGTGCAGCGCTCCGGGCGGCTGCCGGCCGCCTATTGCCGCCACTGCGGGCGCTCCGGCTGGGCGGCGATCTGCCCCGACCGCAACCCGCTGAACCTGGTGCACGCGCCGGACGAGATCTACCGCGCCAGCGTGGCCCGCGGCGCCGCCAAGGGCCGGGTGCGGGCGATGATCGCCGCCACCCCGGCCGAGGCGGCGGAGCAGGCCCGCGCCACGCTGGCCCGCCGGGCCGCCCGGCGTGCCCGCAGGGGTGCCGCGCACGACGCGACGCTGCTGGTCCTGGAGGACAACGGCAGGGCCCTGCGACGGCTCGACCCCGACGAGGTCCTGCGCGACGACGACAGCGTCGCCGCGGCACCCGAGAACGGCGTGTACGTGTGGACCTGGTTCGATAATCAGGAACAGAGCGAGTACGCCCAGCAGGACCGCTGCCCGGCCTGCGGGCAGTCCCAGGGCATCCGCTTCCTCGGTGCCGGTGTCGCCCCGCTCGCCTCGGTGGTCGTCACCCAGCTGTTCACCGGCGGAGAGCTGCCCGACCGGGACGAGGAGGGGCGGGACCGCCGGAAGACGCTGATCTTCAACGATTCCGTGCAGGACGCGGCCCACCGCGCCGGTTTCGTCGCCAGCCGCTCATGGAAGTTCTCCCTGCGTTCCCTCATCCACGAGCAGCTGTCCGTACGGATGCGGGACAGCGAGGAGTTCGCGGCCGACGGTGTCCCGCTGAACGAGCTGATCTCCGCCCTGGTGAGCCGTGCCGCCGTCCAGGAGGAGCGGCTGCTCTCCTCCGTCGTGCCACCCGACCTGCACGACATGGACCCGGTCAAGCGTCTCCTCGCGGGGCGCAAACGCATCCCGGAGTCCACCTGGGAGCTGGTCGGCGAGCGCCTCGCCTTCAACACCCTCCTCGAGTTCGGCCTGCACTCGCGCCTCGGACGCACACTGGAGCTCACCCGCACGGTCGCGGCCGAGGTCCATCTGCCCGACCCGGAGGCCGCCGCCAAGGCAGCTGACGCCCTCTTCGAGGTCCAGCTGAGCAAGGCGCTGCCGGGCGCCGCGGACGCGGACGCCGGAACGCAGGGAGTCGTCCTTCCCGAGACGCACAGCCCGGAGCGCCTGCGCTACTTCGAGGGCTATGTGCGCGGACTGCTGGAACACCTCCGGCACAACGGTGGCATCCACCACGTCTGGTTGGACACGTTCATAGACGAGGAAGGCCGCGGCCGCTACCCGCACCTCACCACTCTCCGCGCTCCCGGCATGCCGGCCTTCGGCCGCAACTCGGAAGCCCCCGCCTTCGTCTTGGTCGGAGCCCGCAGCGGCCGCACCGACTTCGAGCGGGCCGACAGCCGGGACAGCTGGTACGTGGACTTCACCCAGCGGTGCCTCGGCCTGGACCGGGAGGCAGCACAGGAGTATGTGGCGGACCTGCTGCGGGAACTGTCCCGTGAGAGCATCGGCGTCCTGGCCCGGCGGCGTACCCATCAAGCCGACAAGTCCGACAACGCAGGGGTCTACGGACTGACCCCCGGGCACGTCCGGGTGCGCCCACTGGACGACGAGCAGACTGCGCGCGCCGCACTCACCTGCCCCGAGTGCGGCTGGACCCAGACCGTGCCGCCGGAGCGGGCCGCGGTCTGGCAGGGTACGCGCTGCCCGCTCAAGCGCTGCGAGGGCACCCTCACCCGCCCCTCACCGGACGTCGGCGGGCGCGCCACCCGCGACTACCGCTCCGACTACTACAGGCGTCTGTACCGGGAGACCAAGCCGTACAGCGTGGTCGCCGCGGAACACACCGGCGTTTTGACCCGCAAGGAGCGGGAGGAGGTGGAGAAGGGCTTCCGACGAGGTGTCCGCGGGCACACCGACCCCAACGTCCTGTCCTGCACACCGACCCTCGAACTCGGTATCGACATCGGGCAGCTGGAGGCTGTCATCCTCGCCTCCCTGCCACCGTCCACGGCCGGTTATGTCCAGCGGGTGGGCCGCGCGGGGCGCTCCACCGGCACCGCGTTCATGGTCACGCTGGCCGACACCAGCCCCCGCGCGCTGTACCACCTCGCCGAACCGAAGAACCTCATCGCCGGTCCCATTCTGCCGCCCGGCTGCTTTCTGTCGGCGGGTGAGCTGCTGTGCCGCCAGTACACCGCCTACCTGATCGACCGGGCGGCCCGTGGCACCCTGGAAGGGGTGCCGCCCCTGCCGGACCGGGTGACCCAACTGGTGGGCCGGAGCGGCTGGTTGAGGGGATTCCGGGACGCCACGAAGGGACGCCTGGACCTCGCGGACGCCTTCCTGGACCTGTTCCCCGAGATCGAGGGCGTGCCCGGCTCCGGGGCCTCCTCCGACGCGCGCAAGACGCTCCGGCGCTACGCGGCCGAGAAGCTGGCCGAGCGGCTGGACGACGCCCGGAAGGCCTGGGAGGCGGAACGGGCCGAACTCGCCCGGCGTCGCGCTCTCATCAACGACGCGGCCGACTCACTCCAGGAGCCCGTGGAGGACGAGGCACGCGAGCGGCGCAACCTCATCCGCGAGGCGAAGGGCGTCTCCCAGCTCCTGCAGAAAATGAGCCAGGCGGACGCACAGGGCTTCCTCGTCGAGCACGGTCTGCTGCCCAACTACAGCCTCGTCGAGGACGGCGTCCGGCTGGAGGCCCAGCTCTCCTACAAAGAGCCGTCGCGCAAGACCCGTAGGCCGGACGCGGCCCAGGCTGACGGGGCCGAGAAGCCGAAGGCCCGCTGGAACAACGAACCGCGCGTCTACGACCGTCCCGCCGAAGCCGCGCTCACCGAACTCGCCCCGGGGAACGCCTACTACGTCCGCGGCTACCGCCATGTCGTCGACGGCTTCGAGCTCGGCCCGACGAGGAAGGACTCCGCCGACGGCACGCCGGTGGGGCTCCAGACCTGGCGGGTGTGCAAGGAATGCGGCCACGTACGCACCGGTGAAGGCGCCGCGCAGGACACCTCGCCCTGCCCGCGCTGCGGCGGCCCCGGTATCGGCGGACGGACCTCCCTGCACCGGGTCGTCGTGCCCCGTAAGGTCACCGCACACGACAAGCGGGACGACGCACGGATCGTCGACGACCACGACAGCCGCACCCAGACCCTGTACACCACCGTCACTGCCGTCGACATCGCCCCGGACAATATCAAGAAGAGCTGGCGGCACCACAAGGCCACCTTCGGCGTGGATCACGTCCGCGAGGCGGTCATCCGCCGCTTCAACCTGGGCAAGCGGCGGCACGGCAGGCGCAACGACACCTGCTTCGCCGGCACCGAGGTCGCCATCACCGGCTTCACCGTCTGCCCGCGCTGCGGCGGCGCCACCGACCGTGAGCCGGGGCACGCCCCGGTCCAGGAGGCGCTGAGCCAGTCCCTACTCGGCCGGCCCGAACTGGCCCACCACCGGCCCTGGTGCCCCACCCGGCGCCGCGACAAGCAGGCCGAGCCGGATGACGTGCCGGTCATCACGGCCACCGAGCACCGCACGGAGGC
Source organism: Streptomyces sp. NRRL S-31 (assembly GCF_000718775.1). GTDB lineage: Bacteria > Actinomycetota > Actinomycetes > Streptomycetales > Streptomycetaceae > Streptomyces. The sequence goes on from NZ_JOCB01000053.1 coordinate 43,919, forward strand.
CCTGCGCATCCTGCTGCCTGCAGCCACGCTGAACGTGCCGGAACGCCTTGCCTCTTTCGCCGCGGCCCTCCATCTCGGCCTCGCCCTGCGCTACGGCGGCGATCCGGCGCACATCCGCTCCGCGCCCGCCACCGAGCCCGACCGGGAGACCGAGCTCACCCGCAACTACCTCGTCCTGTACGACGCCCTGCCCGGCGGCACCGGCTATCTCCAGCGCCTCGTCGAGCGCGACGGTGAGGAGATCAGACTGGTGCTCGCCGAAGCACAGCGGGCACTCCGGGAATGTCCGTGCCGGGACACCGCACGGCGCGCCTGCCATCGCTGCCTGCTCGGCTATGCCCCGGAGCGGGACTACCCCTTCCTCGACCGGCAGGAAGCCCTGTGGATGCTGGACAACCTCCTGGGCGCCGACGGCCGCAGCGGGTGGGACTTCCACAAGAAGAACAAGGACGAGGCCGACGCCCGACTCCGCTTCGCCGACCAGGCGGAGAGTGATCTCGAACGCCGCTTCATCGACTGCCTGGACCGCTGGCTCGCGAGCCAGGACAACGGCGCTGTGGCGGATCACGCCTCGACGCCCACGGGCCGTCCCGGCAAACAGTTCACCCTCACCAGGCCGGACGGCAGCCAGGTCCGCTGGGAGGTGGTGGCCCAGAAGGAGCTGCACGGCTACCGCACCCGCCCGGACCTGCTGTTCCGTCCGGTCGCCGGAGACACGGCGAGTGACGGGGCGGGCCCGCTCCCGGTCGCCGTGTACCTGGACGGCTACCGTTGGCACGCCTCCTCCCACGCCAACCGGATCGCCGCCGACGCCGCGAAGCGCGCCCGGCTGCGCGCCGACGGGATACTCGTCTGGCAGATCACCTGGGACGACGTCGTCGCCTGGGACCGTGCTCTGAACGGTGAGGGGGCGCCGGACCCCGACGCCCCCGCCGACCCGCTCGCCGCCGTCGTCGCGGGCCGCGCGGCTGACGCCGCCTGGCCGCCGTACGACGTGACGTCGGCCGGCGGTCCCGGCGCGGTGGTGCGCGAGCAGTGGCGCAGAGCACGGCGCGATCCCGCCGACGTGGACCGACTGCTGTTCGCCGGTGCCGTGCCCGCCCTGCTCGGGTTCCTACGTGATCCTCGCCCGGGCAAGTGGCAGCAGCTCACCCAGCTCGCGGTGAGCGTGCCAGCTGTGCTGCGCAGGCGGGAGGTGGTCGACGCGGATCCGGCCTCAGCGGTGCCTTGGATAGAGGCGGCCCTCCGCGGTGACACGACTCCTCCGGTCTCGGGCCAGGGCCTGAAACTGCTTGCCTTCCGGGACGATTCGGGGCTGCCGCTGGTCGTGGTCGGGGCACGACGGGCCGACGGCAAGGCGTGGCGGTGGAGCGCCCTCGCCGTGCTCGACGACCGGCCGGAGGCCGTCGCTGGAGACCAGGCCGACCATCGCAGGCGCTGGAAGGCATGGCTGTGCTGGGGGAACATCATCCAGTTCCTCGACCCGGCAGGGGAGGGAGCGGCCGACGGGCTGGCGCTCGCCCGCACCACGCTGGACGGCTTCGACGCCGGACTGCTCGCGATGACCGCGGGGCAGGGGAGCGGGCTGCTCGCGGCAGTGAGGAACGAGACCCCGGGAACGGGGCTTGCGCTGCCGGACGACGAGCCTAAGCCGGTCGCCGCGACGACGCCCGAGCCGGCGGAGAACAGGCCAACCGCCGGGACGGCCCGTGAGGACATGACCCCGGTGGAGCGCACCGCGTGGGAGCTGGTCCTGGGGGAGCTGACCAAGTGGGGTGACCCGGAGGTCGCCGCAATGGCCGAGCGGCTGGCAGCGTTCGGTGACGTTCCCGCGGGCAAGGCGAGTTGGGACGTCGGCGGTGTGTCCCGCACGGTCGAACTTGCCTGGCCAGGGCCTAGGATCGGCATTGTCCTGGCGGAGGACGCCGAGGACACCGAGTACATGGCGCAGTGTGCGGCGGCCGGTTGGCAGGTGCGTGCACCGGACGCCTGGGACGTGGCGGAACTCGCTCGCCTGCTGGGCGAGGAGGGGGGCGTGCGATGAGGCACGGGGCGGGTCGTCCGGCGGGGCGAGGCAGGACGCGGGTCCAGGTTATCCGGCAGGCACACGCCGACGCGGAACGCCGGGGCCCGGCCGTTGCGGAGGCCGTCACCGACTTCGTCCAACGCCTGCGCGCCGACCGGAACAACCGCGCCCTGCGGCTGTCGTTCCTGCGGCAGGCCGGGAACAACGGAGACCTGTACCTCGCACGCGCCGACGGCCATTGCATGGTGCTGCTGCTGTCGACGGACGGCGGAGACGAGATGCGGGTCCTGGCGGTACGTGACGGAGCCCGAGCCCGCGACGAACTCACCCGGCTCACCGTGGAGATCAACCCGATCTCGGGCGGGGTCGAGGTCGTCGACCAGAGTGAGGTCAGCGCCAACGTGGTCGCTCTCACCGAGCGTGCCACCCCGCTTTTCGCCGGATACGGCCACCGTACCCTCGTCGACCTGGGTGTTCTCCCCTCCCTGCTGCCGGCACTCGACAAGGTCACCACCGAAGAGCAGCTAGATGAGCTGCTCACCCACAACCTGCCCGAACTCACCCGCGACGTCCTCCTCGCCCTGCGCAACCGTATGGACCCAGAGGACGTACGGCGGCACATCACGGACCAGTGGCGCGCGGACGAGGAGGTGAGCACCGACGACTGGGCGCGGGCAGCACAACGTGCTGTGTCCCAGGCGGAAACCGACGATGACGCCGTACTCGACGCGCTGGGCAGGAGCTTCGACACGTGGCGACTGTTCCTCCACCCCGAGCAACACCGCGTCGCCTCAGCCGACTTCAAGGGATCGGCGAAGGTGACCGGCGGCCCCGGCACCGGTAAGACGGTCGTCGCTCTGCACCGCGTCCGCCACCTGGTTGACCGTCTGCCGCCCGGGCACACACGTCCGGTACTGCTCACCACCTACAACACCAACCTCGCCCTCGATCTGAAGGAGAGACTGCGGCAGCTGGGTGGCGAGAACCTCCTACGCAGGGTCGACATCAAGTCCGTCGACGCGCTCGCCCGCGAAATCGTCCAGGAGTCGAACCTGAACGTGGGCCTGCCCTTGGATGATGCCGCCGCCATGCAGCTGTGGCACACCGTGCGGACCGAGACCGGCCTGCTGGACCACGACGCGGACTTCCTCGACGCCGAGTTCAAGCACGTGATCCTCGGCCACCGATGCGGTTCCTGGGACTCCTACCGGCGGGTCACCCGCGCGGGACGCCCCCGCATCATCACGGCCCAGCGTCACGAGGTGTGGCAACTCGTGCAAGCCTACCGGGCACATCTGGCGGCCGCGCGGCGCACGACGTACGCGCTCATCGCGGATCAGGCGGCCGGCCTCGAGCAGCGCCGCATGGCCCGGGTCGAAGAGCAGACCCGTTACAAGGACGAGCATGGTGGCCGGGACCTCGTCCACCGGGAGGCAGGCAGCGGGGTGTGGCTCACGCCCCGCTATCGGCACATCGTGGTGGACGAGGCGCAGGATCTGTCCGCTTCCCACTGGCGGATGCTGCGCGCAATGGTCCGCAAGAGCCCCAACGACATCTTCCTTGCTGGGGACGCCCATCAGCGCATCTACGGCAACCGCGTCGTCCTCAGCCACCACGGCATCGAGATCCGCGGCCGCGCCTCGCGCCGCCTCACTCTCAACTACCGCACCACCCGCCAGATCCTGGGCAGCGCCAACCGTCTCATCGAGGGTGAGACCTTCGACGACCTGGACGCGGGCAGTGACACCCTCGACGGCTACCGGTCCGTACTGACCGGTCTTGCACCTCAGTTCTGGCGCGCTCCGGACCGGCGGACCGAGATGCGAGCTGTCGCCACGCTCATCAGGGAGCGTCACGACACGTACGGCACGCCGTACTCGGCGATGGCTGTCGCCGTCCCGGACGGTGCTTCGGCCCAGGAATTCGCCAACGTCTTCGTCAGCGAGTTCTGCCTCCCGGTCGTGGAACTCGGCAAGGACGGTGTCCGGTCGGACATCGACGCGGTTCGTATCGGCACCATGTACCGCTTCAAGGGATTGGAGTTCCAAAGAGTGTTCCTGACCTCGGTCGGTGAGGGGCAGGTACCGCACCAGCGCATCGAGCAGTACAAGATCATGGACACGGACCGCTACCAGCACGAGGAGCAGCGAGCCCGTTCCCTGGTGTTTGTCGCGGCAACACGTGCCCGAGATGAGCTCATCATCACGTGGAGCGGCAGGGCCAGCCGTTTCCTCCCGCCGAACGTCGACGAGACCGCTTACCGCACCACTGACCTACTCAGGCCAGATGAACCGACATCTGGGTCATCAGGGGCCACCGCTGCTTGAGGTGGCCTGCGTGCCAGCACGGCCGTCGTGGGACGCTGGCGACGGAGGCAGGCTCTCCATACCGGTAGCGGTCAAGTCGTCAGCCTGTCTGCCGCCAGCGCTCCTGGTTCCGGCAGGGTCCGGACTGAACCGGAGCATCGACCTTTCTTTACGTAGCCATCAAGGTAGCCATGAAAGCGTCCTCCCTGCATGTCTGTGCAGGTCATAGCAGTGCGGCGGCTCTCCCCGGCGTACAGCCCGACTCGTCTGCCCCTAGGCTGGCCGGCATGGAGATCCTCGGTCTGTGCGGAAGTCTGCGGTCCGGTTCGCTGAACGCTGCCCTGCTGCGGTCGGCGGCGGAACTGACCCGGCCCCCGCGCGCGTTCGTCGTCGACCGGGGCCTGGACCGGCTGCCCTTCTTCGACGCCGAGGTCGAGGAGAGCGCGCTGCCCGGGGTCGTGGCGGAGCTGCGGGCCGCCGTCGGGGCGGCGGACGGTCTGCTGATCGCGACCCCGGAGTACGCCCACGGCACCTCCGGCGTGCTGAAGAACGCCCTGGAGTGGCTGGTCGGCGGCGGTGAGGTCGACGCCAAGCCGGTGGCCCTGGCCAGCGCGTCGCCCGCGGTGACCGGCGGTGACCGGGCCCGGGCCTGGCTGGCCGAGACGCTCGCCGTGATGGGCGCCCGGGTGATCCCGCGGGAACTGCGGGTGCCGCAGGCCACGCTGAAGATCGTCGACGGCCGCGTCACCGACGAGCCGACCCGGCAGGACCTGGCCGGCCTGCTGGACGACCTCGCCCGGGCCGTCGCCGAGGCCCGCGAGGACAGCGGCACCCTGGCGTCCTGACGGCAGGCCGTCCCGGAGTCCCGGCGGGCCCGCGGCGGGTCACTCCTCGAACAGGGCCTCCTGCTCGCCCTCGGCCGTCCGCCGCAGCCGCCGGTTGCGCGCCCCGATCACCACGGCCGTCGCCGCGGCCGTCGCGCCGAGGGCGGCCGGGACCATCCAGCCGCGGTCGAAGACGTGCCAGAACGCGTGGTCGAGGGAGAGGCGCCCCGGGCCGGTGACGGCCAGGCAGGCCGCCGCAAGGCCCAGGCTCGCCGCGTGCTCGTAGCCGCCCTCCTGGGCGAAGAAGCCGTTGGGCAGGTGCACCGCCGCCGCCCCCGCCATCGCGCCGGCCGCCGCCGCGCCCGCCGCCGGGGTGGCGAGCCCCAGGGCCAGCAGCAGACCGCCGCCCGTCTCCGCCAGGCCCGCCGCCGTGGCGCTCGCCTTGCCGGGCGCGTAGCCGACGGACTCCATGAACTGGCCCGTGCCCGCGAGACCGTGCCCGCCGAACCAGCCGAACAGCTTCTGCGTGCCGTGCGCCGCCAGCACCCCGCCGGTGCCCAGTCGGAGCAGCAGCAGGCCCAGATCACGTCGGTCGTAGCAGGTCACGATGGCTCCCGGAAGGCAGGACGGGCGGACAGGTCCCCTCCCCGTGGTCCCACCCTCGCACCTCGGGCCCGGTCCGGCCCGCCCTGGCTGCCGTTCGGGTGGCGGGGCCGGGGGAGCGGTGTGAGCCTGACGCCATGACGATTCAGCCGGCCAAGCTCGGCGACCCGGTCGTCCGGGCCTTCGTCCACGCGGTCAACTCCCATGACCGGGAAGGGTTCATGGCCCTGCTCGCGCCCGACGCGACCATGTCCGACGACGGTTTCGACCGCGACCTCGCCGACTGGATCGACCGGGAGATCTTCTCGTCCCACGGCCACCTGGAGGTCGACAACGAGTCCGCCGGCGGCCGGACCCTGCGGGCCCGCTACCGCAACGACACCTGGGGTGAGATGCGCACCAGGTGGAGCTTCACCGTCGGGGACGACGGGCGGATCGCGCGGTTCGAGACCGGGCAGGCATGAGCGCACCTTCTTCGGCACGGCCGACTCCTGCGGTGCCGGGTACAGAGGGGAGATCCCGGGCCGGACCGCCGCTGAAACCGCCGTCCCGGGCGAAGGACGAGCGAGCCTGGCGGAAGCGGGTGGCACATCGGATTTTCATAACGCGGCAAATTCCTCGCCGTCCTGCCCCTCTCCGGGGAAACCCCTGCTCGGCGCGGTGTACGGTCCCCGGGTGCGTGAATGTTCCCGGCTCAGCCGGCGTGCCGTCCTCGGGCTGACGGCCACCTTATTGCCCCTGTCCACGGCCACCGAGGCCGCCGCGGCCACCGTCATCGGGGGTGAGCGGCTGGCCCGTACCGGCGTCCAGGTGCGGGGCGCCTCGGGACTGCCCGGAAAGCTCACCGCCCGCTCCTGGCTGGTCGCCGACTGCACGAGCGGGGAGGTGCTCGCCTCGTTCGGCGCGCACCGGCGGCTCGCGCCCGCCTCGACGCTGAAGATGCTGTTCGCGGACACCGTGCTGGGCAGGTTCGACCGGGCCGAGCGGTACCGGGTCACCGACGCCGACCTCGCCGACGTCCCGGCCGGCTCCAGCCTCGTCGGCATCAAGCCCGGGATCACCTACACCGTCGAGCAGTTGTGGCAGGGCGTGTTCCTGCGCTCCGGCAACGACGCCGTGCACGTGCTGTCCCACATGAACGGCGGCATCGCGAGGACGGTCGCCGAGATGCAGGCCAGGGCCGAGGACCTCCAGGCCCGGGACACCCACGTGGTCAGCCCGGACGGCTTCGACCACAAGGGGCAGCTGTCCTCGGCGTACGACCTCACGCTCTTCGCCCGCCACGGCCTGAAGGACGCCGCCTTCCGCGGCTACTGCGGCACGCGCACCGCGGACTTCCCGGCGGGCGGCAACAAGACCTTCCAGATCCAGAACACCGACCGTCTGCTCACCGGAGCATGGGGTCTGAAGACATACGACGGCCTGATCGGTGTCAAGAACGGCTACACCAGCCATGCCGGCAACACCTTCACCGGCGCGGCCACCCGGGGCGGCCGGACCCTGCTGGTGACCGTGATGCACCCGGAGGCCGGCGGCAACGACGTCTACGAGCAGACCGCCGCGCTGCTCGACTGGGGCTTCACACACGGGCGTTCGGCACGGGCGGTGGGCACGCTGGTCGAACCGCTCAGCGAGGGCGGGGCGAGCCCGAGCCCGGCGCCGGTACGGACGGTCGTGCGCGCGGCGGCCGGCGCGCCCGGCGCGTCGGCGGGCGGCGGCTCGGCATGGCCC
>NZ_JOCB01000054.1 GCF_000718775.1 Streptomyces sp. NRRL S-31
GGCCGGCCCCGGCCCCTGCCGGGGGCGCGGCGCCCGGGCCGGACCGGCCGCCGCGCGCGACCACCGCGATGCGAGGCGTCTGGCTCGCGACCGTCGCCAACCGGGACTGGCCCTCGCGGCCGGGCCGCACGGCCGCGCGGCAGCGCGCCGAACTCCTCGCCCATCTCGACCGGGCCGTCCGCTACCGGCTCAACACGGTGATCCTCCAGGTGCGCCCGACGGCCGACGCGCTGTGGCCGTCGCCGTACGAGCCCTGGTCCGAGTACCTCACCGGCACCCAGGGCCGCGACCCCGGCTGGGACCCGCTCGGCACGGCCGTCGCCGAGGCGCACGCCCGGGGTCTGGAACTGCACGCCTGGTTCAACCCGTACCGGATCGCGAACCACACCGACCCCGCCCGGCTGGCCGCCTCGCACCCCGCCCGCGCGCACCCCGGCTGGGTCGTGCCCTACGGCGGGCGGCTGTACTACAACCCCGGCCTGCCCGAGGTCCGCGCCTTCGTGCGGGAGGCGATGCTGGACGCGGTCGCCCGGTATCCGGTCGACGCCATCCACTTCGACGACTACTTCTACCCCTATCCGGTCGCCGGGCAGACCTTCGACGACGACGACGCCTACGACCGCCACGGCGGGGCCTTCCCCAGCCGGGCCGCCTGGCGCCGGGACAACATCGACAGGCTGGTGCGGGAGACGGCCGCCGGGGTGAGACGGGTGCGGCCCGGCACCCGGTTCGGGATCAGCCCCTTCGGGGTGTGGCGCAACGCGTCGACCGACGAGCGCGGCTCCGACACCCGGGCGGGTGTCCAGACGTACGACGACCTGTACGCGGACACCCGCACCTGGGTGCGCGAGCACTGGATCGACTACGTCGTCCCGCAGCTCTACTGGCACATCGGCGATCCCGCCGCGGACTACGCCGGGCTCGTCGCCTGGTGGGCGGCGGTCGCCGAGGGCACCGGGACCGACCTGTACGTCGGCGAGGCGCTCTACAAGGCGGGCGCCGCCGCCCAGCCGTCGGCGTGGCAGGACCCGGTCGAGCTGTCCCGGCACCTGACCCTCGCCGCCCGGTACCCGCGGGTGCGCGGCCATGTCTTCTTCGCCGCGCGGGACGTGGCGGCCGATCCGGCCGGGGCGATGGCACGGGTGGCCGCCGACCACTATCCCTGGCCGGCGACGCCACCGCGCTGACTACCGCTGCCGCTCGTCCCCGTGCCTGACCTGGCAGTCGGGGCCGGGGGACATGATCGCCTCGTGCCCGTCCTGGAAGCGGACGCGGTAGGGCGGGTTGCCCTCCTGCCCGAGCACTTCGACGACTTCGGAGACCTGGTCGTGCTGGCCCACCACCCTGCCGTGCTGGACGAGCTTGTCACCCTTGGAAGCACGCATCTGCCGGCCCTCCTCACGTTCACGACCGCTGCGTGACGGCGATGCACACGAGCACGGCCACGGCGGTCAGCGGAGCGGCCGCCGTGAAGTGCTCGCCCAGCAGCAGCGCCGACCACACCAGTGTGAGCAGGGGCTGGGCCAACTGCAACTGGCTGGCCCGGGGGATGCCGATGGCCGCCATGCCCCGGTACCAGACGACCAGTCCCAGGAACTGCGAGCCCAGCGCCACCCACACCAGGCCGGCGACGCCGTGCGCGGTGAGGTGCACCGGCTCCCGCGTCAGCGCCACCGCGGCCACCGGGACGCTGAGCGGCAGGCACAGCACCAGTGCCCAGCCGATGACCTGCCAGCCCGGCATGACCCGGGCCAGCCGGCCGCCCTCGGTGTAGCCGGCCGCGCACACGATCAGGGCCGCGAAGAGGTACCCGTCGGCGACGGTGAGCGCGCCGCCGCTCTGGGCCAGGGTGAAGCCGAGCACGGCCGCCGCGCCCGCCACGGCCGCCAGCCAGAACCGGCGGGACGGCCGGGCGCCGGTGCGCAGGGCCGAGAACACGGCGGTGGTCAGCGGCAGCAGCCCCACCACCACGGCCGCGTGGGCGGTGGTGGACGTCTCCAGGGCGAGCGTGGTCAGCATCGGGAAGCCCAGCACGACCCCGGCGGCGACCACGGCCAGCCCCGGCAGGTGCCGCCGGGCCGGGAGGCGTACGCGCAGGGCGAGCAGACAGCCCCCCGCGACGAGGGCGGCGAGGACCGCGCGCACCGCCACCAGCGACCACGGGCCGAAGCTCTCCAGGCCCCAGGCGGTCGAGGGGAAGGTGAGCGAGAACGCGATCACACCCAGGGCGGCCTGGACGGTGCCGAGCCTGCGGAGGTCCCGCTGTCCCCGTTGTTCCCGCTGTTCCTGTCGTCCGTGGGAAGCGGTGACTGCTCGGACTGCTATCGGCCTCGCCGTAGTAGCGCTACTCTGTACTCTCATGCAACAGCGTAGCAGCGAGGGTGATCTGGCGGAACAGCTTCGGCGGGAGGTCGACCGCTACTCTCCGGGCGAGAAGCTCCCGTCGAGCCGGGCGCTGGTCGAGCGGTTCCGGGTGAGCCCGGTGACCGTCTCACGGGCCCTCGCCCGGCTCGCCGCCGACGGCCTCGTGGTCACCCGGCCCGGCGCCGGCGCCTACCGGGCCCCCGCCCACCCGGCGCCCACCCCCGCCGGCGACACCTCCTGGCAGGAGGTCGCGCTGAGCGCCGACGGCGCCGTCGAACTCGTACCGCGCACGGTGGACGCTTCCGGCGTCACCGTCTCGCTGGCCGCGCCGCCGCCCGGGGTGCTGGAGTTCAACGGCGGCTACCCGCACCCCTCCCTCCAGCCCGAGCGGGCCATGGCGGCGGCCCTGGCCCGGGCCGGACGGCGGCCCGGAGCCTGGGGCAGACCCCCGCTGGAGGGGCTGCCCGAGCTGCGGGAGTGGTTCGCCCGCGAGATCGGCGGCGCCGTCACCGCGGCCGAGGTGCTGATCGCCGCGGGCGGCCAGGCGGCCCTCGCCACCGCCCTGCGCGCGCTCGCCCCGCCCGGTGCCCCGGTGCTCGTGGAGTCCCCCACCTATCCGGGCATGCTGGCCCTCGCCCGCGCGGCGGGGCTGCGGCCCGTGCCGGTGCCCGTGGACCCCGACGGCGTCCGCCCCGGCCTGCTCGCCGACGCCTTCCACGCCACCGGCGCCCGGGTCTTCGTCTGCCAGCCGCTGTTCCAGAACCCGACCGGTGCCGTGCTGGCCCCCGCCCGGCGCGCCGAGGTGCTGCGCATCGCCCGCGAGGCCGGGGCGTTCGTCATCGAGGACGACTACGTCCGCCGGCTGGTGCACGCCGACGCGGGCCCGCTGCCCCGGCCGCTGGCCGCCGACGACCCGGACGGCGTGGTGGTGCACGTCGGCTCGCTGACCAAGGCGACCTCGCCCAGCTTCCGGGTGAGCGCCCTGGCCGCGCGCGGGCCGGTGCTGGAACGCTTGCGCGCCATCCAGGTCGTGGACAGCTTCTTCGTGCCCCGGCCGCTCCAGGAGGCCGCACTGGAACTCGTCGGCTCGCCCGCCTGGCCCCGCCACCTGCGCACCCTCTCGGCCGAGCTGAGGATCCGCCGCTCCACCATGACCGGCGCGCTCGCCCGGGAACTGCCCCAGCTCGCGCTGCCGTACGTCCCGTCCGGCGGCTACCACCTGTGGCTGCGCCTGCCCGACGGCACCGGGGGCACCGCCCCGTCCCTCGGCCCCGGCGGAGAGTCCGCCCTGACCTCCGCCGCCCTGCGCGCGGGCGTCGCCCTCACCCCCGGCCGCGCCTACTTCGCCGCCGAGCCGCCCGCCGGCCACCTCCGGCTGAGCTTCGCGGCGGTGGCGGGCACCGGGGAGATCATCGAGGGGGTGCGACGGCTGCGGGCCGCGTACGACGAGGTGGCGCGCGAACCGGTGGCGGGATGGTGAAAACCGTTCGGCACGGCGCGCCCGCCCTGTGAGGATTCCCGCATGAGCGAAACACCGGATCTTCCCGAGGGCTACGAGTTCTCCGCCGACACCGCCCGCGTCGACGTCGACCGCGTGCACGGCTGGCTGTCGTCCGACGCCTACTGGGCGCTCGGCCGCCCCCGCGAGCAGCACGAGCGGGCGATGGCGTCCTCGCTGAACTTCGGCGTCTACGCGGCGTCCGGGGAGCAGGTGGCCTACGCGCGCGTGGTCACCGACCAGGCGCTGTTCGGCTGGCTCGCCGATGTGTACGTCGACCCGTCCGTGCGGGGCGAGGGCATCGGCACCGCGTTCGTCGCCCGGGTCCGCGACCACCTGGCGCCCCTGGGGCTGCGCCGGCTGCTGCTCGCCACGGAGGACGCGCACGAGGTGTACCGGAAGATAGGGTTCCGGCCGCTGGACCGCCCGGACCAGTACCTGGCGCTCGCCTTCGGGTGAGCCCGCGCACATCCGCGCCGCCATGCGTCCCCGTACCGCCACGCGTTCCCGCGACCCCGCGCACCGGACGGCGGCCGGATCGTGGCCGTGGCCGAGTCCTCCGTGATCCGGGCGGCCCTGGGCCACGCCCTCAAGGCGCCCCCTCGGCCTACCGGAACCTCGACGTCCGCCCGCTCTCGGCGACCACGGTCACGGTCCGGTCCGGCCGCTGGACCCACCGCCTCGACGGGGTGCGGGCTCAGCCCTCACGGACGTAGCCCGTGGTCAGCACCAGGTCCTTCGCCGGGCCGCCGACCCGCCAGACCGTGCCCCAGCGGTCGGCGTCCCGGACGGTGAACTCGCCCCGGTAGTGGTCGGCCGCGCAGGGGTGGTGGGCGACGTACCGCCCTGTGGTCAGGTCCAGGTCGTGGAAGGGCCGCCCGTCCGCGAACCGCACGTCCGCCCGGCCCGGCGCGGACCCCGGCAGGAACCGCAGCGTCCGGGTGGCCGGCCGCGCCACCCCCTGCCAGGTGAAGGTGCCGGACTCCTCGTGCAGCAGTCCGCCGCCGTCCAGCGGGCCGAACACGGTCACGCCGCCGAAGTGCCCCGCGGCGCCGCTCGCCAGGTCCCGGACGTCGCGCTCCACCCGCCAGCGTCCGGCCAGATAGGCCAGGACGCCGGGCACCGGCCAGAACTCCTCCATCGCGCTCCCCTCTCCGCCGCGCCCACCGGGCCGGCCCCGCGACCCGCCCGCTCGGCGTGCCCGTCACCTTGATAACACCTGCCGGAAATCCGGAGTTCTCCGGCCGGACATGAAATTCACACGGTGCCGCCCGTATTCGGAAGAAGTTGCCTCACTTTTCGGTGAGCACACAACCATCCGGAATCACGCTCCGTCTAAGTCGGCGAATAGATGGGGCACACATTCTGTGAGGACCGCCGAAAATGCACCGCAGCACACGACCCGGCACGCACGGCATTGACCGCGCGAACCCGTGGGGACAGCCGGACGGGAACAGGGTGTGAAAGCGATGTCCCGGCCGCGACCGGCCGCCGCCCTGCTCGCCGCGGCCGTCGCGGTGGCCGCCCTGTGCGGCGGTGACGCCCTCGCCCGCTGCCGTCCCTTCGGTCCCCGCACCCGTGACGTCAACGACCTGGGCAACCAGTTCGTGCCCTTCCACGCCCTCCTGTGGGACCTGCTGCACGGCCGGGCCGAGGGCGGCCTCCTGGTCAACTGGCAGTCCGGCTTCGGCACCGGCTTCCTGCCCGACCTCGGCACCTACCTCGGCAGCCCGTTCGCGCCGCTGGTCGCCCTCTTCCCACGGGACGAGATCGACCTCGCGGTGTACGTGATCACGCTGCTGAAGATCGCCTCCGCCGCCGCGGCCATGGCCTGGCTGCTGCTCGCCCTGCGCCCCGGCCGCTGGTGGGCGGCGGGTCTGCTCGGCTCCTCCTACGCGCTGTGCGGGTGGACCCTCGCCGACGCCGACTACAACCCGATGTGGCTCGACGGACTGATCGCCCTGCCCCTGCTGTGCCTGGTCGGCGAACGGGCGCTCACCGGACGCCGGTACCTGCCCGGCGTACCGATCGTCGCCCTCGCCTGGACCGCCAACTTCTACACCGCCTACATGGCCACCCTCGGCGCCGCCCTGGTGCTGCTGCTCCGGCTCCTGCTCACCCGCCCGCCCCGCCGGCAGGCCCTCGCGGCGGCCGGCCGGGCCGCCTCGACCACCGCCCTCGGCATGGGCCTCGCCGCCCCGCTCGTCACCGTGGTCTACTTCGGCACCGCCCACGCCTACCCCGGCCGGACCGGTACGTTCAGCCCGGTACCGACCCGGGAGGTACTGGCCCGGCTGCTGCCGACGGTGTACCGCTGGGGATCGCCGGCCCTCTACGTCGGCACCACCGCGCTGCTGCTCGCCCTCGCCCTGCCCTTCCACCGGGCGGTCCCCGCACGGGTGCGCGCCGGCTGGACGGCCCTGGTGCTGCTGGCCGTCCTGTCCCTCCAGTGGGCGCCCACCCATCTGGTGTGGCACGCCTTCGCCACCCCGCAGGGCAGCCCCTACCGGCAGACCTTCGTGGTGTGCGGGCTGCTCGTCATCGCCGCCTGGCAGACCCTCTCCCACGGCCTGCCCGGCCCGCGGGCGCTGGGCGCGGCCGCCGGGCTGCTCGCCCTGATCACCGCCCTCGCCGGCCGCACCCCCGGGGTCCGGGTCTTCACCTGGCCCGTGCTGCTGCTCGCCGTCGCCGGCGCGCTGGGCGGACTCGCCCTGCTGGCCCGCGCCGGACGCGGCGGACCGCTCGCCGGGCTGGCCGTCGTCCTGCTGCTCGGCGCGCAGATCGGGGAGAGCGCCGCCACCTCGGCCGTGGCCACCCGGCTGCGCCTCGCGCACATGGACGACTACGCGCCGTGGGGCGAGCGGCAGGAACGGCAGGCGGCGCTGATCGCCGAGGCCGACGGCTGGCCCCGCTACCGCACCGACCCCGGCCGGGAGCAGACCGTCGGCAACGATCCGCTGATGGTGGGCGGCGAGGGCGCCCAGTACTACAGCAGCCTGACCCCCGACGTGCTCAGCCGCACCCTCACCGCGCTCGGCGGCGGCTCGACCTCGCGGGGGCGCAGCGTGCAGAGCCTGGACAACGCCGTCACGGACGTCGTCTTCTCCGTCGGCGCCCGGGTGCACTCCCCGCCGGACCCGCATCGGAAGCACGTGCCGCCGCCCTCGCGCCCGGCGGCCGTGACCCGGCGGGACGTGCCGCCCCTGGTGACCGTGCGGTCCGCCCCGGACACCCGCCCCTTCGGCCCCTCGCCCTACCGCAACCAGGAGATCCTGCTCGGCAGCCGCGTCTACACCGTGCCCCGCCTCGCCGTGCGGGACGACACCGGCCGGCCGCTGCCGTCGCGCCGGGTCGGCTCCGGCACCGCCCGGACCGGGCCGTTGATCACCGCCCGCTGCCCGGCGGGGACCCAGGTGCACCTGTGGGCCCCGCACTACGCGGGCACCGCCCGGCTCGACGGCGGCCCCACCGCGTTCCTCGACTACCGGCCCGGCCGCAACCGCGCCGCCATGGTGCCGCTCGGCACCGCCCCCGCCTCCGGGCCGCTGCGCGTCCGGCTGACCCCGGCCCGGCCCGGCCGCATCCCGCCCGGTGCGATCGGCTGCCTGGACACCGTCCGGCTGCGCACGGCCGCAGCGCGCCTGACGGCCACCGGCGCCACGGACGTCACCGTCTCCGACGGCACCGTCCGGGCCGCTCTGCCCGCCGGGAGCAGGGGCCTCGCGGTCCTCGCCGTGCCCCGC
The DNA here is from genome assembly GCF_000718775.1 of Streptomyces sp. NRRL S-31. Taxonomy (GTDB): domain Bacteria; phylum Actinomycetota; class Actinomycetes; order Streptomycetales; family Streptomycetaceae; genus Streptomyces. Next base: position 7,606 of record NZ_JOCB01000054.1, read on the forward strand.
ACCGCCGGCTGGCGGTGTGCGGCGGGCGACGGCCCGGCCCGGCCCGCCGGGGAGTACCACGGCCTGATCGCCGTGCCGCTCGACACCTCACCGACCACGCTGACCTGTACTTACCACCCGCCAGGCCTCCGGCTGGGCACGGCGGTCGGGGCCGCCTCGCTCCTCGTCCTCGCCGTACTGACCGTCCGCACCGCCCTCCGCCGCCGGCGTGTCCCGGCGCCGACCGCCACCACCGCACCGCGCGAGCGGGTGACCACCGCTCACTGACCGCGCCCAGGGGGACCCGCCATGCTGATATCGATCGTCGCGCCCTGCTACAACGAGGAAGACGTCCTCGACCGCTTCCACCGGGAGGTCCAGAAGGTCGCCGAGGAACTGCTGCCCCTCGGCCACGACATGGAGTTCGTGTACGTGGACGACGGCAGCCGGGACCGTACGCTCGCCGTCCTGGAGCAGCTCGCGGAGCGCGACTCCCGGGTGCGCTACGTCTCCTTCAGCCGCAACTTCGGCAAGGAGGCAGCCCTGCTCGCCGGGCTCCGGCACGCCGCCGGGGACTCGGTGATCGTGATGGACGCCGACCTCCAGCACCCGCCGGAGCTGATCAAGCGCATGGTCGCGCTGCGCGAACAGGGCCATGACCAGGTCATCGCCCGGCGCACCCGCACCGGCGACCGGCTCGGCCGGACCCTCACCGCGCGCCTGTACTACCGGCTCGTCAACCGCCTGGTGGACGTCGAACTCGTCGACGGGGTCGGGGACTTCCGGCTGCTGTCGCGCCGGGTGGCGGACGCGGTGCTGGGCCTGACCGAGTACAACCGCTTCTCCAAGGGCCTGTTCGCCTGGGTGGGCTTCCCGAGCACCACCTTCGAGTACCGCAACGCCGTGCGCGAGGCCGGCCGCAGCTCCTGGAACCTGCGCGGACTGCTCGACTACGGCCTCGACGGCCTGCTCTCCTTCAACAACCGCCCGCTGCGCGCCGCCCTCTGGCTCGGCGTGGGCCTGCTGCTGTGCGCGGGCCTCTACACCGGGTGGATCGTGGGCGCCGCGCTCGTCCAGGGCGTCCAGACCCCCGGCTATGTGACCATCATCACCGCCGTCACCGCCCTCGCGGGCGTACAGATGGTCATGCTGGGAGTCATCGGGGAGTACACCGGCCGCATCTACTACGAGGTGAAGGGGCGTCCGCACTTCCTGGTCAAGGCGACGAACGTCGAGCGGACCGAGCGGACGAAGGATCTCATCCCCTGATGCGGCAGATTCTCACCTTCGGCGTGGTGGGTGTCGTCAATACGGCGGCCTACTACTGCCTTTACCTTTTCTTTCTGACGGCTTTTCCCTATCTGGTCGCGCATATCCTGGCATTTGCGCTCAGCATGGTCGGTTCCTTTTTCCTGAACGCCCGCTTCACCTATCGGACGCGGCCCACCTGGCGGAAATTCCTGCTGTTCCCGCTGACCAACCTGACCAACTTCGTGATCACGACGGCCGGGGTCTACCTGATCGTCGACGTGCTGCACGCCGGCAGCCGGTTCGCCCCCCTGCTGGCCTCCGCGGCGGCCATCCCGGTCACCTTCGTCGTCTCCCGCCGGGTGATGCTCCCCAAGGCGATTGCATAAACGTGCATCGGTACGTATAGTCATGCCATCCAGAGGAGGGTGGACATGGCAGTACGTGCGGCGGTGGCCGGAGCGAGCGGATACGCGGGCGGAGAGGTCCTGCGCCTGCTCCTCGCGCACCCCGAGGTAGAGATCGGCACCCTGACCGGCAACTCCAACGCCGGACAGCGGCTCGGCGCGCTCCAGCCGCACCTGCTGCCGCTGGCCGACCGTGTGCTGGCCGAGACCACGCCCGAGGCCCTCGCCGGGCACGACGTGGTCTTCCTCGCGCTGCCGCACGGGCAGTCCGCCGCCGTCGCCGAGCGGCTCGGCCCCGACGTCCTCGTGGTCGACATGGGCGCCGACTTCCGGCTCAAGGACCCGGCCGACTGGGAGACCTTCTACGGCTCCCCGCACGCCGGCACCTGGCCCTACGGCCTGCCCGAACTCCCGGGCGCCCGCGCCGCGCTGGAGGGGTCCCGGCGCATCGCGGTGCCCGGGTGCTACCCGACCGCCGTCTCCCTCGCCCTCTTCCCGGCCTACGCGGCCGGCCTCGCCGAGCCCGAGGCGGTGGTCGTCGCCGCGTCCGGCACCTCCGGCGCGGGCAAGGCACCCAAGCCGCACCTGCTCGGCAGCGAGGTCATGGGCTCCATGTCGCCGTACGGCGTCGGCGGGGGCCACCGGCACACCCCCGAGATGATCCAGAACCTCAGCGGGGCGGCGGGCGAGCGGGTCTCCGTCTCCTTCACGCCGACCCTCGCCCCCATGCCCCGCGGCATCCTCGCCACATGCAGCGCCAAGGCCGCCGGCCCGGTCACGGCGGACTCCGTCCGCGCCGCCTACGAGAAGGCGTACGCCGACGAGCCCTTCGTCCACCTGCTCCCCGAGGGCCAGTGGCCCGCCACGGCGTCCGTCCACGGTTCCAACGCCGTTCAGGTGCAGGTCGCGTACGACGCCGCCGCGGGCCGCATCATCGCGATCAGCGCCATCGACAACCTGACCAAGGGCACCGCGGGCGGTGCCGTCCAGAGCATGAACATCGCCCTGGGTCTCCCCGAGACCACCGGGCTTTCCACGATCGGAGTCGCACCGTGAGCGTCACGGCAGCCAAGGGATTCACGGCGGCGGGCATCGCCGCCGGGATCAAGGAGAACGGCAACCCCGACCTGGCCCTCGTGGTCAACGAGGGCCCCCGCCGTGCCGCCGCGGGCGTCTTCACCTCCAACCGCGTCAAGGCGGCGCCGGTGCTCTGGTCCGAGCAGGTCGTCAAGGGCGGCCAGGTCTCCGTGGTCGTGCTCAACTCCGGCGGCGCCAACGCCTGCACCGGCCCCCAGGGCTTCCAGGACACCCACACCACCGCCGAGAAGGCCGCCGAGGCGCTCGGCCGCGGAGCCATCGAGGTCGCCGTCTGCTCCACCGGCCTCATCGGCGTGCCGCTGCCCATGGACAAGCTGCTCCCGGGCATCGAGACGGCCGTCGCCCAGCTCTCCGAGCACGGCGGCGAGAAGGCCGCCATCGCCATCAAGACCACCGACACCGTCCACAAGACGTCCGTGGTCACCGGGGACGGCTGGACCGTCGGCGGCATGGCCAAGGGCGCGGGCATGCTCGCCCCCGGCCTCGCCACCATGCTCGTCGTCCTCACCACCGACGCCGACCTCGGCGACGAGGACCTGGACCGCGCCCTGCGCGCCGCCACCGAGGTCACCTTCGACCGCGTCGACTCCGACGGCTGCATGTCCACCAACGACACCGTGCTGCTGCTCGCCTCCGGCTCCTCGGGCATCACCCCGGAGTACGACGAGTTCGCCGACGCCGTACGCCGGGTCTGCGACGACCTCGGCCGGCAGCTCATCGGCGACGCCGAGGGCGCCAGCAAGGACATCAAGGTCGAGGTGGTCAACGCGGCGACCGTGGCGGACGCCGTCGAGGTCGGCCGGTCCGTCGCCCGCAACAACCTGCTCAAGTGCGCGATCCACGGCGAGGACCCCAACTGGGGCCGCGTGCTCTCCGCGATCGGCACCACGAAGGCCGCGTTCGAGCCGGACCAGCTCAACGTCGCCATCAACGGCGTCTGGGTGTGCAAGAACGGCTCCGTCGGCGAGGACCGCGAGCTGGTCGACATGCGCTACCGCGAGGTCCACATCGTCGCCGACCTCGCCGCCGGCACCGAGACCGCGACCATCTGGACCAACGACCTGACCGCCGAATACGTCCACGAGAACAGCGCCTACTCCTCATGAGCGACTCCCACCCGAGCGGTACGACGCGGAAACACACCGCCCTGCCCAAGGCCCGCATCCTCGTCGAGGCGCTGCCCTGGCTGACCCGGCACCACGGCAAGGTCGTCGTCATCAAGTTCGGCGGCAACGCCATGGTGAACGAGGAGCTGAAGGCCGCCTTCGCCCAGGACGTCGTCTTCCTGCGGCACGCCGGCCTCAAGCCGGTCGTGGTGCACGGCGGCGGCCCGCAGATCAGCGCCGCCCTCGACCGGCACGGCATCGTCAGCGAGTTCAAGGCGGGCCTGCGCGTCACCACCGAGGAGGCGATGGACGTCGTACGGATGGTGCTCGCCGGGCAGGTCCAGCGCGAGCTGGTCGGGCTGCTCAACCAGCACGGCCCGCTCGCCGTCGGCCTCACCGGCGAGGACGCGCGCACCATCACCGCCACCAAGCACACCCCGGAGATCGACGGCGAGCCGGTCGACATCGGGCGGGTCGGCGAGATCACCGCCATCGACACCGGCGCGATCGAGGCCCTGCTCGCCGACGGCCGCATCCCGGTCGTCTCCTCGATCGCCCGCAGTCAGGACGACGGACATGTCTACAACGTCAATGCTGATACGGCGGCTGCGGCACTCGCTGCGGCACTGGGTGCCGAAACCCTCATGGTCCTCACCGACGTCGAGGGCCTTTACGAGGACTGGCCGCACTCCGACGAGGTGATCAGCCGCCTCACCGCCTCCCAGCTGGAGAGACTGCTGCCGGAACTCAGCTCCGGCATGGTGCCGAAGATGGAGGGCTGCCTGCACGCCGTGCGCAACGGCGTGACGACCGCCCGCGTCATCGACGGCCGGGTCCAGCACTCGATCCTGCTGGAGATCTTCACCGACGAGGGCATCGGCACGATGGTCGTGCCCGACGACCGGCCGCACGAACGGCACGAACAGGGGGAGTCATGAGCAACCAGGAACTGACCCGGCGGTGGCAGGGCGCCCTCATGAACAACTACGGCACCCCGCGCCTGCCCCTCGTCCGCGGTGCGGGCACCAAGGTGTGGGACGCCGAGGGCCGGGAGTACCTCGACTTCGTCGGCGGCATCGCCACCAACGCGCTCGGCCACGCCCACCCCGCGATCGTCGAGGCCGTCGGCCGGCAGATCGCCTCCCTCGGGCACATCTCCAACTTCTTCATGGCCGAGCCCACCGTCGCCCTCGCCGAACGGCTCGTCCGGCTCTTCGGCCGCGAGGGCCGGGTCTTCTTCTGCAACTCCGGCGCGGAGGCGAACGAGGCCGCCTTCAAGATCGGCCGGCTCACCGGGCGCACCCACATGGTCGCCACCGAGGGCGGCTTCCACGGCCGGACGATGGGCGCCCTCGCGCTCACCGGCCAGCCCGCCAAGCAGGACCCCTTCCGGCCGCTGCCCGGCGCGGTCACCCACGTCCCCTACGGCGACGCGCAGGCACTGGCCGCCGCCGTCACCGAGGAGACGGCCCTGGTGATCATCGAGCCGGTGCAGGGCGAGAACGGCGTCGTCGTGCCCCCGGCCGGCTACCTCAAGGCGGCCCGCGCGATCACCGCGGCCACCGGCGCCCTGCTGGTCCTGGACGAGGTGCAGACCGGCATCGGCCGGACGGGCACCTGGTTCGCCTACCAGGCCCACGAGGGCGTGCTGCCCGACGTCGTCACCCTCGCCAAGCAACTGGGCGGCGGACTGCCGCTCGGCGCGACCGTCGCCTTCGGCCGGGCCGCAGAACTGCTGGGCCCCGGCCACCACGGCACCACCTTCGGCGGCAACCCCGTCGCCTGCGCCGCCGGCCTCGCCGTGCTCGACACCATCGAGGGCGAGGGACTGCTCGACCACGTCAAGCGGCAGAGCGGAAGGCTGCGGGACGGAATCGCGGCCCTGCACCACCCGTTGATCGACCATGTCCGGGGCGAGGGACTGCTCCTGGGTATCGTGCTCACCGGGTCGCGCGCGCCGCAGGTGCAGCAGGCGGCCCAGGAGGCCGGGTTCCTGGTGAACGCGCCCGCCCCGGACGTCGTACGGCTCATGCCGCCGCTGAATCTCCGCGACGACGAGGCGGACGCGCTGCTCGGGGCACTGCCCGGCATCCTCGACGCAGCCCACGGGGACGGACGAGCCGGAGAATGAGACGACGATGAGCGAGGCGCAGGACCACGAGCAGGCCGGGGGGGCCGGGCCCGCCGTACCGCAGACCCGCACCGCACGGCACCGCCGGATCGTGGACATCCTCAACCGGCAGCCGGTGCGCTCGCAGAGCCAGCTGGCCAAGCTGCTCGCCGACGACGGGCTGAACGTCACCCAGGCGACGCTCAGCCGGGACCTCGACGAGCTGAACGCGGTGAAGATCCGCAACGCCGACGGCGACCTGATCTACGCGGTGCCGAGCGAGGGCGGTTTCCGCACGCCCCGGGCGCCGCTGGGCGGGTCGGCGAAGGAGGAGCGGATGCGGCGCCTCTCCCAGGAGCTGCTGATCTCCGCGGAGGCGTCGGCCAACCTCGTGGTGCTGCGGACGCCGCCGGGGGCCGCGCAGTTCCTGGCCTCCGCCATCGACCAGGCGGAGCTGCACGACATCCTGGGCACCATCGCCGGTGACGACACCCTGCTGCTGATCAGCCGCAACCCCAGCGGCGGGCAGGAACTGGCGGACCACCTGCTGCGGCTCGCCCAGAACGGCCACTGACCCGGGCGCGGCGCCCGCCTCGCCGGCGGAGCCGTGTCCCTCGCGGCCCCCGTGGTCGTGGTCGTGGTCATGGCGGTCGCCGTGCCGTCCGTCGTCGTGCCGCGAGGTGTCGTCGTCGCGGTCGCGAGGGCGGTCGGCGCTCAGCCCAGCCGGGCCGCCAGACCCGAGGTGCAGCGCACCTCGTCCGCCGCGGTGATCAGCAGCGCCTCCACGCCCGGCAGCGACTCCAGCCACGCCAGCCCCTCGCGCGAGCCCCTCGCGAACGCCGCGGTGGCCCAGCAGTCCGCCCAGGTCAGCCGGGGCCCCACCACCGTCACGGACACCAGATCCGTCACCGCCGGCCGCCCGGTGCCCGGGTCCACGATGTGCGCGCCCCGCTCCGCCGTGCCGGACGTGGCGACCGCCAGTTCCCGGGTGTCCGCCGTCGAGACCACCGCCGCCAGTCCGCCGGGCCGGAGCGGATCGGCCACGCCGACCCGCCAGGGGCGCCCCGGCTCCGGCGCGCCGAGCAGCTGGACGTCCCCGCCCCCGTTGACGCTGACCCCGCGCACCCCCGCCACCGCCGCCAGCGCCCGCGCCGCGCGCTCGGCAGCCCAGCCCTTGACGATGCCGGTGGGGTCCGGCACGCCCCGGTACCGCGCGCTGAACCAGCCCTGGCTCACGCGCTCCGCCCGGGCCGCCAGCTCCAGCACCCCGGCCACCTCCGGAGCGCACCCGTCGAGGTCCAGCTCGCCCCGCGCCAGCCGCGACACGTCGCTGTCCGCGCGGTACGTGCTGAACACCGCGTCCGCCCGGTGCAGGCCGGCGACGGCCTCGGCGAGCGCCGCCCGGACCGCGGCCGGCTCCCCGCCGCGGACGTCGAAGGAGAACACCGTCCCCATGACCTCCTCCGCGTGCCGCAGCGCGCCGGGCGTCCCGGGCTCCCCGGCCACCGCGTCAGCCATCGGCCCGGTCCGGCGCCGACTGGAGGGAGCGCCGGCAGCCCTCGCTGGTGCAGGTGGCCCCGGACACGGTGGCGATGTCCGCGCTCCGCGCGGCCACCGCCTCCCGGCCGAGCTCCGGCACGGCCGTCCGTGTCCTGCGGTCGCCGAGGCCGCCGGAGGGCGCCCGGACCGCCTCCGCCCCGGTGGTCCTCCCGCCGCTGACCGTGATCCGCACCTGCACGGCCCCGTACCGGGTCGGGACCGCGTCACCGGTCAGCGTGCCGGAGCCGGCGGCGGCCCGGGCACCGCCCCGCGGCGACTCCCGCCCCGCCGCCGTCCGCCCGGGGGCCGCGCCCGCCGATGCCGCCGCCGGGTCCGACGCCGGGCTCAACGACAGCAGCACGACGCCGGAGACGGTCGCGGCGGTGGCCGGCACGACCCGTCGCACGGGATGGCTCTTCCTCATCGCTTTCGTGGCTCCGCTCACATCTCGAACGACTCGTGGTGGATACGGCGGGCCGGGACCCCCGCCTCGCGCAGCGCCCCGTACACCGACCGCGCGAACCCGGGCGGACCGCACAGGAAGACGTCGTGCCGGTCGACGTCCGGGATCCTCCGCCGCAGGTTCCCGGCGGAGAGGTCGGGACGCCCGCCCCCGGGGCCGTCCACCGCGTACATCAGCCGGGCGCCCCGCTCCCCGGCGATGGCCGTCAGCTCGTCCCACAGCACCAGGTCCCGGGTGCTGCCGGCCCGGTACAGCAGGGTGATGTCACCGGCGCCCCCGGGCAGGGTCTCGAACAGCGCCCGCAGCGGCGTGATGCCCACCCCGCCCGCGACCAGCAGCACCTTGCCCCGGCTGCGGCGCCGCGCGGTGAGGGCGCCGTACGGGCCCTCCGCCCACACCCGGGTCCCGGGGGCCAGCTCCCGCAGCCGGGCGCTGTGGTCGCCGATCGCCTTCACCGTGATCCGCAGCATGCCGGGGCGCGGAGCGGCCGAGAGGGAGTACGGGTGCGAGCTGAACCGCATCCCCGGGGCGAGGAAGCGCCAGCGGAAGAACTGGCCCGCCTCCGCGCCCATCCGGTGCAGCCGGCGCCCGCCGATCAGCACCGACACGATGCCCGGCGCCTCCTCGACGACCGCCTCCACCCGCATCCGGTGCCGCAGGTTCAGCCGCAGCGGCGTGAGCACGCGGTACCAGACCAGCAGTGCGCTGACCGCGCCGTACAGCCCGTACCAGAACGTCCGGGCGGCGGGCTCCACCGCGAAGTCGTCGCCGGTGCCGATCTGGTGCCAGAACGTCAGGAACACCGCCGCGTACGTCAGCAGGTGCACGTGGTACCAGGTGTCGTACGGCAGCCGGCGGCGGATCCCGCCGGCCGACGTCAGCCCGATCACCACGAGCAGTGCGGTGCCGACGGCGGCCTTCCCCATGTCCGGCAGCTGTGCGACGGACTCGGCCGTCTGCCGGACGACGCCGCCGAGCGACCGGCCGGCCTGGCGCGCGTACCCCCACATGGTGAGGAAGACGTGCGCCACGATCAGGCACAGCGTGTACCGGCCGCTCATCGCGTGCCAGCGGGCCACCCGGTCGGAGCCGACCCGCCGCTCCAGCGCCGGCACGCGCGCCGTCTGGAGCACCACCAGCGCCATCAGGTAGCCGGCCAGCAGACCGGTGATCCGGCCCGCGCCCAGGACGCGGCCGGTGCCGTCGGCGACGGCGGGCGTGTGGTGCCCCCACAGCCACAGCACGGCCGCCGCCCCCGCCCCGGCGGCGAGCAGCAGCGGGACGGCCGGGGAGCGGCGCGGGCGGATGCGGCGCATCGTCTGGCGACGGGCGGCGCGTCCGCCCGCGAGCGTGGTGTTCACGGTTCCTCCGGGGGAGTCGGCCCTCGGCCCCCTGGTACGTGTCGCACGCGCGGGGTGTTCAGAGGCCCGCCGAGTCCAGCGCCGACTGGAGCGACTGCCGGTAGCCGGTGCTCGTGTAGGTGGCGCCCGAGACCATGTCGATCCCGGCGCTCTGCGCCGCCAGCGCCTCGCGCCGCAACTGGGGGATCGCGTAGCTGTTGATCTCCTCGTCGCGCGGGTTGTTCCGCGGGTACTCCACGGCCGTCACGTCCGTGAGCCTGCCGCTCTCGATCGTCACCCGCACCCGCACCGGGCCCCAGCGGGTCTGCACGCTGTCACCGGTGACCGTCTTGGACACGCTCGCACCGGACCCGCCGGACGCCCCGCCCGACGACGCGGCCGGCGCGGTGGTTCCGCCGCGCGCGACGGGGACGGAGGAAGCCGCGGACAGACCGGGACTCGTGTGCGGCTTCAGCGACAGCAGCAGCACCAGCCCGGAGACGGTGGCGGCGCTCGCCAGCACGATGCGGCGGAACGGGCGGTTCTTCTTCAACGCGTGCACGTCAGGACCTCACAGCTCGAACGACTCGTGGTGGATACGGCGGTCCGGCACCCCGGCCGCCCGCAGCGCCTCGTACACGTCCCGCGCGAAGCCGTGCGGGCCGCAGAGGTAGACGTCGTGGCCGGACAGACCCGGGACGGCCGCCCGCAGCGAGTCCGCGGTGATCGGCGGACGCTCGCCCCCCGGACCGTTCAGGGCGTACAGCACCCGCGCTCCGCGCCACTTCGCGATCGCCTCCAGCTCGCCGCCCAGCGCCAGGTCCTCGGCGGACCGCGCCCGGTACAGCAGGGTGACCTCGCCGGGCAGCGTCTCGAACAGCGCCCGCAGCGGGGTGACGCCGACCCCGGCCGCGATCAGCAGGGAGCGGTCGCCGGTCGCCCGGTCGGCGGTCAGCGAGCCGTACGGGCCCTCCGCCCAGACCCGGGTGCCGGGCCGCAGCAGCGACACCGCGGCGCTGTGGCCGCCGAGCGCCTTGACCGTGATGCGCAGCAGGTCCGGGCGCGGCGGCGCGGACAGGGAGTACGGCGTCGACGTCCAGGCCAGGCCGGCGGCCAGGAACCGCCAGCGGAAGAACTGTCCCGGCCGCGCGCCCAGCTCGTCGAGGTGCCGGCCGCGCACGACGACCGAGTACACGCCCGGCGCCTCCTGGTGCACGGAGTCGACGCGCATCCGGTGACGGCGGTTGAGCCGGACGGGGGCGAGGACGCGGTACCACAGCACCAGCGCGGCGACCCCCAGGTACAGCGCGTACCAGACGGCGGTGGCGACCGGTCGGCCGTTGAACTGCTCACCGAGGGCCAGCTGGTGGAAGAAGGCCAGGAAGACGGCCGCGTAGGTGAGCAGGTGCACGTAGTACCAGAACTCGTGACCGGTGCGGCGGCGGGCGGCCCGCACCGACGTGACGCCCACCGCGAACAGGATCACCGTGCCGGCCGTCGCCTTCAGCATGTCCGGGTAGTCCAGCACCACGGTGACCGTTTCGTGCCGGAGCGAGGCATGGTCCGTGGCGGCGTACCCGGCCAGGATCGTCACGACGTGCGCGACGAGCAGGCAGACCGTGTACCGGCCGGCCATCGCGTGCCAGCGCGCCACCCGGTCGGACCCGATCCGCCGCTCCAGCAGCGGCACCCGCGCCATCAGGCCGACCAGCACCGCGCAGGCGTACCCGCACAACAGTCCGGTGATCCGCCCGGCACCGGTCAGCAGGCCGGCCGTGCCGACCACCGCGCCGGTGTCCGTCCACCAGAGCGCGACCACGGCCGCCGCCCCCGCCCACAGCACCGCCAGCAGCGGCCCGGCGGGCGAACGCCGTGCCGCCGCCGGCCGCGGCACGGCCGCCCGCCTCGTCTCCACGGTCGTCATCAGTCCGGTTCCCTTCGTCCGTCGGCACGGGCCACTGTGCGTGCCGAACCTCTGAGGGACCTCTGAGAAGGGGCCTGTGCGGGGCCGGCGGCGCGTTTTCTCAGGGAGGTCTCAGACAAGGGGCGGGATGTTCTCAGAGGAAACTCACAGGGCCCCAGGGCCCCGGCCGCCCCGCGCGGGAGCGATGCTGGGGACGCGATGAACACGACCCGTACCGGCCGCCCGGCCCTCACCCGCCCCGACGGCACCCCGCCGCGCGTCCTCGTCGTCGACGACGACCCCGACCTCGCGGAGGTGCTCACCGGCGCCCTGCGGTACGAGGGCTGGGAGGTCCGCGCGGCCGGTGACGGCGCCGCCGCCCTCGCCGCCGCCCGCGAACTGCTGCCCGACGCCGTCGTGCTCGACGTGATGCTCCCGGACACCGACGGCTTCGCGTTGCTGGGCCGGCTGCACGAGGTGAGGCCCGACGTGTGCGTGCTCTTCCTCACGGCGCGGGACGCGGTGGAGGACCGGATCACGGGCATCACGGCCGGCGGCGACGACTACGTCACCAAGCCCTTCAGCCTGGAGGAGGTCGTCGCCCGGCTGCGCGGCCTGCTGCGCCGGGCCGGCATGGCCCGCCGGACGGACGACGGGCCGCGGCTGACCGTCGGCGACCTGGTGATGGACGAGGACGCCCGCGAGGTGACCCGGGCCGGCGAGCTGATCGAACTCTCGCCGACCGAGTTCGAACTCCTGCGCCTCCTCATGCACAACCCGCGCCGCGTGCTCAGCAAGGCGCAGATCCTCGACCGGGTCTGGTCCTACGACTTCGGCGGCCGGGCCCATGTGGTCGAGCTGTACATCTCCTATCTGCGCAAGAAGGTCGACGCGGGCCGCGAACCCATGATCCACACCGTTCGCGGGGCGGGTTACGTGCTGAAGCCGGTGCCCCGGTGAACCGCCCGCGCCGGCTGCCCCGTCCCCGTACCCTCCGCGCCCGCCTCACCGTCGGTCTGGTGGTGCTGCTCGCCGTGAGCTGCGCGGCCGTGGGACTGGCCGCCGTCGTCGAGCTGAACGGCTTCCTCACCCAGCGCCTCGACGAACAGCTCACCCAGGCGGGCACCCGGTTCCCGGAGAGCCTGGAGCACGCCGGCCGGCTGCCGGACGACCACGACGGTGACGAGCGCGGCGACACCCGCCGCATGGCCCCCGGCACCTTCGGCGCCCGCCTGGTGAACGGCACCGTCACCCGCGAGGGCCTGATCCGCTCGGGCGACCCCGCCGCCGACCTGGACGTCGCCCTGCCGGCGGCGGACGCCGCGCGGCTGGCCCGGGTACCGGCCGACGGCCGGCCGCACACCGTCGGACTGTCCGCCCTGGGCGACTACCGGGTGATCGCCTCCCCCGGCCGGGACGGGGACGTGCTGATGGTCGGCCTTCCGCTGGAGCCGGTCCAGGCGACGGTGCACCGGCTGGAACGGGTGGCCGGCAGCGTCTTCGGGCTGGCGCTGGTCGTCACCGGAGTGGCCGGCGCCTACTGGGTCCGCTGGTCGCTCCGGCCGCTCGGCCGGGTCGCCGCCACCGCCACCCGGGTCGCCGAACTCCCGCTGGCCAGCGGTGAGGTCGCGCTGCCGCCGCGGGCCCCGGACCCCGACCCGCCCGGTGAGGTCGGCCAGGTGGCCACGGCCTTCGACCGCATGCTGGGCCATGTGGAGGACGCGCTCACCAAGCGGCAGGCCGTGGAGGAGCGGCTGCGCCGGTTCGCCGCCGACGCCAGTCACGAGCTGCGCACCCCGGTCGCCTCGGTCCGCGGCCACGCCGAGCTGGCCCTGCTGCACCCGGGCCCGGTGCCGCCCGAGGTGACCCGCGCCCTGCGCCGGATCACGGCCGAGTCCGCCCGGATGGGCGAGATGGTCGACGACCTGCTGCTGCTCGCCCGGCTGGACGCGGGCCGCCCGCTGGAGCGCCGCCCCGTGGACCTGACCCGGCTGGTGCTGGACGCGGTGACGGACGCCCGGGCCGCCGGCCCCGGTCACGGCTGGACCCTGGACCTGCCCGAGGAGCCGGTGACGGTGCCGGGGGACGCGCACCGGCTGCACCAGGTCCTGGCCAACCTGCTGGCCAACGCGCGCCTGCACACGCCCGCGGGCACGAAGGTCACGGTGACCCTCCGGACCGGCGCCGGGGAGGCCCGTCTCATCGTTCACGACGACGGCCCGGGCGTCCCCGAGGACATCCGCTCCACCGTCTTCGAACGGTTCACCCGGGCCGAACACCGCCGCCGCCCCGACGCCCCGGGCGGCGGGGCGGGCCTGGGGCTGTCGATCGTGGCGGCGGTGGTGGAGGCGCACGGCGGACGGGTGACCCTGGTCAGCGGGCCGGGTGCCACCGCGTTCGAGGTGTGCCTCCCCGCCCTCAGTACCGGGTGACGGCCGTGGCCCCGTCCACCGTGCCGATGGCCATGTGCGGTCCGCGGCCGGGCTCCGCCCAGGCCAGGACGCGCCGCATGGCCTCCTGTGGCACCGACACACAGCCGGCCGTCGCCGCCTCCCCGTTGACGTGCAGGAAGATCCCCGCTCCGCGTCCGCGCACGGGCCGGTCGTAGTTGAAGCCGACGACCAGGCCGTAGGCGTACTGCGTGCGGTGGTCGACGAGGTGCTCGGACTCGGCGGCCCGGCAGTCGGCGGGCAGGGGGTCGACCCAGCGGTTGTACGAGCGGGAGTCGTTGTCCTGGCACCACCAGGAGGTCTCCCGGACCGCCCGGTACGGGACCGTCGTCCCGGCCGGGGCGGGCTCGATCCCGAAGGCGAAGGGCAGGTCGTACAGGCCGGTCGGGGTGGTGTTCGTGCCCTGTACGCGGGTGCGGCCGTCCACCAGGCCGCCGGACCCGAACCGGGCCGGCGCGGATCCGGCCTCGGTCCACTGCCCGTCCCGCAGGTCCCACCAGCTGACCGTGCCCTCGGTGGCGTCGGTGCCGGGGGCCTCGGCGACGATCAGCTGGCTGCCGCCCCCGGTGTCCGCCATCCGCGCCGGCAGCGGCGCCGGCTCCCGGCCGGGCGCGGCACCGAGCAGCGCGAGACAGGACGCGGAGACGAGGGCGAGGATCACACCGGGGCGCATGGCTCAGACCGTAGAGGGCGGCAGTGGCAACGGCAGCCCGGGCAGTCCGTCCAGGCTGGTCGCGATGTGCTCCTTCTTGGTGAAGTACGCGCTCAGCGAGGCGTCGTCCTCCCGCGCGAAGCGCTTGCCGTGCAGATCGCGGTCCTCCTCGTACGCCATGCGGGGGACGGCGTACCCGCAGGAGTCGCGGACGAGTTCGGCGTGCACCACGACGATCGCGCGCAGCCCGTGCGCGGTGTGGTCGATACCGGGGAACCGGGCGAGCAGTTCCGGGAAGCGGGGGTCGTCCCGGAAGACGGGCTCGCCCCGGCCGTGCACGCGCACGATGTTCGGCGGCCCCTGGAAGGCGCACCACATCAGGGTGATCCGCCCGTTCTCCCGCAGATGGGCGACGGTCTCGGCGGTCGACCCGGCGAAGTCCAGGTAGGCGACGGTGAGTTCGTCCAGCACGGCGAAGGACCCCTTGAGGCCCTTGGGGGAGAGGTTGACCGTGCCGTCGGCGGCTAGGGGGGCGGTCGCGGTGAAGAAGAGGGGCTGGTCCTCGATGAAGGCGCGGAGCCTGCCGTCTATGCGCGCATAAGTCTTTCCCATGTCTAACGATTATCGGCGCCCGCCGTGCGCCCGTCCGGGAAACGGCCGGATCTCCGCGTCGGGCCGGATCCCCCGCGCCGGGCCCGGATCTCGCGTCGGGCCGGCCCGCCGGGCGGCTCGCCGGAACGGCAATTGACGAATCATGCGGAGTTCTGCATACTCATGCATGTCAGCGAATGCACTGTGAGGAGAAACCCGTGACCGAGCGCGTCGTACTCGCCTACTCAGGCGGTCTGGACACCTCCGTCGCCATCGGCTGGATCGCCGAGGAGACGGGCGCCGAGGTCATCGCCGTTGCGGTCGACGTCGGCCAGGGCGGCGAGGACCTGGACGTCATCCGCAAGCGCGCGCTCGCCTGCGGTGCCGTCGAGGCCGAGGTGGCGGACGCCAAGGACGAGTTCGCCGACGAGTACTGCCTCCCGGCGATCAAGGCCAACGCCCTCTACATGGACCGCTACCCGCTGGTCTCCGCGCTCTCCCGGCCGACCATCGTCAAGCACCTGGTCGCCGCCGCCGCGAAGCACGGCGCCACCACGGTCGCCCACGGCTGCACCGGCAAGGGCAACGACCAGGTCCGCTTCGAGGCCGGCATCGTCGCCCTCGCCCCCGACCTCAAGTGCATCGCTCCGGTCCGCGACTACGCGATGACCCGGGACAAGGCGATCGCCTTCTCCGAGGCCAAGCGACTCCCGATCTCCACCACCAAGAAGTCCCCGTACTCCATCGACCAGAACGTCTTCGGGCGCGCGGTCGAGACGGGCTTCCTGGAGGACATCTGGAACGCGCCGATCGAGGACATCTACGAGTACACCTCCAACCCGGCCACCCCCCGCGAGGCCGACGAGGTGGTCATCACCTTCAAGGAGGGCGTCCCGGTCGCCATCGACGGCCGGCCCGTCACCGTCCTCCAGGCCATCCAGCAGCTCAACGAGCGCGCCGGCGCCCAGGGCATCGGCCGGATCGACATGGTCGAGGACCGCCTCGTCGGCATCAAGTCCCGCGAGGTCTACGAGGCTCCGGGCGCGATCGCCCTGATCACCGCCCACCAGGAGCTGGAGAACGTCACCGTCGAGCGCGAGCTCGCCCGCTACAAGCGGCAGGTCGAGCAGCGCTGGGGCGAGCTGGTCTACGACGGCCAGTGGTTCTCCCCGCTCAAGCGCGCCCTGGACGGCTTCATCGACGAGGCCAACCAGCACGTCTCCGGTGACATCCGGATGACCCTGCACGGCGGCCGCGCGGTCGTCACCGGCCGGCGCTCGCAGTCGTCCCTGTACGACTTCAACCTGGCCACCTACGACACCGGCGACACCTTCGACCAGGCCGCGGCCAAGGGCTTCATCGACATCTACAGCCTGTCGTCGAAGATCGCCGCCAAGCGGGACCTGGCGTAAGCCTCCCCGGTCACCTCACGGCATCAGCCTGACAGCCGCCTCCCCGCCCGCGAGGGCGGGGAGGCGGTCGCGCACGGACCTCTGTGACACCAGAACATCTCCGAGGAGCAACGCAAGTGAGCAGCAACAGCGGTGACGTACGGCTCTGGGGCGGCCGTTTCGCCGACGGACCCGCCGAGGCCCTGGCCAAGCTGTCCGCGTCCGTCCACTTCGACTGGCGGCTCGCGCCCTACGACATCGCCGGCTCCCGCGCCCACGCGCGCGTGCTGCACACGGCGGGCCTGCTCACCGCGGACGAACTGGAGCGGATGATCGCCGGGCTGGACCGGCTGGAGGCGGACGTCGCCGACGGCACCTTCACCGGCACGATCGCCGACGAGGACGTCCACACCGCCCTGGAGCGCGGGCTGCTGGAGCGCCTCGGCCCGGACCTCGGCGGCAAGCTCCGCGCCGGCCGGTCCCGCAACGACCAGGTCGCCACCCTCTTCCGGATGTACCTCCGGGACCACGCCCGGACGATCGGCGGCCTGATCGCCGATCTCCAGGACGCCCTGATCGGCCTCGCCGAGGCCCACCCGGACGTGGCGATGCCCGGCCGCACCCACCTCCAGCACGCCCAGCCGGTGCTCTTCGCCCACCACGTCCTGGCGCACGTGCAGTCCCTGTCCCGGGACGCGGAGCGGCTGCGCCAGTGGGACGACCGGACCGCCGTGTCGCCGTACGGCTCCGGCGCCCTCGCCGGCTCCTCCCTCGGCCTGGACCCGGAGGCGGTCGCGCGGGACCTCGGCTTCGAGCGCGGCAGCGTCGGCAACTCCATCGACGGCACGGCGTCCCGGGACTTCGTGGCGGAGTTCGCCTTCATCACCGCGATGATCGGCGTCGACCTCTCCCGGATCGCCGAGGAGATCATCCTCTGGAACACGAAGGAGTTCTCCTTCGTCACCCTGCACGACGCCTTCTCCACGGGCTCGTCGATCATGCCGCAGAAGAAGAACCCGGACATCGCCGAGCTGGCCCGCGGCAAGTCCGGCCGCCTCATCGGCAACCTCACCGGTCTGCTGGCGACCCTCAAGGCGCTGCCCCTCGCCTACAACCGCGACCTCCAGGAGGACAAGGAGCCGGTCTTCGACTCCTGCGACCAGCTGGAGGTGCTGCTGCCCGCCTTCACCGGCATGATCGCCACCCTCACCGTCCACCGCGAGCGCATGGAGGAACTGGCCCCGGCCGGCTTCTCGCTCGCCACCGACATCGCCGAGTGGCTGGTCAAGCAGGGCGTGCCGTTCCGCGTCGCGCACGAGGTCGCGGGGGAGTGCGTCAAGGTCGCCGAGGCCGAGGGCAAGGAACTGGACGACCTCACGGACGAGCAGTTCGCCAAGATCTCCGTACACCTCACCCCGGAGGTCCGCTCGGTCCTCAACGTGCCGGGCGCCCTGGCCTCCCGCAACGGCCGCGGCGGCACGGCGCCGAGCGCGGTCGCTGTCCAGCTGGCCGAGGTGAAGGCGGACCTGGCGGAGCAGCACGCCTGGGCCGCGGGCGGCCGGCGGCGCTGAGGCGCGGGTCGCCGACGGGGGCGCATCACCGGGGGCGCGGGACGCCGTCTGGTCGTGGCCTTTGGGGCGCGGGGCGCCGACGGAGCGCGGTCACCGGGGTGCGGGCACGCGCGACCGCGGGAGGCCGGCGCCCGCCGGCGCATCGCCCGCCCCGGGTCCCACCGCGATCACCAGGGGCATCGCGGGTTACGTTGGTCGGGAGCCGAACCGGAGCCGACCCGACGGAGCCCGCCATGCCCTTCGCCCGACTGGCCGCAGCGACCACCCCCACCTGCCACATCGGACTGGGCCTCGCAGCCGTCGGCCGCCCCGGCTACATCAACCTCGACCGCGACCGCGACCTCGGGCGGGACCGCGGCGTCGACGCGTTGCGCGCCCGCACCCACGAACTCCTCGACGCCGCCTACGCCCAGGGCGTCCGGTACTTCGACGTCGCCCGCTCCTACGGCCGCTCCGAGGAGTTCCTGGCCGAATGGCTGAACGCCCACCCCGACGCCGACGACCTCGTGGTCGGCAGCAAGTGGGGCTACACCTACACCGCCGACTGGTCGACGGACGCCGAGACGCACGAGGTCAAGGACCACAGCCTCGCCGCCTACGAGCGGCAGCGCGCCGAGACCGACGCGCTGCTCGGCGACCGGCTCGACCTCTACCAGATCCACTCGGTGACCCCGGACAGCCCGGCCCTCACCGACCGGGACCTGCACGCCAGGCTGGCGGAGGCCGCCGCCGGCGGACTGACCGTCGGGTTCTCCACCAGCGGCCCGGCCCAGGCCGACGCGATCCGCGCCGCCCTCGCCGTCACGGTCGACGGCGCCCCCCTCTTCCGTACCGTCCAGTCGACGTACAACGTCCTGGAGACCTCGGCCGGCCCCGCCCTCGCCGAGGCGCACGACGCGGGGCTCACCGTGATCGTCAAGGAGGGCATGGCGAACGGCCGGCTCTCCGGACCGCACGCCCCGGACATGCTGAGGGCGGTGGCCGAGGAGACCTCCCTCGGCTGCGACGCCGTGGCCCTCGCGTGGATCCTGCGCCGGCCGTGGGCGGGCGTGGTCCTCTCCGGCGCCGCGACCGTCCCGCAGCTCCTGTCCAACCTGCACGCCCCCGCCGTCGACCTCGACGTGGACCAGCTGACCCGCCTCGCCACGCTGAGGGAAGAACCGCGCGCGTACTGGGAGCGGCGCGGCCAGTTGCCCTGGCACTGACCGATCACCACCGCGACCCGCAGGGGTGAGCCGCGCATGCCTTCCGTGAGACATGAATGTCTCATGTGGGCTACTCTTGTCTCATGGCGATCGACCGTGACCATGTGCTGCGCAGCGCGGCCGCGTTGCTGACCCGTAGATCCACCGCGACCATGGACGAGGTCGCCAAGGCCGCCGGGATCAGCCGGGCCACGCTGCACCGCCACTTCGCCGGACGCGACGCGCTCGTCCGGGCGCTGGAACAGCTCGGCATCGCCGAGTGCGCGGGGGCGCTGGACCGGGCCCGGCCGGAGGAGGGCCCCGCGGCGGAGGCCGTGCGCCGGCTCGTCCGCGAGATCCAGCCGGCCGCCGGACTGCTCGCGTTCCTCTACGGCGAGAACCAGCTGTGGGAGGGCGACCGGCAGAACGAGGGCTGGCAGCGCCTGGACGCCCGGATCGGCGCCCTGTTCCAGCGCGGACAGCGCGCCGGCGAGTTCCGCATCGACCTCAGCCCGGTCTGGCTCACCGAGGCGCTGTACGGGCTGATCGCCTCGTGCGCCTGGGCCGCCCTGGACGGCCGCGTGGCCTCCCGGGACTTCCCGACCATGATCGCCGAGCTGCTGCTCGGCGGTGCTCTGCGGAGAGAGGAACCATGACCGGCACCCTGCGGCCGGCCGACGTGACCGGGGCGGTGAAGCGCCCGGGCCGCTGGCTGGCGCTCTCCGTCCTCGTCCTGGCCGTGCTGCTGGTGGCCGTCGACGCCACCGTCCTCGGCCTGGCGACCCCCTACATCAGCGAAGACCTCGACCCCTCCGGCACCCAGCTGCTCTGGATCGGCGACGTCTACTCCTTCGTCATCGCCGGTCTGCTGGTCTCCATGGGCAGCCTCGGCGACCGCGTCGGCCGCAAGCGCGTCCTGCTGTGCGGCGCCACGGCGTTCGGCGCGCTCTCCGTGCTCAACGCCTACGCGACGACGCCCGAGCTGATGATCCTGGCCCGGGCGCTGCTCGGCGTCGCGGGCGCGACCCTGATGCCCGCCACCCTGGCCCTGATCCGCAACATCTTCCACGATCCGCGCGAGCGCAGCCTGGCCGTCGGCATCTGGGGCGCCACCGCCTCCGCCGGCACGGCCGTCGGCCCGATCACCGGCGGCTTCCTCCTGGAGCACTTCTGGTGGGGCTCGGTCTTCCTGATCAACCTCCCGGTGATGGCCGTGCTGGTCCTGGTCGGCATCCGCACCCTGCCCGAGTCCCGCAACCCCTGCCCCGGCCCGTGGGACCTGGCCGGCGTGCTGCTGTCGCTGGTCGGCATGATCGCCCTGGTCTACGCGGTCAAGGAGGCGGCCGCCCACGGCGTCACCGCCACCGGCCTCGGCACCGGCCTGCTGGGCGCGGCGGCCCTGTACGGCTTCGTCCGCCGCCAGCTGACGATGCCGGTCCCGCTGCTGGACATGCGCCTGTTCCGGCGCCGCGGCTTCAGCGGAGCGGTCCTCGCCGACCTGCT
Source organism: Streptomyces sp. NRRL S-31 (assembly GCF_000718775.1). GTDB lineage: Bacteria > Actinomycetota > Actinomycetes > Streptomycetales > Streptomycetaceae > Streptomyces. The sequence continues at coordinate 28,141 of NZ_JOCB01000054.1, forward strand.
GACCGTCCTCGGCATGTCCGGTCTGGTGTTCTTCCTCTCCCAGTTCCTGCAACTCGTCCAGGACCGGCGCCCGTTCGAGGCCGGACTGGCCGAACTGCCCGCGGCGGTGGGCGCGGTGGCGGCCGGTCTGGTCGCGGGCCGGGCCGCCCGGCGCTGCACGGTCCGGGTGGTGGTCTCGGGCGGTCTGGCCGCGGTCGGCGTGGCGCTCGCGGTGCTGACGACGCTCAGCCGGTCCACCGGCTACCCCGTACTCGGCGCCGCCCTGCTGGTGGTCGGTGTCGGCGCGGGCTTCTCCTTCACGGTCACCGCCGACGTGATCCTCTCCAGCGTCCCCCGGGACCAGGCGGGCGCCGCCTCGGCGGTCTCCGAGACGGCGTACGAACTCGGCGCGGCCCTGGGCATCGCCCTGCTGGGCTCGATCGTGACCGGCGTCTACCGCGACTTCACGGGCCCGGCCGGCACCCCGGCCGGGGCCCACGAGTCCCTGGGCGCGGCGGTCGAGACCGCGGCGGAGCTGCCCCCGCACCAGGCGGAGGCACTGCTCGACGCGGCCCGCGCCTCCTTCGTCCACGGCCTCCACCTCGCCTCGGCGGCGGGCGCGGTGGTCCTGCTGGCGGCAGCGGCGGTGGCCTGGTTCCTGCTGAAGGGGCAGCGGCTGGAGAGCGCCGGGTGAGCCGGCCGGCCGCGGGGCCGGTCCTCAGCGCTTGTACCCCAGCACCGTCATCATCCCGCTCTCCGAGTGGTACTGGTTGTGGCAGTGCAGCATCCACAGCCCCGGATTGTCGGCGTCGAAGTCGAGCACCAGCTTCCGGTGCGGCAGCACGAGCGCGGTGTCCTTGCGGGCGCCCACGGAGTCCAGGCCGGTCACCGCGAACGTGTGTCCGTGCAGGTGCATCGGATGCCACATGTCGGTGGCGTTGATGAGGGTGAGCCGGACCCGCTCACCGGCGCGCACCGGGTGGCGCTCCTGCACGGAGTACGGCTTGTGGTCGAACCCCCAGTCGAACTTCGCCATGGTGCCGGTGATCCTGATGCGCACCTCGCGGTCGGGATGGCGGTCGGAGAGGGCCACGGACTCCTGCGGCAGCAGTCGGCGCGCGGGAACGGTATTGCCCTCCAGCTCGTCCGGGCGCACGTCGCCCGTGGGCAGGTTCCGGGTCCCCTTGTCGGTGCGCAGCACGGCGAGCGCCCTGCCTTTCTTCCCCTCGGGGAGCGCGACCAGGGGGAAGAGGCCGTTCTTGGCGGTGATCAGCACGTCGTACCGCTCCGCCATGCCGATGAGGAGGGCGTCGGTCTCCTTGTGCTTCACGGGATAGCCGTCGGTGTGCGTGACGGTCATCTTGTGCCCGCCCAGCGCCACCCGGAAGGCGGTCTCCGAGCCGGCGTTGATGATGCGCAGCCGCACCCGGTCCCCGGGCCGGCAGCGGAACACCGACGGATCGGTGGGGAGGTGGCCGTTGACCAGGTAGTGCGGGTAGGCGACGCTGCCGCCCTCCCCGTTGAGCATGCGGCTGTGGGAGTCGTGCAGCACCCGGTTGGGGCCCGCGGACTTCGCGGACGCCGACGGGTGCCCCTTCGCCGGGTGACCGGGGCTGTGGCTCGAGTGGCCGGGACCCATGGCCATGCCGCCCATGTCCATCGCGCCGCCGGGCTTGAGCTGGCCGAGGACGCCTTCGGGTGTGGAGCCCTGCACGCCGTCCAGCCAGTCGTCCAGCACCACCACCCACTCGTGGTCGTAGGAGAGGGGCTCCTTGGGGTCGTCGACGACGAGCGGCGCGTACAGGGCGCGGTCGGGCTGCATCCCGACGTGGGAGTGCAGCAGGTAGGTGCCCGGGTGCGCGACGGTGAAGCGGTAGCGGAAGTCGGAGCCGGAGTCGATGGCCCGCTGGGTCAGGTCCGGGACGCCGTCCATGTCGCAGCGCAGGCGCACCCCGTGGGAGTGCAGCGTGGTCGTGGCGGGCAGCCGGTTGGCGAGGGTCAGGTCGAGCACGTCACCGGCGGTGACCCGCACCAGCGGGCCCGGCACCTCTTCGTTGTACGCCCACGTCCGGACGGACCGCCCGCCCAGGTCCAGCTTGGCTTCCGCGGCGGTGAACCGGAAGGTGCGCACGCGGCCGGCACCGCGCTTCCGCTCGGCCGCCAGGACCTCCGGGTCCGAGGGGTTGACGTACCCTCTGGGCCCGGGCGGGACGAACTTCTCCCCTGCGCCGGGGTGTTGGGGGCCGGAGCCCCACTCGGGACCGGAGCCGGTGCAGGCCGCCAGGAGTCCCGCGCCGGCCGCGGCGATCGGGGTACGAAGCAGAGTACGCCGAGAAGGTGTGAACATGCCTAAATAAGACATGTTGAGTGTTCTCAAGGCCCGGTGATAGGGCCGAATGCACGATGTGTCGGGGGCAGATTCCACCGGCAGGCGGACGGGCGCGTCCGCCGCGCCCGTCGCCCGGACGGTGTCAGGCGGCCTTCGCCTTCGTGGCGTACATGTCGACGTACTCCTGACCGGACAGCCGCATCACCTCGGTCATGACCGAGTCCGTCACCGCCCGCAGGACGTACCGGTCGCGGTCCATGCCGTCGTACCGGGAGAACTCCAGGGGCTCGCCGAACCGGACGGTGACCCGGCCGGGCCGCGGGATGCCCCGGCCGCCCGGCTGGAGCTTGTCCGTGCCGATCATGGCGAACGGCACCACCGGCGCGCCGGTCATCAGCGTCAGCCGGGCGATGCCGGTGCGGCCCCGGTACAGCCGGCCGTCGGGCGACCGCGTGCCCTCGGGGTAGATCCCGAAGACCCTGCCCTCCTCCAGGATCCGACGCCCGGTCATCAGCGCGGCCACTCCGCCGTTCGCGCCGTCCCGGTCCACCGGGATCATGCCGACGCCGGTGAAGAACCACGCCATCAGCCGTCCCTTGACGCCCTTTCCGGTGACGTACTCGTCCTTGCCGATGAAGCACACCTGCCGCTTGGTGACGACCGGCAGCACGATCGAGTCGATGAACGTGAGGTGATTACCGGCCAGGATCACCGGTCCGTCGCCGGGGATGTGCTCCGCGCCCTCCACCTGGGGGCGGAACATCAGGCGCATGATCGGTCCGAGCACTGCCTTGATGAGCGCGAAGCGGGACAACGGGTCCTCCGATGTCAAGGGGGTCGGTATGAGTCTGTGCAGGTGAGGACATTACTCGCGGCGCAGGTCCGCGCGCACATCGAGGTCGTCCGGTTCACCGAGGTCTTACGAAGTGTTGACGCGGGTTTACCTGCGGTGGTGTGCGCGGGACGGCGCGTAACGGCCTTGCGATGGTGTGACGGACATCGCGTCCGCCCGGGGGGCCGCGTCCGCCGATGACCTGTCACCGGCCGCCGTGCGCCGGACATGCGCCGTCACCCGCCTGTTCGGACGAGAGCCTCCCTTCGGTCATGTGTGCGCCCCTACGATCGGCGCGCACCGGAGAAGCGAAAGCGGCAGGAGGGCGTTCATGAGCGGCGACCAGGCAAACGGGCAGACGCGGGAAACGGGACGGCGGGCGCTCCTCGGCGCCGCGGTGCTCGGCGCCGGCGGAGCGGTCCTCGGACTGCCCGGCGCGGCACGGGCCGCCGACGCCCGGACGGCCGGGCACGGAGGCCGTGGGCTGAAGGGCCTGCCGGTGCCCACGATCATCGGCCACCGGGGCGCCAGCGGCTACCGCCCCGAGCACACCTTCGGCTCCTACGAGCTGGCCCTGGACCTGGGCGCCGACATCGTCGAGGCGGGCGACCTGGTGCCCACCAAGGACGGCCACCTGGTCTGCCGGCACGAGCCGGAGATCGGCGGGACCACGGACGTCGCGGAGCACCGCGAGTTCGCCGACCGCAGGACCACCAAGATGCTGGACGGCGTCGCCACCACCGGCTGGTTCACCGAGGACTTCACGCTCGCCGAGCTGAGGACGCTGCGCGCGACCGAGCGCATCCCGGCCAACCGGCCGCACAACACCCTTTACAACGGCCACTGGTCCATCCCGACCTTCGAAGAGGTCCTCAAGTGGCAGGACGAGCAGACCCGCAAGCGCGGCAAGCAGGTCTGGATCTACCCGGAGACCAAGCACCCCACCTACTTCCGCAAGCTGGGCCTCGGCCTGGAGGAGCGGGTGGCCAAGCTGCTGCGCAAGTACGGCAAGGACGGCCGGAACTCCCCGGTCGTCCTCCAGTCCTTCGAGCCCACCAGCATCCAGCGGCTGAACCGGCTCGTCGACAACCCGCTCGTCGTCCTGCTCTCCTCGGCGAACAGCCGTCCGTACGACTTCGTCGAGGCGAACGACCCGCGCACGGTCGCCGACCTGATCACGCCGGCCGGCCTGCGGGAGATCGCCGGTTACGCCCAGGGCATCGGCCCGACCCTGGACCTGGTCATCCCGAGGAAGGCGGACGGCACGCTGGCCGGACCGACGACCCTGGTCGCCGACGCCCACCGGGTGGGCCTGGTGCTGCACCCCTACACCATGCGCAACGAGAACCCGTTCCTGCCGGCCGAGTACCGCAAGGGCTCCGCCGCCGACGCCTACGGTGACGTCTTCGGCGCCTTCAAGGCGTACTTCGCCACCGGCATCGACGGCGTCTTCACCGACAACGCCGACACCGGGCTGCTCGCCCGCGCCGACTTCCTCAAGGGCTGACGGCGTCAACCACCGCCCCGGCCGGTACCCCGTCCGCATTGATCCCGCGCCGCCCCGGCAACCCGCCGCCGGGGCGGCGCGTCGTTCCGCGTATGACGCACGACCTGGTAGCCGCCCTGCGCCCGCTGCTGGCCGCCGAGGCGTCCGCTGAGGCGTATGCCTCCGGAGACGAGCCGGGCGACCTGGAGCAGGCCGTCTGGCTGCGGCTCCTGGAACGGCTGCGCACCGACGGGCCGCCGCCGGACCCGCCCGGCTGGCTGCGCGAGGCCGTCCGCGCCGAGGTCCGCCGCGGCCGGTGCGCCACCCGCCGGGAGCGGCCCTACGACGGTGAGCCCGCCGACGCCGGACGCCCCGGCCCCGAACAGCACGCGCTGGCCACCGCCCGGCACCGCGCCCTGCGGGACGCGGTCCGCCGCCTGCCCGGCCGCTGCCCGCGCCTGTTGGAGGCGCTGCTCTCGCCGGAGGACCTCACCTACCGGGAGATCGCGGGGGAGTTGGGTATCTCACAGGGGAGTCTCGGCCCGGAACGCTCCAGATGTCTCGGATGTCTGCGCAGATTGCTCACACCGGAGGTTGCGACCCGCGAAGCGCGGGGATAGGAGTGGGGGACGACAGGTGATCAGGTGAGCGGGAGGCGTGCGCACATGGGCATGAGCGTGACCATCTCGGTGGCGACCGAGCAGGACGCGGAGCAGATCTTCCGGCTCCAGTACCTGTGCTTCCAGAGCGAGGCGGCGCTCTACGGCAACTACCGCATCGACCCGCTCGTGCAGAGCCTGGACTCGGTCCGTCAGGAGGTCGCCTCCGACTGCGTCTTCGTCGCCCGGCTCGGCGAGGAGGTCGTCGGCTCGGTGCGCGGCAAGGTCACCGGGGACGGCGCGGCGGCCATCGGCAAGCTCTGCGTCCACCCCCGCCTCCAGGGCCACGGCATCGGCGCGCGACTGCTGCGCGCGGCCGAGGCGGCGCTGGCCGAGGAGCGGGGCGCCACCACGTTCCGCCTCTTCACCGGCCACCGCAGCGAGGGCAACCTCCGCCTCTACCACCGCTCCGGCTACGAGGCGGTGGGCCGCTCCCAGGGCGCCGACGGCGTCGAGATGATCATCCTCGAGAAGCAGGCGAGGCAGGCGGGCGCCTACGCGGCCACGGCCTGACGGCAGGGCCCGGGATCAGTCGCCCCGCCGGGCGGCGGCCTTCCGCAGCCAGTACATCGCGGAGAGCGGCAGCAGCACGGGGATGAAGACGTAGCCCATCCCGTACTTCGACCACACGGTCGCGTCCGGGAACGCCGACGGCTCCACCAGCGTCCAGGTGCCGACGATCAGCACACCCGCCAGCTCGGCGGCGCAGCACAGCAGCGCCGCCCGCCGAGCGGTCTCCCCGCCCCGGACCAGGGTGTACGTGATGAACCCGTACACGAGGCCGGCCACGGCCGACAGCGTGTAGGCCAGCGGCGCCCGGTCGAACTCCGTCGCGATCTGGTAGGCGGACCGCGACACCGCGCCGACCACCATCACGCCGTAGAACCAGACGAGCAGCATGCCCGGCCCGCTGATCAGCCGGGCCGGCCTCTCCTGAGCCACCGTCACCTCAGCCTCCCCAGATGTCGAAGAGCCGTACTTCCAGGACGGCCAGCACCACACCGCCCGCGGCGACCGTCACCGAGCCCCAGCGGGTCCGTTCGGCCAGCGACATCATGCCCGCGGCCGGGACGCACGCGAACGCGCCCAGCAGATACGCCACGAAGATCACCGTGCCCTGCTCCGGCTTCTCGCCCCGCGCCAGCCGCACGATGCCGACCACCAGCTGCACCACGGCCAGCAGCGACACCACGGCCATGCCGATGAAGTGCCAGTCCTTCGTCGGCTGGTCGCGGTACGCCGCCCAGCCGCACCAGGCGGCGAGCAGCAGCGCGGTGACCCCGGTCACCAGCGTCAGGGCAGTGAACATGCCGTGACCTTAATACGGCCGAAACGGGCCGGAGCCGCCGCCCCCGCCGAACGCCGTAGGGTCTGGACCATGACGATCCACGCACACGCCCTCCTGTTCGACAACGACGGCACCCTCGTCTCCTCGCTCGACTCCGTCGAGCGCTGCTGGACCCGCTGGGCCGGGGAGTACGGGATCACCGCCGAGGAGTTCGGACGCGTGGAACTGCACGGCCGCACGGCCGTCGAGGTCATCGGGGACCTGCTGCCCGCCCGGCTGGTGCCGGAGGCCGTCGCCCGGGTCGAACAGCTGGAGGTCGAGGACGTGCCGAACGGCGGCGTCCGCCTGCTCCCCGGCACCCGGGAGTTCCTGGACGCCCTGCCGGCCGACCGCTGGGCCGTGGTCACCTCCGCCACCCGGCGCCTGGCCGAGGCCCGGCTGGGCGCCGTCGGCATCACGCCGAAGGCCCTGGTCACCGCCGACGACGTCACCCGCGGCAAGCCCGACCCGGAGCCCTACCTGCTCGCCGCCCGGCAGCTCGGCGTCGACCCCGCCCGCTGCGTGGTCTTCGAGGACGCCCCCGCCGGTCTGCGGGCGGGCCGCGCGGCCGGTATGACCACCGTGGCGTTGGCCACAACCCACCGGGCGGCGGAGCTGGACGCCGACCTGGTGGTGGAGGACCTGTCGGCCTTGTCCGTACTGGTCACCGACGAGGGTCTGGAGATCCGTCCGCGCCGCTGAACCACCGCTTCCGGTTGTCCGCCGCTGTCCACCATCCGGACAGCGGCGACCGCCCGAGACCCTCCGTCTGCTTTACTGACCGCATGACCACGACGAGCTGCCGCATCCTTGCGACCGAGGCGACCATGACGCCCGGTGCTCGTTGTATGTGTTGCCTGATGTGTCGAATGTGCGCCTTCTAGAGGGCCCCCGCATCAGCTGAGCCTCGCGCCCCGAAGCGAGAGCCGTGGCATGTCCGTGCGCCGTAGGCCGTACGAGACGCACACCCCCACTCCATGCCTGACCGCATGCACCCGTGTCCGGGCACACCCACGCCCGCGCACTCGACAGTGACGGAAACCCACGTGATCACCACCTCGGGCCTGACCAAGGTCTACCGCTCCCGCGGCCGTGAGGTCACCGCCCTCGACGGCGTCGACCTGCACGTCCGCGAAGGCGAGGTCTACGGCGTCATCGGCCAGTCCGGCGCCGGCAAGTCCTCTCTCATCCGCTGCGTCAACCTGCTGGAGCGCCCCACCTCCGGCACCGTGACCGTCGCCGGGCAGGACCTCACCGCCCTGGCCGGCCGCGGCCCCCGCGCCGGCAAGGAACTGCGCCGGGCCCGCAGCCGTATCGGCATGGTCTTCCAGCACTTCAACCTGCTGTCCACGCGGACCGTCCAGGACAACGTCGAGCTGCCGCTGGAGATCCTCGGCCAGTCCGGCAAGGAGCGCTCCCGCAAGGCGCTGGAACTGCTCGACCTCGTCGGCCTCGCCGACAAGGCCAAGTCCTACCCCGCCCAGCTGTCCGGCGGCCAGAAGCAGCGCGTCGGCATCGCCCGCGCCCTGGCCGGCGACCCGAAGGTGCTCCTCTCCGACGAGGCCACCAGCGCCCTCGACCCCGAGACCACCCGCTCCATCCTCCAGCTGCTGCGCGACCTCAACCGCCAGCTGGGCCTGACCGTCCTGCTCATCACCCACGAGATGGACGTCGTGAAGTCGATCTGCGACTCCGCCGCCCTGATGGAGAGCGGCCGGATCGTGGAGTCCGGCACGGTCAGCGAACTGCTCGCCACCCCGGGCTCGGAGCTGGCCGCCGCGCTGTTCCCGGTCGGCGGCGAGGCATCCGGCGCCGACCGGACCGTCCTCGACGTCACCTTCCACGGCGAGAGCGCCACCCAGCCCGTCGTCTCCCAGCTCGCGCGCACCTACAACATCGACATCTCGATCCTCGGTGCCGCCATCGACACCGTCGGCGGCCTCCAGGTCGGCCGGATGCGCATCGAGCTGCCCGGCCGCTACGAGGACAACGTGGTGCCGATCGGGTTCCTGCGCGAACAGGGCCTCCAGATCGACGTCGTGGGCCAGGAGGCCCTGCTGGTCAAGGAAGGTGCCAAGTGACCTGGTCGGAGATGCAGCCGCTGCTGTCGCAAGCGTGTAGCGAGACGCTCACCATGGTGCTCTGGTCCACCCTGATAGCCGTCGTCGCCGGGCTCCCGCTCGGCGTCCTCCTCGTCCTCACCGACCGGGGCGGCCTGGTCCAGAACGTCGTCGCCAACAAGGTGATCGGCCAGATCGTGAACATCGGCCGGTCGATGCCGTTCATCATCCTCATGGTCGCGCTGATGAGCTTCACCCGCTGGGTCACCGGGACGACGATCGGCACCACCGCGGCGATCGTGCCGCTCGCCATCGGCGGCATCCCCTTCTTCGCCCGCCTGGTGGAGACGGCCGTCCGCGAAGTGGACCACGGGCTCGTCGAGGCCGTGCAGTCGATGGGTGGCAACACCTGGACGATCGTCCGCAAGGCCCTCGTCCCGGAGGCCCTGCCCTCGCTGATCGCCAGCACCACCACCACGATCATCGCCCTCATCGGCTACTCCGCCATGGCCGGCACGGTCGGCGGCGGCGGCCTCGGCGACCTCGCCGTCCGCTACGGCTACCAGCGGTTCGAGACCGAACTGATGTGGATCACCGTGGCGATCCTCGCCGTCGTCATCTCCCTGATCCAGTTCGCCGGTGACTTCGCCGCCCGCTCCCTGCACAGCCGCGGCGGGCGCTCCGGCCCCGCACCCAAGCTCCGCCTGCTCAAGGCCAAGGAGCCCGCGGCGGCCGACATCGGCAAGGTCGCGTAAGCGGCATCGCCGCACCCACAAGCTCCCCGTTCACCTGTACACGGGGTCGCACCACCCTGAAGGAAAGGCACTTTTCGTGCGTAACACCGTCAAGCTCACCACCGCCGTCCTCGCCGCCGGAGCCCTCACCCTCGGCCTGTCCGCCTGCGGCTCCGACAAGGACTCCGGCTCCTCCGACACCAGCGGCCCGCTGATCGTCGCCGCGAGCCCCACCCCGCACGCCGAGATCCTCGACTTCGTCAAGGACAAGCTGGCGAAGAAGGCGGGCCTCGACCTGGAGGTCAAGGAGTTCACCGACTACATCACGCCGAACACGGCGACCGAGGACGGCTCGGTCGGTGCCAACTACTTCCAGAACCAGCCGTACCTCGACGACTTCAACAAGAAGCGCGGCACCCACATCGTGCCCGTCGTCACGGTGCACCTGGAGCCGCTCGGCCTGTACTCCCACAAGGTCAAGAAGGCCGACGCCATCAAGAGCGGTGCGACCGTCGCCATTCCGAACGACGCCGTCAACGAGGCCCGCGCGCTGAAGCTGCTCGCCGCGAACGGCCTGATCGGCCTGAAGGACGGCGTCGGCAACGAGGCCACCCCGCAGGACATCACCAAGAACCCCAAGGACCTCAAGTTCAAGGAGGTCGAGGCGGCCCAGACCCCGCGCTCCCTGGACGACGTGGACGCGGCCGTGGTCAACGGCAACTACGCCATCTCCGCCGGTCTCAAGCCCGCCAAGGACGCCCTCGTCCTGGAGTCCGCCAAGGACAACCCCTACGGCAACTTCCTCGCCGTGAAGAAGGGCAACGAGAACGACCCGCGGGTCAAGAAGCTCGCCAAGCTCCTCACCTCGCCCGAGGTCAAGAAGTTCATCGAGGACAAGTACCAGGGCTCGGTCATCCCGTCCTTCTGACACCGGACGGGAGACTGAGGCCATGCGCACGTCCGTCGTCACCGCGGCGGCCGCCCTGGCGGCACTCGCCCTCGGCCTGACCGCCTGCGGCTCCGGCGCGGACTCCGGCAAGGGCGGTGGCGCGGACGACACCCTCGTCGTCGGCGCCACCGCCGTCCCGGCCGGCGAGGTGCTCACCTACATCAGGGACCACCTCGCCGCCGGTGCCGGCCTGAAGCTGGAGATCAAGGAGTTCACGGACTACGTCCTGCCCAACACCGCCCTCCAGCAGGGCGAGCTGGACGCCAACCTCTACCAGAACCAGCCCTACCTCGACGACTTCAACCAGTCCCGGGGCACCGACCTGGTCTCCGTCGTGAAGCCCTACCTGCCGCCCATGGGCGTCTACTCGCGCAGGACCGGGCACGTCGGCGCGCTCGCCGACGGAGCCACCGTCGCCGTGCCCAACGACGCCACGAACGAGGGCCGCGCCCTCAAACTGCTGGCCGCCGGCGGCGTCATCACGCTGAAGCCCGGCGCCGGCACCGACGCGACCCCCGCGGACGTCACGGCCAACCCCCGGCACCTTGAGTTCAAGGAGCTGGAGGCCGCCCAGCTGCCCCGCTCGCTCGACGACGTGGACGCGGCCGTCATCAACAACAACTACGCCCAGGACGCGGGCCTCAGCCCGGCGAAGGACGCGATCCTCCTGGAGTCCGCGAAGGACAACCCCTACGCCAACCTCCTCGCCGTCCGACGCGGCGACGAGGACGACCCCCGGGTGCGCAAGCTCGCCGAGCTGCTCGTCTCACCCCGGGTGCGCGCCTTCATCGAGGACAAGTACCACGGCTCCGTCCTGCCGGCGCCCGGCGGCTGACGGCACGCCCGCACGGCGTTCCGCCACGCACGGGGTCCGCGCCCTCACCGGGTGTGGACCCCGTTGTGCGGTTCGGGGGTTTCATGCTGCATGCTGGGCAGTTCAGCAGGACCGAGGGCCCCGACGGTCTTCCGAGCGATTCCCGAAGGTTACGGAGCGGCGCATGACGAGCACCTTCCCCAACATCTCCATCAGCACGGAGCGGTTGGTGCTGCGGCCCCTCGACGAGGACGACGGGCCCGCCCTGACCGAGATGATGAACGACGAGCAGGTCGTCGCCTGGACCACGGTGCCCCACCCCTACACCGAGGCCGACGCCAGCGACTGGATCACCCGGTCCGCCCCGGCCGAACGCACCGGGGGCCGCGGCATCGTCCTCGCCGTCACCGAGTTCCTCACCCAGCGGCTCGTCGGCGTCGTCCACCTCAGGAACACGGACTGGCGGGTCCGCTCCAGCCAGATCGCCTACGTCACCGCCCCCTGGGCCCGCGGCGAGGGCTACGCCTCCGAGGCCGTCCTCGCCACCGCCCAGTGGCTCTTCCACGACCGGGATTTCGAGCGGCTCGAACTGCGCACCGCCGCCGACAACACCGCCGCCCAGCAGGTGGCCCAGCGGATCGGCTGCATCAGCGAGGGCGTGCTGCGCAACGCCTGGATAGCGCGCACCAGGACCGAGGACGGGACCTGGAGCGACGTACGCACGGACGTCATCGTCTGGAGCCTGCTGCCCGAAGACCTCGCCGGAGTCAGCGAACAGCTGGCCGACGCGAGCGGTTTCACCTCGTACTCGGACTGGAACTGAGCGGGCGGGCGCGGAGCCCGCGACCCGACCGGGTACCCTCAGGAGCCCCCACCGGGCGCCCCCTCCCCGAAGACCTGCGCAGAACCACTGGAGACTGACGACGATGGCCGACCGGGTCACGGTGATCGGCTGGGACGGCTCGCCGCCGACCGAAGCGGCGCGAGGCGCCCTCGGCGCCGCCACGCTCGTCGCGGGCGCCGCCCACCACCTGACACTGCCCGAGGTGCCGGCCGCCGCCGAACGCGTCCGCCTCGGCAGCCTCACCCTCGCCGCCCGCCGCATCGCCGCCCACCGCGGCACCGCCGTCGTGCTCGCCGACGGCGACCCCGGCTTCTTCGGCGTCGTGCGCACCCTGCGCGCGCCCGAGTTCGGCCTGGAGGTCGAGGTCGTCCCCGCCGTCTCCGCGGTGGCCGCCGCCTTCGCCCGCGCCGGCATGCCCTGGGACGACGCCCAGGTCGTCGTCGCCCACCCGCGCACCCTGCGCCGCGCCGTCAACGTCTGCCGCGCCCACGCCAAGGTCGCCGTCCTCACCGCGCCGGGCGCCGGCCCCGCCGAACTGGGACTCCTGCTGGAAGGCGTCCACCGCACCTTCGTCATCTGCGAGGAACTGGGCACCGAACGCGAGCAGGTGAGCGTCGTCACCTCCGACAAGGCCGCCGACCACACCTGGCGCGACCCCAACGTCGTCATCGTCATCGGCGGACCGGCCGGTGTCGCGGAGGGCGGCGGCTGGATCGCCGGACGCGACCCGGGCGCCGGCCCGCGCGGCTGGGTACAGCCGGACGAGAGCTACGGTCCCGGACCGGGCGGCGGTCTCGGCGAGGGTGAGCGGGAGCTGCTGCGCGCCGCCCAACTCACCCGGCTCGGCCCCCGGGTCGGCGACCTCGTCTGGGACATCGGCTGCGGCGGCGGGGCGTTCGCCGCCGAGGCCGCGCGGGCCGGCGCCGCCGTCATCGCCGTCGACCACGACCCGGCCGCCTGCGCCCGCACCGAGGGCGCCGCACGCCGGTTCGGGGTCCAGCTCCAGGTCGTCCACGGCGCCGCCCCGCACGTCCTGGAGGACCTGCCCGAGCCGGACGTCGTCCGGATCGGCGGCGGGGGACCGGCCGTCGTCTCCGCGGTCGCCGACCGGCGCCCGCAGCGCATCGTCACGCACGCCGCCACCCGGGACGCCGCCGAGCGCGTCGGCCGCGACCTGACCGAGCACGGGTACCGGGTCGAGTGCGCCCTGCTCCAGTCCGTCGGGCTCGACACCCGGGCCTGGACCGAGACCGAGCGGAGCGTGGCGTTCCTGCTCACGGGGGAATTGCCGGATCGCGCCCCGTGATCCTGTTGTCGTACCGCGCGCGGTAGGCTGGCCGATCGTTGTGCCGCACCCGCGCCATGGACTTCGTTCGCCAATGTCCGGAACGCGCGCCCGTTTTGGGGTGGGTGGGGTACGGCGAACCGGAGGACGCGCAACGTGGCGCAGTCCACAGCGGGCTGTCGCGGATCATGCTGTCGTGACGGCGGAACGACCGGGACAATGCCACTGAATGGCTTTGTCGCCTTTTCCGGCGGGTCGTTCGTGCCGCTGGGCACGGACGCTCGTTCTTCACTGCGGGGCGGTCGGTGCGCCGTTCCGGGTGAGCTGGTCGTAGGAGCACTAACCGATGGGCGAGGGGTACGCATGACCGACACCGGCCAGGTCCCGGGCGAGGGGCAGCCGGAGAGCGCAGGCATGGTGGAGCAGCCGGGCGTCTCCGCGCACGGTGCGTACATCTACCTCTCCGAGGCGCCCGCCGAGGACGAAGACCTGCTGCTGCCGGGTGCTCAGGGCGCGTGGGGCAACGAGGTGCCGCCACCCGCTCCGGAACCGGTGGTGGAGGCCGTCCACGAACCGGGCCCGCACGAGACGGCGGGCCGTGACACCGGCTCGGTCGACCTCGGCGGCGTCCGTCTGCCCAACGCGGCCCCGCCGTCCGTGCCGCCGTCGCCCATCCTCTCGGCGCCGCACGACCCGTCGGCCGCCCCGCAGCCGCCGCGCCGTCCGCTGCACCTCGGCCCGCCGATCCCCGACGCCTCCGCGAGCCCGGTCCGCTCCCTCGCCGACCGCGGCCCCGCCGGAGCGCCGGTACGGCAGCCCGGCCCGCCGGCCGGCGGCCCCGAGTACCTCGACGCCCAGCCGCAGTCGGCTCCGCAGAGCGCGGCACCCTGGGGCGCGGCGCCGGCCCAGGCCGGCGCGCAGGCACCGGCTGCCGAAACGGTTGGTCCGCCCGTCCCCGCTCCCGCCGAACCGGCCGGTGCCGCCCAGGCCGCCATGGCCCGCCTCGCCGACCAGGCAGCGGCCCCCGGCGACACCGGCCAGGTACCGGTCGTCCACGGCCACGACGGTGTGCAGCCCCTGCACGGTCACGACGGCGTGTACACGGCCCCACCGGCACCGGAGACCGCTGCGGGTGCGCAGACCGCTCTCGGTGCGGTGATGCCGGGCGCGGAGGCGGACGCGGCAGCGGTGGCTCCGGACGCGGACGTTGCCGCGGCCGCGGTCGCGGCCGCGGCTGTGGTGGCTCCGGGCGCCGAGGCCGTTCCGGCCGCCGAGGGTGCTCCGGCCTCGTCGGTGCCGGATGCCGAGGGCGGTCAGGTGCCGGTGGCTCCGGGGGCCGAAGGCACTCCGGTCGAGGTGGCCCCGGGTGACGTGGTGGTCGAGGAGGCGGCGGTTCCGGGCGGTCCCGTCGCCGAGACCGCCCCCGTCGCCGAGGGCACGCCGGTTCCGGTGGCCCTCGCGGAGGTGGCTGCCGGTGACGGCGGGGCGGTGGCCGACGGCGCCGCTGTCGCCGAGGTCTCCGCGGCGGAGCAGGCCGTAGCGGCTGCCGAGAGTGTCGTACCCGAGGGCGGGGAGCCCGCGCAGGCGCCCGCCGGGGTGCCGGGTGCCCAGGAGCAGGTGCCCGCTCAGGGTGTCGCCGAGGCCGGCGCCGCTCAGGGCGTCCCCGAGTCGGTGGAGCAGGTCGTACCGGACGGTGCCGAGGCCGCGCAGGTCGCGCCGGAGACCCCTGCGGTCGTGGCCGAGCCGGTCGAGTTCGCGGAGCCGGTCGAGGGCGCGTTGCCCGCCGAGGAGGTGCGGCCGGACGCCGCTCCGCAGGCCGCCGACCCCGCGCAGGCTCAGCCCCCCGCCGAAGCCTTCTCCGCCCCGGCCGTCCCGGGTGCGGACGACTCCGCCGACCCGGCAGCCGTCCAGGACCCGGCCCTGACCGACCCGGCCGAAGCCGAGGTTCCGGCCGAAGCCGTCGGTCCGGCGGCCGTTCCCGCCGCCGAGCCGGTCGCCGCGCAGGGCACCGCCGAGACCGCCGTCGGCGCTCCCGCCCAGGCCGCCGTCGTCGACGCCTCCGCTGTCCTGCCGGTCGCGCAGCCCGCCCCCGACGCCGCCGCGGCCGTGCCGGTCGCACAGCCCGCCGCCGAGCCGGCGGAGGAGGCCGACGTCCCCGCGCCCGAGGCACCGCACTCCCCGGCGCCCGCGGCGCAGGCGCCCCCCGCCGAGGTGCCGCAGGCCGCCGTGGAGCAGACCCCCGTGGCGCAGGACGCCGGATCGGTGCCGCCCGCCGCCGACGGCACGCCCGAGGCGGCCGAGCCCGCTGTCCCCCAGGCGCAGGAGCCGCAGCCCGCCGGGACCGCCGACGCCGTGCCCTCCGCACCGGAGGAGCAGCCGCAGGCGGCCCACCCCGGCGCCCAGGACGTGGCACCGGCCACCACCGACCCCGTCGTGCCGCAGGTCCAGCAGCCGCAGGCGACGATCGACCCCGTCGTGCCGCAGGTCCAGCAGCCGCAGGCGACGACCGACCCCGCCGACCCGGCAACCGTCCAGGACCCGGCCCTGACCGACCCCGCCGTGCCGCAGGTCCAGCAGCCGCAGGCCACGGTCGACCCCGTCGCGCCGCAGGTCCAGCAGCCGCAGGACACCGCCGTACCCGGCCCGCAGGCCCCCGGGCAGGCACCGCACCCCGGTCTCCCGGCCCAGCCGCACCCGGAGCAGCCGCTCGGGCAGTTCGTGCCGGTGCAGGGCCAGGGGCCCACCGCCCCGCACCCGGCGCCCACCCCGCCGCAGCCGCTCGTCCTTCCCGCGGAGGGCGGCTCCGTACAGGACGCGCACGGGCCGCAGGGCCCGCAGGAGCAGCCGGAGCCGGTGGCCACGGTGCCCGCGCCGCGCGAGGGCGAGCCCGCCGTCGTACCGGCCGCGCCCGACGCGGAGCCCGCCCCCGGCGTCGTACAGCACGCGGAGGACCTCAGGACCAGGGCCGCCGACCAGGAAGAGGGCACGGCCGCCTTGGCGGAGGCACGACAGTCCACCGGCCCGGCCGCACCCGGCTACGCCGACGCCGAGCGCGAGGCCGTGCTGAAGGTGATGCGCGAGCGCCGCGACATCCGCAACGGCTTCCGCGACGACCCCATCCCGCACGAGGTGCTGCTCAGGGTCCTGGAGGCCGCCCACACCGCGCCCTCCGTGGGCCACTCGCAGCCCTGGGACTTCGTCGTCATCAAGTCCGCCGAGACCCGGCGGACGATGCACGAACTGGCGATGCGCCAGCGCGAGGCCTACGCCAAGTCGCTGCCGAAGGGCCGGGCGAAGCAGTTCAAGGAACTGAAGATCGAGGCCATCCTCGACACCCCGGTCAACATCGTCGTCACCGCCGACCCCACCCGCGGCGGCCGGCACACCCTCGGCCGTCACACCCAGCCGCAGATGGCGCCCTACTCCTCGGCGCTCGCGGTGGAGAACCTCTGGCTCGCCGCCCGTGCCGAGGGCCTCGGCGTCGGCTGGGTCAGCTTCTTCGACGAGCGGGAGACGGTCCGCGCGCTCGGCCTGCCCGAGCACCTGGAGGTCGTCGCCTACCTGTGTGTCGGGTACGTCGACGAATTCCCGGACGAGCCCGAGCTGATGCAGGCCGGCTGGTCCAAGCGGCGCCCCCTGTCCTGGGTGGTGCACGAGGAGACGTACGGCCGCCGTGCCCTGCCCGGAGAGGAACCCCACGACCTGCTCGCCGAGACCGTCGCACAGATCCGCCCGCTCGACGCCAAGGCGCTCGGCGAGGCGTGGGAGCGCCAGAAGCGCATGACCAAGCCGGCCGGCGCGCTCGGCATGCTGGAGATCATCTCCGCACAGCTGTCCGGGCTGTCCCGGCAGTGCCCGCCGCCGATCCCGGAACCCGCCGCCGTCGCGATCTTCGCCGGCGACCACGGCGTGCACGCCCAGGGCGTCACCCCCTGGCCGCAGGAGGTCACCGCCCAGATGGTGGCCAACTTCCTCGGCGGGGGAGCCGTCTGCAACGCCTTCGCCGGCCAGGTCGGCGCCGAGGTGTGCGTCGTGGACGTGGGCGTCGTCGCCGACCTGCCGGCCACGCCCGGTCTGCTGCCGCGCAAGATCCGCGGTGGCACCTCCGACATGACCACCGGCCCCGCCATGACCCGCGAGGAGGCCAAGGCCGCCATCGAGGTGGGCATCGAGACCGCCCGCGACCTGGTGGCGGCCGGCAACAAGGCGCTGCTCACCGGTGAGATGGGCATCGCCAACACCACCGCCTCCGCCGCGCTGATCTCCGTCTACACCGGCGCCGACCCGGCCGAGGTGACCGGCCGCGGCACGGGCATCAACGACGAGACGCTGGCCCGCAAGACCGAGGTGGTCCGCCGCGCGCTGGAACTCCACCAGCCGGACCCGGCCGACCCGCTCGGCGTCCTCGCGGCCATCGGCGGCTTCGAGCACGCGGCCCTGGTCGGCCTGCTGCTCGGCGGCGCCTCGCTGCGTACGCCGGTGATCCTGGACGGCGTCAGCGCCGGTGCGGCGGCCCTCGTCGCCCGTGCCATCGCGCCCGAGGTGCTCGCGGCCTGCATCGCCGGCCACCGCAGCGCCGAGCCGGGTCACGTGGCCGCCCTCAACAAGCTGGGCCTGCGCCCGCTGGTCGACCTCGACCTCCGCCTCGGCGAGGGCACGGGCGCACTGCTGGCCCTGCCGCTGGTCCAGAGCACGGCGCGGGCGATGCACGAGGTGGCCACGTTCGATTCGGCGGGGGTCACGGAGAAGTAGCCGCCGGCCCGGGCGGTCCGGTGTTCAGCTGCCGGACCACCCGTGCCGTCTGCCGTGCCGACGGCATAAAATCCGCACGTCAGGGCCGCTCCGTTGGTGCAGCGCGCCCCACCCACAGCTGCACGAGGAGCCCTGCCTCATGGCCGAACACCCCGCTTACCCCGTTGGCCTCCGCCTCTCCGGCCGCCGCGTGGTCGTCCTCGGCGGTGGCCAGGTGGCCCAGCGGCGGCTGCCGGCGCTGATCGCCGCGGGCGCGGACATCGTGCTGGTCTCTCCCGGCGCGACCCCCTCCGTGGAGGCCATGGCGGACGCGGGCGAGATCACCTGGGTGCGCCGCGGCTACGCCGACGGCGACCTCGCCGACGCCTGGTACGCCCTCATCGCCACCAGCGACCCGGCGGCCAACACGGCCGCCTCCGCCGAGGCCGAACGGCACCGCGTCTGGTGCGTCCGCTCCGACGACGCCGACCAGGCCACGGCGTGGACCCCGGCGACCGGCCACAGCGAGGGCGTCACCGTCGCCGTACTGACCACGCACGCGCGGGGCCGCGACCCCCGGCACACCGCCGCCATCCGGGACGCGGTCGTGGAGGGGCTGCGCGACGGCACCCTCGTCGCTCCGCACCACCGCACCCGCACCCCCGGCGTGGCCCTGGTCGGCGGCGGCCCCGGCGACCCCGACCTGATCACGGTCCGCGGCCGGCGCCTGCTCGCCGAGGCGGACGTCGTCATCGCCGACCGGCTGGGCCCGCGCGACCTGCTCGCCGAGCTGCCGCCGCACGTCGAGGTGATCGACGCGGCGAAGATCCCCTACGGCCGCTACATGGCCCAGGAGGCCATCAACAACGCCCTCGTCGAGCACGCCAAGCAGGGCAAGGCGGTGGTCCGGCTCAAGGGCGGCGACCCGTACGTCTTCGGCCGCGGCATGGAGGAGGTCCAGGCGCTCGCCGAGGCCGGCATCCCGTGCACGGTGGTCCCCGGCATCTCCAGCTCCATCTCGGTGCCGGGCGCGGCCGGCATCCCGGTCACGCACCGGGGTGTCGCCCACGAGTTCACCGTGGTCAGCGGGCACGTCGCCCCCGACGACGAGCGGTCCCTGGTCGACTGGCCCTCGCTGGCCGGGCTGACCGGCACCCTGGTGGTCCTGATGGGCGTCGACAAGATAGGGAAGATCGCCGAGACGCTCGTGGCGCACGGCAGGTCCCCCGAGACACCGGTCGCCCTGGTCCAGGAGGGGACGACGGCCGCCCAGCGGCGCGTGGACGCCACCCTGGCCACGGTCGCCGAGACGGTACGTGCCGAGGACGTGAAGCCCCCGGCGGTCATCGTCATCGGCGAGGTCGTCCGGGTCGGCCCGGAGCCCACCGCGTGACCGCACCCCCGCCCGAGCATGCGTAACCCGGGGTAACCGATCCCTTCCCAGCCGTTGGCAGCACACCCAGAGCAAGGCAGTATCACCCTGTGGCCGATCTCATCACCGTCGAGGACCCCGACGACCCGCGCCTCTCGGACTACACCGGTCTGACCGACGTCGAACTGCGCCGCAAGCGGGAACCCGCCGAGGGACTGTTCATCGCCGAGGGCGAGAAGGTCATCCGCAGGGCCAGGGAAGCGGGCTACGAGATGCGGTCGATGCTGCTGTCGGCCAAGTGGATCGACGTCATGCGCGACGTCATCGACGAGCTGCCGGCCCCGGTGTACGCCGTCAGCCCGGAGCTGGCCGAGCGGGTCACCGGCTACCACGTGCACCGCGGCGCCCTCGCCTCCATGCAGCGCAAGCCGCTGCCGACGGCCGGCGAACTGCTCCGCTCCGCCCGCCGCGTGGTGGTCATGGAGTCGGTCAACGACCACACCAACATCGGCGCGATCTTCCGCTCGGCGGCGGCCCTCGGCATGGACGCGGTGCTGCTCTCCCCGGACTGCGCCGACCCGCTGTACCGGCGGAGCGTCAAGGTCTCCATGGGTGCGGTGTTCTCGGTGCCCTACGCCCGTCTGGAGACCTGGCCCAAGGGTCTGGAGTCGGTCCGGGAGGCCGGCTTCACCCTGCTGGCGCTCACCCCGGACGAGAAGGCCGGCACCCTGGACGAGGCAGCCCCGCACCGGATGGACCGGGTGGCGCTCATGCTCGGCGCGGAGGGCGACGGTCTGTCCACGCAGGCCCTGGTCGCCGCCGACGAGTGGGTCCGCATCCCGATGGCCCACGGCGTCGACTCGCTCAACGTGGGGGCGGCGGCCGCGGTGGCGTTCTACGCGGTGGCGACGGGCCGACCGCGCCCCTGACCCGAGCACGTCCCCGACCCGGCCGTCCCCTGGCTCGACCACGCCCCCGGCTCGACCGCGCACCGACCCGGCCGCCGTCCGCGCCCGGTGCTCACGTCCCGGTGCCGGGGACCGGCGTGGGCGTGGGCCGGCCCGGTGCGAGCGGGCCGGGGTCCGTCGGCACGGGGCTCGGCTGCGCGTGCCGCTGCCGCTGGACGCCGCCGTCGCCGCCGAGCCCGCGCGCCGGACCCTGGCAGCCCTGGGCCACCGCTATGCCGAGCGCCACCAGCAGCGTCACCACCACGAAGACGACCAGGCGCTGACGCAGCAACCGCGGATTGGCCGGCCGCCGCCCGATCCCCGCAGGGCGCCGCCCCGGCCCTCCGGCACCCCCGCGCTGACCGGGACGGCCGCCGCCGGAGCGCGGCCGGCCGCCACGCGGCGCCGGGGTGGGGCGTGCCGTGCCCGGCCGGGAGACGGCGGCACCGCCGGCGCGCGCACCGCTGCCGCCGCGCGAGGGCACACCCCCACGGGACGGCGTGTCACCGCGTCCCGCGGCCCCGCCCCGGGACGGCACACCGCCGCGCGGCAGCGGCGTACGGGGGGAGGCACGCCGCTGGGTGCGCTGCAGGTCGGGGTAGGTGTCGGCCAGCCGTCCGGTGGGCCGGTCCGCCTCGGCCGCACGGGGCACGGGCGGCCGTACGTCGGCCAGGCCCTGCGCCTCCCGGGCGGCGATCTCCTTCAGCCGCAGCGACAGCTGCAACGTACTGGGCCGCTCCTCGGGGTCCTTCGCCAGACAGGCCCGGACCAGCGGGGCCAGCGCGTCCGGCACACCGGACAGCTGCGGTTCCTCGTGCACCACCCGGTACAGCATCACCTCGGAACTGCCGTGCCCGAAGGGCGAGTCGCCGGTCGAGGCGTACGCCAGGGTCGCGCCCAGCGAGAAGACGTCGGTGGCCGGGGTGACGGTCGCGCCGCGCACCTGCTCGGGCGCGAGGAAGCCGGGGGAGCCGACGGCGGTGCCGACGTGGGTGAGCGTGGAGGCGCCGGTGGCCCAGGCGATGCCGAAGTCGATGATCCGCGGCCCCTTGGGGGACAGCAGGATGTTGGAGGGCTTCAGGTCCCGGTGGACGACCCCGGCCTCGTGCACGGCGACCAGTCCCTCGGACAGGGCCGCGCCGATCGCCGCCGTGTCCGCCGCGCCGAGAGCCCCCTCCTCGGCGATCCTGTCGTGCAGGGAGGGGCCGGGTACGTACTGGGTGGCGAACCAGGGCCGCTCGGCCTCCAGGTCGGCGGCGACCAGCCGGGCCGTGCACCCGCCCCGGATGCGCCGGGCCGCGGACACCTCGCGCGCGAACCGCGACCGGAACTCCTGGTCCTCCGCCAGGTCGGGACGGATCACCTTCAGCGCGACCCGCTGCCCCTTCTTGTCGGAGCCGAGGTAGACCACGCCCATCCCGCCCGCGCCGAGCCGTCGGTGAAGCCTGAACGAGCCGACGACACGCGGGTCCTCGCGCCTCAGGCGCATCATCGCCATCTTCATCCCCGCTGCCCGGTCCCTGTGACGTGGCCCAGCTTACGTTTCCACGGCCGCCTGCGCGCAGAGGCCGCGCCCTCCGGCCCGGACGGATTGTGTGGGCCGTCCGGGTCAGGTGAAACGCGGTCAGGAAGCGCCGCGACACGACGACTTCGCACCTGTCCGGCGGTCAACCGGTCGGTCGGGCAGGGAGGTTGAGGTCGTGCGAGGTCGCGGCGCACGGGGTCGTACGCCGGTCGGGTGACGGCCGCCGCGGACCCGCCGGTCCGGCCGCGCCCAGGAGTCCGCTCCGAGTACGAGCGCTCCCATGACCCCGCCCCGAGTGAGCGAAGTCACTCCTTCCGGTCCATGGGACGCTTCCGAAATGACGGGACAGAGCGGGCGGCCCCTCGGGGAAGACCCCGAGACCTGGCCCGACGTCTCCACCCAGGGGAGTACTCCGCAGGTCGTGGCTCATCCTCCGGGAGGCCCGGCAATCGGTACGAGGGCATGACGTCCGGTGTTCGCCTCGCGCCTAGATTTGAGGGAAAGCGGCGGGTGCGGCGCTCGTACCCCGAGGTCACACACCCACCGCCGATGACAACCGAACGGTCAGGAGAGGGACCATGGCCCACACGGCACCGCGACGCCCCGCGTTCGCCCCCCGCCGGACGGGCCGTCGCCACCCCTTGGTGGCGACGCTGATGGCCCTTCCCCTGGCGGCCCTGCTCCTGCTCGTCTTCGACGGCTGGGAGACGGTGGCCACACAAGCGTCGTCCGTGGGTGCGATGCTGGGGCGCTGAGCGGCGACCCCAGGCCCGGAAGAGCGGTCCGGGCGGGGACATCCATCCATGAAACCCCGTGGGGACGGGGGTACGGCGGACGGCAACGATGCCGGCGCGGCTGGGGAGCTGCGCCGGCATTAGCCGTTCCGGCACCCCGCACCCCGCGCCCCGGGGCCACGAGGCGCGCGCCGCCCGGCCACGGGGCCGCGCGGGACCCGGCCCAGTACCCTCGGCCGGACAGCCCACCCAGCCCGAGGCAGCCTTGACCGCAGATCCCGACACCGGCACCCCGGCCGATACCGGCACCGGCACCCCGGCGAACACCGAACCCGGCACCGGCACCCCGGCGAAGACCAGCCCCGGTCCCGGCCCCGCCGCCCTCGTGTTCGCGCTGTCCGGGCAGGCCAGGGCCGCCGCCCACCCCCGGCCCCACCCCCGGAC
>NZ_JOCB01000055.1 GCF_000718775.1 Streptomyces sp. NRRL S-31
CGTCCACCCCTACCTCGTCGCCACCCAGGCCCACCCCGAGCTGCGCTCGCGGCCGACCCGCGCCAACCCCCTCTTCGCCGGACTGGTGAAGGCCGCGGTGGAGCGGAAGATCTCGCAGTAACACACCGGCTTGTACGGTGGCCGGGGTGCGCGCCTTCGACGGTGGGCACCCCGGTCGCCGTATGCGGCCGGTCTTGCGCGCGGACGTGGAAGGACAGGGCATGACGATCAAGGACACCCCGGCGGAGTGGGAGATCCGGGCGACGGAGACCCCGTTCACGGGCAACAAGACCTCGGTCCGCACGGACGACGTGGTCATGCCCGACGGCTCGGTGGTCCGCCGTGACTACCAGGTGCACCCGGGTTCGGTCGCCGTCCTCGCCCTGGACGAGGAGGACCGGGTCCTGCTGATCAACCAGTACCGGCACCCGGTGCGGCACAAGCTGTGGGAGATCCCGGCCGGGCTGCTCGACGTGCCGGGCGAGAACCCGCTGCACGCGGCCCAGCGGGAGCTGTACGAGGAGGCGCACGTCAAGGCCGAGGACTGGCGGGTGCTGACCGACGTGTACACCACGCCCGGCGGCTGCGACGAGGCCGTACGGATCTTCCTCGCCCGGCAGCTGTCCGAGGCCGAGGGCGAGCGCTTCGTGGCGGAGCACGAGGAGACCGACATGGAGCACGCGCGCGTGCCGGTCGACGAGCTGGTGCGCCGGATCCTCGCCGGTGACGTGCACAACAACTGCCTGGTCGTCGGGGTCCTCGCGCTGGTGGCGGCCCGCGGCGGGGACGGACTGGACGCGCTGCGCCCGGCCGACGCGCCCTGGCCCGCGCGTCCCTTCGCGAACTGACCGCACTCGTCCGGCGTACCGGTGTGACGATCGCCTGATCCGATCGGGCGATCCGTCCGCCGCGCTCCTCCGGGCACGTCGCCGAGCGTGAACTAGGCTCTGACACGCCCGTATCGGAAGACACCGGCGGGCTTGCGCGTGCGGTGGGACGGGAGTGTGGCCCGTGACGGATCAGGCGGTGGACCAAGAGGGTGCGGAGCTGTCCGCGCATCCGGTCGCGGAGGACCGTTTCCTGGGCCGTACACGGGAGTTGAAGGAGCTGCGCGCGGACATCGAGCGCGCGGGCCTGGACACCCTCTCCGGCCGCAAGGCGCCCCGCGCGCGCGTGCTCCTCGTCGCGGGCCGTCCCGGCTCCGGCCGCACCGCCCTCGCCCGCGAACTCGTCCGGCGGGTGGCCGGCCGGTACCCGGACGGCGTGCTGCGGGCCCGGCTGAGCGAGCCCGACGGCACCCCGGTACCCGTCGAGCAGGTGGCCCGCGAGCTGCTCGGCGCGCTGGAGCTGCCCGCCCCCGCCGGAGCCGCCGAGGACGACCTCGCCGCCGCCCTGCGCGCGGCCCTGGCCGACCGGCGGATGCTGCTCCTGCTGGACGACGCGGCCGGCGCCGAACAGGTCGACGCGCTCCTCCCGGACGCCCCGGACTGCCTGGTGGTGGCCGTGTCCAAGGGCCCGCTCACCGGGATCGCGGACGTCCGCCCCTGCACGCTCGGCGGCCTGGACACCAAGTCCGCGGTGGAACTGCTCACCGGTTACACCGGCGCGGTCCGCGTCACCGTCGACCCGTGCTCCGCGGAGAGCCTGGTGGAGTCCTGCCAGGGGCATCCGGCCGCGCTGGTGCTGGCCGGCGGCTGGCTCGCCGCCCGCCCCCAGGCGTCCGTCTCCGACCTCGCCAAGCGGCTGCACGCGTACACCGAGGACGGCGCGGACGGTACGGACGGCGGCCCGCTGTCCCGTGTCTTCCGGCTCGTCTACGACCAGCTGCCCGGCCCGGCCGCCCGGATGCTGCGGCTGCTCTCCCTCGCCCCGGCCGGTCTGGCCGACCCGCACACCGCCTCCGCCCTGGCCGGCTGCTCGGTCGACGCCGCCCGCGCCACCCTGGACGACCTGGTCGGTCTCGGCCTGCTGCGCGCGGTGGCCTCCCCGCTGCCGCAGTACGAGGTTCCCGGCTGCCTGCACCCGCTGCTGCGTGCCCTGGCCGGGAGCCAGGAGCGGCCCGCCGAGCTCCAGCTGGCCCGGGCCCGGATGCTGGAGCGGACGGTACGGCTGCTCCAGTCCTGCCGGGCGATCACCGAGACGGACAGCCCGCAGTTCCGGGAGAAGCTCAACGGCATGCCCCGGGCGCTGCGCTTCCCGACCCCGCGGGCCGCCGCCGAGTGGCTGCGCATCCGGCGTCCCGCCCTGCTGGCGTCGGTGCGTCTCGCGGTGGCCGACGGCGAGCTGGACACCCTCGCCCGCCGGCTGATGTCCCAGCTGGTCAGGGCGCTGGCGGCGCATGTCGGCACGCAGGCCGCCGCAGCCGACCTGTACGGCGTGCACCGGCTCGTCCTGGACGTCGCCGAGCGGCGCGGGCTGCCCCGGGAGAAGGCCGCGGCCCTGCTGAACCTGGGCGATCTGGACGCGCAGACCGGCCGCACCCGGGAGGCGCTGGCCCGTTACCGGGCCGCCCTGGACGCCGGACGCGAGGCGAACGACCCGTACGCGACCGGCCGCGCGATGGAATCCGTAGGCGGCGCCTACCAGGAGCTGGCGGACCACGACCGGGCCGCCGACTGGTTCGGTCGGGCCCTGGCCGAGCGGCTGGCCCGCGGGGAGGGTTTGGAGGCCGCCCGGTTGTACGGCCGGATCGCCACCGCCCACACCTACGCCGGCCGCTACGGCGAGGCGCTGAGGAACTGGCGGGCCGCCCTGTCCGGCTACCGCCGCGGCGGCGATGTCGCCGCCAGCGCCCGGGCGTTGAGCGAGATCGCCCGGGTCCAGGAGTACGCGGGCCGGCCGGAGGAATCGCTGCGCACCTGCCAGGAGGCGGTGGAGTGGGCCCGGCGCGCGGAGGACGCCCGGCTCCAGGCCGCGCTCCAGCTGCGGCTGGCGGACACCTTGGACCGCCTCGGCGACCCGGCGGCGGCCCGCCTGCACCGCGCGGCGGCGGAGCGCATGCTGGGGGAGGAGCCGCCGGAGGACCAGGAAGGCCCCGATCAGGGCCTGGATGCCTGCGAAATCCGTACTGCATCCAGTGAAGATTGATGCAATGGAAGGCTAGACAGGCGGAACACCTTCATTAGACTGGCTCTGCCGCACGTTCTCTGCGGTGTCTCCCGGTATGCCACCGCATGTCTGGGTACGTCTCTAATGCACCCCCATACCCTCTGAGCCAAGGACCGTGATCGACGTGAAGGTCGGCATCCCCCGCGAGGTCAAGAACAACGAGTTCCGGGTGGCCATCACCCCCGCCGGCGTGCACGAGCTGGTGCGCAACGGCCACCAGGTCGTCATCGAGCGGGGCGCCGGCCTCGGCTCCTCGATCACGGACGAGGAGTACGTCTCGGCCGGTGGCACCCTGCTCGACACCGCCGACGAGGTGTGGGCCGCCGCCGACCTGCTGCTGAAGGTCAAGGAGCCCATCGCGGAGGAGTACCACCGCCTCCGCAAGGACCAGATCCTCTTCACCTACCTGCACCTGGCCGCCTCCAAGGAGTGCACGGACGCGCTGCTGGAGTCGGGTACCACGGCGATCGCGTACGAGACCGTCGAGCTGCCGAACCGCGCCCTGCCGCTGCTCGCCCCGATGTCCGAGGTCGCGGGCCGGCTGGCCCCGCAGGTCGGCGCCTACCACCTGATGCGCGCGGCCGGTGGCCGTGGCGTGCTGCCGGGCGGTGTTCCGGGCGTGACCCCGGCCAAGGCCGTGGTGATCGGCGGCGGTGTCTCCGGCTGGAACGCCACCCAGGTCGCCGTCGGCATGGGCTTCGAGGTGACGCTGCTCGACCGCGACATCAACAAGCTGCGCGAGGCCGACCGGATCTTCGGCACGAAGGTCAAGGCGATCATGTCCAACTCCTTCGAGCTGGAGAAGGCCGTCCTCGACGCCGACCTCGTCATCGGCGCGGTCCTCATCCCGGGCGCCAAGGCCCCGAAGCTGGTCACCAACGAGCTGGTGGCCCGCATGAAGCCGGGAAGTGTCCTTGTCGACATCGCGATCGACCAGGGCGGCTGCTTCGAGGACTCCCACCCGACGACGCACGCCGAGCCGACCTTCCGGGTGCACAACTCGGTCTTCTACTGCGTCGCCAACATGCCCGGCGCGGTGCCCAACACCTCCACCAACGCCCTCACCAACGCCACGCTGCCGTACATCGTCTCGCTCGCCAACAACGGCTGGGTGGAGGCGCTGCGCCGTGACGCCGCGCTCGCCAAGGGTCTCAACACCCATGACGGCAAGGTCGTTTACAAGGAGGTCGCCGAGGCCCACGGGCTGGACCACGTCGAGCTGGAGTCCCTGCTCGGCTGACGGGCGACCGACTCCGTGACCTGGTGAGCGGCCGGGTCACCCCTGGGGAAAAGGCGATTCGTCAACACACGCCGTCAACACCACACACCCGGCCGGACCTTGCCCGACAAGGTCCGGCCGGATGTGTGTATGGTCACTTTGCGGCTCTCGGCCAACTCGCCTCGAACGTAACTCTTCGACCGATTCGCACACCGGTGAAACCTGCTGTGCGACGGCCGTACGCCCTTGACAGCGAGATGTTTCATTGCCGACACATCCTGCCGGGTCCGGCGGATTGTGTTGCTGCGGACCGCCGACACGCCATAGAGTCGCCAACCGTCGGCATGGTGCCACGCTGACCTTGTCTAGAAGTTTCCTGGTCACCAAGGAGGTAAGACGACTTGTGAATGAGTCGACATTTTCTCCCGGGGGTGGTCAACCAGGAATGCCGGTCCGGGGCCAGGGTCCCGCGGGATTCGAGGCTGTCGGCTCCGTAGCTGTGAGTACCTTCGCAGCCCACCAGAGTTCCGGTCCGCAGGCGGCCCGGACAGCACACCAGAGCATGGATGGCCATCACGTGAACGCCATGGCCGGCGACGGAAGTGGCACGCCCCGCAACCACTTCGCCGACTACGACGAACTGCCCGAGGGGCACTTCTACGACCCCGACGCCGAGTACGAGCCCGATCCGGAGTACGCGGCCACGCTCGCGCCCGACGCGGCCCGTCAGCGCCGTGAGCGCGTCGGCCCGACCGGGCGCCCGCTGCCGTACTTCCCGATCCCGGGCCCGCTGACCGACCACGGCCCCGCGAAGATCATCGCGATGTGCAACCAGAAGGGCGGCGTCGGCAAGACGACGTCGACCATCAACCTGGGTGCCGCGCTCGCGGAGTACGGCCGGCGCGTGCTGCTCGTGGACTTCGACCCGCAGGGCGCGCTGTCGGTCGGTCTCGGCGTCAACCCGATGGAGCTGGACCTCACCGTCTACAACCTGCTCATGGAGCGGGGCATGTCCGCGGACGAGGTGCTGCTCAAGACGGCGGTCCCCAACATGGACCTGCTGCCCTCCAACATCGACCTGTCGGCCGCCGAGGTCCAGCTGGTCTCCGAGGTCGCGCGCGAGTCGACGCTCCAGCGCGCCCTGAAGCCGCTGCTGCCCGACTACGACTACATCGTGATCGACTGCCAGCCCTCGCTGGGCCTGCTCACCGTGAACGCGCTGACGGCGGCGCACAAGGTGATCGTGCCGCTGGAGTGCGAGTTCTTCGCCCTGCGCGGTGTGGCCCTGCTGACCGAGACCATCGAGAAGGTCCAGGAGCGGCTCAACCCCGAGCTGGAGCTGGACGGCATCCTCGCCACGATGTACGACTCGCGCACGGTGCACAGCCGTGAGGTGCTGGCCCGCGTGGTCGAGGCGTTCGACGACCACGTCTACCACACCGTCATCGGCCGCACGGTCCGCTTCCCGGAGACCACGGTCGCCGGCGAGCCGATCACCACGTACGCCTCCAACTCCGTCGGTGCCGCCGCCTACCGCCAGCTCGCCAGGGAGGTGCTCGCCCGGTGTCACGCCGAGTGAGTCTGCCCGGAGCCGACGAACTCTTCCGTACGACAGGAGGCACGGCGCTCCAGCCGTCGACTCCCCGGCGCGCGGCGGGCGGGGAGACCCGGGTGCCGGCTCCCGCCGGGGAGAGCGACGAGACGGCCGCCGCCGAGGACATGCCGCCGTCGGTGCCCGTCCGGGCGGGTGACGGCGAGGGCGCGGAGCACGAGGCGGCGGAGGCCGAGCCGGCCGAGGCCGGCGAGTCCCGCGTCCGTCCGGCCCGCCGGCAGGAGGCGCCGGACGGTGCCGCCGCACAGCCGCGCAAACGAGGGCGGGCGGCGGCGCGGCGGCCCAGCGGGCGTGAACGGCACGACGAGAAGATCACCGTCTATGTGTCGGCCGAGGAACTGATGGACCTGGAGCACGCGCGGCTGGTGCTCCGCGGCGAGCACGGCCTGGCGGTGGACCGCGGGCGGATCGTCCGCGAGGCGGTGGCCGTGGTCCTGGCCGATCTGGAGTCCCGCGGGGACGCGAGCATCCTCGTACGACGGCTGCGCGGGCGGTAGCGGTAGCCTGCGGGGGCTATGACCTCGAACGGAGCCCCTGTCCCCGCCCCCGGCGCGACCGCCGGTCGCCGGCGTGCGCCGGGAAGGGGCCCCGGGGCCGCACCGGCCGCCGAGCCCGTGGACTTCGCCGAGCCCGTGGACTTCGCGGAGCCGGAACCCACCCGGGCGGCACCCGCCCACGGCGAGGGCGAGTCCGGCGCCGACGGGGTCTTCAAGGTCCGCCTCGCCAACTTCGAGGGGCCGTTCGACCTGCTCCTCCAGCTGATCTCCAAGCACCGGCTGGACGTCACCGAGGTCGCCCTGTCGAAGGTCACCGACGAGTTCATGGCGCACATCCGGGCCATGGGACCCGACTGGGACCTGGACCAGACCACGGAGTTCCTGGTCGTCGCGGCCACCCTGCTCGACCTCAAGGCCGCCCGGCTGCTGCCCGCCGCCGAGGTGGAGGACGAGGCCGACCTCGCGCTGCTGGAGGCCCGGGACCTGCTGTTCGCGCGGCTGCTCCAGTACCGCGCCTACAAGCGGATCGCCGACATCTTCGACGAGCGCCTGGACGACGAGGTCCGCCGTCGTCCGCGTACCGTCGGCCTCGAACCGCACCACGCCGAGCTGCTGCCCGAGGTCGTCATCAGCATCGGCCCCGAGGGCTTCGCCAGGCTCGCGGTCAAGGCGATGCAGCCCCGGCCCGAGCCGCGCGTCTACGTCGACCACATCCACGCCCCGCTGGTCAGTGTGCGGGAGCAGGCGGGGATCGTGGTGGCGCGGCTGCGCGAGCTGGGCGAGGCCGGCTTCCGGGTGCTGGTCGAGGACGCCGGTGACACGCTCACCGTGGTGGCCCGGTTCCTCGCCCTGCTGGAGCTGTACCGGGAGAAGGCCGTCGCGCTGGACCAGGAGACCGCGCTCGGCGAGCTGACCGTGCGCTGGACGGGCGGGGACACGGACGCGGCGCCGATGGTCACAGAGGAGTTCGACCGGCCGCCGAAGCGGCCCGAGGAGGACGGCAAGCCGTGAGCGAGACCACCGGGGCCCCGGCGGGGCCCGTGGCCGGACTGGACCTCAAGCCCGCCCTGGAGGCGGTGCTCATGGTCGTGGACGAGCCCGCGACCGAGGAGCACCTGGCGAAGATCCTGGAACGGCCCGCGCGGCAGGTCGCGGACGCCCTGCGCGAGCTGGCCGACGAGTACTCGGCGCAGGGCCGCGGTTTCGAGCTGCGGTTCGTCGCCGGCGGCTGGCGCTTCTACACCCGTGCCGCCTACGCCCCCGCGGTCGAGCGGCTGGTCCTGGACGGCCAGACCGCCCGGCTCACGCAGGCGGCGCTGGAGACCCTCGCGGTCGTCGCCTACCGCCAGCCGGTCAGCCGCAGCCGGGTCTCCGCCGTGCGCGGGGTGAACTGCGACGGCGTGATGCGCACCCTGCTCCAGCGCGGTCTGGTCGAGGAGGCGGGCACGGAACCCGAAACAGGTGCGATCCTGTACAGGACGACGAACTACTTCCTGGAGCGGATGGGCCTGCGCGGCCTGGACGAGCTCCCGGAGCTCGCGCCCTTCCTCCCCGAGGCGGAGGCGATCGAGGCCGAGACCCAGGAGGGGGTCCCGTCGTTCGACCCGGACGCGCCCGACGCGCCCGGCGGTCAGGACGCAGACGACTAAGACGGAAACCTTGATGCGAAGCAGCGGCAGCGGCAGCGGCAGGAACAGCGGACGCGGTAATCACCGCGGCGCCGGCAACGACCGGGACGAGCGGCAGGGGCAGGGCCGTCCCCGCAAGCCCCGCCCGGAGGAGCGCCGCTACGACGTGGGCCCCGGCGCCTCCAAGGACGGCCCCAAGTCGGGCCGCGGCGGCTCCGCCCGCGGTGGCGCCAAGGGCGGCCCGAAGCGGCCCCAGCAGGACGGCCGTACGGCCCCTTCGCGCTCGCGGGAGTACGAGACGCGGGTCGAGGAGCGCAACCGGGAGCGGTACGCCGGCAAGAAGGACGTGAAGCTCCCGAAGACCTTCCCGGGCGCCGAGCAGGAGGGCGAGCGGCTCCAGAAGGTCCTCGCGCGCGCGGGCTACGGCTCCCGGCGGGCCTGCGAGGAACTGATCGAGCAGGCCCGGGTCGAGGTGAACGGCGAGATCGTCACCGAGCAGGGCAAGCGGGTCGACCCCGAGAAGGACGAGGTCAAGGTCGACGGTCTGACGGTCGCGACCCAGTCGTACCAGTTCTTCTCGCTGAACAAGCCCGCGGGCGTGGTGTCCACCATGGAGGACCCGGAGGGCCGGCAGTGCCTCGGTGACTACGTCACCAACCGCGAGACCCGGCTCTTCCACGTGGGCCGGCTCGACACCGAGACCGAGGGCGTCATCCTGCTCACCAACCACGGAGAGCTGGCGCACCGCCTCACGCACCCCAAGTACGGCGTGAAGAAGACCTACCTCGCCGCCATCGTGGGTCCGATCCCGCGCGACCTCGGCAAGCGCCTGAAGGACGGCATCCAGCTGGAGGACGGTTACGCGCGCGCGGACCACTTCCGGGTGGTCGAGCAGACGGGCAAGAACTACCTGGTCGAGGTGACCCTGCACGAGGGCCGCAAGCACATCGTGCGCCGCATGCTGGCCGAGGCCGGCTTCCCGGTCGAGAAGCTGGTGCGCACCTCCTTCGGGCCGATCACCCTCGGCGACCAGAAGTCGGGCTGGCTGCGCCGGCTGTCGAACACCGAGGTCGGCATGCTGATGAAGGAAGTCGACCTCTAGGGCCTCTCGTTTGGATCATGCCGGGCTCGCGGGGTCCGGCACCGCGCCTCGCCGCGTTGTCGTCGGTTGCCATGGCTCCGCCACGGCGCCCTCCTCCGCCTTGCGATGCACGGCACCAGACCCCGCTCCCTGATCCGGCCTGATCCGAACGAAAGACCCTAACCGCCCCTTGCGGGTGATCACCATCCCCTTTACTGTCAGGATGACGATAAAGGGGATGGTGAACCGCGTGTCCGCACGAGCCGCAACCGGCGCACTTCTCGGCCTCGCCCTCGGGGACGCCCTCGGCTACCCGACCGAGTTCAAGACCGAGCCGCTGATCCTGTCGATGTTCGGACCCTGGCGGCAGCTGGAGCTGCCACGGCACGCCCGGGTCTCCGACGACACGCAGATGACCCTCGCCGTGGGACGCGCGCTCCGCACGGCCGGGCAGCGCGGGCCCCTCGAACCGCGACTGCTGGAAGGGCCGTTGCGCGAGGAGTTCACGGACTGGTACCGGTCGCCGGAGAACGACCGCGCCCCGGGCAACACCTGCCTGACGGCGTGCGACCTGCTCCTGGAGGACGGGCGGCCCTGGCAGGACGCCAGCCAGGTCGGCTCCAAGGGCTGCGGCGCCAACATGCGCGTCGCCCCGGTCGGACTCGTCCCCGGCCTGAACGACGAACAGCGCGCCGGCGCCGCCCAGTTGCAGGCCGCGCTCACCCACGGCCACCCCACCGCGCTGGCCGCCTCCGACCTGACCGCCCACGCCGTCCACCTGCTCGCCCGGGGCACCGACCCGGCCGGACTCGTCGGGCGGCTGCGGTCCTACGCCCTGGACCACCGCACCCACTACGACCACACCTGGCTGGGCGACCTGTGGACCCGGTCCCAGGACCCGAGCCCCGAGCACTTCATCGCGCGCGGCTGGGACGAGTGCCTGGCGGTCCTCGGCCGGCTCCGGGACGCCGTGCGCACCGTCTCCCCGGAAACCGACCCCTGCCTCGCGACCGGCGAGGGCTGGATCGCCGAGGAGGCCCTCGCCACCGGGCTGCTGTGCTTCCTGCTCTTCCCCGAGGAGCCCGTCACCGCCCTGCGCCGGGCCGCCTGCACCGCGGGCGACTCCGACTCCCTCGCCTGCCTCGCCGGTGCCTTCGCGGGCGCCTGGCTGGGCGCGGACGCCTGGCCCGCCGACTGGACGGACCGGATCGAGTACCGAGGCGACCTGTTGGCCCTGGGAGCCCTCTGGGACGCTTAGACCCATGATCGACGACCTCGACATAGACCTGGCCCCGGTGGTCGCGGAACAGCCCGACCCGCTGCTGTTCGCCATCGTCTCCGGAGCCCACCTGTACGGCTTCCCCTCCGAGGACTCCGACGTGGATCTGCGGGGCGTCCACCTGCTGCCCGCCGCCGACCTCGTCGGACTCCGGGAGCCGGAGGAGACCCGCTCGCGGACCTGGGTCCGCTACGGCGTCGAGCTGGACCTCGTCACCCATGACGTGCGCAAGTTCGCCCGGCTGATGCTCCGCCGCAACGGCTATGTGCTGGAGCAACTGCTCTCGCCGCTCGTCGTGCACACCTCCGAGGCGCACCGGGAGCTGACCGCGCTGGCCCCCGCCGTCCTCACCAGCCACCACGCCCACCACTACCGGGGGTTCGCGGCGACCCAGTGGCGGCTGTTCGAGAAGACCGGCGAACTCAAGCCGCTGCTCTACACCTTCCGGGTGCTGCTCACCGGCATCCACCTGATGCGCACCGGTGAGGTCCAGGCCCATCTGCCCACGCTGCTGGAGCAGCTCGGCGGCCCCGGCTACCTGCCCGAACTGATCGCCGCCAAGCGCGAGCGGGAGCACGGCGGCGCCGACGTCGACCGCGCGCGGGTGGCGGCCGACGTCGAACGGCTGCACACCGCGCTCGACGAGGCGCAGGCCGGCTCAGTCCTGCCCGACGCCGGCAGCGCCCACGACGCCCTGCACGACCTGGTGGTCCGGCTCCGCCTGGAGGGCTGAGGCCCGGCGCACCCGGTACAGGAAGGCGGCCACCCGCGCGTGATCCGGCTCCGGCGGCAGCGGGCTGCCGCCCAGCGCCTCCTCGGCCTCGGCCGCCAGCCGGGCCGTCCACGCCTCCACCCGGGCCCACGGCACCTCCCCGCGCCGCACCGCCAGCAGCGGCTCGCGCCGCGCGCCGACGTCGATCCGCAGCTCACCGGTGCGCAGCAGGTCCCGGGCGGACATCAGCAGGCGCAGCAGGTGCATCGCGTGCTTCCAGCGCGGCGCGCCCGTCGTACGGACGTCGGCGTCGAGCTTCCGCCGCTGGCCGAGGGCGTAGCCCGTGAAGGTGTCGTACGCCCGCCGGGACAGGAAGGCGCCGCGCAGGGACAGCAGTTCGCGGCCCGTGTCGTCCACGTGCTCCACCAGCGGGGAGTGCAAGCACTCCAGGATGTTCGGATTGGCGCGCAGCGCCAGCTCGCAGAACCGTTCCAGTTCCCAGGAGAACCGCTCCTCGCCCGGCCCCTCCACATGCGTCGGCGGCTTCTCGAACCGCCAGTACAGCGGGGTGGGGGCGAGGAACACCCCGCGTCGGTCGGTGTCGCTGCCGTCCGTCGCCAGCCCGAAGGCTCGGGAGCCCATGACGCAGGCGTAGACGGTGTGGTCGCGTACGAGGTCCTGCGGCTGCATTCCCGGAGCGTACGCGGCCACTCAGCCCAGGTGGATCGAATTGCCGTGCACCGTGATCGACTCCTTGGGCAGCGGCCGGGTCGCGGGGCCGTGGGCCACCGAGCCGTCGCCGACGCGGAACCTGCTGCCGTGACAGGGGCAGTCGATGGTGCCGTCCGCCACCCGGTTGACCGTGCAGCCCTGGTGGGTGCAGATCGCCGAGAACGCCTTGAAGTCCCCCTTCTTCGGCTGGGTGACCACGATCTTGTGCTCCTTGAAGACCTTGCCGCCGCCCACCGGGATCTCGCTGGTCCTGGCCAGCTCCTTCCCGGCCGGGGACGCCGCCTCGGCGGCGAGGGACGCCGACGGCGTGCTCGGCGCCGGTGCCGTGGGCGGTACCGGCGCCGCGGCGTCGCCGCCGTCCTTGCCTCCGCACCCCAGGCATCCCACGGCGAGCGCGCCGGCACCCGTGGCGAGGAGAGTGCGCCGTGTCGCTGGCTCGGACATGTCGGACCTCCGTACAGATGTACAAATCGGTGAATACCGGATCTTCCGCATCGTCTCAGCGGGCGGGCGGCGCGCGTTCGTACCGCGCGGGCTGACTACGCTGGACGGACCAAGAACAGACACGCATGTCAGCGAGGAGCAGCACCGTGGCGGTACGAGCGGTCCCGGGGACCGTGCGACGGGATCGGGACGGGGCCGGTCGCCCCGAGGAGCGGGGCGGGAGCCCGCGCACCGCCGGCCCCGACCGGAACGGGCCGGACGTCCGGGGCGCCGTGCCCCGGGGCGTGCGGACCGCCGCGCCCATCGAGCCGGGCGGACCCCGCGCCCGCATCGTCCGCATCCACCCCGGCGCCGCCGCGACCCCGCGCAAGGACATCGCCCAGTGAGAACCGCCCTCGTCATCGGTACCGGCCTGATCGGCACCTCCGCCGCCCTCGCGCTCGCCCGGCGCGGCGTCACCGTCCACCTCGCCGACCACGACCCCGAGCAGGCGCGCACGGCCGCCGCGCTCGGCGCCGGCACCGACGAGGCGCCCGACGGACCGGTCGACCTGGCGATCGTGGCCGCGCCGCCCGCCCACGTGGCCCGGCTGCTCGCCGACGCGATGCGCCGGGGCGCGGCCCGCGGCTACCTGGACGTCGCCAGCGTCAAGGGCGGCCCCCGCCGGGAGCTGGAGGCGCTCGGCCTCGACCTGTCCGCGTACATCGGCACGCACCCGATGTCCGGCCGGGAGAAGTCCGGCCCGCTGGCCGCGACCGGCGACCTCTTCGAGGGCCGCCCCTGGGTGCTCACGCCGACCCGGGACACCGACACCGAGGTGCTGAACCTCGCCCTGGAACTGGTCTCGCACTGCCGGGCCGTCCCGGTCGTCATGGACGCCGACGCCCACGACCGCGCCGTCGCCCTCGTCTCCCACATGCCCCACCTGGTCTCCAGCATGGTCGCCGCGCGCCTGGAGCACGCCGAGGAGGCCGCCGTACGGCTGTGCGGGCAGGGCATCCGGGACGTGACCCGGATCGCCGCCTCCGACCCGCGCATGTGGATCGACATCCTGTCCGCGAACCCGGGCCCGGTCGCCGACCTGCTCTCCGACGTCGCCGCCGACCTGGACGAGACGGTCCGGGCGCTGCGCGCCTTGCAGTCCCCGGACGAGGCCGAGCGGGGCGTGGGCGCCGCGGGCATCCAGGACGTGCTGCGCCGGGGGAACGCGGGCCAGGTGCGGGTACCCGGCAAGCACGGGTCCGCCCCGCGGGTCTACGAGACCGTGGTCGTGCTCATCGACGACCAGCCCGGCCAGCTCGCCCGGATCTTCGCCGACGCCGGCCGCGCCGGGGTCAACGTCGAGGACGTGCGCATCGAGCACGCCACCGGACAGCAGGCAGGTCTGGTGCAGCTCATGGTCGAGCCGAAGGAGGCGGCGGGTCTGCGGGAGGCGCTGCGGGAGCGTGGCTGGGCGCTGCGGCAGTAGGGGGTTTCGTTTGGATCAGCCCGGGTCCGCGACGCCCGGCACGGCACTCCCCCAGCCTCCGGCCGGGGGGACCCCCACGCCGCGTTGTCGGACCACCCACACCGCACCAGGAAGGTGTCCCCCCGTGGAAAACGGCGCCGCCCCGACCGCCAAGCCCGTGATCGTCGCGATCGACGGTCCCTCCGGCACGGGCAAGTCGAGCACGTCGAAGGCCGTGGCCGCGCAGCTCGGCCTGAGCTACCTGGACACCGGAGCCCAGTACCGGGCGATCACCTGGTGGATGGTGAACAACGGCATCGACCTGGAGGACCCGACCGCCGTCGCCGCCGTCGCCGGCAAGCCGGAGATCATCTCCGGCACCGACCCGGCCGCCCCGGCGATCACGGTCGACGGCGTGGACGTGGCCGGCCCGATCCGCACCCAGGAGGTCACCTCCAAGGTCAGCGCGGTCAGCGCGGTGCCCGAGGTGCGCACCCGGATCACCGAGCTCCAGCGTTCGCTGGCCGCCGAGGCCGAGCACGGCATCGTGGTCGAGGGCCGGGACATCGGTACGACCGTCCTGCCGGACGCCGACCTCAAGGTCTTCCTCACCGCCTCCCCGGAGGCCCGTGCCGCCCGCCGTAGCGGCGAGCTGAAGGGCGCCGACGTCCAGGCCACCCGCGAGGCCCTGATCAAGCGGGACGCGGCCGACTCCAGCCGCAAGACCTCGCCGCTCGCCAAGGCCGCCGACGCGGTCGAGGTGGACACCACCCAGCTCACCCTCGCCCAGGTCATCGAGTGCGTCGTCACCCTGGTCGAGGAGAAGCGGGCCGGGAAGTGAGCCAGCCGCCGGTCCCCTCGCGGCGGGGCGCGGAGGCCGGCCGGCGCATCGGCGTCGGTCTGATGTACGGCCTGTGGAAGCCGCGGGTGCTCGGTGCCTGGAAGGTGCCGGCCACCGGCCCGGTGATCCTCGCCGTGAACCACTCCCACAACATCGACGGCCCGATGGTGATGGGCGTCTCGCCCCGGCCGACGCACTTCCTGATCAAGAGGGAAGCCTTCGTCGGCCCGCTGGACGCCTTCCTGACCGGCATCGGCCAGCTCAAGGTGGACCGTGCCGCGGCCGACCGCACCGCGATCGGCCAGGCCCTTGGCGTGCTGGCGGCCGGGGGAGTGCTGGGCATCTTCCCGGAGGGCACCCGGGGCGAGGGCGACTTCGCCTCGCTGCGCGCCGGGCTCGCCTACTTCGCGGTCCGCGGCGGGGCGCCGATCGTGCCGGTGGCGGTGCTGGGCAGCGCCGAGCGGCCCGGGCGGCTGATCAAGTCGCTGCCCCCGCTGCGCTCGCGCGTCGACGTCGTCTTCGGCGACCCCTTCGAGGCGGGCGACGGCAGCGGGCGGCGCACCCGCGCGGCGCTGGACGAGGCGACCGAGCGCATCCGGAAGCAGCTCACCGGCCATCTGGAAAACGCCAGGCGCCTGACCGGGCGCTGGGCGACACTTGAGTAGTGGATCAGCCCACGCGCGGCGACTCCACCGATCACCACGAATGAACGACGAGGTACCCACTTCATGAACGACCAGATCCAGCCCGGCGACTCGGCTGAGCACGAGTACGACCACGGGGCTCTCGGCGACGCCGAGTACGCGGAGTTCATGGAGCTCGCCGCGGTCGAGGGCTTCGACATCGAGGACGTCGAGGGCGCCATCGAGGCGGCGGGCCATGGCCCGCTTCCGGTGCTCGCCGTCGTCGGCCGCCCGAACGTCGGCAAGTCGACCCTGGTGAACCGGATCATCGGCCGGCGCGAGGCCGTCGTGGAGGACAAGCCCGGCGTCACCCGCGACCGCGTCACCTACGAGGCCGAATGGGCGGGCCGCCGCTTCAAGGTCGTCGACACCGGCGGCTGGGAGCAGGACGTCCTCGGCATCGACGCCTCCGTGGCCGCCCAGGCCGAGTACGCGATCGAGGCGGCCGACGCGGTCGTCTTCGTCGTGGACGCCAAGGTCGGCGCCACCGACACCGACGAGGCCGTCGTACGGCTGCTGCGCAAGGCCGGCAAGCCGGTCGTGCTGTGCGCCAACAAGGTCGACGGCCCGAGCGGCGAGGCCGACGCCTCCTACCTGTGGAACCTCGGCCTCGGCGAGCCGCACCCGGTCTCCGCGCTGCACGGCCGCGGCACCGGCGACATGCTGGACGCCGTCCTGGAGGCGCTCCCGGAGGCGCCCGAGCAGAGCTTCGGCACCGCCGTCGGCGGCCCGCGCCGCATCGCGCTCATCGGCCGCCCGAACGTCGGCAAGTCCTCGCTGCTGAACAAGGTGGCCGGCGAGGAGCGCGTCGTCGTCAACGAGCTGGCGGGCACCACCCGCGACCCGGTCGACGAGCTGATCGAACTGGGCGGCGTGACCTGGAAGTTCGTCGACACGGCGGGCATCCGCAAGCGCGTCCACCTCCAGCAGGGCGCCGACTACTACGCCTCGCTGCGCACCGCGGCCGCCGTCGAGAAGGCCGAGCTGGCCGTCATCCTGATCGACGCCTCCGAGAACATCTCGGTCCAGGACCAGCGCATCGTCACCATGGCCGTGGAAGCGGGCCGTGCGATCGTCCTCGCCTTCAACAAGTGGGACACCCTCGACGAGGAGCGCCGCTACTACCTCGAGCGGGAGATCGAGACCGAGCTGGGCCAGGTCGCCTGGGCACCCCGGGTCAACGTCTCGGCCCGCACCGGCCGGCACATGGAGAAGCTGGTCCCGGCGATCGAGACCGCTCTCGCCGGCTGGGAGACCCGGGTCCCGACGGGTCGGCTGAACGCCTTCCTCGGCGAGCTGGTCTCGGCCCACCCGCACCCGGTCCGGGGCGGCAAGCAGCCGCGCATCCTGTTCGGCACCCAGGCGGGCACCAAGCCCCCGCGCTTCGTGCTCTTCGCCTCCGGCTTCATCGAGGCGGGCTACCGGCGCTTCATCGAGCGCCGGCTGCGCGAGGAGTTCGGCTTCGAGGGCACCCCGATCCACATCTCGGTGCGGGTGCGCGAGAAGCGCGGCGCCAAGAAGAAGTAGCGGCACCACGACCGCAGGGCGGCCCCCGGACTACCGGGGGCCGCCCTCGTCATACGCCACGGCGCGGCCCCGGCGGCAGGGCGACCGGGACCGGTACGGGGCTCATCCCGCCGTCCTGCGGCCGGCCGAGCGTGCCGACCCGCTGCCACTGCGACTGCTGCCGGGCGCTGTAGGCCCCCGCGCTGTAGGCGCTGTACGAGCTGCTGAACGAGCCCGCCCGGTGGCCGCCGTACCCGCTCGTGCCGTCCGAGGGGTCCCCGAAGGCACTGAACCTCAGCTCCTCCTCACCGCTGCGGTCCCCCGGCAGGGTGCGGAAGGCCTTGACCCATTCCGCGTAGAGGGCGTCGTAGATCGGTGTGGCCGACGGTCCGCCGGTGGGTTCCCGTGCCGACCGGGCGGACGGCACGGAGGAGAAGGCGGGCCGACGGGGAGGAGTGTCGTATGCGTGCACGTATGTCCCAACGACGGGGGTGTCAAAGGGATGCGGTGGGGCGACCCTCCAGGGGGACGGGGCCCGCACCGCTCACCCGGCGGGAGGCCCTCACGTGCCGGCGAGGGGCAGCGCCGCGGCGACCAGCCTCCCGTTCGCCGCGGCCTTGTCCAGTGCGTCCCGCAGCAGGTCCTCCCGGGGCTGCCGCCCGATCGAGCCTGCCGGCGCCGCGAACATGAGCACCTGCTGGTGCTTGTTGGCGGCGGCCCGCCAGCCGTCGGTCACCTGGAGCGGCTGGTGCGCCTGCCACCAGGCGACCGGCTGTCCGCCGTGGCCGCCCGGCTGGAGCACCGCGTGCAGCTGCCCCATGGCCAGCAGCACGGACCAGCCGTGCAGCACCGCGGGGACGGAGGTCAGCTCGTGCAGGGGCATGAAGCCCTGCTCGACGAGGAGCGGGAGGAAGTCGTCGCCGGGCCCGATCGTGCCCGGGCGGACGATCGGGGAGGTCGGCTCGACCACGAGCGCGGGGTGCAACTCGCCGTCGACCAGGACGAGTCCGCTGGTCACACCGAGCACCGCCTGCTCGGGCACGGCCCCCGCCGGAGCGCCGCCGGCCGCCTCGCCGCCGGCGGCGCCGATGGACCGGACGGCGCCCTGGAGCTGCTCCTCGGTGACCTGGACGACCTGTGAGGGCAGGCAGCCGGCGTGGGCGAAGGCGAGGACGGCGGTCTCGTCGCCGACGAACAGGACGGTGCTGGTGCGCTCCTGCTCGGAGTCGCCCGGGGTGCGACAGGACGTGCAGTCGTAACTGCCCGGGGCGTTCTCTCCGGCGAGCAGCCGGTCGGCTTCTTCGTCGCCGATCTCGGCGCGTACGGCGTCACTGACGTCGAGCATGCGCGGCACGGGTGGCTCCCTCGGGATGCGGTGCTGGGGTCGGCCGGGTGGCTCCCGGCCGATGAGCCCCCGGGGTCGCGGGCTCATGAAGAAGACAACGGGCGTCCTGTGGTGGGAGTCACGCCCGGGGGAGGACTGGTTCGAAGCTCCCGCCGTACAGGGTCACTCAGGGTGCGGATCAAGATACTGACCGTCAACTTCGTGTAAGGTCAATGCACTTGAAGGGGTGAAGTGGGTCACAGGTCACACCCCGGGATGGTCGAAAAATCGGGAAATCAACGGATGTAGTGGGTGGCCGAAAATCGCCGATACCGGCGGTAACAGGCAACTGGCCTGGAAAGACAGCGAGTTGGTTGATTCCGGCGGCCCGTCCTCCCTACATTCCTCCGCCGTGTGCAACGAGCACCGCTCGGGTACGTCCGCCGGCCGGCGTCAGGCAGAGCAACACCGCCGACACCGGTCGCCGTGGACGGGGCGGGTGCGCGCGACCGCGGCCAAGCGCGGTCCGGGCGTGTCCGCCTGGGGGAGCCCGGGTTCGTGGAGAGGGAACCACATGTCCGAGTGTGCCGATACCACCCGCAACACCGCCCGTTCCGACGGCGCCCGCAAGGGCCGTACCACGGCCGCGCTCGCCGGAGCCGCCCTGCTGGCCCCGCTGGGCCTGCTGGCCGCGACCGGCAACGCCGCCGCGGCGGACAACGGGGTGTGGGACCGCATCGCCCAGTGCGAGAGCGGCGGCAACTGGCACATCAACACCGGCAACGGCTACTACGGCGGGCTCCAGTTCTCCGCCTCGACCTGGCGCGCGTACGGCGGCTCCGCCTACGCCCCGACGGCCGACCAGGCCGGCAGAAGCGCGCAGATCGCCGTCGCCACCCGGGTCCAGCAGTCCCAGGGCTGGGGCGCCTGGCCCGTCTGCTCGGCCCGGGCCGGGGCCTCGGGCGCCGCTCCCGCGGCGGCCCGCTCCGGCTCCGGCACACCGGCCGCGAGCGGCGGCGCGACGACGAGGTCCGCGCCGGAGCGGTCCGCGCCGACCCGGACCGAGCCGACCCGGTCCGCCCCGGCGCAGACCCCGCGCCGCCCGTCGGCCGGCACCGGCCGCGGTGACTACACCGTCCGCGAGGGCGACACCCTGAGCACCATCGCCGCCCGCCACGGGTCCACCTGGCAGCGCGTCTACGCCGCCAACAAGGCCGTCATCGGCGACGACCCCGACGTGATCGTGCCGGGCCAGCGCCTCACGCTCTGAAGGCCCGGAGCACGGCCCGCGCGACAGCCGCCGTCCCGACGGGGGACGGCGGCTGTCGCCGTGCCGCCGGAGCCGTTCGAGCCGGTGGAGCCGGCCGGGGCGGTCAGGAGGACTCGGGTCCGGCTTGGTGCCGCTTCGGCTCGGGCTGCGGCGCCTGGGCCGCGTACTCGGGATGGTGCAGGTCGAAGGCCGGGGACTCCGAGCGGATCCGGGGCAGCGTGAGGAAGTTGTGCCGGGGCGGCGGGCAGGAGGTCGCCCACTCCAGGGAGCGGCCGTAGCCCCACGGGTCGTCGGTCTCCACCTTCTCGCCGTGCAGGGCGGTCTTCAGGACGTTGTGCAGGAACGGCAGCGTCGACAGGCCGAGCAGGAAGGAGCCGATCGTGGAGACCGTGTTCAGCGCGGTGAAGCCGTCGGACGCCAGGTAGTCGGCGTACCGGCGGGGCATGCCCCCGGCGCCCAGCCAGTGCTGGACCAGGAAGGTGGTGTGGAACCCGGTGAACAGGGTCCAGAACTGGATCTTCCCGAGCCGCTCGTCCAGCATCCTGCCGGTGAACTTCGGCCACCAGAAGAAGAAGCCGCCGAAGACCGCGAAGACGACCGTGCCGAAGACCACGTAGTGGAAGTGGGCCACGACGAAGTACGAGTCCGTGACGTGGAAGTCCATCGGCGGGGACGCCAGGATCACCCCGGTCAGACCGCCGAACAGGAACGTCACGAGGAAGCCCATGGCCCAGAGCATCGGCGTCTCGAAGGAGAGCGAGCCCTTGATCATCGTGCCGGTCCAGTTGAAGAACTTCACCCCCGTCGGCACCGCGATCAGGAACGACATGAGGGAGAAGTACGGCAGCAGCACCGCGCCGGTGGCGAACATGTGGTGCGCCCACACCACCATCGACAGTCCGGTGATGGCCATGGTCGCGCCGACCAGGGTCAGGTAGCCGAAGAGCGGCTTGCGGCTGAAGACGGGGATGATCTCCGTGATGATCCCGAAGAACGGCAGCGCGATGATGTAGACCTCGGGGTGCCCGAAGAACCAGAACAGGTGCTGCCACAGCAGCGCCCCGCCGTTCGCCGCCTCGAACACCCGGGCGCCGAACCGCCGGTCCGCCTCCAGCACCAGCAGCGCCGCCGCCAGCACCGGGAACGCCATCAGGACCAGGACCGAGGTGAAGAGCGTGTTCCAGGTGAAGATCGACATCCGGAACATCGTCATGCCGGGCGCGCGCATCCCGATGATGGTGGTGACGAAGTTGACCGCGCCCAGGATCGTCCCGAAGCCGGCCAGTGCCAGGCCCATGATCCACAGGTCCGGGCCGAGACCGGGGGAGCGCGCGGAGTCGTTGAGCGGGGCGTAGGCGAACCAGCCGAAGTCCGCGGCGCCGTCCGGCACCAGCAGCGAGCCGAGCACGATCAGCCCGCCGAACGTGAAGAGCCAGTACGACAGCATGTTCAGCCGGGGGAACGCCACGTCCGGGGAGCCGATCTGCAACGGCATCAGCTCGTTGGCGAAACCCGCGAAGCTCGGGGTGGCGAAGAGCAGCAGCATGATCGTGCCGTGCAGTGTGAACAGCTGGTTGTACTGTTCGCCGCTCATGATCTGGAGCCCCGGCCGGGCCAGCTCGGCGCGCATCAGCAGCGCCATGACCCCGCCGGCCAGGAAGAACGCGAACGCCGTGACCAGGTACAGGTGACCGATCCTCTTGTGGTCGGTGGTGGTGAGCCAGTCCACCACCACCCGGCCCCGGCCGCGCCCCGCCGGTCGCGCCGTCGCCGCCGCGGTCTCGGTCCCCATCGCTCGCCCCTTCGCGTCATCGCGCCCGGGCCCGTCCCCGGCCGCGGCGCGCGTACCCGCGAGCAGTCGCCGTGACGTTCGCCGGGCCCGCGCTCCCACGGGGCGCGTCCGGCGGTTGTGTGCCGAATCCGTGAATTTCCGTTGTGACGTCAGC
Organism: Streptomyces sp. NRRL S-31; assembly: GCF_000718775.1. Taxonomy (GTDB): domain Bacteria; phylum Actinomycetota; class Actinomycetes; order Streptomycetales; family Streptomycetaceae; genus Streptomyces. The sequence goes on from NZ_JOCB01000055.1 coordinate 21,330, forward strand.
TGCCGTGGCACGGCACCGGATTGCTCGGGGAATCGCGTCCCGGGCACGCCCCGATCCCCACTGCGGCACTTTCCGCCGGGGAATTGGAAGCGGCCGCACGACACGCGTGAATTCTGTTCGATTACCCCGATAAGCCGTATGGAAACCCCCGTTCGTGTGACGGCCGGTCGGGGCGGTGGACCGAAGTCGCCGCGGCCGAAACGCGATCGGGTGAGCTGTGACAGAAGTGTGACGGGAACCGGATGCGGCCCTTACCCGGCCGTGCCCGGCTTCCGTCACCGCCGGTCGCGGCGAGGGGGGGACCTCCCCCGCCCTTGAGGCAGTGGGGGAGCGGGCACGGTGTCGCGGGGCAGGCGGGAGTCCGACGACAGGGCCTAGCGTGGACGCATGGCATCGATTCCCACTCCGCCAGCGGAGCCCCAGGACAGCCCGGACGGGTACGTCGGTCTCGACGCCGCGCACGCCGAGCGGTTCGCCCGGCAGCGCGGCTGGTCGACGGTACGGTCGCTGCCGCCGGGCGCGATCATCACGATGGAGTACCGGGCGGGACGGCTGAACTTCGAGGTGCGGGACGGCCGGGTGGCCCGCGCCTGGAAGGGCTAGGGGGCGAGCCCCCTCCCGGAGATCCCCGCGGGCCCCCCGCCGGGTGCGCGTACCGCGAAGGCCCCGCTCCCGGATCGGGAGCGGGGCCTTCGCCGTGCCGCGGGGGGTGGTGGTGCGTACCGGGACCCCGTGGTCCCACCCGCCGTCAGCCGCCGGTCAGGGGGCGGGCCGGCTGGGAGGTGCCGCGGGGGAGCCGGTCGGCGTGCGGCGGGCGGCGGCTGCCCGCCGGGGTGACCGGGGTGCGTTCCGAGCGGGCCGTGTGCGGTCCCGGCGCCAGGTGCGCCAGACCCCGCGAGGCCCGGGTCGAGGAGACCGGCTCGCGGGCCGGCGCCGGCTGCTCCGCCGACGCGCTGAGCGGCCTGAGGACGACCGGCGCGACCGGGACGGCGGGCTCGGCGGCGGGCCGGCCGCGGCGCGCGCGCCAGCGGTCGCGCAGGGCGAAGAGGCAGAGTTCGGCCTTGGCGATCAGCGGCTCGAACCAGGGCAGGGCGAGCAGGATCAGCAGGCCGGCGGCCCAGCCCAGCAGCACGTCGCTCAGCCAGTGCGTACCGAGGTAGACGGTGGTGAGGCCGACGCCGAGCGAGGTGACCGCGGAGAGGGCCGACAGCCAGCGGCGCGCTCTCGGGGTGGAGGCCAGATACGCCAGGATGCCCCAGGTCACCACCGCGTTGGCGGTGTGGCCGCTGGGAAATATATCGCCGCCGAGACCCATCTCGTTGGAGCCGATCACGGTCGCGTAGTGCGGGCCGAGGCGCCCCATGCCGATCTTGGCGGCGCCGACCGTGAGGTTCAGCAGCAGCAGCGAGGCGGCGAGGGTGAGCAGCGGGCGGACGGTGTGCTGCCGCCAGGAGCGCCAGCCGAGCCAGGCCGCGACCATCACGGCGGTGGGGCCGCGCTGGCCGAGCACCACGTAGTAGTCGAGGAAGGCGTGGATCGACGGCCACTGCTGGTACGGCCGGAAGAACATGACCTGCCAGTCCAGCCGGACGAGCCAGGAGGTGGTCACCACGGCCCACACGATCGCGAGGTAGAAAGCCAGGGTCGAGGAGAACAGCACGACCCGGTGCCGGCTCATCCTCGGCACATCGATGTGGGCCGGTCGTTCCGGCTCACGGTCCAGTCTGGCGAACACCCGGTCCAGACGCCGGGTGAGGTTTCGTTCGGTACGCACCCAATCGACGTTACAGCGAGTGAGCTGGGGACCCGGTCGAAACAGCGTCTTTGTGATGACGATGTGATGTGGGAAACCTCTCAAGGGCGGTCAGAATTTCCCGGATTCCGCAATGCCGTGAGTCCGATCGGGCCAATTCCTTTGATCATGCCGGGTGTTGTTTATATGGCGCTTATGAATGCGTTAACCCGGTCCTGGCGCGGAATTCTCCCGGGCGTCATCGGCCGTCAGAGTCGATCATGGTGGACCGGAGCCGTTCAGCCAGAACGCCCCGTAGACCGCCGCGGCGACCGCCAACCCCGCCGTGACCAGGGCCGCACGGGGGGCGCGCGACCGGGCCAGCGCGCGGGCGAGCGGCAGCAGCACGGGGAAGGCGGGCAGCAGCAGCCGCGGCTTGGAGCCGAAGTAGCTCGACGCGCACAGGGCGAGGGCGAGCACGACACCCGTGTAGACCAGCAGTTCGAGGGGCTGACCCGCGCGCACACCGGTGACGTACAGCCAGATGAGCAGGGCCACGCCGAGGATCAGGCCGAGGCCGGCGAGGGCGGACGGGAATGACGTGAACTTGTCGGCCACGAAGCGCGCGAAGGCGTAGCCCCCGTCGAAGCCGTTGCGCCATCCGGCCTGTACGTCCAGATAGCCGAGCGGACCCCGGCCGGTGCGGTGGCCCACCCAGAGGACGTATCCGGCCGCTCCGAGCGGGGCGAGCAGCATGCCGAGCGCGCGGCGCCAGAGGGGAGCGCGCTCGTCGTCGCGCGCGCCCGGCGTGTGCTGCGCGCCGCGCTCTCGCACGAACGAGACCACGCCCGCCGCCCACACCGCGGCGACCACCGCCACCCCCACCGGCCGGGTCAGCCCCGCCAGCGCCGCGAGCGCGCCCGCGCTCACCCACCGACCGGTCAGCACCGCGTACAGGGACCAGGCCGCCAGCGCCGTGAAGAGCGACTCGCTGTACGCCATCGACTGGACGATCCCGACCGGCAGCACCGCCCACAGCAGCACGGCGAAGAAGCCCGTCCGGGGGCCGTACACCCGGTCCGCGACCGCGAAGATCCCGCCCGCCGCGGCCAGCGACGAGAGGAGGGCCACGGTGAATCCGGCACCCGCGTACGACAGCGGGGTGACCGCGTGCAGCAGCCGCTCCAGCCACGGCAGCAGCGGGAAGAACGCCAGGTTGGAGTGGACGTCCCCGTTCGGCAGCCGCACCTCGTAGCCGTACCCCCGTTCGGCGACCCGCGTGTACCAGAGCGAGTCCCAGCGCGCGGTCAGCAGGGTGTACGCGCTCTTGCCGCGCGCGGCGCTCCAGACCGCCAGCACGGCCAGCCCGAGGGCGCGGACCGCCGCGTAGCCCAGGAGGGCCGGGGCCGCCCGGCGCGGGAGAGGGGCGCGCGGCGGAGCCACGGGCGTTGCACGATCGGTCACGGGGCCGATTATCGACCGCGCGGTGCGCCGGGCCGGTGGCCGGGTCGTGGCCGGGGGCCAAGCGGCGTGGTGTACGCCACACGGGTTCCGTCGCGCGTGTGAGAGGTCCGCCACGTACCCCCGGGGCGGACTCGCGTACGCTGGCGAGCCACCCGCGTGGGGTCGCGCGGGCCGGAGGCACCGCTCCTCTCCGGCCGTACGACAGGGAGTCCCCGTCCCGTCGGTCCGCCCCACGCGAGGGACCAGCTGGGAGGTACGTACATGTCCGGGACGACCACGGCTGCCGTGCGGCGGCACCGTCGGGCGGCCGGGGCCGGCGCCGACCGGTGGGTCGTCCTCGTCGTCCTCTGCGCCAGCCTGCTGCTCGTCGCCCTCGACGCGACCGTGCTGCACGTGGCCGTCCCCGCGGTCACCGAGGACCTCAGGCCCGGCGCCGAGGAACTGCTCTGGATCGTCGACGCCTACCCGTTGGTCTGCGCCTCGCTGCTGATCCTCTTCGGCACCCTCGGCGACCGGGTGGGCCGCAGACGCGTCCTGCTGCTCGGCTACGGCCTCTTCGGTGTCGCCTCCGCCGTGGCCGCGTGCGCCCCGAGCGCGGAGCTGCTCATCCTCGCCCGCGCGCTGCTCGGCGTGGGCGGCGCGATGATCATGCCGGCGACGCTGTCGATCCTCCGGCGGGTCTTCCCCGACCGGCGTGAGCGCGCCCTAGCCATCGGCATCTGGAGCGCGGTGGCGGCGGTCGGCGCGGCGGTCGGGCCGCTGCTCGGCGGCTTCCTGCTGGAGCACTTCTGGTGGGGCTCGGTCTTCCTGGTCAACATCCCGCTGATGCTCGTCAGCCTGCCGGTGGGCCGGATGCTGCTGCCGGAATCCCGGGGCGAGGGCGACGGACCCTGGGACGTGACCGGCGCGCTGCTGGCGGCGGCCGGCCTCTTCGGCGTCGTCCTCGGCGTCCAGCGGCTCGGCGGCGGGAGGGCGGCGGCGAGCCCCTTCACCGTGCTCCCGCTGCTGGCCGGCGCGGCCCTGCTCCTGCTCTTCGTGCGGCGCCAGCGGCTCCACCCGCACCCGCTGGTGGACCTGCGGATGTTCCGCCGGCCCGCGTTCAGCACCTCGGTGGGCTGCATCGTGCTGGCCATGCTGGCGCTGGTCGGCCTGGAGCTGATCGCCGCCCAGTACCTGCAACTGGTGCTCGGCCTGTCCCCGCTCCGGACGGGCCTGCGGCTGCTGCCGCTGACCGTCGCGGCCATGGCGGCCGGGCTGGCGGGCGCGCGCCTGCTGCGCCGCTTCGGGCCGCGCCGGATGGTGTGCTCCGGCTTCTGTCTGACGGCCGTCGCGGTGCTGGCCCTGACGGCGATGGGCGGCACCGACGACCCGGCCCTGCTCCTGTCCGGTTTCGTGCTGCTGGGCTTCGGTCTGGAGACCACGCTCTTCGGCGCGTACGAGTCGATGCTCAGCGAGGCCCCGGCCGACCGGGCCGGCGGTGCCGCGGCGATCGGCGAGACGTCGTACCAGCTCGGCGCCGGTATCGGCATCGCCCTGCTGGGCAGCGTGATGAACGCGGCCTACGCGCCGGGGCTGCGCTCGGTGCCGGGCGTGCCGCGGCACGCGTCGGCCGCGGCGGGCCACTCGCTCGGCGAGGCATACGAGGTCGCCGGCCGGCTCGGCGGGAGTGCCGGGGCCGCGCTGTACCGGGCGGCGCGTGACTCCTTCGTGCACGGGCTGCATGTGACGCTGCTGGTGAGCGCGGGTCTGCTGGTGCTGGGCGCGGTGCTGGCGCTGCGGCTGCCGTCGGTCATGACGTGCGCCGAGGAGCCGGCCGCGGGCGAGGTCGGGCTGCCGGCGCCGCGGGAGGCGGAGGCGGCGGCCGGGAAGCCGCGGGTCAGCGCCTGATCGCTCTGGACGTGCGGCACACCGCACCGTAACGTCGGCCGGAGAGCCGTGACTAGCGCTGCTAGTTTGTCGCGTTCCCGTGTCCCGGAGGGTGTTCCATGTCCGCGTCCGCGAAGCTGCCCCCCTTCGATGCCGCCGACCCGCTCGGCATCGACGACCTGCTGGAGCCGGAGGACCTGGCCGTCCGGGACACCGTCCGCGGCTGGGCGGCCGACCGCGTCCTGCCGTACGTCGCCGACTGGTACGAGAAGGGCGAGCTGCCCGGCATCCGCGACCTCGCGCGCGAACTCGGCTCGCTCGGCGCCCTCGGGATGTCCCTCACCGGATACGGCTGCGCGGGCGCGAGCGCGGTGCAGTACGGCCTGGCCTGCCTCGAGCTGGAGGCGGCCGACTCCGGCATCCGCTCGCTGGTCTCGGTGCAGGGCTCCCTCGCCATGTACGCCATCCACCGGTTCGGCAGCGAGGAGCAGAAGCGGGAGTGGCTGCCCCGCATGGCCGCCGGCGAGGTGATCGGCTGCTTCGGGCTGACCGAGCCGGACCACGGCTCCGACCCCGCCGCCCTGCGCACCCGCGCCGAGCGCGACGGCGGCGACTGGGTGCTGAACGGCCGCAAGATGTGGATCACCAACGGTTCGGTCGCCGGGGTGGCCGTCGTCTGGGCGCGGACCGAGGAGGGCATCCGCGGCTTCGTCGTGCCCACCGCCACCCCCGGCTTCTCGGCCCCCGAGATCAAGCACAAGTGGTCCCTGCGCGCCTCGGTCACCAGCGAACTCGTCCTGGACGACGTCCGGCTGCCCGCCACCGCCGTGCTGCCGGAGGCCAGCGGTCTGCGCGGCCCGCTCAGCTGTCTCTCGCACGCCCGGTACGGCATCGTCTGGGGGGCGATGGGCGCCGCGCGCAGCAGCTTCGAGGCGGCCCTCGGTTACGCGACGTCACGGGAGCAGTTCGGGCGGCCCATCGGCGGCTTCCAGCTCACCCAGGCCAAGCTCGCCGACATGGCGGTGGAACTGCACAAGGGAATCCTGCTCGCCCACCATCTGGGGCGGCGGATGGACGCCGGCCGCCTGCGCCCCGAGCAGGTCAGCTTCGGCAAGCTCAACAACGTCCGCGAGGCCATCGGGATCTGCCGTACGGCGCGGACGATCCTCGGTGCCAACGGGATCTCCCTGGAGTACCCGGTGATGCGGCACGCGACCAACCTGGAATCGGTGCTCACCTACGAGGGCACCGTCGAGATGCACCAGCTCGTGCTGGGCAAGGCGCTCACCGGGCTCGACGCCTTCCGGTGAGCCCCGTCGGGGGGCAGGGCCGGTGAGCGGCCCTGCCTCAGCTCTGGTTGAAGAAGCCGTCCGAGCGGTGCGCGGACGCCTCGCCGCTGATGATCTCCGTGTCGGCGGGGGTCAGCAGGAACACGCGGTTGGACACGCGGTCGATCGAGCCGCGCAGCCCGAAGATGAGCCCCGCCGCGAAGTCCACGACCCGCTTGGCGTCGCCCGGCTCCATGTTGGTGAGGTTCATGATGACCGGGACCCCGTCCCGGAACAGCTCGCCGATGACGCGGGCGTCCCGGAAGCTGTCCGGGGTGACCGTGCCGATCCGGCGTCCCTTCTCCTCGGCGGTGTCCGTGGCCACTCTCACCCGCGGGTCGGTGACCCAGGCGGCCCCGGACTCGGTGCCCTCGGAGTAGTCGTCGTCGTAATAGCGCTCGTCATCGTTGTCGTCGACGAGGCCGAGCCATGCACTCGCCTTGCGTACCGATCCCATGGACGCCTCCTCTCACAGCGGTCATTCTTGCTTTCCGCATCCCTATGGTCATCCATGATGCGGACGGTGCGCCAAGTGGATAGACGCCGCGCGGGGGGTTTGTGACGGTACTGGTGCACAGCGGATCCGTCGAGAGTCCTTGTGCCCCAAGGGTTGCGACTCATACGGCTGCTGACTGAGAGTGAAATATGATTGTCGGCGGCGGATGGGTGAGGCGCGGTGCGTCCGGGTGAACGGCAACGTCGTATCACAGTACGGCGGATGCCGGGTCCGGAATCGTCCATCTCCGCTCCGGCCGGCCCGGCGAGCGGCCCCGGGCCGAGGCGGCGGCGCGTCCGCCCGGGCTCCGTCCGGCCCCGCGCCGGGCCCGTGACCCCGGTCCTGACAAGGGCTCAGCCGGTCCGATGGGCGCGCGGCGCCGGACGGCCCCCATGGCGCCGGGGCGCCGCGGGGGCCGTGGGGGTCGTACACGAACGGGGGTGCCGTCGCGACCGGCGTTGCCCCGTGAGGGTCGCCGGGCGGATCGTCAGTTCTTCAGCTCCGGCGGACTGATGCGGGACTCCTTGATCGCGGAACCCGTCGTACCCCACTTCTTCAGGATCTTGTCGTAGGTGCCGTCGGACAGCAGCTTGTTCACCGCCGCCTGGAAGGCGGGCGCCAGTTTCGTGCCCTTCTTGAAGGCGAAGCCGACGTCCAGGCGGTGGTACTCGTTGAGGAACTTCAGCCCGTCCTGGTGTGCGACGGCGTAGCGCAGACCGTTGATCGTGGACATCACGATGTCGCTGCGGCCCTGCTGGAGCGAGGGCCAGATCGCGCCCGGCTCGGCGTACGTCTGCACCTCGTACGCCTTCTTGCCCGCGTCGGTGCACAGGTGCTTGTTCTGCTCCAGCGTGGCCTCGAACGTGGTGCCGGCGTTGGTCGCGATGTTCAGGCCGCACAGCTGCTTGAGGTCGGTGATCTTCGAGAGCTTGCTGTCCTTGCGGGTGGCGAAGCCCTGGCCGTCGTTGACGTAGGTGACGAAGTCGATGGTCTTGCGGCGCTCGTCGGTCACGCCGAAGTTGCTCGCGCCGAAGTCGTACTTGCCACTGTCCAGGGCGGGCAGGATCGCGTCGAAGCTCGCCTGCTCGACCTTCAGCTCGATGCCGAGCGCCCGCGCGACCGCCTTGGTGAAGTCGACGTCCTGGCCGGTCAGGGTCTTGCCGTCGGCGAGGTAGGTGGTGCCGGGCGGGGTGCCGCCGACGCTGATCGCGACGGTGAGACGCGTGGTGCCGGCGGGCAGCAGCTTCGCCGCGGCCTCGTCCTTGCGCACGCCGGAGACGACGTCGGTGGTGGGCGCCTCGGCGTTCTTGGCCGCCACTCCGGAGGCGTCCGTACCGTCCTGACCGCCGGATCCGGAGCCGCAGGCGGTGAGCAGCAGGGCGGCCGAGGTGATCGTGACAAAGGGCGTGAAATAGCGATAAATGGACGTGCGCATCGGGTAGCGGTCTCCTGAAGCAGAGGAAGAGCGGGCGGCGCGAGGGGACGCGAAGGGACGCGAGGGGAGGGGCGCGTGTGAAGGCTGCTGAGGCTGTGCGGGCTGTGCGGGCGGAGAACAGCGAGAGAACGCGAGTAAGCCCGCCGTGAGGGCGGGCGCGCGCAGGGGATCAGCTCAACAGGAAGAGGACCACACGCGACCGAAGTCGATGTGGGAGCGGGTGACCAGCCACTGCTGCGGATGCATGGCCCCAGTGGAACAGGCATCCGGTTCCGCGTCAACCGACTTGAGATGTACGGCTCACAGTATGGACAGCCTTGACAGCGGACCGAAACGCCCGCGTACTCTCGGTACACGGCCCTGCTGAGGGGCTCGGCCGTACCCGCGCCGCGCGGCGCGCCCGTGTGAAGGCACCACCCCGTATCGACGGTTCGACGCGTCACGGAGCCTTCGCATGTCTTCCGACACCCTTGCCAAAGTCCCCACCGCATCCGACGTCCCCGAACCCGCGGACGTCCCGCGGATCGTCCCGCAGCGCCGTTACGGCCAGTGGACGGCGGCCCTCGTCGTCCTCGCGCTGCTCGGGTTCGCGGTCAACTCGGTCCTGCGCAACCAGGCGTTCCAATGGGACGTCGTCGCCGACTACTTCACCTCCGACTCCGTCCTGCGCGGACTGTGGCTCACACTGTGGCTGACCGCCGTGGTGATGGTCCTCGGCTTCGCCCTCGGCACCCTGCTCGCCGCGTTCCGGCTCTCCGCCAACCCCGTGCTGCGGGCGGTCAGCTGGGGCTACGTGTGGCTGTTCCGGTCCATCCCGATCCTGGTGCAGCTGCTGCTGTGGTTCAACATCGGGGCGCTGTACCCGCAGGTGTTCGGCGTGAAGACGGTCAACCTGCTCAGCCCGGTCGCCGTCGCGATCGTCGGCCTCACCCTGCACGAGGCCGCCTACGCCGCCGAGGTCGTCCGCGGCGGCATCCTCTCCGTCGACCGCGGGCAGATCGAGGCCGCCCAGGCGCTCGGCCTGAGCCGGTGGCGGCGCTGGTGGCGGATCGTGCTGCCGCAGGCGATGCGCTCCATCGTGCCGCCCGCCGGCAACATGCTGATCGGCACCCTCAAGGGCACCTCGATCGTCAGCGTGATCGCCGTCAACGACCTGCTGTTCTCCACCCAGTTGATCTACCACCGCACCTACCAGGTGATTCCGCTGCTGATGGTCGCCACCCTCTGGTACGCCGTGGTCACCACCGTGCTCGGCATCGGCCAGACCTATGTGGAGAAGTACTACGCACGCGGCACGGAGAACGCACGATGAGACACCAGCTGGTCATCGTGGGAGCCGGTCCGCGGGGGACCGGCGTCCTCGAACGCCTCGCCGCCAACGCGCCCGGGCTGTACGAGGGCCCGGGTCTCGACATCCACCTGGTCGACCCCCACCCGCCGGGCGGCGGACGCATCTGGCGGCAGGCCCAGTCACCGCTGCTGTGGATGAACTCGCACGCCGAGGACGTCACCATGTACACCGACGAGACGGTGACCATGGAGGGCCCGGTGCGCGAGGGCCCCACCCTGCACCAGTGGGCCGGACTGGACGCCCGCACCTTTCCCGACCGGCGGATCCAGGGCCGCTATCTGCGCCACGTGTACGAGCGGGCCCTCGCCGACCTGCCCCCCGGCGTCACCGTCCACCACCACCCGCGGCGCGCCCTGCGGATCGGCGGCCCGCGCGAGGGCCGGCAGCGGGTCTGGCTGGAGGGCCTGGAGCGACCGCTCCTCGCCGACCTGGTGATCCTCGCCGTGGGCCACCTGGACGCCGAACTCGACCCGGAGCAGACCCGGCTGGCCGAGTACGCCCGGGAGCACGGCCTGGTGCACCTGCCGCCCGACTTCACCGCCGACAGCGACCTGTCCGCGCTGGAGCCCGGCGAACCCGTCCTCGTCCGCGGCTTCGGCCTCGCCTTCGTCGACCTGATGGTGCTGCTCACCGAGGGCCGAGGCGGGCGGTACGAGGGGGACACCTACATACCCTCGGGGCGGGAGCCGGTGCTGCACGTCGGCTCCCGCCGGGGAGTGCCGTACCACTCCAAGATCGGCTACGACTGGACCGGCGACCGGCCCCCGCTGCCCCGTTTCTTCGGCCCCGCCGAGGTGGACGGCCTGCTCGCCCGGCCCGGCGGCTTCGACTTCCGGCGCGATGTGTGGCCGCTGGTCGAGAAGGAGCTGGGCTTCGCCCACTACCACCGGCTGTTCACCGCCCACCCCGGGCGTACGGCGATGGCCTGGGCCGACTTCGAGGAGAAGTACGCGGTGGCCGACGGCCCGGCCGAGATCCGGGCCCTGGTCGCCGCGGCCGTGCCCGACCCGGCCGACCGGCTCGACCTCGCCGCGCTCGACCACCCGCTGGACGGAGTGCGGTACGCCTCCCACGACGACCTCCAGGCAGGGCTGCGGGCGTACATCGAGACCGACCTGGACCGCCGTCACGACCCGGAACACAGCCCCGACCTGGGTGTCTTCCTCGGGCTGCTCTCCGTCTACGGGCAACTGGTCCGGCTCGGGGACATCGGGCCCTGGTGGCACGGGTTCTTCAGCTACCTGGCGTCCGGTCCGCCCGGACCCCGGCTGCGGCAGATGCTCGCGCTGTCCCGGGCCGGTCTGCTCCGGTTCGTCGGGGCCGGGATGACCGTCACCGCCGAGGACGGCCTCTTCCGGGCCACCAGCCCCACCGTGCCGGGTTCCTCCGTCACGGCCCGGGCGCTGGTGGAGGCCCGGCTCCCGGCGCCCGCCGTCGGCCGGGCCCGGGACAGCCTGCTGCGCGAACTGCGCGCCGACGGCGCCGCCGAGACCCCCGACGGGCTGCTCCGGGTCGACCCCGGCGACGGCCGGATCCTCGACGGCGCCGGCCGCCCGCACCCCCGGCGGTTCGCCCTCGGCCCGTACACCGACAACCGGGCCCCCGGGGCGTTCACCCGCCCGCGCACGGGCGGCCCCGCGTTCCGGCAGAACGACGCGACCGCCCGGGCGGTGCTGTCCTTCCTGCGCGCCCCCCATGTAAAGGAACTCCCGCGATGAGCGTCATGGTCGACATCCGGTCGGTGCACAAGAGCTTCGGCTCGCTGAAGGTGCTCAGAGGCATCGACCTCCAGGTCCGCGCCGGTGAGGTCACCGTCGTGCTCGGCCCCTCCGGCTCCGGCAAGTCCACCCTGCTGCGCACCATCAACCACCTGGAGAAGGTGGACCGGGGGGAGATCAGCGTGGACGGCGCGCTGATGGGGTACCGGCGGGCCGGGGACAAGCTGTACGAGCTGCCCGAGCGCGAGGTGCTGCGGCAGCGCACCCGGATCGGGTTCGTCTTCCAGAGCTTCAACCTCTTCCCCCACCTCACCGTCCTGGACAACGTCGTCGAGGCGCCGGTGTCCGCGCGGCGGCGGCCCCGCGCGGCGGCGGTGGAGAGCGCGCACCGGCTGCTGGAGCGGGTCGGGCTGGCGGACAAGGCCGGCGCCTATCCGCGGCAGCTGTCCGGCGGGCAGCAGCAGCGGGTGGCCATCGCGCGGGCGCTCGCGCTGGAGCCGAGGCTGCTGCTGTTCGACGAGCCGACGTCGGCACTCGACCCCGAGCTGGTCGGGGAGGTGCTGGACGTCATCCGGGACCTGGCGGCGCAGGGCACCACGATGATCGTCGTCACGCACGAGATCGCGTTCGCCCGGGAGGTCGCCGACACGGTGGTGTTCATGGCCGACGGACGGATCGTGGAACAGGGGACGCCGGACGAGGTGCTGGGCGCCCCGCGGCAGGAGCGGACCCGGGCGTTCCTGGCGAAGGTGCTGTGAGGGTGGGAGCCGTCGTACGGGGCCGCGGTGGGTCCGGCATCCCCCGTTCGGGACGGGGCGACTGCGGGCCGGGCCGGCACGACTGCCCACCGTCCCGGCGAGGCCACGGTTCGCCTGGCCGGCGTGAGTGCGGGGCGGGTTGGCGTGACTGCCCGTCGTCCTGGCGTGAGCGCGAGCCGGGTTGGCGTGACCGTCCGCCGTCTTGGCGTGACCGCGTGCCGGGTCGGCGTGACTGCCCGCCGTCCCGGCGAGGCCACGGTGCGGGTCCGCGTGGCCACGGTGCGGGTCGGCGGGGTCCCGGGACGCGCCGGTGGTCGGTGGTGCGGTGGCGTGGGAGGGCCGGGTGAGCGGGCGGTTCGGGCGGGGGATGCCGCATCTCGCCGCCGCTCTCGACCAGCCCGGAGTCCTCGACGCCGGGGCGTACGTCGAGCTGGCCCGGCTCGCCGAGCGGGGCGGGCTGGACTTCGTGACGCTGGACGACTCCTTCGCCCGGCCCGGGCCGGACGCGCTCGGCGTCCTCAGCCGGGTGGCGCCCGCGACCCGGCGGATCGGGCTGGTGCCGACGGTCACCACCACCCACACCGAGCCCGTCCAGGTGCAGGCCGCCGTGGCCACCCTGGACTGGGTCAGCCGGGGCCGGGCCGGCTGGCGGATCGAGGTGTCCACCACCGAGGGGGAGGCCCGGCTGTTCGGCCGCCGGCACGCGGCTCCCGCCGACGCCCTGTGGCGGGAGGCGGGTGAGGTCGCCGACGTGGCCGGGCGGCTGTGGGACAGCTGGGAGGACGGCGCCGAGATCCGGGACGCGGCCACCGGCCGCTTCCTCGACCGGGACCGGCTGCACCGCGTCGACTTCACCGGCACCGCCTTCTCGGTCCGCGGTCCGTCCACCGTGCCCCGGCCGCCGCAGGGCCACCCCGTCCGCGTGGTCGACGCCACCGACGGCGACGCCCGCGCGGTCGCCGCCCGGTACGCGGACGTGGCCCTGGTGCGCGCCACCACCCCCGCCCAGGCCGCCGGCGCCCGGGAGGACCTGCGGGAGCGGGCACGCGCGTGCGGGCGCGACCCGGGCACGCTGCGGGTCCTGGCGAGCCTGCTGGTCGATCTCGGCGACGGCGAGCACGCGGCCCAGCCGGGACACGGCGGCGGCGGCCCCCGGCCCACCGTGCGGGGCCCGCTGTACCGGGGCGGCCCGGTGGACCTCGCGGAGCTGGTGGCCGGCTGGCACGCCGACGGCGTCACCGACGGCTTCCACCTCGTCCCGGTCGAGCCGCGCCGCGATCTGGAACGGCTGGTCAACGGCACGGTCGCGCTGCTCCAGCACCGCGGTCTGTTCCGCACCTTCTATCCGGGCGGCACCCTGCGCGAACATCTGGGCCTGGCCCGGCCCGCCAACCGGTACGCCATGACCGGCGGAACGTCATGACCGGGGGAACGTCATGACCGTACGACGGCGGCTGTGCCTGGCGGTCCTGTCGCCGGGGTCCGACCGGACCGGGGCGGAGACCGACGGCACCGCGTGGGCCGGGGAGCGGGCCGGCGCGCGGCTCGCCTTCGCCGGGTTCGAGCGGCTCGCCCGCACCGCCGAGCGCGGGCTGTTCGACTTCCTGCTGCTCGACGAGGAACCGCCGCTGCCCGAGCACCGGGGGCGGCTGCACGAACTGGACCCGGTGGGCGGGCCGGAGCCGGTCGCCGTACTGAACGCGCTCGCCGGGGTCACCACCCGGCTGGGGCTCGCCGCCACGGTGAACGCCGTCCACGGGGAGCCGTACGAGCTGGCCCGCAGGCTGGCCACCCTCGACCACCTCAGCGCGGGCCGGGCCGGCTGGCGGGTGGCGGTCCCGGCGGACGTCCGCACCGGCGCGGACCACCGCGCGGGGAGCCACTTCGACCCCTTCGGCCGGGCCGCCGAACTCGTGACGGTGGTACGGAGGTTGTGGGACTCCTGGAGCCCCGACGGAGTGCCGCGGCCGTTCGCGTACCGCGGCCGGCACTTCGACATCGCGGGCGAGTTCGGGCTGCCCCGCTCGCCCCAGGGGCAGCCCGTGGTGATCCGGTCGGGGGACTCCGAGCGGGCCCGGGAGCTGGCCGCGGCCTCGGCCGACGTCCTGCTCGCCCGGCACGCCCCGCTGGAGACGGCCCGCGCCCGCTACACCGACGTCAAGCGCCGGCTCGCGGCGCACGGCCGTGCCCCGCGGGACCTGAGGGTCATGCCCCGGATCACCGTCGTCCTCGGGGACACAGCGGCCGAGGCGCAGGAGCGGGCCGCCGGGATCAGACGGCGGCGGATCACCCCGGGCCTCGCGCTGTACGCGCTGGAGCGGGTCTGGGGCACGGACCTCTCCGGGTACGACCCCGACGGCCCGTTGCCGGCGACCGCGCCCGGCACCCGGGACGGCCGGGTCCTCGCGCTCGCCGAGCGGTGGCGGGCGCTGTCCGCGGAGAAGGGGCTCTCCATCCGGGAGACCGTGATCGAGGCGAGCGGCCGGCAGTCCTTCGTCGGCACGCCCGACTCGGTCGCCGCCGACCTGCACCGGTACGCCGGCGAGGGGGCCGCCGACGGTTTCGTCCTGGTCCCCGGAGATCCGGCCGACGGGCTGGAGGAGTTCGTGGACCGGGTGGTGCCGCTGCTCCAGGAGCGCGGTGCCTTCCGCACGGAGTACCGGGGCGGCACGCTCCGCTCCCACCTCGGACTGTCCCACCCGGAACGGGAGACCTGACAGATGAAAGGAACGGAAGAGATGACGACGGACGCACCCGATGCCTGGAAGCGGTGGCACGAACGGCGTGTGGAGACGGCCTCGGCACCCTACGGACTGCTCGCGCTGACCGGGACGCACTGGATCGAGGACTACCCGGATGGCCGACTTCCGGCCATTCCCGGGGTCTGGGTGGCCGAAGAGGACGCGGTGGTGCTCACCGCCACCGAGGCCGACGGCCTGACCGTGGCCGGCCGGCCCCTCTCCGGCGAGGTCAGACTGACCGCCGACCACGGCCCGGAGGCCGAGGCGCGGGTCGCGCTCGGCGCGAAGCGGTTGGTCGTCCTGGTGCGCGAGGGCGTGTGGGGCGTGCGGGTCTACGACCCCGAGTCCGCCGCCCGGCGGGCCTTCCGGGGCATCGAGGCCGAGCCCTACGACCCGCGCTGGTCGGTGCCGGGCCGGTTCACGCCGTACGAGGGCACGCGCACCGTGCGGCTCGGCAACGCCGACGGCCGGGAACGCGGCTTCGAGCTGGCCGGTGAGCTGACCTTCACGCTGGCCGGCCGGGAGCGGACGCTGAAGGTCGCGCGGCCGGAGGGCGGGGCGCTGTGGGCGGTGTTCGCCGACGCCACCAGCGGCGACACGAGCTTCCGGTTCCGCTTCCTCTTCTCGCCGTCCCCGGACGCCGAGGGGCGTACGACCGTCGACTTCAACCGCGCCCAGCTCCCGCCGTGCGCCTTCGCCGACCACTTCCTCTGCCCCTTCCCGCCGCCCGGCAACACGCTGGACGCGGCGATCGAGGCGGGGGAGCGCCGGCTGGGCTGATCCGGGGCGGAGCGCGGGGCCGGTGCCGTCGACCCCGACGCGTCCGGGGGGCCGGGCGGTCCGGGGGGTCCGGGGCCGACGGCCGAAAGGCACCCTTGTGCCGACCGGCCGTTCGGCCGAACATTCCCCCCAGCGCTTGTCAGGGACATGCACATTCGAATCCGGTCGGGTCCCTGGCTGCGCCTCACGGGCCCCGACCCCACGCGGGCCCCCGACTTCCCTTGGAGGGAACGACACGTGAGGATCAAGCGCACCACTCACCGGAGCGGCACCGCGAGACGGACCCGGCTGACCGCCGTGGCCACCGGCTTCCTGGCCGCAGCCGCGTTCGCCGCCCCCACCGCGAACGCGAGCGACACCCACACCTTCAGCGCCGCCCAGCTCACCCGGGCGAGCGACGCCGTCCTCCGGGCCGACGTCCCCGGTACGGCCTGGGCGGTGGACGGCGAGTCCCACCGCGTCGTCGTCACCGCCGACAGCACGGTCTCCCAGGCCGAGATCGCCAGGATCCGGAAGCAGGCCGGAGACGGCGCGGACGCCCTGGTCGTCAAGCGCACGCCGGGCAGGTTCAACAAGCTGATCTCCGGCGGCGACGCCATCTACGCCAGCAGCTGGCGCTGCTCGCTGGGCTTCAACGTGCAGGACTCCAGCGGCAACTACTACTTCCTGACCGCCGGGCACTGCACCGACGGCGCGGGCACCTGGTGGTCGAACTCGGCCCACACCACCACGCTCGGCACCACGGCCGGCTCCAGCTTCCCCGGCAACGACTACGGCCTCGTCCGCTACACCAACAGCTCGGTGGCCAAGTCGGGCGCCGTGGGCAGCCAGGACATCGCCGGCGCGGCCACGCCCTCCGTGGGTACGACCGTCTACCGCCGCGGCTCCACCACCGGTACGCACAGCGGCCGGGTCACCGCCCTGAACGCGACGGTCAACTACGGCGGCGGCGACATCGTCTCCGGCCTGATCCAGACCACCGTCTGCGCCGAGCCCGGCGACTCCGGCGGCCCGCTCTACGGCGGCACCACGGCCTACGGCCTGACCTCCGGCGGCAGCGGTGACTGCACCTCCGGCGGCACGACGTTCTTCCAGCCGGTCACCGAGGCGCTGAGCGCCTACGGGGTGCACGTCTTCTGACGGACCCCGTCCCGGCGCTCCCGCCCCCGCCCGCCCGTGCGCGCGGGGGCTTCGTCGTGCGGGCGTTCGCGCAGGTCGGAGGCGCTCGAACGGGTGTCGTACAAGTGTTCGGGAATGGAGGTAGGGTGGGGAGTGGAGTAGGGAACTGATGTTCGAGAGCCGTTCGAGGGCTCCTGTGTGCGGGAGGTGTGCGTGCC
The DNA here is from genome assembly GCF_000718775.1 of Streptomyces sp. NRRL S-31. Classification (GTDB taxonomy): domain Bacteria; phylum Actinomycetota; class Actinomycetes; order Streptomycetales; family Streptomycetaceae; genus Streptomyces. The sequence goes on from NZ_JOCB01000055.1 coordinate 38,336, forward strand.
GGGCTTCGCGCATCTGCACACCGTCTCCGGGTTCTCCCTGAGGTACGGGGCGTCCCATCCGGAGCGGCTGGCCGAGCGTGCCGCGGAGCGGGGCATGGACACCCTCGCCCTGACCGACCGCGACACCCTCTCCGGCGCGGTGCGCTTCGCCAAGGCCTGCGCCGGCGCGGGCGTCCGCCCGCTGTTCGGGGTGGACCTGGCGATGGCGGCGGAGGAGGCCGTACGGCAGCCGAAGCGGCGCACCCCGGTGCGCGGCGGCGCCTTCGTGGACGAGTCGGCCCCTCGGGCGACCTTCCTCGCCCGGGACGGCGCCCGCGGCTGGGCCGACCTGTGCCGGCTCGTCACGGCGGCGCACGCGGACGGGGGGACCCCGCGGCTCCCCTGGAGCGGCAACCGGGGCGACGGCCTGCTGGTGCTGCTCGGACCCGGGTCGGAGGTGGGACGCGCGCTCGCCGCCGGGCGCCCCGACCGGGCCGCCGCGCTGCTGGCCCGGTGGCGCGAGGTCTACGGTGACGCGCTGCGGCTGGAGGCCGTCTGGCACGGCCGCACGGGTACGGAGGCCGGCTCCCTGCGGCTGGCGGCCCGCACCGTCGGGTTCGCCGCCGAGCAGGGGGTGCGGCCGGTGCTCAGCAACGCCGTCCGGTACGCCGACCCGGGCATGGGCCCGGTCGCCGACGTGCTGGACGCCGCGCGCCGGCTGGTGCCGGTCGACCCGCGGGGCGGGCTGGACTCCGGCGCGGCCTGGCTGAAGGACGCGCCGGAGATGCTCCGGGTCGCCGAGCGGGTCGTGGAGGCCGCCGGGTACCGGCCGGAGGCCGCCCGCCGGCTGCTGGAGCAGACCCTGGCCACGGCCGCGGAGTGCCGGGTCGACCCCGAGGGCGACCTGGGGATGGGGAGCGTGCACTTTCCCGAACCGCACCTGGTCGGCGCCGGCCGGCGCACCGCGCAGCGGGTGCTCGCCTCGCGGGCGGCGGAGGGCATGCTGCGGCTCGGGTACGGCGGGCGGCGCGCGTACTGGGAGCGGATGCACCACGAGCTGGACATCATCGCCCACCACGGCTTCGCCTCCTACTTCCTGACGGTCGCCCAGGTGGTCGACGACGTCCGGGGGATGGGGATCCGGGTCGCCGCCCGCGGTTCCGGCGCCGGGTCGCTGGTCAACCACCTGCTCGGGATCGCGCACGCCGACCCGGTCGAGCACGGGCTGCTGATGGAGCGCTTCCTGTCCAAGGAGCGCGTGGTCCTGCCGGACATCGACATCGACGTGGAGTCCGCGCGGCGGCTGGAGGTCTACCGGGCGGTCATCGGCCGGTTCGGCACGGAGCGGGTCGCCACCGTCGCCATGCCGGAGACCTACCGGGTCCGGCACGCCGTCCGGGACGTGGGTGCCGCGCTGTCCATGGACCCGGCCGAGATCGACCGGATCGCCAAGTCCTTCCCGCACATCCGGGCCCGGGACGCCCGGGCCGCCCTGGCGGAACTGCCCGAGCTGAGGCGGCTGGCCGGGGAGCAGGAGAAGTACGGCAGGCTGTGGGAGCTGGTGGAGGCGCTCGACGCCCTGCCGCGCGGCATCGCCATGCATCCGTGCGGGGTGCTCCTGTCCGACGCCTCCCTGCTCGCCCGCACGCCGGTGGTGCCGTCCAGCGGTGAGGGGCTGCCCATGGCGCAGTTCGACAAGGAGGACGTGGAGGACCTCGGGCTGCTCAAGCTGGACGTGCTGGGAGTGCGGATGCAGTCGGCGATGGCGCACGCGGTCGCCGAGGTGGAACGGGCGTCCGGGGAGCGGATCGACCTGGACGCGGTGCCGGCCGGGGACCCGGAGACGTACCGGCTGATCCGGTCCACCGAGACCCTGGGCTGCTTCCAGATCGAGTCGCCCGGCCAGCGCGACCTGGTGGGACGGCTCCAGCCGGCCGGCTTCCACGACCTGGTCGTGGACATCTCGCTGTTCCGGCCCGGCCCGGTCGCCGCCGACATGGTGCGGCCCTTCATCGAGGCCCGGCACGGACGGGCGCCGGTGCGCTACCCGCATCCGGACCTGGAGGAGGCGCTGAAGGGGACGTACGGGGTCGTCGTCTTCCACGAGCAGGTCATCGACATCGTCGCCGTCCTGACCGGCTGCGGGCGGGGCGAGGCCGACCGGGTGCGGCGCGGGCTGTCCGACCCGGAGTCGCAGGGCCGCATCCGGGTGTGGTTCGCGCAGCGGGCGGCGGCCCGGGGGTACGACGCGGAGACGATCCGGCGGACCTGGGAGATCGTGGAGGCCTTCGGGTCGTACGGCTTCTGCAAGGCGCACGCCGTCGCCTTCGCCGTGCCCACCTACCAGTCGGCGTGGCTGAAGGCCCATCACCCTGCCGCCTTCTACGCCGGGCTGCTCACGCACGACCCCGGGATGTACCCCAAGCGGCTGCTGCTGGCCGACGCCCGGCGGCGCGGGGTGCCGATCCTGCCGCTGGACGTCAACGTCTCCGGGGTCGCCCACCGGATCGAACTGGTGTCCGAAGCGTCGGGGGCGGCGAAGGTGTGGGGGCTGCGGCTCGCCCTCCGCGACGTGCACGGCATCAGCGAGACCGAGGCGCGGCGGATCGAGGACGGGCAGCCGTACGCCTCCCTGCTGGACTTCTGGGAGCGGGCCCGGCCCGGCAGGCCGCTGGCCGGCCGGCTCGCCCAGGTGGGCGCGCTGGACGCGTTCGGCGCCAACCGGCGTGACCTGCAACTGCACCTGACCGAGCTGCACCGGGGCGCCCGGGGCGGCGGCGGGGGACAGCTCCCGCTGGCCGGCGGCAGGAAGACCGCGCCGGCCGGTCTGCCGGACCTGACGCCGGAGGAGCGGCTCAGCGCCGAGCTGGGCGTGCTGTCCATGGACGCCTCGCGCAACCTCATGGACGACCACCGGGAGTTCCTGGAGGAACTGGGCGTGGTCACGGCCCGCCGGCTGCGCGAGGTGCGGCACGGGGAGACGGTCCTGGTCGCGGGCGCCAAGGCGGCCACCCAGACCCCGCCGGTCCGCTCCGGCAGACGGGTCGTCTTCTCCACCCTGGACGACGGCACGGGCCTGGTCGACCTCGCGTTCTTCGACGACTCGCACGAGGCCTGCGCCCACACCGTCTTCCACTCCTGGCTGCTGCTGGTGCGCGGAGTGGTGCAGCGGCGCGGGCCGCGCAGCTTCAGCGTGGTGGGCTCCGCCGCCTGGAACCTCGCCGAACTGGCCGACGTGCGGCAGCGGGAGGGGCTCGCCGGGGTCGCGGCCCGGCTGGCCGGACCGCCCGCCGCGGACGGGGCCGGGGCGCGGGACGGCGGTGGTCCGTCCCGGGCCCGGCTCGCCGGGTCCGACGGGCTGCCCGCGCCGGCCGGCTCCGCGGCCCGCGACCCGATGGCGGACCGCACGATCCGCATGCCCACGGGGTACGAGATGCACCCCTGGGCCGATCTGCGGCCCGCCGGCCAGGACGCCGCGCAAGGGCCCGCGGCGATCAGGAAGTTGTGGCACCGGAGTCCGGGGAGTGCGGGATGACCATCCTCTGCGTACGTTTCCAGCCGTCACCCCCGCATGAGGTGGCCCTGCCGGAACTGCTCGGCCTGCTCCAGGAGTTCACCCCGGTCGTGGAGGCGCTGCCGCCGGACGGGGCGCTGGCCGACCTGGGCGGCGCCGAGCGGTACTTCGGGCGCGGCGCGGTGGAACTGGCCGCGGTGATCCGGGTACGGGCCCTCGCGCGCTACGGCGTCGACTGCGTGATCGGCGCCGGACCGGGCCCGATGCTGGCCCGCGTGGCGCTGCGCGACGCCCGGCCCGGGGTGACCCGCGCGGTGCCCGGGGACGCCGCCGCCGAGTTCCTCGCCGGCAAGCCCGTCGCCGCGCTGCCCGGCGTCGGCCCGGCGACCGCCCGCACCCTGGGCGAGTACGGCCTGGACACCCTGGGCCGGGTCGCCGCCGCGCCGCTGTCCACGCTTCAGCGGCTGATCGGTGCGAAGGCCGGCCGGGAGCTGCGGGAGCGGGCGGGCGGCCTCGACCGCGGCCGGGTCGTCCCGAACGCCGTCTCCCGGTCGCTGGTGGCGGAACGGGCCTTCGCCGTGGACGAGCTGGACCCCTCCCGGCACCGCGCGGCGCTGCTGGCGGCCGCCGGGGAGACCGGCGCCCGGCTGCGCGCGGTGGAGACGGTCTGCCGCACCCTGACCCTCACCGTGCGGTACGCCGACCGCTCCTCCACCACCCGCAGCCGCACCCTGGCGGAGCCGACCGCGCACTCGGCGGCGCTGACCGCGGCGGCCTACGGCATGTACGAGGCGCTCGGCCTCCAGCGGGCCCGGGTCCGCGCGCTCGCCCTGCGCGCCGAGGGCCTGACCCCCGCCGGCCAGGCCGCCCACCAGCTCACCTTCGACCCCGTGGACGAGAAGGTGCGCCGTCTGGAGGAGGTCGCGGACCGCGCGCGGGCCAGGTTCGGGCCGCGCGCGGTGCTGCCGGGCACGCTGGCGGCGTGACGCCCGGGGCGGGTGCGCGGCCGGTCGTCCCCGGCGGCCCAGGGGCCGCCGGTCACCACCGGAAGTTTTTACCGACGCGTAACTTCACACCCGACCTACTCGCCCGTAACTTGACGGATGAACAGCATCCCGTGATCCGGATCACAGGGTTAGGCCGTGCACCTCCCGTGAGCCGCAAGGAGACCACACGATGCTGCCCTGGAAGCGAGTGCTCAGACCCCTCGCCGCGCTGCTCCTGACCGCCGCCGTCGCCGTCGTACCGGCCGCCGCCGCCACGGCCTCCGACGCCACCGCCTCGGGCTGGAACGACTACTCCTGCAAGCCCTCCGCCGCGCATCCCCGCCCCGTCGTCCTCGTCCACGGCACCTTCGGCAACTCGGTCGACAACTGGCTCGGCCTCGCCCCGTACCTGGTCGGCCGCGGATACTGCGTCTACTCCCTCGACTACGGGCAGCTCCCGGGCGTCCCGCTCTTCAACGGCCTCGGCCCCATCGACAAGTCGGCCGGACAGCTGTCCGCCTTCGTCGACACGGTGCTCGCCGCCACCGGAGCCGCCGAGGCCGACCTGGTCGGCCACTCCCAGGGCGGCATGATGCCCCGCTACTACCTGAAGTTCCTCGGCGGAGCGGCCAAGGTGAACGCCCTCGTCGGCATCGCCCCCGACAACCACGGCACCGACCTCGACGGACTCACCCACCTGCTGCCGTACTTCCCCGGCGCCGAGGACCTGCTCAAGGCCACCACCCCCGGCCTCGCCGACCAGATCGCCGGCTCCGCCTTCCTCACCAAGCTCAACGCGGGCGGCGACACCGTCCCCGGAGTGCGCTACACGGTCATCGCCACCCGGCAGGACGAGGTGGTCACCCCCTGGCGCACCCAGTACCTGAGCGGCTCCGACGTCCGCAACGTCCTGCTCCAGGACCTCTGCCCGCTCGACCTCTCCGAGCACCTCGCCATCGGCCTGTCCGATCGGATCGCCTTCCACGAGGTGGCCAACGCGCTCGACCCGGCCCACGCCACCGCCACCGGCTGCGCCTCGGTGTTCAGCTGACGCGCCCCCGGGGCCTGTCCGGCCTGAGCCGCCGGACAGGCCCCGGAACCCTCGCCGACCGGCCCGGGCGGGCCGGGCCGACGGGCGGGATCCCATGGGCGCTGAGGCAGGCGCCCGTTCCGCGCGCACCACCGCGAGCGGCCGGCCGGGGACGGCCCGGCGTCAGCCGTCGGGCCACCAGGTGCGCGCGATGTCCGCGCGCACCTCGGGGCGGCCCGCCGGGCGCTGCTCCGGCTCCTCGCGGCTCCGGCGGCTGTCCGTCCTCTTCAGGGGCTTCTGCGTGGTGGTACGGCGCATGGCTGCCTCCTTCGGTGCCCACCGAGTTCCGCGTCGGCGCGCAGATAGACGCTTTTGGGGAGAATTGCCCATCGGTGCCGGAATGTCTGTGACGGCTGTCACGTCCGGGCCGTCCGTGGCCCGTGTCACCCTCCGGTCATACGGGGGAAGTACACGCACGGCGTTGCGGATGCCCCGGAAGGGGGCGGGGATGCGCGGTCACCGACGATCCGTCGGGCGCACGGGGAGCCACTGTGCGGACACGCCATGCCGTGGAGAGTGACGGTGTGATACCGCCCCACCCCGGTCCGTCATGCCAGCAGTTCCGCGAAACCGCCGTCCCGGTACGCCAGCGCCTCCAGCGTGTCGAGCGCTGCCTCCGCGGCGGACGCGGCGTCCGGGTCCGCCTCCCGCAGCCCGCTCGCGGCGAACTCGTCCTCGTCCAGGCGCCGCACGTCCCGCCCGTCGGCGGAGCGCCACAGGTCCAGGTCGAGGTCCTCCACGACCAGCTCGGCGCCGGAACGGACCGCGGGCCGGGTGACATCGCAGTACCACCCCTTGACGGAGCCGTCCGCGGCGCGGACCTCCTTCACCGAGTACCAGCGGTCGCGCCAGTAGTACTCGGTGAACACGTCACCCGGCTCGAAGCGCACGAAACCGAAGTCGCGGACGCCGGAACCCGCCCACAGGGCGCGTACGGCGATCCGGGTGCCGTCGTCCCGCAGCAGCTCCGCCGGATAACGGATCTTCGTCCGGCCCGCCTTGACCAGGACGACCTCCACCTGGCCCGCCGGATCAGCCGAGTTCGCGGACATAACGTACCTCCGTCGCGCAGGTCTGGTACCCGAGCCACTTGTTGACGGCGATCATCGGGGCGTTGCCGGTGTCGTTGCCCGTGAACGCGTCGGTGAGACCGGCGGCTTGGGCCCGGTGCAGGGACCGCGCCTTGGCGAGCTTGGCCAGACCGCGGCCGCGGTGGGTGCGGGCGGTGCCGGTCATCGCGGTGGAGTAGCGGCCGTCGCCGTCGGTGTAGGCCGCGGTGAACGCGACCGGCCGGCCGTCGGCACAGACGACGGTGGTCAGCTCCCGGTCCAGCAGCGGGTGCCGCCAGGTCTCCGCGAGCCAGGCGTCGTAATCCGCCAGCGCGTACGCCACGTCGCTCGGCTCGTCGAGCATCGTCTCCGCGTCCAGCGCGAACAGCGGCCGGGGATCGTCCGCGAAGTCGGCGGCCGTGCGCAGTTCGACGCCGGCCGGCACCTCCGGCCGCGGCGGGAGGGTGCCGTGCGCCAGGTCGAGCCGGAGGAAGTGGGCGGAGCGGCCCGGGCGGTAGCCGCGCCGCTCGGCGAAGGCCCGGTTGGCCGGCTCGTCCAGTACCCATGCGAACAGCTTGGTCGCCCCCAGCGACCCCAGGTACTCCTCGCCGGCCTCCACCAGAAGCCGGCCGGCACCCCGGTGGGCCCGGTCCGGGCGGACGTAGACGTTCAGGCAGGCCTGGCCCGGTTCGGCGGCGTCATGGACCAGATGGATCTGCGCCGTGCCGATCACCTCGCCGTCCTCCTCCGCGACGAGCGGCCGGAACCGGGCGCCCGGGTGCATCCGGAGGGCCGTGTGCCGTACCGACTCCGCGGTGAACAGGAGGTACGGCAGGGCGAGCCGGCGGACACGGGCGAAGCCCGCCGCGTCGGCCGGGTCGTCGGGGCGGAGGTCGCGCACGAGGACGGTCATGGGCAGGGACGGTACGGCGCGGGATACCACCGCGCCTCTCATTTTCCGGCGGGTGCGGGACAATCGCCCCTGTGAGCCTGAAGATCCGCATCGACGACAGCGCGCCCCCGTACGAGCAGGTGCGGGCGCAGATCTCCGCGCAGGCGCGGTCCGGAACCCTGCCGGTGGGGTACCGGCTGCCGACCGTGCGGGGCCTGGCCGAGTCCCTGGGGCTCGCCGTGAACACGGTGGCCAAGGCGTACCGGGCACTGGAGGGCGACGGGGTGATCGAGACGCGCGGGCGCAACGGCACCTTCGTGGCCGCCGCCGGGTCCGCCGCGGAGCGGGAGGCGTCGCTGGCCGCGCAGGCGTACGCGGAGCGCGCGCGCCGGCTGGGGCTGGCGGAGAAGGAGGCGCTGGCCGCCGTGCGGGACGCCCTGCGCGCGGCCTACGGGGAGTAGGTCAGCGCGGCGCCGAGGGCTGCGGGGTCCGGGTCACCGGCAGCCCCGCCCTGCGCGCCGCCCTCCCGAAGGCCACCGCGTCGGCCACCGCCGCACCGCCCGGATCGTTGTTGAAGTACGCGTACACGTCCTCCCCGTCCGGCCAGGTCGTCGCGACCCGGTCCACCCATGTCTCCAGGGACCGCCTGCCGTAGCGCGGCCAGGGCCGGGCGCGGCCCTGGTGGAAGCGGACGTAGCCCCAGTCGGCGGTGCGCCACAGCGGGGTGACGGGGCGGGCCAGGACGTCAGCCCAGCACAGGGCCGCGCCCCGGGACTCCAGGACCCGCCGCAGCCGCGGGGTCCACCAGGAGTCGTGGCGGGGTTCCACCGCGACCCGTGTACCGGGCGGGAAGCCGGCCAGGCAGGCGTCCAGCAGGGGCGGATCGGCGCGCAGGGTGGGCGGGAGCTGGAGGAGGACCGGGCCCAGCCGGTCGCCGAGCCCCGCCGCGTGGGTCATCAGCCGGTGCACCGGTTCCCCGGGGTCCTTGAGCCGCTTGATGTGGGTGAGGTACCGGCTGGCCTTGACCGCGACCACGAAGTCCGGCGGGACCCGCACCCGCCAGGCGGCGAAGGTGTCGTACGACGGCAGCCGGTAGAACGCGTTGTTGATCTCCACGGTCGCGAAGAGCCGGGTGTACTCCTCCAGCCACAGCCGCGTCGGCACCCCGGCCGGGTACACCAGCTCCCGCCAGTCCGCGTACTGCCACCCCGACGTGCCCACACACAGGGTCATACCCCCATGGAAGCACCTACAGGTACAGCCCCGCGTCCGCTCCCTCCCGGGCTCCCGGCACCGACGTCGGCGCCGTGCCCCGGCGCAGCGCGTACAGCTCGGCCAGGGTCGCCCCCTCCCGGCCGACGCCCTCCTCGGTGCCGAGCCAGTCCACCGCCTCCCGGCGGGTCAGCGGCCCCACCTCGATGCGGGCGAGACAGCGGCCGGGGCGGACCACGGCCGGGTGCAGCCGCTCCAGGTCCTCGTTGGTGGTGACACCGACCAGGACGTTGCGGCCCTGCCCGAGCAGGCCGTCGGTGAGGTTGAGCAGCCGGGACAGGGCCTGGCCCGCGGTGTGGCGGGCCTCGCCGCGGATCAGCTCGTCGCAGTCCTCCAGCAGCAGCAGGCGCCAGCGGCCCTTGCCGGCGCCGTCGTCCTCGCCGATCGCGATGTCCATCAGATAGCCGACGTCGGAGAAGAGCCGCTCCGGGTCGAGGACGCAGTCCACCTGGCACCAGTCCCGCCAGGACCGCGCCAGCGTGCGCAGGGCGGAGGTCTTGCCGGTGCCCGGCGGGCCGTGGAGCAGCAGCAGCCGGCCGGCGATGTCCGCGGGCGTCGTCCGCATCAGGCGGTCCATCGCCTCCGCCACCGGTGCCGTGTAGTTGGGCCGGACCTCCTCCCAGGTGCCCGCGGAGATCTGCCGGGTGGTGCGGTGCGGGCCGCGCCGCGGGGAGACGTACCAGAACCCCATCGTCACGTTCTCCGGCTGTGGTTCGGGCTCGTCGGCGGCGCCGTCCGTGGCCCGTTCCAGGACCGTCTTGGCCAGTTCGGCGCTGGTCGCGCTGACCGTCACGTCCGCGCCCCGGTTCCACCGGGAGACCAGCAGGGTCCAGCCGTCCCCCTCGGCGAGGGTCGCGCTGCGGTCGTCGTCCCGGGCCACCCGCAGCACCCGGGCACCCTCCGGCAGCAGGGTCGCGCCGGAGCGCACGCGGTCGATGTTCACCGCGTGCGAGTACGGCTGCTCGCCCGTCGCGAAGCGGCCCAGGAACAGGGCGTCCACGACGTCGGACGGCGAGTCGGAGTCGTCGACGTGGAGCCGGATCGGCAGGGCGTCGTGTGGGTTCGCGGACATGCCGCCATGATCCGGCACGGAGGGGCTCCGCGCACGGCATTTCCGCCCCGACGCCGTGCCGGTGGAGCGGTCCCCGGGCCGGGCGCGGGAGTTCTCCGGGACCGGGCGCGGGTGTTCCCCGGAGGCCGGGCGCGCCCCCGGGGAACGGCTGCCGGCGGACTAGCGGGACCGCACGGGACCTTATGGGACCTTACGGGACGAGCTTCAGCAGCTTGTTCGGGGAGCCGCTGCCCACGCCGCTCAGCACGCCCGGGGTGGCGCCGCCGACCAGGGCCGTGGCGACCTGGGCCGGGGTGGCCGAGGTGTGCCCGGAGAGGTAGACGGCGGCGGCACCGGCCACGTGCGGGGTGGCCATGGAGGTGCCGGAGATGGTGTTGGTGGCGGTGTCGCTCGTGTTCCAGCCGGCCGTGATGGACGAGCCGGGCGCGAACAGGTCCAGCACCGAGCCGTAGTTGGAGAAGCTCGCCCGGGCGTCGGAGCCGGTGGTGGCGCCGACGGTGAGGGCCTCGGTCACCCGGGCCGGGGAGTACGAGGACGCGTTGGCGTTGCTGTTGCCGGCCGCGATCGCGTAGGTGACGCCGCCGGCGATGGAGTTGCGCACCGCCGTGTCCAGCGTGGTGGACGCGGAGCCGCCGAGTGACAGGTTGGCGACCGAGGGGCCGCTGTGGTGCGCGGTCACCCAGTCGACGCCGGCGACCACCCCGGCGGTCGTGCCGGAGCCGTTGGCGTCGAGCACGCGCACGGCGACGATCTTCGCCTTCTTGGCCACACCGTAGGTGGAGCCCGCGATGGTGGTGGCCACATGGGTGCCGTGGCCGTTGCCGTCCTGGGCGGTGGTGTCGTTCTCCACCTCGTCGTAGCCGTACGCGGCCCGGCCGCCGAGCTGGCTGTGGGTGATGCGGACGCCGGTGTCGATGACGTACGCGGTGACCCCGCCGCCGGCGCTGTCCGGGTAGGTGTAGGTGCCGGACAGCGGCAGGCCGGCCTGGTCGATGCGGTCCAGGCCCCAGGGGGCGTCGGACTGGGTGGTGTCGGCCAGGTGGACGCGCTGGTCCTGTTCCACGGCGGCCACCGCCGGGTCGGCGGCGAGTCGCGCGGCCTGGTCCGCGGTGAGGTGGGCGGTGTAGCCGTTCAGGGCGGCGCGGAAGGTCTTGCGGACCGTGCCGCCGTACCGCTCGACCAGCGCCTTGCCGGTGCCGGACGAGGCCGTGAAACCGGCCGTCTTCTTGAGGGTGACGAGGTAACTGCCGTGGACGGCGGTGGGGGAGTGCGCGGCGAGCACCGTGCCGGTGGCCGGGGCCGCCTGGGCGGGCAGGGCGGTGAGCCCGCCGACGAGGGCGGCGGCGGCCACGCCGGTGAGCGTGGCTGTGCGGAGCTTGTGGGTACGCAGGTGTGCCATTGCGGGGGAGTCCTCCTGCTGGCGGTGCGCGCTCGGGGCGCGGCGCGCGCGGGGGTGCGCGCGGGCTCGCGCGCACGGCCCTGGAGCGTCGCGTTCCACTCCGGGACCGAGGAAAGCCTCCGTCCGTCCTCGCGTGCGGGACAAGGGAGTTGGCGAGGAGTCAACAGACCTGACATGCACACGCAATACATGAGCGGTGAACGTCTCGGGCCGATCCTGTCGAGGAATCAAATTTTTGGCATGAACACTTCCTGTCAACACGCGTAGCTGCTACCACGGTTGTGGCGGAGATCCTGCTAGACGGAGGTTCCATGAGACGTTCCCGACTTACCGGATTCGTTACCTCGCTCCTCCTCGCCGTCGGCCTCGGTCTCACCGGGGCCGCTTCGGCGCAGGCGTCCACGACGGCCGCGGCCGGCGGCTACGTGGCGCTCGGTGACTCCTACTCCTCCGGGGTGGGTTCAGGCAGCTACATCAGTTCAAGCGGCGACTGCAAGCGCAGCACGAAGGCGTACCCCTACCTGTGGAACGCCGCCCACAGCCCCTCCTCGTTCGCCTTCACCGCCTGCTCGGGCGCGAAGACGGACGACGTGCTCGCGAACCAGCTCGGCTCGCTGAACTCCTCCACCTCACTGGTGTCCATCAGCATCGGCGGCAACGACGCGGGCTTCTCCGACGTCATGACGACCTGTGTGCTCCAGTCCGACAGTTCCTGCCTCTCCCGCATCAACACCGCCAGGGCGTACGTCGCGAACACGCTCCCCGGCAAGCTGGACACCGTCTACGACTCCATCCGCGCCAAGGCCCCGTCCGCCCGGGTGGTCGTCATCGGCTACCCCCGCTTCTACCTGCTCGGCCAGTCGTGCCTCGGGCTCTCCGAGACCAAGCGGTCCGCGATCAACGACGCCGCCGACTACATGAACGCCACCATCAAGACCCGCGTCGCCGCCCACGGCTTCGTCTTCGGTGACGTCCGCTCCACGTTCACCGGCCACGAGATCTGCTCCGCCGACTCCTGGCTGCACAGCGTCGACTGGCTCGACATCGGCGAGTCGTACCACCCGACCGCGTCCGGCCAGTCCGGTGGCTACCTGCCGGTGCTCACCAATGCGGCGTGACGTAGGGGCTCGCTCTTCGGGGTGAACTCGGGCACGTGAGATCGCCCACGTTGCGGCCGTCCCCGTCGCCCGCGCGGTGCACGGCGGGGACGGTGGCGGTCGCGGGGTATCGGAGTGATCGCTTCCGCGGCGGAGGTCGTCGTCACCCCCGGCGGACACGGCGGCGCGTACACCGGCACCGGCTCCCGCACCCCCGGCGCCACCGCGTTCCCCCGGGCTTCCGGCGGGCGACACGCCCATGACCGTGAAGGATCCGACTCCTCCGCGACATCACGCACCGTGACCGTCGAGCCCGACGGGGGCCCGGTGCGGCCCACCGGTCGACCCGCTGTCCAACTCGCCCTGAAATCGGTTGCCTTCGGAGAGTAGTCGAACGGGGATGGTCAACACCCTTACGGGGAAGGTGAATCCTGTGGCCGCGATACCGGCGTGCCCCGGTGGGGCGATAGGGTTACCCTGCCCGGGCCGGGTGACTCGTACGGGTGGGGAGTGACATGGAACAGATAACAGTGCGCAGCAGGGCGAGGGTCCCTGCGATCACCTGCGGGAGCAGCGCGACCAGTTCGCGCCTCGACCGCCATCTCTCGGTGCTGGCGGGACCCGCCATACCGCAGCGGGAGACGCTCGAGGCGACGTCACTGATGCGTGAACTGACGGCGCGAAGCTCCGCGCACACGCGCAGCGACCGGGGTGCGCGGGTCCGCCACGTCTCCCTGTTCGCGCCGCTGCGCCGGCTGCGCCGTTCGCTGTTCGGCGGGCACTGACCGGCCGCCGGAGCGGGTCACCGACCTGCCACCGGCGCGGCCACGGCGCGGGGATGCCCGCGCTCAGGCCGCCACACCGTCCCGGCGTAGCGCTGCGATCTCGTCGTCCGTCATCCCCACGGCACGCAGCAGCGCTCCGGTGTGCTGCCCGAGCGCGGGTACGTCACCCATCCGTGCCTCGTCCCCGCCCGGCAGTGTGATGGGCGGCAGCAGTGCCTTCAGCGGCCCGGCCGGCGATCCCACCCGACGCCACCGCTCCCGGGCCGCCAGCTGCGGATGCTCCGCCAGTTCACGCAGGTCCCGCAGCCGGGCGCAGGCGATGCCGGCCCGTTCCAGCCGGGTAAGCGCCTCCTCGGTGTCCAGCGTCCGCAGCGCCCCCGCGACCAGCGCGTCCGTCCGCTCCCGGTGCGCCACCCGCGCGGCGTTCGTCGCGAACGCCGGGTCGGCGGCCAGTTCGGGGCGGCCCATGACCTGTCCGGCCAGCCGCCCCCACTCCCGGTCGTTCTGCACGGACAGCAGCACCCGCCCGCCGTCCGCCGTCGGATAGGCGTCGTAGGGCGCGATCACGGCGTGCGCGAGCCCGGTGCGCGCCGGTGGCTCGCCGTCGTGCATCGCGTGGTGCAGCGGATGCCCCAGCCACTCGGCGAGCGCCTCCAGCATCGACACCTCCACCGGCCCGCCCCGGCCGGTCGTCCCGCGCCGCACGAGCGCGGCCAGCACACCCGAGAAGGCGTACATGGCCGCCGCGATGTCCGCCGCCGGGATGCCCGCCTTCACCGGCTGCTCCGGCGTCCCGGTCACCGACACCAGCCCCGCCTCGCACTGCACGAGCATGTCGTACGCCCGCTTGTCCGCGTACGGCCCCGAGCCGCCGTAGCCCGAGATGTCCACGGCGACCAGCCGCGGGTGGGCGGCGCACAGCGTGGCCGCGTCCAGGCCGAGCCGGGCCGCCGCGCCGTGCGCGAGGTTCTGCACGAACACGTCCGCGTCCGCGACCAGCCGCCGTACGACGTCCAGGCCGCGCGGGTCCTTCAGGTCCAGCGCGAGGGACTCCTTGCCGCGGTTGCACCACACGAAGTGCGAGGCGAGCCCGCGGGCCGCCGTGTCGTAGCCGCGCGCGAAGTCGCCGCCGTCGATCCGCTCCACCTTGATGACCCGGGCGCCCAGGTCGGCGAGCTGCCGGGTCGCGAAGGGCGCGGACACGGCCTGTTCGACGGCGACGACGGTGATGCCCTCCAGGGGCAGGGGGAGTCGGTCCATGGGGTGGATGATCTCCCCTGGGCGGCCCCGCTGTCAGCAGCCGGTCAGCGTGCGGCGCGCGCGTGCGCCCGCACCGCCAGGGGCAGGAACACCGCGGTCAGGGCCGCGCACCAGGCGAGCGACCCGGCGATCGGGTGGGCCACCGGCCAGGCGGCGCCCTCGGGGACCGGCGCGTTGCCGAACAGCTCCCGCAGGGCGGTGGTCACCGCGCTGATCGGGTTCCACTCGGCGAGCGTGCGCAGCCGGCCCGGCAGTCCGTCCGTCGGGATGTAGGCGTCGGACAGCAGCGGCAGCACGAACGAGCAGGCCCCGAGCTGGCCGGCCGCCTCCTCGCTGCGGCTGAGCAGTCCCAGCAGGATGCCGGCCGAGGTGCAGGCGAACCGGAAGAACAGCAGCAGCCCCACGGCACCGGCGGCCCCGGCCGCCGATCCCTCGATCCGCCAGCCCACCGCCAGCCCGGTCAGCAGCAGCGGCACGGTGCCCACCGCCGTGACGACGAGGTCGGCGACCGCCTGCCCGAGCGGTACGGCGGCCCGGCTCACCGGCATGGTGCGCAGCCGGTCCGTCACCCCCCGGTGGGTGTCCTGCGCGGCCTGGAACATGCCCGTCATCAGCCCGCCGACGGCGGTGGCGACGAGCAGTCCGGGCACCAGGAAGGAGCGGTACTCGGGGCCGGGCACCGCCAGCGCGCTGCCGAACACGTACCCGAAGAACAGCAGCATGTTGACCGGCATCAGCTGGGTCAGGACCGCCAGCCCCGGGTTGTTGCGGACCCGGCGCAGCTGCCTGCCCGTGATCGCCAGTCCGTCGTGGGCCAACGCGCTCATGCCACGGGCTCCTTGCTGTCGGTGGTCTGCCCGGTCAGTCGCAGGAAGACGTCGTCGAGGGTGGGCGGCCGGATGCTCGCGTCCAGCAACGGCACGCCGGCCGTGTCTAGTTCACGCACCAGGCGGGGCAGGGTCAGGGTCGGGTCGGTGGTGACCGCGCCGACGGCGTGGCGCACGCGGTCGAACACCGGCTCCCGGCCCGTCAGCCGGTCGAGCACTGCCGCTGCCCGCGGCAGCGCGTCCGCGTCCGCGACCACCGCCTCCGCGTGCGAGCCGACGGCCGCCTTGAGTTCGGCGGGGGAACCGGTGTGCGCGACCCGGCCCCGGTCCACCAGGGCGATGTCGTCGGCGAGCCGGTCGGCCTCCTCCAGGTACTGCGTGGTCAGCAGCACCGTCGTGCCCTCCGCCTTCAGTTCGCGCACCGCCTGCCAGACGCGGGCGCGGCTGGCGGGGTCGAGTCCCGTGGTCGGCTCGTCCAGGAAGAGCACGTCGGGGCGGCGGACCAGGCTCGCGGCGAGGTCCAGCCGGCGCCGCATGCCGCCGGAGTACGTCGACGCCCTGCGGTCCGCGGCCCCGGTCAGTCCGAAGCGCTCCAGCAGTTCGTCGGCGCGGGCGCGGGCGGCCGGTCCGCGCACCCGGTGCAGCCGGGCGAACAGCCGCAGGTTCTCCCGGCCGGTGAGGTCCCCGTCGACCGAGGCGTACTGCCCGGTGACACCGATGCGGCGCCGCACGGCCGCCGCCTCCCGGACCAGGTCGTGCCCGGCGACGCGGGCCGAGCCGCTGTCCGGGCGCAGCAGCGTGGTCAGCAGCCGCACCGCCGTCGTCTTCCCCGCCCCGTTGGGCCCCAGCAGCCCGCAGACCGTGCCCTCGGCGACGGCCAGGTCCAGCCCGCGCAGGGCGCGCACGGCGCCGAAGCGCTTCTCCAGACCTTCACTAAGTACGGTGTACGTAGTAGTCATGCCGGGACCATAGCGCACTACGTACGGTGTACGTAACTAGGATGGAGGCCGAGGTGATGACCGATGGCAGACCGAGGGGCCGTCCCCGAGGTGATCTGGGCGCGTCCCGAGCGCGCCGGCCGGGGCCCGAGGCCGGCGTACACGCGCGACGACGTCGCCGCCGCCGCCGTCCGGATCGCCGACGCGCGGGGGCTGGACGCGGTGTCGATGCGGCACGTGGCGGCCGAACTGGGCTGCGGCACCATGTCGCTGTACAACTACGTCCCCCGCAAGGAGGACCTGTACGAGCTGATGATGGACGCGGTCGCCGCGGAGCACGAGCTGTGGGAGCCGAGCGGTGACTGGCGGGCCGATCTGCGCCGGGTCGGGCACCAGACCCGCGCGCTGATGCGGCGCCACCCGTGGGTGCCGCGGCTGATGTCCCCCGTCCACGGCTTCAGCCCGCACGCCCTGCGCTTCCTGGAACACTGCCTGGCCTGCCTGGACCCGCTGGAGGCGGCCAACGGCACCAAGATCGAACTGATCGCCATGCTGAACGGCGTCGTGACGACGTACGTCCGCAACGAACTCGACACCGCCGAACGGGCGCGCGCCCTGCCCTGGTCCCAGGAGGAGGAGGACGCGGCGCGCGCCGGCTACCTGGGCGGCCGGCTCGCCTCCGGCGCGTATCCGAGGATGGCGGCGGCCTTCCGGGAGGACTTCGGGCCGGTCGACCTGGAAGCGGTGTTCGAGCGGGCGCTGGAGCGGGTCCTCGACGCGTTCGCGCCGCACCGGCCGGGCCCGGCCCCGGAACGCGACGCCAAGTGAACGAGGAGCGGGCCGAGGGCACCGGGGACACCCCCGGCCGGAGACGGCCCCGCGCCGCCGTACGCCCGGTCAGACCAGAGTGAACTGGCCCTCGGGGCCCTCTTCGCGGTGGTCCAGCACGGAGGCGGGGCGGCGGGCCGGGCCGGGGGGCGGCAGGACGCCCGCCTCCCGCAGGCCGGTCGCCGTGACGGCCGACACCAGCGTCAACCCGGCCCGCTCCGCCCGTACGCCGGCCAGCAGCGCCAGGACGGTGATCAGTTCCAGCAGCTCCGAGGTCCAGCTCTGCGGCCAGGCCGCCGGACGGATCGCGTCGAGCGTGCCCGGCTCGGCCGGCGCGGTGCGGGCCGCGAACCAGCTCTCCAGGACCCGGACCCCGGCCACCTCGAAGTCCCACGCCGCGGACGGGACGGGGGAGATCCGGCCCTCGTCCAGGTGCAGGGTCTCCTCGTCGCGGTCGTAGCGGAGGGTGCGGGGGAGGCCCGGCAGGGGTGCGCGGACGTACGGCCGGCGACCGCCCGGCAGCTTGGGGCGTTCCCCGTCCCGGCGCATCAGCCACAGCGCCCGGCGGCCCAGCTCCACACCGGCCGCCCACACGCCGGGGTCGTCCGTGAGCGGCACGGCGAGGTCGGGGCGGGCCGTCGCCAGGATCCACGCCAGCACGTCGGACGCGGTGGGGCGGGCGCCCAGCCGGGCCGCGAGGTGGTCCAGCAGACCGGGGGCCAGGTTCGGTTCCGTGCCGCCGGGGCGGCGGTGCAGCGGGCGGACGCGGCCGGTGCGCAGTGTGGGCAGCAGCCCGGTCGCCAGCAGCGGGAGGCCGGCGTCCCCGGTCTCGACCGTGAAGACCTGACGGGCGTCCGCCACCCGCCACAGCTCCGGGCGGGCGGCGTCGATCAACCGGTGGTCCGGGATCAGCCACCGCTCGTCGAACGGCGCGGCCAGCACCCGGACCGGCTCCGCGCAGGGTCCCGTGGCACGCGCGAGCCGCTCCGTACCGGTGGGCCGGCCCGGCAACTGGCCCACCGCCGAGGTGAGATCACGGGCGCGGCTCGGTCCGAACAGTGCCTCGCGGTCCGGCCCCCCGGCCTTCAGCAGGGCGTCCCAGCGGGCCCTCAGCGCGGCCGGATCGGGCGCCGTCGGCCAGGCGCGGCCCAGCCGCAGGGGTGCGACGGACCACGGCATGAGGTCCGCCAGCGGCGGAGCGTCGTCGTGCGTCACGCTCGGCATGGTACGGCCTGGACCGTCCCCGGGATCAGGTGGCGTCGAGGGTGACGGTGAACGAGAAGCGGTCCCCCCGGTAGTGGATGACCGCCACGTCCAGCACCCGGCCCTCGGTGTCGTACGTCACGCCCGTGTAGTGCAGGATCGGGCTGAGCAGCGGGACCTGGAGCAGCCGTGCCGTCTCCGGGTCGGCGAGCCGGGCCTGCACGGTGTCCGTGATCCGGCTGATGTCCGCCTTCACCACGTCCCGCAGCACCTTCGTCATCGGCCAGCGGACCAGGTCGTCCGGGTCGACGCGGTCGGCCAGGTCGGGCCGGACGTGGTTGACGGCGTGGTTGGTCGGCTCGCCGGTCTTCTCGTCGCTGCGCAGCCGGTGGTAGGCCGCGACCTCCGCGAGGTCCGGGAAGTACTCGGCGAGCCCGGCCGGCACCGGCACCCGCCCGTGGTCCAGCAGTTCGGTCGTCATCCCGGACTGCTGGGCCACGATCGCGTCCACCGAGCCCAGTAGCCGCACCGGCGCCCCGCGCCGGACCCCGGGCTCGATGAACGTGCCGCGCCGCCGGTGCCGGCTGATCAGCCCCTCGTCCTCCAGCTCCTTCAGCGCCTGCCGCATGGTCAGCACGCTCACGCCGTAGTGCTCCGCCAGCCGTTCCTCGGTGGGCAGGCGCAGCGGGTCCTCGGGGGAGCGGCCCAGTATCGAGGCGCGCAGCGACTGCGACACCTGGTACCACAGCGGCAGTTTGCGGTTCAGGACGATCGAATCCGGAGCGAAGGAGGTCACGCGGCTATCCGTACCTGGCGGGGAACGTCGGGCGCAATGGTGGCCGGCCGGGCCGTCACCCCCGGAAGTGACGCTCCAGCCCCTGCCACACGTCGTCGTAGCGCCGCTGGAGGTGGTCCGCCCCGGCGGCCTGCGGGGTGAGCGTCACCGGCCAGCGGGTCTCGAACATGAAGGCCAGCCCGTCGTCGATCCTGTGCGGCTTCAGCTCGGCCGCGCTCGCCCGGTCGAACGTCTCCCGGTCCGGGCCGTGCGCCGACATCATGTTGTGCAGCGAGCCGCCGCCGGGCACGAAGCCCTCCGCCTTGGCGTCGTACGCGCCCTCGACCAGGCCCATGTACTCGCTCATCACGTTCCGGTGGAAGTAGGGCGGCCGGAAGGTGTCCTCACCCACCAGCCAGCGGGGCGCGAAGACCACGAAGTCCACGCCGGCCAGGCCCGGGGTGTCCGACGGGGAGGTCAGCACCGTGAAGATCGACGGATCGGGGTGGTCATAGGAGATGGTGCCGATCACATTGAAACGGCGCAGGTCATAGGCGTACGGCACATGGTTGCCGTGCCAGGCGACCACATCCAGCGGGCTGTGGTCGTAGGTGGCCGTCCAGAGGTTGCCGCAGAACTTGTTGACCACCTCCACCGGGCCCTCGACGTCCTCGTACGCGGCGACCGGCGCCCGGAAGTCGCGGGGGTTGGCCAGCCCGTTGGCGCCGATCGGCCCGAGGTCGGGCAGTTGGAACGGCGCCCCGTAGTTCTCGCAGACATAACCGCGAGCCGACTCGTCCAGCAGCTCCACACGGAAGCGCACCCCGCGCGGGATCAGAGCGACATGGGCCGGCTCCACATGGAGCCGGCCGAACTCGGTGTGCAGCAGCAGCCCGCCGCGCTCCGGCACGATCAGCAGCTCTCCGTCGGCGTCGGAGAAGACCCGCTCCATCGAGGCGTTGGCGTGGTACAGGTGCACGGCCATGCCCGTGCGCTGGGTCGCGTCGCCGTTGCCGCCCAGGGTCCACAGGCCGCCCAGGAAGTCGGTGCCGGCCGGCGGCTCCGGCAGCGGGTTCCAGCGCAGCCGGTTGGGGTCGGGCACCGTCTCGGCGAAGGGGGCCGTACGGATCGCGCCGTTGCCGGTGCGGGTGAACGCCGGGTGGGCGGCCGAGGGGCGGACGCGGTAGAGCCAGGAGCGCCGGTTGTGCGCCCGGGGCTCGGTGAACGCCGTACCGCTCAGCTGCTCGGCGTACAGGCCGAGCGGCGCGCGCTGCGGCGAGTTGCGGCCCTCGGGCAGGGCGCCCGGAACCGCCTCCGAGGCGTGTTCATTGCCGAACCCGGTCAGATACGACAGCCCCTCGGCGGTCTTCCGCGCGTCCCCGCTCATGTTCGCTCCATCGCTCTCGATCGCTCTCGCGTCCCGATTCCTATGCATCACCGTAGGAATGAGTGGGGGCCCGCGCAAGAGGGGGTCCCGGTCCTCCCGCCGGGGGAGGGCGAGAACCGGACTCCAGGGGGATCCGGGGCGGCTCCGCGCTGTTCTACGCTCCCGGGCATGTCGTGGACGAAGTGGACGCGCGGACCCCTGGCCGCGCTCGCGGTGTGCGCCCTGCTGCCCTTCGGGGCGGCGGCCTGCGCGCCCGGTGCGGCGCACGGGGACCCGGTGTCGTCCTCACCCGTGGGGAAGGTGCTGGACGGCACCGACGAGACCGGCCGCAACCTGCGCGAG
The DNA here is from genome assembly GCF_000718775.1 of Streptomyces sp. NRRL S-31. Lineage (GTDB taxonomy): Bacteria > Actinomycetota > Actinomycetes > Streptomycetales > Streptomycetaceae > Streptomyces. Next base: position 59,031 of record NZ_JOCB01000055.1, read on the forward strand.
GTGCCCCCGAAGGACGCGCCCGAGGTCGCCGTCGAGGTCATCCCGGACGCGGCCGGCGGCTGGGACGTCCGGCTCGCCTTCCGGCACTTCCGCTGCTCCGCGCCCGGCGCCCGGCCGGCGGCCGTGATGGGCCGCGGGGTCGCCCACCTCCTCGTCGACGGCCACCGGGTCGCCCGGCTGCGCACCCCCGCGTACCACCTGGCCGCCGGCCGCGTCCCGCACGGCACCCACCGGATCACCGCCCGGCTGTACGCCGACGACGGCACGGTGTGGGCGGTGCGCGGCAAGCCGGTCGAGAACACCGCCGACATCACGGTGTCCGACGCGGAGCGGGCCGCACCGCGGCCGCCGGCCGCGGCCGGCACCTGAGCGCCCGTCAACCGGGCCCGCATCGCACCCCGGTGGCGCCGGCGGCGGCGGCGCGGGGCCGCCGGGAAGGGGCCGTCCCCGCGCGTGAGTGCACGGGCCACCCTTCTCCGTACTCTGGGACGAGCTTCACCGGACCCCGGCGGAAAGGCATCATGAAGCCCGTGCCCCACGCGACATCGCTGCGCCGCGCGCCCGTCCAGCGGCGCAGCGCCGAACGGCTGACCAGGATCCTGGACGCCTGCGCCGCCCTCCTCGACGAGGTCGGCTACGACGCCCTGAGCACGCGCGCCGTCGCCCAGCGCGCCGGCGTGCCGATCGGCTCGGTCTACCGGTTCTTCGGCAACAAGCGGGAGATGGCGGACGCCCTCGCCCAGCGCAACCTGGAGCGGTACGTCGAACGCGTCACCGAACGGCTGCAAGACGCCCGCCCGGGGGACTGGCGGGCCGCCATGGACGCCGTCCTGGACGAGTACCTCGCCATGAAGCGGACCGCGCCCGGCTTCTCCCTGGTCGACTTCGGCAACCAGATCCCGGTCGGCTCCCGCCACGGCGAACCCAACACCCGGGTCGCCGACCGGCTCACCGGTCTGCTCGCCGGCCCGCTGGCCCGTACCCCGGGCCCGGACCTGCGGCGGGCCTTCCTGGTCGCCGTGGAGACCGCCGACACCCTCGTGCAACTGGCCTTCCGGGTCGATCCGCAGGGGGACGAGGCGATCATCGCCGAGACCCGGGAACTGCTGCGGGCCTACCTGGGGCGCGTGCTCGACTGAGGCGGGTCCGGCCGGAACGGACCCGGCCGGCGCCCCAGCCCACCGCCGCGCACTCCCGCCTCACCGCCGTGACCTGGAATTTTGCGCTTATTGCTCGCGTGTCAACATCTTGTTAACGCCATATCGACGGACCTAACGTCATCGCACCGCCGACCCCCAGGTGGGATGTTCAAGGGCGAACGTTAGGTATCCATTCATGTTGACCATCCTCGGCTTCGCCATGATCGCGACCTTCCTGGTCCTGATCATGCTGAAGAAGATGTCGCCGATCGCGGCGCTGGTGCTCGTTCCCGCGCTGTTCTGCGTGTTCGTGGGCAAGGGCGCGAAGCTCGGCGACTACGTCATCGACGGCGTCACCGGCCTCGCCCCCACCGCGGCGATGCTCATGTTCGCGATCGTCTACTTCGGTGTGATGATCGACGTCGGCCTCTTCGACCCGGTCGTGCGGGGCATCCTGAGGTTCTGCAAGGCCGACCCGCTGCGGATCGTGGTCGGCACGGCGGTGCTCGCCGCGATCGTCTCCCTGGACGGCGACGGCTCCACCACCTTCATGATCACCGTCTCGGCGATGTACCCGCTGTACAAGCGGCTGAAGATGTCCCTCGTCGTGATGACCGGTGTCGCCGCCATGGCCAACGGCGTGATGAACACACTGCCCTGGGGCGGCCCCACCGCCCGGGCCGCCACCGCGCTGAAGGTCGACGCGAGCGACATCTTCGTGCCGATGATCCCGGCCCTCGCCGTGGGCCTGCTGTTCGTCCTCGCCCTCGCCTGCGTCCTCGGCCGCCGCGAGCGCAGGCGGCTCGGCGTGCTCACGCTGGACGAGGTGCTGGTGGAGGAGACCGAGACGGTCCTCGTCGGCGCCGGCTCCGGTACGCGGCGCGGGACCGGCGGCCTTGCCGCGGGTCTCCCCGACGAGCCCGGGGAGGAGGGCTTCCAGGGCCTGGACCCGGACCGCCCCACCCTGCGCCCCCGGCTGTACTGGTTCAACGCGCTGCTCACGCTCGTCCTGCTGACCGCCATGATCATGGAGTGGCTGCCGATCCCGGTGCTCTTCCTGCTCGGCGCGGCCCTCGCCCTGACCGTCAACTACCCGCACATGCCGGACCAGAGGGCTCGCGTCGCCGCCCACGCGGAGAACGTCCTCAACGTCTCCGGGATGGTGTTCGCCGCCGCCGTGTTCACCGGCGTCCTCCAGGGCACCGGCATGGTCGACCACATGGCCGGCTGGCTGGTCGGCAACATCCCCGACGGCCTGGCCCCGCACATGGCCCTGGTCACCGGTGTGCTGAGCATCCCGCTCACGTACTTCATGTCCAACGACGGCTTCTACTTCGGCATCCTGCCGGTGCTCGCCGAGGCGGGCCAGGCGCACGGCGTCTCCACGCTGGAGATCGCCCGGGCCTCGATCGTCGGTCAGCCGCTGCACATGTCCAGCCCGCTCGTGCCGGCCGTCTACGTCCTGGTCGGCATGGCCAGGGTCGAGTTCGGCGACCACACCCGGTTCGTGGTCAAGTGGGCCGCCCTCACCTCGCTGGTGGTCCTCGGCGCGGCACTCCTGTTCGGCACCGTCTGATCCTTCGGAAAGGACACGGCTCATGGCGCCCGGTGGGAACCGCGGCTGGCTGCTCCGCCTCGTCATCGCCTTCGGCTGCGCGCAGGGCGCGGTGTCGATGGCCCGGCCGGCCGTCTCCTACCGGGCCCTCGCGCTCGGCGCCGACGAACGGGCGGTCGGTGTCATCGCCGGGGTGTACGCCCTGCTGCCGCTGTTCGCCGCCGTACCGCTCGGCCGGCGCACCGACCACGGCCGCTGCGCGCCCCTGCTGACCGCGGGCGTGGTCCTGATCGCGGGTGGCTGCGCGCTCAGCGGCCTCGCGGGCTCGCTGTGGACGATGGCCCTGTGGAGCGGGGTGATGGGACTCGGCCACCTGTGCTTCGTGATCGGCGCCCAGTCGCTGGTGGCCCGCCGGTCCGCGCCGCACGAACAGGACCGCGACTTCGGGCACTTCACCATCGGCGCCTCCCTCGGCCAGCTCGTCGGCCCCGTCGCCGCGGGCGCCCTCGTCGGCGGCGCCGACCGGGCGCACGGCAGCGCGCTCGCCCTCCTCGCAGCGGGCGCGGGCGCAGCGGTCGCGTTCACCTCGCTGTGGCGCCTGGAGGACCGTACGGCCGTCGGCTCCCGCCCGTCGCGGGCCGGGCGCGTGCCGGTCGGCCGCATCCTGCGGGCCCGGGGCGTGCCCGCGGGCATCCTGATCAGCCTGTCGGTGCTGTCCGCGACCGACATCCTCACCGCCTATCTGCCGGTGGTCGGGGAGCACCGGGGCATCGCCCCCTCGACGGTCGGTGTCCTGCTCGGCCTCCGGGCCGGCGCCACCATCGCCTGCCGGCTCGTCCTCACGCCGCTGCTGCGGCTGCTCGGACGGCCCGTGCTGCTCACCGCGACCTGCCTGCTGGCGGCCGTGCTGTGCGCGGGGGTCGCGCTGCCGGTGCCGGTGTGGGCGCTCGGCGCGATGCTCACGGTCCTCGGGTTCTGCCTGGGTGTGGGCCAGCCGCTGTCGATGACGACGGTGGTGCGGGCCGCGCCCGAGGAGGCCCGCTCCACCGCCCTCGCCCTGCGGCTGACCGGCAACCGGCTCGGCCAGGTCGCGGCTCCGGCCGCCGCCGGTCTGGTCGCCGGTCTGACCGGGGTGGCGGCGCCGTTCGTGATGCTGGGGGCCCTGCTGCTGGTGTCGACCGGGGTGGCGCCGCGGTCGTCCGGGCACCCCCGGGAGGCGGCCGGCCGGGTGACGGGGGAGCGGTCCGGGGGCCGCCGGTTGCGCCGCACGAGCGACATCTGACGGCGCGACGGGTGTCGCTGCCGGGGGCCGCGCGGGCCATGACGCAGAGTCCAGGCGAAAGAGCGATTTGTATGAAAATCGTCTGAACTCGGAGGACCGCGCATGCCCACCCTGACACTCCCCCGTGCCGTCGGCCCCCGCGCGGGCGCCACCGTCGTCCTCGCCGCCCTCGCCGCGGCGGGCGCGTCATGGGTGGCGGCGCCGGAGGCGGCGGCCCAGGGGGAGAACGGCGACATCCGGATCCACAACGCGCGCTCGACCAACCCGCCGTCGTTCGTCGGATCGGCGAAGGACGACCCGGTGGTCTGCAAGTTCTTCCTGGAGGCCGTCAACTTCGACACCCTGACCAGCATCGCGTACACGATCACGCCGCAGCCCCCGCTGCCCACCGCCGCCACCGTGACGGGCATCATCCAACTGGCCGGCGGCGCCGGGCACACCGACCCGCTGGGACTGGCGGACGGGCAGTACAAGATCAGCTGGACCGTGGGCGTGCCCCCGGCCCTGAAGGAGAAGGTCTTCCGCGTCAACTGCCACGACGGCCGCGTGGAGGGGGCGCCCGGCGGCCAGATCGAGGACCACGGGCAGAACGGCGACAACCACCAGCAGAACAACGGGTCGTGGGGCCAGGGCGACCACGACGGCCCGCAGGGCGGTGTGCACGCGGGCGGCGGCGGGCTCATCGACACCGCCGCCGCCTACTCGCCGGTGGCCGCCGCGGCGGCCGTGGGGCTGGTCGCCGTCAGCGCCGCCGTGTACTTCCGGCTGATCCGCCGGCGGCCCCATGGCGCCGCGTAGCCGCCGACGCAGGCCCTGGTACCGGACCCGCGCCTACCGCCTGGCCAGGACGGCCGTCCTGGTGACCGTCCTGGTGATGGTGGGGTCGCACTGCGGGGCGGGCGGCAGGCACACCGTGGCCGGCCGGACGGGCGGGCCGGACGCGGCGGCGGACCCGGACGGCGCGGCCCCGCACGCCGCCCCCGCC
>NZ_JOCB01000056.1 GCF_000718775.1 Streptomyces sp. NRRL S-31
GCGCGGCCCCGCCCGCCCCGGCCCTCGCGCCGAGCCGGCGGCGCGGCACCGCGGCCCGCCGGGGGCGCTACCGCTCCAGGACCCCGTCGACCCGCCGGGGCAGCCCCAGCGGGTTGTCGTCGCGCAGTTCCGCGGGCAGCAGTGCCGTGGGCGCGTTCTGGTAGACGACCGGCCGCAGCCACCGCTCGATCGCCGTGCCGCCGACGGAGGTCGAGGTGGAGGTGGTCGCCGGGTACGGCCCCCCGTGGTGCTGGGCCGGCGCCACGGCGACCCCGGTCGGCCAGCCGTTCACCAGCACCCGCCCGGCCAGCGGGGTCAGCTCCGCGAGCAGTTCCGGGCCCCGGCCCCGGCCCGCGGCCTCGTCCGCGGAGACCTGGACCGTCGCCGTGAGGTTGCCCGGCAGCCGGGACAGCACCGTCCTGGCCTCGCCCTCGTCCGCGTACCGCGCCACCACGGTCACCGGCCCGAAGCACTCCTCCAGGAGCAGGTCGTACGCCCCCTCGGCGGCCAGCTTGTCCGCCGGCACCGTCAGGAAGCCCGCGCTGACCCCGTATTCGCCGCCCGCGCCCGGGGTGACCGGCGCGTCCACACCGGGCAGTCGCTTGCGTTCGGCCACGCCGGAGAGGAAGGCGTCCCGCATGCGGTGGTCCAGCAGCACCCCGGCGCCGGTGTCGCCGACGGCGTCGGCCAGGGACTTCAGCAGCCGGTCGCCGGCCTCGCCGGACGGCACCAGCACCAGGCCGGGCTTGACGCAGAACTGGCCGACGCCGAGGGTCATCGACCCGGCGAGCCCGCCGCCGATCTCCTCGGCGCGTTCGGCCGCGGCGGCCTCGGTCACCAGCACCGGGTTCAGCGAACCCAGCTCGCCGTGGAACGGGATCGGCGCCGGGCGCGCGGCGGCGGCGTCGAACAGCGCCCGTCCGCCGCGTACCGAGCCGGTGAACCCGGCGGCGGACACCAGCGGGTGCTTGATCAGTTCGACGCCCGCCTCGAAGCCGTGCACCAGGCCGACCACGCCCTGGGGGATGCCGTGCTCGGCGGCGGCCCGGCGCAGCACCGTGGCGACCAGTTCGGACAGGGCCGGGTGGTCGGGGTGGGCCTTGACGACGACCGGGCAGCCCGCGGCGAGCGCGCTCGCGGTGTCCCCGCCGGCGACGGAGAAGGCGAAGGGGAAGTTGGAGGCGGAGTAGACGGCGACGACGCCGAGCGGCACCTTGTAGCGGCGCAGGTCCGGGACGGGCGGGGTCGCGGTGGCGTCGGGGTGGTCGATGATGACGTCGAGGAAGGCGCCCTCCTCGACGATGTCCGCGAAGGCCCGCAACTGGTACGTCGTGCGGGTGAGTTCGCCGGTCAGCCGGACCGGTCCGAGCGCGGTCTCGGCGTCCGCGGTGTCGACCAGGCCGTCCCGGGCCGCCTCCAGGCCCGCGGCGGCCGAGCGCAGGAAGGCCGCGCGGACGGTGCGGTCGGCGAGAGCGTCGCGTACCGCGTGGGCCGCCCGGACGGCCGCGTCCACCTCCTGGGCCGTGGCCTCCGTCGCAACCTGTTCACGCTGCTTCCCGGTGCGCGGGTCGACACTCCAGACTGGTGCTGCTGCCACCGCGGGTCCCTCCAGTCGAGCCAGTCAAGGCCGTATTGCTAGGTATCGCCAGGTCGGCCATCAGTCGCGTTCGATATACTGAACGCCGTCTCTGGTGGTGAATATGCCGCTCGGAGACTATTTCCCGGCGATTGAAGGGGTCAAGGGCGATGTCGGCTGGCGAGACAGGCGGGGCGCAGGTCAAGTCCGCGGTGCGGACCGTTGAATTGCTCGAGTATTTCGCCGGCCAACCCGGTATGCACTCCCTCGCGGCGGTCCAGGAGGCCGTGGGGTACCCGAAGTCCAGTCTGTACATGCTGCTGCGCACGCTCGTGGAGCTGGGCTGGGTGGAGACGGACGCCACCGGCACGCGGTACGGCATCGGGGTGCGGGCGCTGCTGGTCGGCACCTCGTACATCGACGGCGACGAGGTGGTGGCCGCCGCCCGCCCGACCCTGGACCGGCTCTCCGACGACACCACGGAGACCATCCACCTGGCGCGGCTGGACGGCACCAACGTGGTCTACCTGGCCACCCGCCAGTCCCAGCACTACCTGCGCCCCTTCACCCGGGTCGGCCGCCGGCTGCCGGCCCACTCCACCTCGCTCGGCAAGGCGATCCTCGCCACCTGCACCGACGAGCAGGTGCGCAAGCTGCTGCCGGAGACGCTGCCCGCGCTCACCGAGCACACCATCACCGACCGGGAGAAGCTCATCGAGGAACTGCACCAGATCCGGGAGCAGGGCTTCGCGGTCGACCGCGAGGAGAACACGCTGGGCCTGCGCTGTTTCGGCGTGGCCATCCCGTACCGCACGCCCGCCCGGGACGCCATCAGCTGCTCGGTCCCGGTGGCCCGGCTGACCCCCGCCCACGAGCAGACGATCAAGGACGCGCTGTTCGACGCGCGGGACCGGCTGGCGCTGGCGACGCGCAGGCTCTGAGCCCGGCGGGCCGTAGGCTCTCGGCCATGAAGATCGCGCTGCGGGCCGTCCGGGACAGTGACCTGCCCGTGATCCACCGGCAGATGACCGACCCGGAGGCCGTCCGGATGGCCGCGTTCGGCCCGGAGGGCGCCCCTGACCGGGCGTCCTTCGCCGCCTACTGGCAGCGTCTGCGCGACACCTCCGACGTGCTGCGCACGGTGCTGGCGGACGGGAAGGTGGCCGGGACCGCGGCGGTGTACGGCGCGGCCGGCGAACGCGAGGTGACGTACTGGATCGACCGCGCGTACTGGGGCCGGGGCGTGGCGACGGCCGCGCTGCGGGCCCTGCTCGCCGAGGTCCCCGAACGGCCGCTGTACGCGCGGGCGGCGGCCGACAACGCCGCTTCGCTGCGCGTGCTCCAGAAGTGCGGGTTCCGGGAGGCCGCCCGGGCCCGGGGATTCGCGAACGCCCGGGGGCGGGAGATCGACGAGGTCGTGCTGATCCTGGAGCGCTGACCGCGCGCGGCCGGGCACCCGGGCGGCGGGCGTGGCGGGCGGCTGTCTGAACGCCGGATGAGAAAAGTGGTCGTAGGGGAACGATCGCCGCGATTCACTCGTCTTCCGAGCGGGATGAACAAGACGATCAGGCGGGCTTCCGTCTTCGCTCTGCTGCTTGTGCTCGCCCTGCTGGCCAAGGCGACCTGGTTGCAGTACTACGACGGTCAGGCCCTCGCGGACGACAAGGACAACCGACGGAACGCGATCGCGACCTACTCGCGGCCCCTCGGGAACATCATCGTGGCCGGGGAGGCGATCACCGGCTCGACACGGACGAAGGGGAGCGACCTCGCCTACAAGCGGACGTACACGGACGGCAGGCTGTACGCGGCGGTGACGGGCTACGCCTCGCAGGCCTACGCCCCCACCCAGCTGGAGGGCATCTACGCCGACCTGCTCAACGGCACGGACACCAAGCTGAAGTCGGTGATGGACACCGTCACCGGGCAGCGCGCCGAGCCGGGCAACGTGCTCACGACGATCGATCCGGCCGTGCAGAAGGCGGGCTACCGCGCGCTCGGCGGCAACAAGGGCGCGGCCGTCGCGATCGACCCCGGGACCGGGAAGATTCTCGCGGTGGTCTCGACGCCCTCGTACGACCCCGCCACGCTCACCGACGCCGGTACGGCGGGGACGGCGTGGAAGACGCTCAACGCGGACCGGGACAAGCCGCTCACCAACCGCGCGCTGCGCCAGCCGCTGCCGCCCGGCTCGACGTTCAAGCTGGTCGTGGCGGCCACCGCGCTGGAGGACGGGCTGTACGAGAACGTGGACGAGCCCACCGACAGCCCGGACCCGTACATCATGCCGGGCACGGTGCGCGAGCTGCCGAACGAGAGCAAGTCGGCGCCGTGCGAGAACGCCTCGATCCGGGTCGCGCTGCGGTACTCGTGCAACAACGTCTTCGGGCACATGGCCGTCCAGCTGGGGCAGGACAAGGTCAGGGCGATGGCCGAGAAGTTCGGCTTCAACGACGAGGAGCAGGACGTGCCGGTGCGGGCCTACCCGAGCGTCTACCCCTCGGGCATGGACAAGGCGCAGACGGCCCTGTCCGGCATCGGCCAGTTCGACGTCACGGCCACACCACTCCAGATGGCCATGGTGTCCGCGGCCATTGCCAACGGCGGCAAGCTGGTCGCGCCGCACATGGTGTCGCGGATCACCGACAGCGGCGGTGACGTGCTGCGCGACTACGACGACGGCGCGGACGAGACGAGGATCGTCAGCTCCGCCACCGCCGAACAGCTCCGGTCGGCCATGGAGACGGTGGTCAAGGACGGCACCGGTACCAACGCCCTGATCGACGGGGTGACCGTCGGCGGCAAGACCGGCACCGCCCAGCACGGCGAGAACAACAGCAAGACGCCGTACGCCTGGTTCACCTCCTACGGCAAGTCCGACAGCAACGGCAAGGAGGTCGCCGTGGCGGTCATGGTGGAGCAGTCGGACGCGGCACGGTCGGAGGTCAGTGGCAACGGGCTGGCCGCGCCGGTGGCGAGGGCGATGATGCGGGCGGCGGTGAAGTAGCGCTCCCCCGGCCGCGTCCCCGGCCCCCGTGCTCCGCGGGAGCACGGGGGCCGGCCGTCGGGAGACGGCCGTCAGGAGACGAAGTACGTCGGGTTCGGCAGCTTGTACGTGCGGTCGGCGTGGCCGCCGTCCAGGTCCGAGTACTGGTCGCCGAAGTTGGCGATGATCTCGTAGCCGAGGTCGTCCTCGATGTGCTCGCGCGTCCCGGCCTTGTACTGCACGGTCGTGCAGGTCCAGGTGCCCGGGGTGGCGCAGTCCTTGAGGTAGGCCGGCGGGGCGGCCTTGTCCTTCAGGAACATGTGGCCGGCGTCCAGGTTCACATCGGCGCCGACCTTCTTCAGGTTCTCCACCGCGCCGGCCCGCTGGGCCTCGCTCAGACCGGAGTTGTAGAAGACCTCGACGCCCTTGGACGCGGCGTAGCGGACCAGCTCCGGGCTGCCGAAGACGGCCGGGCGGTCGGCCTTGTTCACGTAGTCGTTCCAGGTGGCGGCGTTGTACGTGTAGTTGTAGCGCTTCTCGTAGTCGAGGCTGAGCAGCAGCGTGTCGTCGATGTCGAAGACGACGGCCGGCTTCTCGCCCCGGTGGTGCGCCTTGCGGGCGGCCTTGTCGATGTAGCGCTCGGCGTCGGCGTCGATGCGCGCCAGGTCCTTGGCGTACGGGCTGTCCGGGGACGCCTGGTAGACACCGTCGCTGTCGGCGGTGGTGCCGTAGTAGGTGTCGATGTCCTTCACCAGGAGCCCGATGTTGTACGGCTCGTGGGTGGAGTTGGCCGTCGACTGGCCGGCGGTGGCCGCGCCCGCGCCGTACAGCGCCGCGCCGGCGACGACACAGGCGGCTCCGGCCGCGACCGCCTTGAGGGACTTCCGCATGGAATCTCCGGTCTGATGGATGAAGTTGGTACCAGGTCAGGGCCTGTCTACGCGCATCACACCAGAACCGCGAGGGGTGTTATCCGATCGATATCCGGCCATCCGGTCCGGCGCCGGGGGCGGTTCAGCCCGCGTACGGGTCCGGGACCGTGCCCGGCCGGGCGAGGAACTCGAAGTCGCAGCCGGTGTCCGCCTGGGTGATCTGCTCGCTGTAGAGCGCGCCGTACCCGCGTTCGTACCGCGCGGGCGGGGGTGTCCACCGTGCCCGGCGGCGTGCCAGCTCCTCGTCGTCCACCTCGAGCCGGAGGGTGCGCGCCGCCACGTCCAGCGTGACGGGGTCACCGGTGCGCACCAGCGCCAGCGGTCCCCCGACGTAGGACTCGGGCGCGACGTGCAGCACGCAGGTGCCGTAACTCGTGCCGCTCATCCGGGCGTCGGAGATCCGGACCATGTCCCGTACGCCCTGCCTCAGCAGGTGGTCCGGGATCGGGAGCATGCCGTACTCGGGCATGCCCGGGCCGCCCTTGGGCCCGGCGCCGCGCAGCACCAGCACGCTGTCGGCGGTGACGCCGAGCGCGGGATCGTCGATGGTGCGCTGCATGGTCCGGTAGTCGTCGAAGACGACGGCCGGGCCGGTGTGCCTGAGCAGCCGGGGTTCGGCGGCGATGTGCTTGATGACGGCGCCGTCCGGGCAGAGGTTGCCGCGCAGCACGGCCACCCCGCCCTCGTCCGCGACCGGGTTGTCCCGGCGGCGGATGACGTCGTCGTCGTGGACCCGGGCGCCCGCCAGCTGCTCGCGCAGGGTGTCGTGGCAGACCGTCGGGCGGTCCAGGTGGAGCAGGTCGGTGATCCGGGAGAGGAAGCCGGGCAGGCCGCCGGCGAAGTGGAAGTCCTCCATCAGGTACCGCTGTCCGCCGGGGCGGACGTTGGCGAGGACCGGGACCGTGCGGGCGACGCGGTCGAAGTCGTCCAGGGTGAGCCGTACGCCCGCCCGGCCCGCCATGGCGATCAGGTGGATCACCGCGTTGGTGGAGCCGCCGAGGCCGAGCACCGTGGTGACGGCGTCCTCGAACGCCTCCCGGGTGAGGATCTCGCCCACCCCGAGACCCCGGTGGACCAGTTCGACGGCGCACCGTCCGGCCCGGGCGGCCATCCGCTCGTGCGCGGAGTCCACCGCCGGGATGCTGGACGCGCCCGGCACGGTCATCCCGAGCGCCTCGGCGGCCGCGGTGAGCGTGGACGCCGTGCCCATGGTCATGCAGTGGCCGGGCGAGCGGGCCAGGCCGCTCTCCAGCTCGGCCAGTTCGCAGTCGCCGATGAGGCCGGCGCGCCTGTCGTCCCAGTACTTCCACATGTCGGTGCCGGAGCCGAGCACCTCACCGCGCCAGTGGCCCGGGAGCATGGGGCCGGCGGGCACGAAGACGGCGGGCAGCCCGGCGGAGGCGGCGCCCATCAGCAGCGCGGGTGTCGACTTGTCGCAACCGCCCATCAGCACCGCCCCGTCGACCGGGTAGGAGCGCAGCAGCTCCTCGGTCTCCAGGGCGAGCAGGTTGCGGTAGAGCATGGGGGTCGGCTTCTGGAAGGTCTCGCTGAGGGTGGAGACCGGGAACTCCAGCGGGAAGCCGCCCGCCTGCCACACCCCGCGCTTGACTGCCTGGGCGCGGTCGCGCAGGTGGACGTGGCAGGGGTTGATGTCGGACCAGGTGTTGAGGACGGCGATGACCGGCTTGCCCAGGTGCTCCTCGGGCAGGTAGCCGAGCTGCCGGGTGCGGGCGCGGTGGCTGAAGGTGCGCAGGCCGTCGGTGCCGTACCACTGGTGGCTCCGCAGCTCCTCGGGCCGCCTGCGGGGGGCGTTCACCCGGTCCACCCGGCGGCGATGGCGGCGACCTCGGCGCGCTCGGCCTCGGGCAGCGGCCCGCTCGGCGGGCGCACGTCCCGGCGGCACAGGCCGAGCGAGGCCAGGGCCTCCTTGACGACGGTGACGTTGTGGGCGCTGCCGTGCGCGGCGCGCAGTTCCTCGAAGCGGCGGATCCGCTCCCAGACCTTCATGGCGGCCGGGTGGTCGCCGGCGCGCAGCGCGTCCCTCATCTCCCGTGAGAGGGCCGGACAGACGTTGACGAGCCCGGAGGTGAAGCCGGTGGCGCCCGCGGAGAAGTAGGCGGGGGCGTAGGGCTCGGCGAGGCCGGCCACCCAGACGAAGCGGTCCAGGCCCGCGTCCCGGGCGAAGGCCGCGAACCGGGTGGCGTCCGGGACGGCGTACTTCACCCCGATGACGTTCGGGCAGTGGCCGGCGAGTTCGCCGAGCCGGGCGCCGGGCAGCCGGTCGTCGCGTATGTACGGCACCACGCCCAGCTCGGGTACGGCCTCGGCGACGGCCCGGTGGTAGTCGACCCAGCCGGCCGCCGAGACGTAGGGGTGCACCGGCTGGTGGACCATCACCATCCCCGCCCCGACGTCGCGGGCGTGCCGGGCGGAGGCGATCGCGGTGGGCAGGTCGTGGCCCACGCCGGCCAGGACGGTGGCGCGGTCGCCGGCCTCGTCGACGGCCGACTCGGTGACCAGCCGGCGCTCCTCGGGGGTGAGGGCGTAGAACTCGCCGGTGTTGCCGTTGGGGGTGAGGGTCGTGATCCCGGCGTCCAGCAGGCGGCGCAGCAGGGCCCGGTGGGCGGCCGTGTCGACGGAGCCGTCCGCGGCGAAGGGGGTCACCGGGATGGCCACCACGTCGGCCAGGGCCGCCCGTCGGCTCTCGAAGGTCACGTTGCTCATCGCTCGCCTTCCAATGGGGAGGGGCTCGGGGAACGCGCGGCGCGCGAGGGACGCGACGGGGACGTCCGGCCGCCTCAGCGGGCGGACAGCGCCGCGCGCACCGCGGCGAGGTCCGCGTCCGACGCCAGTCCGGCGTGGTACAGCCGGAGTTCGGTCGCGCCCGCGGCCCGCGCGCGGGCCGCGTCGGCCGCGAGCGTGCCGGGGCTGCCGCCCATGCCGGAGACGACGGTCAGGTTGGCGGCCAGCACCGTGCCCCGCCGGGCCCGCGCGGCGAACGGCTCCAGCAGGGCCGTACCGCCCGTGCAGGGCACCACCACGCCGTCGGCCACGGACAGGATGTGGGCGGGGTCGACGCCGGCGTTGGCGCCGCAGTGGTAGGGCACCGGGTCGGCGTGCAGCAGCACCTGGAAGCCCGGGGGCGCGGCGGCGCGCACGGCGGCGACGGCCTCCTCCTGGAGGGTGCGGGCGGTGCCGTCGCGCCACGCGCGCGTGGCGGCCGCGGTGTCCTCGCCGAGCAGCTTGCCGACCGTCGGCCAGCCCTCGTCCGCGGCGGCGCCCCGCCACAGCGGTTCCAGCGCCTCGCGCACGGCCGCGGCCAGCGCGTCGGCGTCCAGGCCCTGTTCGCCGTAGCCGGTCCGGCAGGACGGGCAGAAGCACAGGGACATCAGGTACTGGCCGGCGTCCCCGAGGCCCACGCCGGCGGTCTTGTCGTGGGCGTGCAGGTGCTGGAGCCCGTACCAGCCGAGGGACTCCAGTTCGGTGCCGTGCGCGCCGGGGCGGACGGCGGCCTCCGCGGCCAGGTCGGTCAGGTACGCGCGCGTGGCGGGCTGGGCGACGCAGGGCGCCCACGGGTAGTGGTCGCCGTAGGCGTTGACGACCGAGGTGTCGGGGTGTTCGGCGCCGAGCCGGGAGTTGTGGGCGAGGACGACCCAGGTGTGCACCTCCAGACCGGCCCCGGCGAGGGCCCGCGCGGCCTCGCCGTAGGCGTTGCCGGGGGCCCAGCGGCCGGCGGGGTAGGGCCGCAGGCCGCGGCCCGCCCAGCGGCCGCCCGGCGGGTAGAGGACGGCCGCGTACTCGGCGGTGACGATGCGGTGGCGCGGGTGGCGCGGGGTGAGCGCGCGGGTGGAGTGGTAGGCGGCGGCCAGGGTCACCTGTCCGACGCCGAGTCCGGCGATGCGGGCGGGGGCTACCCGGTCGCCGTTGACGTCCCAGGGGTAGACGAACGCCGATGCCTTCACGCGTCCTCCTCCAGCAGGGCGAGTCCCCGCTCGATCAGCCGGGCGAGCTGTTTGACGTGGTCCTCGGCCGGTTCGCACAGCGGGGGCCGCACCTCGCCGACGTCCAGGCCGCGCAGCCGTACGCCCGCCTTGACCAGGGAGACGGCGTATCCGGGGCCCTGCGCGCGCAGTTCCGCGAACGGCCGGTAGAAGCCGTCCAGCAGGCGGTGCGCGGTGGGCAGGTCGCCGGACGCGAGGGCGCGGTGGAAGGCGAGGGCGATCTCCGGCACGAAGCAGAACACGGCGGAGGAGTACAGGGGGACGCCGAGCGCGCGGTAGGCGAGCTGGGTCTGCTCGGCGGTGGGCAGGCCGTTGAAGTACAGGAAGTCGCCGGGTGCCTCGGTGCGGACGGCGCTGATGATCCGCTGCATCAGATCGAGGTCGCCGAGGCCGTCCTTGAGGCCGACGACACCGTCCGTGCGGGCCAGTTCGACCACGGTCCGCGGGGTGAACACGGCGTTGTCGCGCTGGTAGACGACGACCGGCAGGCCGGTGGCCGCGGCGACCTCCCGGTAGTGCAGCAGCAGGCCCTCCTGGCCGGCGAGCACGAGGTAGGGCGGCATCGCCAGCAGACCGTCGGCGCCCGCGTCCGCGGCAAGGCGCGCGTAGCGGACGGCGAGCGCGGTGCCGTAGCCGGTGCCCGCGACGACCGGGACGCGCCCGTCGGCCGCCTCGACGGCCGCCCGCACGCAGGCGCCGAACTCCTCCGGCAGCAGCGCGTGGAACTCCCCGGTGCCGCAGGCGGCGAAGACGGCCGCGGCACCGGCCTCGACGCCGCGGCGCACATGGGTGCGGTAGACGTCCGGGTCGAGCGGGCCGCCGGGGCCGTAGGCCGTGACGGGGAAGAAGAGCGGCCCGTCCGGGTCGCGGAGCCGGGCGGCGAGCGGGGCTGGCGTCACAGGCGCTCCCAGTCGGTGCATTCTTCTGATCGGCGTCCATGTCTCTGAACGAACTCACGCTACGGGCCCCTCTCGGAGCGGGTCAAGCGCCCGAACGGGCAACGCGGCAGCGGATTCCCCCTGGCGGGGCCCACTTGACGGAGCGCGCCACATCTCCCTAGCGTGTCCACGCATGTGAATACCGTCCACGCACGCGGCCGTTGACGCTGGGACACCAAGGAGACCGAAGGATGCCCGCTCCCCGTACCGTCCTGCTCACCGGCGCCGCCGGCGGGCTCGGCACCCTGATGCGGTCCCTGCTGCCGGAGTACGGCTACGCGCTGCGCCTGTTCGACGCCCGCCCCGTCGAGGGCGAACCGGACGCGATCACCGCGGACCTCGCCGACCGGGAGGCGGTGCGCGAGGCGGTGCGGGGCGTGGACGCGATCCTGCACCTCGCGGGCATCTCCCTGGAGGCACCCTTCGAGAAGATCCTGCGGTCCAACATCGAGGGCACCTACCACCTGTACGAGGCCGCCCGCCGGGAAGGCGTGCCGCGCGTCGTCTTCGCCTCCTCCAACCACGCCGTCGGCTTCACCCCGGCCCCGCGCGCGGGCGAGCCGCCGATCCCCGTCGACACCCCGCGCCGCCCGGACACCTTCTACGGCCTGTCGAAGTCCTTCGGCGAGGACCTGGCCCAGTTCTACTGGGACAAGCACGGCCTGGAGACCGTCTCCGTGCGCATCGGCTCCTGCTTCCCGGAGCCGACCAGCGTGCGCATGCTCTCGATCTGGATGAGCCCGGCCGACGGGGCCCGGCTCTTCCACGCCGCCCTGACCGCCGAGCAGGTCGGCCACACCGTCGTCTACGGCTCCTCCGCCAACACCCGGCTGTGGTGGGACCTGACCAGCGCGCGGGCCCTCGGCTACGAGCCGCGGGACGACTCGGAGCCGTACGCCGGGAAACTCATCGCCGAGCACGGCGAACCGGACCCGGAGAACCCGGCCCACACCCTCCTGGGCGGGCACTTCGTGACCGACCCGCCGATCTGGCCGTACTGAGATCCGCGGCGGACCGTACCGGGCGGCGCGGAGCCGCGCGGCGGACCGCCGCGCCCCTCGGGCGGCCGGAACCCGACCACCCCGCGCGCGGTCGGGCACCGAACGGACCCGCCGGCCGCCGCATCCGGGCATCCGGGGTGCCCGATCCCACTCCTCATCCGACGGCCGCGCAGGTACGCGGCGGACCCGCACCGCGCGAAGCGGGCCCAAGCGGGCAGGATCGGGCTGACAACAGACCTGGTCAGCGCCGCGCACCGACGGTAGAACTTCCCCCATGGGCCCGAACGGGCGGTTCCACAGGGAAGTGGGTGACGTCAGTGAGCGCGTGGACCACGGAGGAGCGCCGGCGCGAGATCGTCCTGGCCGCGCGCGCCACCGGCTCGGTGGACGTCACCGCGCTCGCCACCGAACTGGGCGTGGCCAAGGAGACCATCCGGCGCGATCTGCGCGCACTGGAGGACCACGGCCTGGTCCGCCGCACCCATGGCGGCGCCTACCCGGTGGAGAGCGCCGGCTTCGAGACGACGCTCGCCTTCCGCGCCACCAGCCACGTGCCCGAGAAGCGCCGGATCGCCGCCGCGGCGGCCGACCTGCTCGGGGACGCCGAGACGGTCTTCGTCGACGAGGGCTTCACCCCCCAGCTCATCGCCGAGGCGCTGCCCGGGGACCGGCCGCTGACCGTGGTCACCGCGTCCCTGCCGGTCGCGGGCGCCCTCGCGGAGGCGGACCAGGTCTCCGTGCTGCTGCTCGGCGGCCGGGTGAGACCGGGCACGCTCGCCACCGTCGACCACTGGACGACGAAGATGCTGGCCGGCTTCGTGCTCGACCTCGCCTTCATCGGGGCCAACGGCATCTCCCGCGAGCACGGCCTGACCACACCCGATCCGGCGGTCGGCGAGGTCAAGGCGCAGGCCGTCCGGGCCGCCCGCCGCACGGTCTTCGCAGGGACGCACACCAAGTTCGGCGCGGTCAGCTTCTGCCGGTTCGCGGAGATCGGCGCGCTGGAGGCGATCGTGACCAGTACCTCCCTCCCGGCCGCCGAGGCCCACCGCTACTCCCTGCTGGGCCCGCAGGTCATCCGGGTCTGACCGGCCGGGCCCGGCGACCCGACACCCCTCCCCCGGGCGCCCCACACCCTCAAGAGCCCGATATCCACCGATACCTCCCCCTCAAGTCCCCATACCTCCAGGAGCGATCCATGCGCATCCCGAGCCGACGGAGGCCGCGAGCCACGCTCGCCGCGGTCGCCGCAGGGACGCTGCTCGCCCCGCTGCTCTCCGGCTGCTGGGCCGGTGCGGGCGGGACCGGTTCCGGCGGCGACGCCATCAACGTGCTGATGGTCAACAACCCGCAGATGACCGAGTTGCAGAAGCTGACCGCCGCCCACTTCACCAAGGACACCGGCATCAGGGTCAACTTCACGGTGCTGCCCGAGAACGACGTCCGCGACAAGATCAGCCAGGACTTCGCCAACCAGGCCGGCCAGTACGACGTGGCCACCCTGTCCAACTACGAGATACCGATCTACGCCCGCAACGGCTGGCTGCACGAGATGAACTCCTACGTGGCGAAGGACCCGGCCTACGACGAGCGGGACGTCCTCGGTCCGATGCGCGAGTCCCTCACCGCCGCCGACGGCAAGCTCTACGGGCAGCCCTTCTACGGCGAGTCGTCGTTCCTCATGTACCGCAAGGACGTGTTCGCGGCGAAGGGCCTGACGATGCCCGCCCACCCCACCTGGCGGCAGGTCGCCGACCTGGCGGCCCGGACGGACGGCGCCCGGCCCGGCATGCGGGGCATCTGCCTGCGCGGACTGCCGGGCTGGGGCGAGCTGATGGCGCCGCTGACCACCGTGGTGAACACGTTCGGCGGCACCTGGTTCGACAAGGACTGGACGGCGCGGCTCGACTCCCCCGCCTTCGAGAAGGCCACCAAGTTCTACGTCGGCCTGGTGCGCGGGCACGGCGAGTCCGGCGCCGCCCAGTCCGGCTTCGCCGAGTGCCTGAACAACATGACCCAGGGCAAGGTCGCCATGTGGTACGACGCCACCTCCGCGGCCGGCCTGCTGGAGGCGGACGGCTCCCCGGTGAAGGGGAGACTGGGCTACGCCCCCGCGCCCGTGGAGCGGACCGGCTCCTCAGGCTGGCTCTACACCTGGGCCTGGGGCATCCAGCACGCCTCCCGCAACCCGGACAAGGCATGGAAGTTCGTGTCCTGGGCGTCCGGGAAGGACTACGAGCGGCTGGTCGGCCGGACCAGCGGCTGGCCGAACGTCCCGGCGGGCAAGCGGGCGTCGACGTACGCGAACCCCGCCTACCGCGCGTCCGCCGCCGCCTTCCAGGAGATGACCCGGGAGGCCATCGAGAGCAGCCGCCCGAACGACCCCGGCGTACAGCCGCGCCCCGCGCCCGGCATCCAGTTCGTCGGCATCCCCGAGTTCACCGATCTGGGCACCAAGGTCTCGCAGGAGATCAGCGCTGCCATCGCCGGACGGCAGTCGGTCGACTCGGCCCTGAGGAAGTCCCAGCAGCTCGCCGAGCGGATCTCCGAGGAGTACGAGGGACGATGACCGCGACGACAGCCCCCTTCACGGCGACACCGGTACGCGCCGCGCGGCGGCCCTCCGCCCGCCTGCGCGCCTGGGCCACCCGGGCCCCGCTGCTGCCCGCCCTGGTCTTCATGATCATCGTGACCCAGCTGCCGTTCGTGGCCACGCTGGTGATCTCCTTCTTCGACTGGAACGCCCTCTATCCCAAGACCCGCCGCTTCACCGGCCTCGACAACTACCGCCAGGTCCTGACCGACGGCGCCCTGCGCCACTCGGTGTGGACGACCGTGCTGCTGACGGTGACGGTGGTCCTCGTCAGCCTGGTCCTCGGCCTGGCGCTGGCCCTGCTGCTGGACCGCCGGTTCCGCGGCCGGGGCCTCGTGCGCACCCTGCTGATCGCGCCGTTCCTGGTGGTCCCGGTGGCGGCGGCCCTGCTCTGGAAACATGTGCTGTACAACCCTGAATACGGCTTGCTCAACGGCTTGTTGCACTATGTCGGCGGGCCACAGCCCGACTGGATCTCACACACCCCGCTGCTCGCGGTCGAGGCCTCCCTGGTGTGGCAGTGGACGCCGTTCATGATGCTGATCCTGCTCGCCGGGCTGCAGAGCCGTGACCCCGAGCAGATCGAGGCGGCCCGGGTGGACGGTGCCGGCGACTGGCAGATCTTCCGTCACCTGACCCTCCCGCACCTGCGCCGCTACCTGGAACTCGGCGCCCTGCTGGGCTCGGTCTACATCGTGCAGAACTTCGACGCCGTCTTCACCATCACGTCCGGCGGACTGGGCACCGCCAACCTGCCCTACACCGTCTACCAGAGCTTCTACCAGGCCCACGAGAACGGCCTCGCCTCGGCCGCCGGCGTCCTGGTGGTCATCGGCTCGATCGTCATCGCGACCTTCGCCCTGCGCGTGGTGTCGTCCCTGTTCCGCGAGGAGGTGTCCGGCGCATGAGCGGCATCGCCGTGACGACCCGGAAGCGCAAGGCCCTGGGCGTCGGCCTGGTGGCCTGGCTGGCCGGCATCGTCTTCTTCCTGCCCGTCGCGTGGATGGCGCTGACGTCCTTCCACTCCGAGGCGGACGCGGCGGCCAACCCGCCCGCCTTCGGCGCCGCCCTCACCCTGGACGGCTACCGCGAGTTCTTCGGCGCGGGCGGCGGGGCCGACCCCTGGCCCGCGCTGATCAACTCGGCGGTCGCCTCGCTGGCCTCGACGCTCCTCGTGCTGCTCCTGGCGCTGCCGGCCGCGTACGCGCTGTCGATCCGGCGGGTGCGCAAGTGGACGGACGTCCTGTTCTTCTTCCTGTCCACGAAGATGCTGCCGGTCGTGGCCGGTCTGCTGCCGGTCTACCTGTTCGCGAAGAACACCGGGCTGCTCGACAACATCTGGTTCCTGGTCGTGCTGCACACCTCGATGAACCTGCCGATCGCGGTGTGGATGATGCAGTCGTTCCTCGCCGAGGTCCCGGTGGCGGTGATCGAGGCGGCGCGGATCGACGGCGCCCGGCTGCCGACGGTCCTCGCCCGCGTGGTGGCCCCGATCGCCCTGCCCGGCATCGCCGCCACCGCCCTGATCTGCTTCATCTTCAGCTGGAACGAACTGCTCTTCGCCCGGGTCCTGACGGGCGTGGTCGCCGAGACCGCCCCCGTCTTCCTGACCGGCTTCATCACCAGCCAGGGCCTGTTCCTGGCCAAGGTGTGCGCCGCGTCGCTCGTCATCTCCCTGCCGGTGCTCGCCGCGGGGTTCGCAGCCCAGGACAAGCTGGTCCAGGGCCTGTCGTTGGGAGCCGTGAAATGAAGGCCGCCGTCATCGAGTCCGTGGGCCGCGCCGTCGTCACCGAGGTCCCCGACCCGGCGCCAGGGCCCCGTGAGGTCGTCGTCGAGGTCGCCGCCTGCGGCCTGTGCGGCACCGATCTGCACATCCTCCAGGGTGAGTTCGCGCCCCGGCTGCCGATCGTCCCCGGGCACGAGTTCGCGGGCGAGGTGGTCGCGGTGGGCACCGGGGTCACCGAGGTGGCGACCGGCGACCGGGTGGCCGTGGACCCCTCGCTGTACTGCTACGAGTGCCGGTACTGCCGTACCGGACACAACAACCTGTGCGAGCGGTGGGCCGCCATCGGCGTGACGACGGCGGGCGGGGCGGCCCGGTACGCCGTCGCCCCCGTGGCGAACTGCGTGAAGCTGCCCGAGCACGTGCGCACCGAGGACGCGGCCCTGGTGGAGCCCCTGTCCTGCGCGGTGCGCGGCTACGACGTCCTGCGGTCCCGGCTGGGCGCGCACGTCCTGATCTACGGTTCCGGGACCATGGGTCTGATGATGCTGGAGCTGGCCAAGCGGACCGGCGCGGCGAGCGTGGACGTGGTGGACGTCAACCCGGACCGTCTGGAGACGGCCCGCCGGCTCGGCGTCTCGGGCGCGGCGGGCGGCGCGGACGAGCTGGACCGCCCGCAGGGCTGGGACGTGGTGGTGGAC
Source organism: Streptomyces sp. NRRL S-31 (assembly GCF_000718775.1). Taxonomy (GTDB): domain Bacteria; phylum Actinomycetota; class Actinomycetes; order Streptomycetales; family Streptomycetaceae; genus Streptomyces. Next base: position 16,452 of record NZ_JOCB01000056.1, read on the forward strand.
GCGACCGGAAACGCGGCGGCGATCCAGGACGGCCTGGGCCGGGTGGCGAAGGCGGGCACGTTCCTCCAGTTCGGGGTGGCGGACTACGCGGCGCGCGTGACCATCGACCCGTACCGCGTCTACAACCAGGAGATCACGATCACCGGTTCGATGGCCGTGCTGCACAGCTTCGAGCGGGCGGCGGAACTGTTCGCGGGCGGGGTGCTGGACCCCGAGGTGTTCATCAGCGACCGGGTCCCGCTGGAGCGCTACCCGCAGGCACTGGAGCAGTTCGCGGCCGGGGTGGGCCGGAAGATCGTGGTGGTGCCGTAGCGTGGGTTCCGGGCGGGTTCCGGCGGATTCCGACGGGTAAGGGAACGGTAAAGCGGCCTGGTTCGTTCACCCGGCATGACAGCTATGACCCCAGGCTCGAACATCCCTCTCCCGGCCGCGCGCGTGACGGTGGACGTCTCCGCCCCGGTGCGGCTCGACGTGTCGGGCCTGCTGCTCACCGGCGACGGCAAGGTGCGCTCCGACGACGACTTCATCTTCTACAACCAGCCGAGCGGCCCCGGTGTGACGTACCGGTCGGGCGGCGGCGCGGCCCCTGACGCGGTCACGGTCGACACCGCCGCCGTGCCGCCGGACATCGAGAAGATCGTCGTCACCGCCAGCCCGGACGCCGCCGGCCAGACCTTCCAGGGCATCGAGCCGACGGCCACGATCCGGGACGCGGACGGCGGCGCCGTGCTGGCGACGTTCACCCCGCCGCGGCCGGCCGCCGCGCCCGCAGCGCCGCCGCAGCCGGCGTCCCCGCCACCCGCGCCGGTGCCGGGCGCCGGGAAGATCAGCCTGGACAAGGGCCGGGTCAGCCTCCAGAAGAACCAGACCGTGTCCCTGGTCAAGGGCGGCCGGCCGCTGCTCTCGCAGGTGCGGATGGGGCTCGGCTGGGAGCCGGCGTTCCGCGGCAAGGACATCGACCTGGACGCCTCGGTCATCGCCTACGGCCCCCGGCGCGAGCTCATCGACAGCTGCTACTTCGGCAAGCTGACGATCCTGAACGGCGCGATCCGGCACTCCGGGGACAACCTGACCGGTGAGGGCGGGGGCGACGACGAGGCCATCACGGTCGACCTCGGCCGCCTGCCGCAGGAGGTCACCGGCCTGGTCTTCACGGTGAACTCCTTCTCCGGCCAGAAGTTCACGGAGGTCGCCAAGGCGTACTGCCGTCTGGTCGACGCGGCGACCGGCGAGGAACTGGTCCGCTTCGACCTCACCGGCGCGGAGCCCCGGACGGGCGTGCTGATGGCCAAGCTGGTCCGCCAGTTCTCCGGCGAGTGGGACATGACGGCGCTGGGCGACTTCGTGAAGGCGCGGACCGTGCGGAACATGGTGGAGCCGGGGGCCAAGGCCCTGTAACCGGGGCGCGGGCGGCCGCGCGGTTCCCCGCCCCTCGGGGAACCGCGGTGCCGCCGGCCGCACGGTCCGCCGGCACGGCGGGAAGGCCCGTGCCTCAGCCGGCCCGCAGTCCCTCCGCGAGCAGGGACAGATAGCGGCGGATCTCCGGCTCTCCCGCCCCCGCCAGCTCCGCCGCCGACCCCACACCATGGGCCAGCCGCAACACCTCGATCGGCTCGACGTCCCCCCGGAGCGAACCGGCCCGCTGCGCCGCACCCACCAGCCGGGCCACCGCGCCCTGCACCACGGTCCCGCACGCCGTCAGCGCCGCCGCGCTGCCGTCCGTCACCGTCGAGCTGAGCAGCGCCCGCATGCCCCGGGCTTGGATGGTGCCGACGCACAGCTCGTACAGCCACTCCAGCAGCGCCTCGCCCGGCGGCCGTTCCGCCGCCAGTTCGTCGGCCCGCGTTCCGAGCGCCTCGATCCGGTCCACGTACGCCGCCTCCAGCAGCGCCTGCCGGGTCGGGAAGTGCCGGTAGAGCGTGCCCGAGCCGACACCCGCCCGTTTGGCGATGTCGTCGAGCGACGCGTTCTCCCCATGCGCGGCGAAGGCTTCCGAAGCCACCTTCAGCAACCGCTCGTGATTGCGCCGAGCGTCCGCGCGCATGGGCCTGCCCTGCGTCATGCACCCACTCCCTCGCGGACGGGGACCCTCTCCGCATCCTATCGAGCGCCGGACACCGGCCACCGGCCCTCGTCCGGCGCGCGGCGCTCACCGGGGGGGGCGGGCCGGACGAGGAGAGATGACGAAGCCGCCGGGGCCGTCGGCTGCCGACGGCCCCGGCGGCCCGGGGAAGGGGGGTGCGCTCAGCCGCGCGGGGGCACGGTCACCGCTGCTGCCGCTTCCAGGGGCCGGTGATGGCGAGCATGATGCCGGGCGTCTGGATGTTGGCGTACAGGGTCCGGCCGTCGGGCGAGAAGGTGACGCCGGTGAACTCGCTGTACTCCGGCTCCTCGGCGGTGCCGATGTTCAGCTCGTTGCGGGCGATCGGGTAGGTCCGGCCGCTCTCGGTGGCGCCGAACAGGTGCTGGACGCCCTCGCCGTCCTCGGCGATGACCAGGCCGCCGTACGGGGAGACGGTGATGTTGTCCGGGCCGTCGAAGGCGCCGTCCGCGGACGGGTCGGGGTTCACGCCGAGCAGCACCTTCAGGGTGAGGGTGCGGCGCTTCGGGTCGTAGAACCAGACCTGGCCGTCATGCCGGACCGGACTCTCCGCGCGGGCGTAGGAGGAGACCACGTAGGCGCCGCCGTCGGCCCACCACATGCCCTCCAGCTTGCGGGCGCGGGTGACCTGGCCGTCGGTGAACTGCTTGCGGACGGACGTGGTGCGGGCGTCACGGTCGGGGACGTCCACCCAGTCCACGCCGTAGACGGTGCCGGTCCTGGTGGCGCGGGACAGGTCGTCCACGAACTTGCCGCCGGAGTCGAAGCACTTGAACGCCTGGAGCACACCGGCGTCGTCGGCGAGGGTGCGCAGCCTGCCGCGGCCGTGGCGGAAGCCCTCCGGCGGGGTCCAGCGGTAGAACAGGCCGTTGGGGCCCGAGGCGTCCTCGGTGAGGTAGAGGTGGCCGCGCTTGGGGTCGACCACGACGGCCTCGTGGGCGTAGCGGCCCAGGGCCTTGACGGGCTTGGGGTCGCGGTTGGCCCGGCGGTCCTCCGGGTCGACCTCGAAGACGTAGCCGTGGTCCTTGGTGAAGCCGTTCTTGCCGGCCTTGTCCTCGGTCTCCTCGCAGGTCAGCCAGGTGCCCCACGGGGTGCTGCCGCCCGCGCAGTTGGTGGCGGTACCGGCGATGCCCACCCACTCGGCGACCTGGCCGCCGCGGCGGACCTCGACCACCGTGCAGCCGCCCGCGGCCGCCGGGTCGTAGACGAGGCCCTCGGCGAGCGGCACCGGGTGCGGCCACTGGGCGCGGGCGCCGGCCAGCTCGTGGTTGTTGACGAGGAGGGTGGCGCCGCGGGGGCCTTCGAAGGTGGCGGTGCCGTCGTGGTTGGACGGCGTGAAATCGCCGGACTCCAGCTTGGTCCGGCCGCTGTAGGTGATGACGTCGTAACGGAAGCCGGCGGGCAGGGCCAGGATGCCGGCCGGGTCGGGGAGCAGCGGTCCGTAGCCGGGGCCGTGGTGGTGGCCGCCGTGCGCCGACCCGGCCCCGGCGCTCTCGGTCTCCGTGGCGGCGAGGGCGTTCGGCGCGGTGGCGAGGGCGCCGACGCTGCCCGCCAGGGCGACCCCGGCGCCGGTGATCGCTGAAGTCCTGGCGAAGTCCCTGCGGGTGAGCGACATGGTGTCTCCTGTGACGACGGTGGTGGTGCTGGGGAGGGTGGGGGACCTCGGTTCGGCGCACACGCTCCCGCCCGTCGCTGAACAGGAGTTGAACGCCGGGCTACCACCGTTGCGCTTGTTCCATGAATCCGTTTCCGGACACCCATGGCGGATCAAAGGAGACGTGCGGACCATGTGTGGCGCGGGCGGCAGCGGACCACCCCACCGGCGGCCCCGGCCGCGAACCACCTGCGCCGCGGGCGGGAACGGACCGCCTCACCGGCGGCCCCGGCCGCGAACCACCTGCACCGCAGGCGGGAACGAACCACGGCCGCGAACCACCTGCGGCGCGGGCGGCGGCGGGCCACTCGCCGACGTGCCCGGCGCGGGCCCGGCCACCGCCCGCCGACGGCTCACCCGCCCTGCTGGGAGCGCGCCTTGAACGCCGCCTTGCGCGCCTCCTTGGCCACCTTCTTGTCCGGGTGCAGCCGCCCCATCGCGTCCAGCACCTCGGCGGTGGCGGGGTGGTCCACCCGCCAGGCCGCCGCGAAGAACCCGCTGTGCTGGGCGGCCAGCCCCTCGGCCAGGTCCCGCAGCTCCGCGGAGTTGCCCTCGGCCTTCAGCTGCGCGGCGAGCGTGTCGACGGTCAGCCAGAACACCATCTCCTGCGACGGCGCCGGGACGTCCGCGGCGCCCCGCTCGCTCAGCCAGACCCGGGCGAGCCCGCCCAGCTCGGGGTCGTCCAGCACCTCCCGCAACGCGGGTTCGGCCTCGGCGTCCAGCAGCGACAGCGCCTGCTGGCAGCGCAGCCGGCGCAGCGGGGCGTCCGGGTCCGCGCCGCGTGCCGCGGCCAGCAACTCGCGTGCCGCGGCGAGCGGTTCGCGACGGCCCAGCCACTGCTCGGTCTCGGCCCGGGCGGCGGTGCGGCCGAACCGGGCGGTGCCGTCGAGCAGCGCGTCCGCGCCCTTGTCGACCAGCGCGCCGACGGCCGGCGCCTCGAACCCGGCCTCCAGCAGCCGTGCCCGCAGTCCGTACACACCGAGCGGGGTGAGCCGGACCATGCCGTAGCGGGAGACGTCGGTCTCGTCCACGGGCGCGGCGGGCTCCTCGTCGGCGTCGGCCATCAGGGCCTCGTCCACCGGCCGGTACGCCACGAGTCCGGACGGCTCCAGCGCGCGGAACTGGTCGTCCAGCCGCATCATCGCGTCGGAGACCTGCTCCAGGACGTCGTTGGTGGGCTCCCCCATGCCGTCGGGCACGAGCATCGACGCGGCGAGGGCGGGCAGCGGGACGGGGTCCTCGCCGGAGCCGTCGGCGCCGGCGGTCAGCAGGTAGAGGTTGCCGAGGACGCCGTCGAGGAACTCCGCGTCGGCCTCCGGGTTCCAGTCGAGTGACGTGAAATCGACCTCGCCGCCCTCCTCCAGCGCGTCGACCAGGTCGTCCAGGTCGGGGACGGCCGCGTCGGCGATGACGGTCTCCAGCGCGGCGAGCCACACCTGAAGCACGTCCCGCGGGGAGCCGGTGAGCCGCGCCAGCCCCTCCCCCGCGCGGACGGTGCCGGCCGCCTCGTCCACGATCTCGACCAGACCGGCGTCCACGGCGATCCGCCAGGCCTCACTGGCGTAGGCGGCGGCGTCGTCCCCGGTGAGTCCGAGCAGGTCGGCGGCGGCCGGCAGCTGCTCCTCGACCAGGGCCCCACCGGCGTCCACGCGGGTGCCGGGACCGGCCCAGCGGGCGAGGCGGGCGGCTCGGGAGAGCAACGGCGTGGACAGCGCGGCACGCGCCAGCTCCGCTTCGGGACGCAGCCGCGCGGGCGGCAGGGGGGAGCTGTCTGACATCGGCTGAATCTCCTCGGACCGAGAAACGGGCTCAGCCGCTCAGCCTAGACGGATATCCACCCATGCCGCCCGGTTCATCTCCCCGTAAGCATCCGTACATGGCCGAAACCTTGACAACTTCCCGGGCCAGGCAGGAGATTGACGCGCGTAGAAGTTGGGGGGACAACGGTTCACTCGGCTCTGCGCGTGTCACGGAGGGCCACCGGCCCGGCACGCTCCCGTTCCGTCCTCGTCCCGGCGCTCACGCATGTACCCGGAGGGAATCCCTTGCCGAGCAGGTCTTCCGCGCGCCTCGCCGCGCTCACCGTCGCCGCCGTATGCGGCGTGGCGTCCGCCGTCGTCCTCACCTCTCCCGCGCACGCCGACTCGGTGCGCGTCCACGACGTCCAGGGCACGACCCGGATATCCCCGTTCGCCGGGCAGAAGGTGACGGACGTGCCGGGCATCGTCACGGCCACGCGCACCTACGGCTCCTCCAAGGGCTTCTGGCTCCAGGACCCGGACCCGGACGACGATCCCGCCACCAGCGAGGGCGTGTTCGTCTTCACCAGCTCCACGCCGAAGGTCGCGGTCGGCGACTCGGTGACGGTGACCGGCACGGTGACCGAGTACGTGCCGGGCGGCGCCTCGTCCGGCAACCAGTCGCTGACGGAGATCACCAAGCCGGCCGTCACCACCGTCTCCACGGGCAACGCGCTCCCGGCGCCCACCGTGATCGACGCGGACTCGGTGCCGGACGCGTACACGCCACAGGGCGACAGCGCCGCGGCCGGCTCGGTCAACGGCCTGACTCTGGACCCGTCGGCGTACGCCCTGGACTACTACGAGTCCCTGGAGGGCATGAACGTCCAGGTCGCGGACGTCCGGGTGGTCACCGCGACCGACCCGTACAGCGAGCTGTGGGTCACCGTGAAGCCCGGGGAGCACCGCAGCCGCCGCGGCGGCACGGTCTACGGCTCCTACACGTCCCAGAACACCGGCCGCCTCCAGATCCAGTCGCTGGGCGCCACCGCCGACTTCCCCCAGGTGAACGTCGGAGACACCCTGAAGGGCAGCACCACCGGCCCGCTGGACTTCAACCAGTACGGCGGCTACACCCTGGTCGCGAGCCGGCTCGGCACCCCGGCCGACGGCGGCCTGGAGCGCGAGACGACGCGGCGGCAGGCGCGCGGCGAGCTGGCGGTGGCGACGTACAACGTCGAGAACCTCGACCCGTCGGACGCCACCTTCGACCGGCACGCCGCCGCGATCGTGAACCACCTGAGGTCGCCGGACATCGTGTCCCTGGAGGAGATCCAGGACAACAACGGAGCCAAGGACGACGGCACAGTCGACGCGGACCGGACCGTGACCAAGCTGATCGACGCGATCGTCGCGGCGGGCGGTCCGACGTACGACTGGCGCTCGGTCAACCCGGTCAACGACCAGGACGGCGGCGAGCCCGGCGGCAACATCCGCCAGGTGTTCCTGTTCAACCCGGAGCGGGTGTCCTTCGTGGACCGCGCGGGCGGCGGCCCGACCACCGCGGTCGGCGTCACCAAGGTGCACGGCAAGGCCCGGCTGACGGCCTCGCCGGGACGGATCGACCCGGCGAACGCGGCCTGGAGCAACAGCCGCAAGCCGCTGGCGGGAGAGTTCTCCTTCCGCGGCGAGACGGTCTTCGTGATCGCCAACCACCTCAACTCCAAGGGCGGCGACCAGGGCCTGACCTCGCAGTACCAGCCGCCGGTGCGCAGCTCGGAGGTGCAGCGGCACGCCCAGGCGACGGTGGTGAACGCGTTCGTCAAGGACATCCTGTCCGTGCAGAAGAACGCCGACGTCATCGCGCTCGGCGACATGAACGACTTCGAGTTCTCCGGGACCGCGCGGATCCTGGAGGGCGACGGCGAGCTGTGGTCGGCGATCGAGTCGCTGCCCCGGAACGAGCGCTACACCTACGACTACCAGGGCAACCAGCAGGTCCTGGACCAGATCCTGATCAGCCCGGCGATCCGGCGCGGCGGCGGCTTCGAGTACGACAGCGTGCACATCAACTCGGAGTTCCGCGACCAGATCAGCGACCACGACCCGCAGGTGCTGCGGTTCCGTCCGTGACATGTGCGGCGGGGCCGCCCGGGCACCCGCCCGGACGGCCCCGCCACGCCGGGTGACCGGCACTCGGTGGCGCGGCGCCGCTCCTGTCGAGCGGACCGTTCACGACCGGCGGTCGACCCGGCGCCAGATCACGGCCGCGCCCAGCACGGCGGCGCCCGCCGCGCACAGCAGCAGCGCCGGCCGCGGATGCCGCGACGCCGCGCCCATGGCCGACCGCACCGGGCGCGGCACCCGGGTGTCGGAGCGCGCGGTGCGACCGGCGCGCAGGGCCCGGTCCTGGAGGGCGTGCCCGCCCTGACCGGCCCGCTCCTGCACCAGGTGGCCCGCCTTCGCCATGCCGCCCTGCGCGCCATGGCCGGCCCGCACGGCGTGGTCCTGCATCAGCCGGCCGGCCCTCGCGGCCCGGCCCTGGACCAGGTGGCCCGCCCTGGCCGCCCGGCCCTGGACGCCGTGTCCCGCCTGTGCGGCGCCGACGCGCAGCTGGACGGTCATGGCGCCGGCCTTGTCGCGCAGGTCGGCGGCGCGGGCCAGGGCCCGGCCCTTCACATCGGCCCGGCCGACCAGCTGGGCGACGGTGTCACCCAGCTGGCCGCGGGTCTCCTCGATCTGCCGCCGCAGTTCGTCGGGGCCCTTGGCGCCCGAACCGTGCGGTTTCCTGTGCGTCATCGGTGTGCCCTTTCCCTGATCACGTCGACGTCCGCCTTGACGCTGCCGAGGGTCTTCTCGGGCGTGGGCGGGGCGGCGCGACGCAGCTGGGCACGGCCGGTGGCGGCCAGCAGACCGGCCACGGCGAAGAAGACCGCGGCCACGATCAGCGCCGCCGCCCACACGGGCAGCGCCAGAGAGAGGGCGGCGGCGGCCGCTCCGGCCAGGACGATCAGCCCGACGTAGCCGACGGCGCCCGCGGCGCCCAGCAGGCCGCCGCCGCGTCCGGCGTGGCGCCCCTTCTCCGTCAGTTCCTCCTTGGCGAGGGCGACCTCCTGGCGCAGCAGCCGGGAGAGCTGTTCGGTGGCCCGGCCGACGAGTTCCCCCGTGGAGAGGTGCCCGTCGGCCGCGGGACGTGGGTGTGAGGTCACGGTCACGGTGTTCCGCCTCCTCTCTGTGCGGAAGAGCCGGGTACCCGGGCCGAAGGTCCTTAGCCCCGCTCCCCGTCATCGGCCCCGGACCGGCCCAGGCGTGCCAGTTGGGTCTGGAACCAGTCGAGGCGGGCCTGCAACAGCGCGGCCTCGGCCACGAGTTCGGGTACGCCCGGTCCGCCGGCGGGGGTCGATCCGGTGGCCGCGGGCTCCGTACCACCGGCCGCGGTCACCCGCAGCCCCTGTCCGGCCAGCCGGGCGAACCCGGCGAGCGAGACGGACGGGCGCCCGCGCGCGCAGCCCGCGCAGACGGGGGCCAGGACCCGCCAGCCCGGCCGGCCCCAGCCGGCGTCGGCCAGCGCGACGGCGCCGGTGCCGCAGCCGCAGGGACCGGCCGTGGCCGAGCGCACCCGCTGCCGGGCGTAGCGGAAGCCGCGTTCGAAGCGGATGTAGGCGCCGAGGACCGCGACCTGAAGCAGGACGGCCGCCCGGTGCTCGGCGGTGCACAGCAGCGCCTCGGCGGCGGCCCGGTCGTGCACGCAGTGGAAGCCGCAGTCGCAGCGGCGCGCGGGCGGGCGGTGCCGCAGGCCGTAGACGCAGGAGGCGTCGTCGAGGACGGCGTACGGCAGGGCACCGCCGAGCGAGACACCGGTGAACCCGGCCCGGGTGCCGTCGTGGGACAGCACCGGGTGGGCGATCTTGTATCCGGTCGGCGGCTCCGTCGGGCGTTCCGCCGGGAGCCGCAGCCTCATCGGGCGGCCGGGACCTCTTCGCGGGCCGGCTCGGCCGGTTCGGCGTGGACGGTCTCCTCGGGGAGCGCCGGTTCCTCTTCGTGGACGGACGGCCGCTCCTCGGCGACCCCGGTGGCCAGTGCCTTGCCGAGTTTCATGGCGCCTCCCATGACCTGACGTCGGTGACCTACCGGCCATGGTGGCGCATCCGGGCCGACTTGGACACAGGACCTCGGCCGCCAGGGAGCCCACACATCAGCGATGCTTAGCGATACCTCGTAGGAGAATTAAGTAGAGCTACACGGACGTGCCGCCGAGACTACCCCCATGACGAGCACACGCGAAGACCCTCCGTTCGGCCGTACGCTCTGCGCGATGGTCACGCCGTTCACCGAAGCGGGCACGCTCGACCTGGACGGCGCGCAGCGGCTGGCCGCACGGCTGGTGGCGGAGGGCTGCGACGGCCTGGTCCTGAACGGCACCACCGGCGAGTCCCCGACCACCACCGACGAGGAGAAGACGCGGCTGCTCGCGGCCGTACGGGAGGCGGTCGGCGACCGGGCCGCGCTGGTCGCGGGCATCGGCACGGCCGACACCCGGCACACGGTGGAGCTGGCCCGGGCCGCCGGGAAGGCGGGCGCCGACGGGGTGCTGGTGGTGACCCCGTACTACAGCCGGCCCCCGCAGGAGGCCGTGGCCGAACACTTCCGCCAGGTCGCCGGGGCGAGCGAGCTGCCGGTGATGGTCTACGACATCCCGGGCCGCACCGGCACCCGGATCGAGCCGGAGACGATGATCCGGCTCGCCGAGCACCCGCGGATCGTGGCCGTCAAGGACTGCTCCTACGACTTCCTCGGCACCCAGAAGGTGCTGGCGCGGACCGGGCTGGCGTACTACGCGGGCTGCGACGAACACGTGCTGGCGCTGTACGCGGTCGGTGCCGCGGGCTGTGTCAGCACGGTCGCGAACGCCGTGCCGGCGCACATCGCCGCGATCCCGGCGGCGTTGGACGCCGGTGACACCGCGCGCGCCCGGGCACTCCAGCTGGCGGCCATGCCGCTGATCGAGGCGATGACGGGCGCGGGCCTGCCCGGCACGGTCACGGCGAAGGCGCTGCTGGCGCGGCTGGGCCTGCCCGCGGGCCCGGTCCGCGCGCCGCTGCTGCCCGCCGGCCGGGCGGCGGCCGACGGGCTGCTGGCCCGGTACGAGGCGCTGGCCTCGGGCTGATCAGCGGCGGGCGAAGACGGGCTGCCAACTCTCCGTCAGAGCGGTGGGACTGTCCGGCTCCCGGACGCCACTGAGCGGTACCACCTTGTCGCTGCCGAGGGTGACCAGCACGAGCCGGGGCCGGTACTCCTCCTCCAGGCTCGTCACCCGTTCCCAGGCGATGAGGTGCCGCTCGTCGGCCCAGGCGAGCAGGTGCCCGCCGCGGACCTTGGTGATCTCCTTGCCCGTACGGGGATCACGGATGGAGGAGTAGGACCTGCCGGGATCGCCGGCGACCTCCTTCGTCAGCCCCAGGGCGGCGAGCCTGCCGCTCGGCGACAGACGCGCGGGGACGTCCGAGCGCAGGTACCTCTCGTCCGCGGGCGCGGCGACCTCGCGGCCCCGGAGGTCGTAGAACCGCTGGAGGCCGTCCCGGCCGCCGATGTACTGCGTGTACACGAGCCGGCCGGTGCGGCTGTAGGCGAAGTCCGCGCGGGAGTTGAGGTCCCGGCGGCCGGATGCGACCGCGCTCCAGCGCCCCGCGCCGGAGTGCACGTCCAGGTCGTAGAACCCGGACCGGCTCGAATCGCCGAAGGGCGCGCTCCACGTCCACTCCCTGCCGCCGTCCGCGCGGGTCAGCTCCTCCTTGATCCGCAGGTCGGGGTCGTCGTCGTACGTCGTCGCGACGAGCCTGGCGCCGTCGTACGAGAACTCCAGACCGCCCACCCCGCGCCGGACCGGGATCCACCGCTCGACCTCCCCCGTCGCGAGGTCGAGCAGCCCGATCCGGTGGGCGGGCAGGTTCCGCTCCAGCACGGCGGCGGTCCTCAGGCCCGGGGCGACGGCGGCGAAGGACCACCGGGGGTCCTTCCGATACGTCCCGGTCCGGGGATCGAGCAGCCAGTACGTGCGCGCCGAGACGGCCCGCTCGTCGCTCTGCGGCCGGATCCGCGCGGTGTAGTACGCGGCCATCACGGCGTCCCCGGCGCCGATCAGCCGACGCGGCGGCGACTGGTCCGGGTGGGCCTGTTCACCGTCGGGGCCCACCACGCCGAGCGGCCGCACCTCGCTGCGGCCGTGGCCGGAGGCCAGCATCGGCGTCCCCACGGCGATCGCCAGCACGGCGGCGGTGGCCGCGGCGACCGACGCCAGCCTGCGGGTACGGCGGCGCCGCCGCGCCCCGAGCACCCGGTCGACGAATCCCGCCGGGGCCGGCGGCTGCCCGTCGGCCTGCTCCCGCAGCGCCTCGCGCACGAGTTCCTCGACGTTCACGGACCAACCTCCACGGGCGAGAAGTCACGGGACGGCCGCTGCGGCCGGGGGTCGAGCGCCGCCAGCTCGGGCGCCAGCTCGCGCAGACGGGCGAGCGAGCGGTGGGTGGTGGACCGCACGGTGCCCACGGAGCAGCCCAGGAGACGGGCCACCTCGGCCTCCGGCAGGTCCTCGAAGTAGCGCAGCACCAGCACGGTGCGCTGCCGGGCGGTCAGCCGGGACAGCGCCGCGCGCAGCACCAGCCGCAGCTCGGCGGCGCCCGAGGCGTCCGGGGCGTGGCCCGGCTCCGGCGGCTCGGCGACCGTCACCTCGCGCCGCCGCCACTTCAGCCGCCAGCGGCTGATCTGCTGCCGGTACAGGATCCGCCGGACGTACGCCTCCGGCTCGTCGATCCGCTGCCACCGTCCGGCGGCCCTGACCAGCGCGGTCTGCAACAGGTCCTCGGCCGCGTGCCGGTCCCCGCCGGTCAGCAGGACGGCGGTCCTCAGCAGCGCGGACGACCGGCCGGCCACGAACTCCCTGAAACTGTCCTGCGCTTCGGCATCCATCGTCACCTTCTCTTCCCCCGGGCCGCACCCGTCGTTCCGGCCCCGCACCCCTCCTGACGCGCCCCCCGGCCCACCGCTATGCCTGCCACCCCAAGATTCCCACCCACACCGCACCACGATGACCACCCGGACCGACGACGACGGCGCGAAACCCCTTCCAGCAGCCCCATGAGCTGACACCGTGTCGGTTCTAGAGTTGTAGCCAAGACCGGATCGAGGGAGGGCAGAGGATGGACTCGGAGATCACCCTTTTAGCGGGCACCGCCGGGACGGCGATCGCGACGCTGCCGGCATCCGACATGTGGAACGGCGTGCGCAACGGGGTGCTCGCGCTGTGGCAAGGTGTCCGGCCGGATCACGAGGAGCATGTCGCCGCCCAGCCCGACGCGTCGCGCCGGGACCTGCTGGACGCGCGGGCCCACGGGGATGAGGGGACCGAGCGGGGGATCGCGGCGGAGTGGCGGGGCCGCGTCCGCCGTCTCCTCGTCGCCCGTCCCCGGCTGGTGGAACTGCGCTCCCTGATGACCGGACTCGCCCCCGGCGCACCCGCCACCGCGATCACGACCGTCACCCAACGCGCGACCGCCTCTGGCAACTCACGCGTCTGCCAGGCCGGCCGCGACCTGAACGTCGGCCAGCGGTGACCGGCCAAAACGACGGCCGGGCCGCTGATCAGGGACGCGTCTACCAGGCTTCCGGCGATCAGCACATCGTCGAGCACCACCATCACACCACCGCCTGGACCGGCCCGGACTCGGTACGCCGTCCCCCCATCGGCCGGGCACCGGCGATCCTCCGCGACCGCGGCGAACTCGTCGGACGCCTGAGGGAGGCGGTGACCGAGGGCGCCGGAAACACCGTGTTCGTCCTGCACGGCCTGGGAGGATGCGGCAAGACGGCCGTGGCGTGCGCGCTCTTCGAACACGCCACCCGGGAGCGCGGACGCCTTGGCCTCTGGGTCAACGCCTCCGATCAGGCGTCCCTGCGAGCCGGGATGCTCGCGGTGGCCGCCGACCGCGGTGCCAGGGATGACGAGCTGATGGCCGCGCGCAACGGCCTGCGCGCGGCCGCGGACTTGGTCTGGGACCATCTGGACCGCTCCGACCTGCCATGGCTGCTGGTGCTCGACAACGCCGACGACCCGGCGGTGCTGCGGGACGGCGGGTGGCTGCGCACCAGTCCGCGCGGCACCGTCCTCGTGACCACACGGCAGGCGGCCGGCCACTGGTGGCCCGCCGCCGAGTTGCTGTACGTAGGTGTCCTGCCGCGTGCGGAGGCGGCCCAGGTCCTGTGCGACCTGGCCCCCGGAACGGGTTCCGTCGAGGACGCGGCCGCCGTCGCCGACCGCCTCGGGCGCCTGCCGCTCGCCCTTACCCTGGCCGGCGGGTTCCTGGCCCACCAGGTGATCGCCCCCTGGACGATGGAGGAGTACGGGCGTCGTCTGCGGGAGCGCCCGGATCCCATCGAACTGATCGACCAAGGAGCCACCGACACGGGCAACGACTCCCGTCACCTGGTCAGCGGCACGTGGCAGCTCTCGCTGAACTCCCTGGTCGGACAGAACCTGCCCGAGGCCGTCACCCTGCTGCGCCTGCTGGCGTGCTGGTCGAACGATCCACTGCCCTTGTCGCTGCTGGCCGACGCCCACCTCGACCTGCCGTTGCCCGCCAACCGGGTGGAACTGGCGCTCCGGGGACTGCTCGACCACTCGCTCACCGAACTCGTGCCCGGCGACATCCGCTGTCTGCGCACCCACGGGGTGCTGCTCGACAGCGTCGCGCGGGTCACCCCGGCCGGCGAACGTGACCGGCTCGCCGCAGCGGCGGCCGAACTTCTGCTGCGCTCCCTGCCCGCGTCACCGGAACGCGGCTTGCGTGACAGCCGACTCGCCGTCCTCGCCCCCCATGTCCTGGCGCTGCTTCGCCGCGTCGGTTCCTGGCCCGAGATCTCGGCCGACACCGCCGAGTCCGCGGCCACCTGTGCCCTGCGCCTGGTGACGGCCCAGCATCGTTCCGGCGACTACGCCTCCGCACTGGCGGCGGCCGGACAGGCGACGGATCTCGTGCGGCGGCGACTGGGAGACGACAACGTCCTGGTGCTGCGCCTCCGGCAGCGGATCGGAAAGGCGACCGATCGTCTGGGCCGCCTCGAGGAGGCCGCCGATCTCCACCGTGAGCTGCTCGACGACCTCGAACGGGTCTGCGGGCCCGAGGCACCGGACACCCTGACCACCTGTCTCCACCTGTCCCGCCCACTGACCTGGCTCGGCCAACCGTCGGAAGCGGTGCGGTTGATGCACCGGGCGGCGGCCGGACGAGCCGCGCTGCTGGGCCCGTGGCACCCGCTGACGCTCGAGGCGAGGGCGTGTCTGCTCGAACTGCCGCCGGGACCGGACCTGGAGCGTGAGGCGCCAACCGGGCCGGAGCTGGTCGCCGACTGCCGGCGCGAGCTGGGCGCGGACCACCCGGTCACCTTGTCGGCCGATCTCAACTGTGCGGGAGCGCTGTTCAACACCGCGCAGTACTCCGAGGCACTGCCGTCGGCCCGTCGTGCGCTGGCGGCACACGAGCGCCGTTTCGGAACGGACTACCCCATCACGCTGGCGGCACGCAGCCTGCTCAGCAGCGTCCTGCACGCGGTCGGCGAGTACCGGGAAGCGGTCGAGCAGGCGGAGATCGTCAGGGAATGGCGCGAGCGGATCCTCGGTCCGGAGCACCCGTGGACGACGGTGATCCGGGACAAGCTCGCGCGGTTCCGGTCTTCCCTGGCGGAGGCAACGCCACCCGACCCGACCTGACACACGGCGGCTCCGTGTCCGTTGAGCATTCAGGCTTCGGAGTCCGCCACCGGCGCGGAATCCGTGATCCACAAGGGCCCGTCCGCACACATCACCTGCATACCGTCCGCCGGCTGCAACGACGTACGCAGAACCAGCAGCCGGCGGCCGGCCACCGTGGCAACCGGGCCGGTCTTTCCCGAACTGCCGAACCTGATGGCACGAACCTGGTTGTGGATCTCTCTTCTTGCGGAACTCCAGTCGATCCGCGAGAACTCGGGTTCCATCCATCCCGCATACGTGGCCGCCCCCTCGTCCTGCGGTGCGCCGGGGGAACCGGTCACGGCCAGCGAGAGCGCGAGTGGCAGAAGTCGCTTGATATACCGGTCGACCTCTTCCCACAACAACCGGGGGACGACGTCCTCGCCCAATGGAATCCCCGCCTGCTGGACCAGGATCCCACCGGAGTCGAACGCGCTCTCCATCCAGTGGATGCTGACACCGATGTCCTTGTCACCGTTCCTGATGGCCCAATTGACCGGAATGGGACCTCGATACTTCGGCAACATCGAGGTGTGCACGTTGATCGCGCCCAGCTTCGTCGACCGAAGGACCGCCGACGGCAGCTTCCAGGGGAAGCCGTAGCAGACGATGAGATCGGCCCGGTATCCCTCGACGATGTGCGGCAACATGCTCTTCCGGCCCGGAATCAGCAGATCCGTCCCGTCCGGCAGCGCATCGACGATCTCACCCACGACATCGCCCGCACCTTGGCGCGTCGGCCCGCCCGGTCGCAGTGATCGCGCATGCAGATAGGCGACAGGCACGTGCCCGGCCCGCTCACACACTCCGTGCAGGAGGGCGAATCCCTGCGCGGAGTACGAAATCAAGATGACGCGCATACATCGCCCTCATATCGCGATCGGAATTCGGCCGGTTCTCCCACACCCCTCGGTCCCCCCACCGAACCCCGGACACGACGGCTCAGACCTGTTCCTCGGTCACGGCCGGTGGAGGCAACTGGGCGACGCGGCGACTGAAGAAGCCGCGCAACGGCTCGCCCGATCGATGCATCTCCCGAATCACCTGTCGGCACCGGGAGATGTCACGCGGATCATCGAAGCGGACACCGCCGGCGAGTTTCCCCTCTTCGTCATAGAGCACCTCGTACATCACCGAAGAACCGAGGACGACGAGCTCCGAAAGCGTGCCCCGCGCTTCGTACCGGCGGATACCGTCCCCGGTGAGGACTCTCGTGTCCTCACCGCACTGGGCCTTCAGGTGCAGCAGGTGGAGTTCCCACTGGAGGTACGGGGAGATGGGCTCCTCCACACAGCGGACACGATGGAGCGAGAATCCAGATTCGGCGATTCGCCGGAAGTACTCCTCGTAGTGACCCCGCTGCCCCTCGATCAGCGCCAGGGATTCGTCCCAATGCCCCCGGCTGAACGCTTCCCAGCTCTTCACGCCGGGCTCCCGGAAGCTCTGCTGGCGTTCGAGCTTCCAGAACCCCTCGGGGCCGGAACGCCAGAAATAGCGGTCGAAGTCCTCGATGTAGTCGTCCAGTCCGAGACGCCGACCGGGGTTGTCGGCCCGTGGGCTAGGGCTAGGCATCCGGGATGTCCGCCTTCGCCGCGGCGGCTGTCCTGCGAGGGATGACGACGATCCGCTCGTCCGGGGCGACGGCGAGTCCCGGGGGGAGGCGAGTCAGGTAGGAATCGGTGAGGTCACGGCCGATGACAGCGATGTCACCGTTCTCCAGTTCCCAGATGTCCGGACACCCCTGCTCACCGCCCGTGGTCCCGAGCTCGACGGGGGATCTGCCCAGGCGGCGCACCAGCGGTGACGAGGGATCTGCTTCCCAGCCCCGAATCATCACGGTCCTCCTTCAATTTCCATGAAAGTAACCTAGATCACACCATGGGCCAAGATCGGGCAGCGACTTCCGGCCAGGCGCAGCAGGTGATGCGGCTTCGTCATCGGTGCCGCTCGTACGACAAAGCGCCCCGCACCACGGAGGTGCGGGGCGCTCGGGGCTTGCGGGGCGTCAGTTGTGGCTGTGCAGGATGTCGTTCAGGCCGCCCCAGACCGCGTTGTTCGGGCGGGCCTCGACCGTGCCGGTGACCGAGTTGCGGCGGAAGAGGATGTGGGAGGCGCCGCTCAGCTCGCGGGCCTTGACGATCTGGCCGTCGGGCATGGTGACGCGGGTGCCCGCGGTGATGTACAGGCCGGCCTCGACCACGCACTCGTCGCCGAGCGCGATGCCGACCCCGGCCTCGGCGCCGATCAGGCAGCGCTCGCCGATGGAGATGATCACGTTGCCGCCACCGGACAGGGTGCCCATGGTGGAGGCGCCGCCGCCGATGTCCGAGCCGTCGCCGACCACGACGCCCGCGGAGATCCGGCCCTCGACCATGGAGGTGCCGAGCGTGCCGGCGTTGAAGTTGACGAAGCCCTCGTGCATGACCGTGGTGCCGGCCGCCAGGTGGGCGCCCAGGCGGACCCGGTCGGCGTCGGCGATGCGCACGCCCTTCGGGGCCACGTAGTCCGTCATGCGCGGGAACTTGTCGACCGAGGTGACCTGGAGGTGCAGGCCCTCGGCGCGGGCGTTCAGGCGCACCTTCTCCAGCTCGTCCACGGCGACCGGGCCGAGCGAGGTCCAGGCGACGTTGGCCAGGTGGCCGAAGATGCCGTCCAGGTTCTGGCCGTGCGGCTTGACCAGGCGGTGCGAGAGCAGGTGCAGACGCAGGTAGACGTCGTGCGCGTCGACCGGCTTCTCGTCCAGCGAGGCGATGACCGTACGGACCGCGACCACCTCGACGCCCCGGCGGGCGTCCGGGCCGGTCGCCGCGGTCGCTCCGCCGCCCAGCAGCTCCGCCGCCCGCTCGGCGGTCAGCCGCTCGGTGCCGGCCGGGCCGGGCTCCTCGACCAGCTCGGGGGCCGGGAACCAGGTGTCGAGGACGGTGCCGTCGGAGGCGATCGTGGCGAGGCCGGCGGCGACGGCGCCGGTGGTACGGGTTGCAGACTCGGTCATGGAGGAAAACCTAACGTGGGCGGGGTGGTCGGGGCGAACCGCGTCTCATCTGCCGGGCGCGGCTCCCGGCGGCAATCGGCGGCTTTCAGGGGATCAGCCGGGCCAGCAGGGCGCGCGCCTGCTTCTCGTCGTAGGAACCGCCCGTGAGCAGCACCTGGAGGCAGATGCCGTCCAGCAGCGCGAGCAGCGCCCGGGCCGTGACCGGGTCGGTGCGCCGGGCCAGCAGCGCCGCCGCCCGCTCGGTCCACTCGGCGGCGACGGGGCGCAGCGCGGGGCGGCGCAGCGCGGCCAGATACAGCTCGTACTCCAGCTCCACGCCGGTGCGCTCACCGCCCAGCCACTGCCCCAGGGCCCTCGCGAGGTCCGCGGCGAGGTCGCCCCGGCCGTCGTCCGGCAGCACCTCGGCCAGCACCCGGCCGAAGTTCCCGTTCGCCTGCCGCAACGCGTCCACCAGCAGCTCTTCGAGGGTGGCGAAGTGGTACGTGGTGGAGCCGAGCGGCACGTCCGCCTCGGCGGCGACCGTACGGTGGCTCAGCCCGGCGATGCCGTCCCGGCCGACGACGCGGATCGCGGCGTCGATGATCCGCCGACGGCGCCCGGGGTCGTGGCGGCGCGGCATCAGTGGCTCGCCCCGCCCAGGTTGAGCACCACCACTCCCCCGATGATCAGCATGATCCCGGCGACCTTGGCGAGGCCCAGCCCCTCCCCGAACAGCAGCAGGCCGAGGACGGCGATGGCCGCGGTGCCCACGCCGGACCAGATGGCGTACGCGGTGCCGATCTGCACGGTCCGCAGCGTCCGGGCGAGCAGCGCGAACGAGACGACGTACCCCAGCGCGGTCACGAGGGAGGGCCAGAACCGGCTGAAGCCCTCGCTGTACTTCATCGCCGTGGTGGCGGCGACCTCGGCGGCTATGGCGCCGGCCAGCGTGAGGTATCCCATGTGTACGAGCGTACACAACGGGGCGTCCGCCAGCGGGCCGGGCACGCGGAAGGGGCCGTGGCGCACCGCCACGGCCCCTTCCCCACGGGTCTTTTCGGATCAGACGTTGAAACCGAGCGCCCGCAACTGCTCGCGGCCGTCGTCGGTGATCTTGTCCGGGCCCCACGGCGGCATCCAGACCCAGTTGATGCGCAGCTCGTTGACCAGGCCGTCCGTGGCGGACTTCGCCTGGTCCTCGATGACGTCCGTCAGCGGGCAGGCCGCGGAGGTCAGGGTCATGTCGACGGTGGCGATGTTCGCGTCGTCGACATGGATCCCGTAGATCAGACCGAGGTTGACGACGTCGATGCCCAGCTCGGGGTCGACGACGTCCATCAGGGCCTCACGGAGTTCCTCCTCCGAGGCCGGCTTCATCTCGACGGTGTCGCTCATGCGGTCTTCCTTTCGGCTTCGGCGCCACCCAGCGCCTGGGCCGTCGCGTCCTTCCACGCCATCCAGCTCAGGAGGGCGCACTTGACCCGCGCGGGGTACTTGGAGACACCGGCGAACGCGACCGCGTCCTCCAGCACCTCCTCCATCGCGTCGTCGGGCTCGATCCGGCCCTTGGACTGCATCAGCTCCAGGAACGTCTCCTGGATCTCCCGCGCCTGGTCGAGGTCCTTGCCCACCAGCAGTTCGTTCAGCACGGACGCCGAGGCCTGGCTGATGGAGCAGCCCTGGCCCTCGTAGGAGACGTCCTCGATCTTCGTGCCGTCGTACTTGACGCGCAGGGTGATCTCGTCACCGCACGTCGGGTTCACATGGTGCACCTCGGCGTCGCCGTCCCGCAGACCACGCCCGTGCGGGTTCTTGTAGTGGTCCAGGATGACGTCCTGGTACATGGAGTCCAGCTTCACCTTGTCAGCACGCCTCTCAGCCGAAGAAGTTCCGTACGTGCTCCAGGCCGTCGACCAGGGCGTCGATCTCGGCCGGCGAGGAGTACAGATAGAACGACGCTCGCGTGGTCGCGGGAATTCCGTACCGCAGGCAGACCGGCCGGGCGCAGTGGTGGCCGACCCGGACCGCGATGCCCTGCTCGTCCAGGACCTGGCCCACGTCGTGCGGGTGGATGTCGCCCAGGGTGAAGGAGATCGCGGCGCCCCGGTCCTCGGCCGTGGTGGGGCCGATGATCCTCAGGTCCGGGACCTCCGCCAGGCGCCGCACCGCGTACTCCGTCAGCGCGTGCTCATGGGCGAGGATCTTGTCCATGCCGATCGCGTTGAGGTAGTCGATCGCCGCGCCGAGACCGACCGCCTGCGCGATCGGGGGCGTGCCCGCCTCGAACTTGTGCGGGGCCGGGGCGTAGGTCGACGAGTGCATCGAGACGGTCTCGATCATCTCGCCGCCGCCGAGGAACGGAGGCAGGTCCTCCAGCAGCTCCTGGCGGCCCCACAGGACACCGATGCCGGTCGGACCGCACATCTTGTGGCCGGTGAAGGCCACGAAGTCGGCCTGGAGCGCCTGCACGTCCAGCGGCATGTGCGGCGCCGCCTGCGAGGCGTCGATGCAGACCAGGGCGCCGACTTCCTGCGCGCGGCGGATGATCGTCTCGACCGGGTTGACCGTGCCCAGGATGTTCGACACCAGCACGAAGGAGACGATCTTCGTCTTCTCCGTGATGACCTCGTCGATGTTGGACAGGTCCAGCCGGCCGTCGTCGGTCAGGCCGAACCACTTCAGCTTCGCGCCCGTGCGCTGCGCCAGCAGCTGCCACGGCACGATGTTGGAGTGGTGCTCCATCTCGGTGATGACGATCTCGGTCTCGTGGTCCACCCGGTAGGGCTCGTCGGCCCAGCCCAGCATGTTCGCCACGAGGTTCAGCGACTCGGAGGCGTTCTTGGTGAAGATCACCTCGTCGCGGCTCGGCGCGTTGATGAACGCGGCGACCTTGTCGCGCGCGCCCTCGTACAGCGCCGTGGCCTCCTCGGCGAGCACATGCACACCGCGGTGGACGTTGGCGTTGTAGCGCTCGTAGTACTCGCTCAGGGCGTCCAGCACCTGACGCGGCTTCTGGCTGGTCGCCGCGTTGTCCAGGTACACGAGCTTCTTGCCGTCGTGGACGACTCGGTCCAGAACGGGGAAGTCCTTGCGGATCGCCTCGACGTCGAGGAGGCCCGGCAGCTGTGTCACGCGGATGCGCCACCCTTCACATATGCCTCGTAGCCCTCGTTCTCCAGCTTGTCCGCCAGCTCGGGGCCGCCGGACTCGACGATCCGGCCGCCGGCGAACACGTGGACGTGGTCGGGCTTGATGTAGCGCAGGATGCGCGTGTAGTGCGTGATCAGCAGGGTGCCGACCTCGCCGGTCTCGCGGACGCGGTTGACGCCCTCGGAGACGATGCGGAGCGCGTCGACGTCCAGGCCCGAGTCGGTCTCGTCCAGAATCGCGACCTTCGGCTTCAGCAGCTCCAGCTGGAGGATCTCGTGGCGCTTCTTCTCACCGCCGGAGAAACCCTCGTTGACGTTGCGCTCGGCGAAGGACGGGTCCATGTTGAGGCGCTCCATGGCCCCCTTGACCTCCTTCACCCAGGTGCGCAGCTTGGGGGCCTCGCCGCGGACGGCGGTGGCGGAGGTGCGCAGGAAGTTGGAGACCGAGACACCGGGGATCTCGACCGGGTACTGCATCGCCAGGAACAGGCCGGCCCGGGCGCGCTCGTCCACGGACATCTCCAGGACGTCCTCGCCGTCCAGGGTGACGGTGCCGCTGGTGATCGTGTACTTCGGGTGACCCGCGAGGGAGTAGGCGAGGGTCGACTTGCCGGAGCCGTTGGGGCCCATGATGGCGTGCGTCTCGCCCTGCTTCACGGTGAGGTCGACGCCCTTGAGGATCTCCTTCGTGGCGTTGTCGGCCTCGACGGTGACGTGCAGGTCTCGGATTTCAAGCGTTGCCATGGGTGCCTCAGGACTCCTGGGTGAGGGAGACGAGAACGTCGTCCCCTTCGATCTTTACGGGGTATACGGGGACGGGGCGCGTCGCGGGGAGACCGGACGGCTTGCCGGTGCGCAGGTCGAAGGCGGAGCCGTGCAGCCAGCACTCGATCTGGCAGTCCTCCACCTCGCCCTCGGAGAGGGAGACGTTCGCATGCGAGCAGATGTCGTAGATGGCGAACACCTCGCCCTCGGTCTTCACGACCGAGACCGGCGTGCCGTCGAGTTCCACCCGCTTCGGGGTGTCCTCCTCCAGCTCGCTCAGCCCACAGGCCCGAACGAAACGGGCACGGTCGAACGACGTCATGCGACCGAGGCCTCCAGCTCTTCCTCGATCTTCGCGAGCAGGCGTTCCTCGATGTCGGCGACGCCGATCTGCTGGACCAGCTCGGCGAAGAAGCCGCGGACCACCAGACGGCGGGCCTCGTGCTCCGGGATGCCGCGGGCCATCAGGTAGAAGAGCTGCTCGTCGTCGAAGCGGCCGGTGGCCGAGGCGTGGCCGGCGCCGACGATCTCGCCGGTCTCGATCTCCAGGTTCGGCACCGAGTCGACGCGCGCGCCGTCCGTGAGGACCAGGTTGCGGTTCATCTCGTAGGTGTCCGTGCCCTCGGCCGCGGCCTCGATGAGCACGTCACCGATCCAGACCGCGTGCGCCTCCTCGCCCTGGAGCGCGCCCTTGTAGACGACGTTCGACTTGCAGTGCGGGGTGTTGTGGGTGACCAGCAGGCGGTGCTCCTGGTGCTGCCCCCGGTCGGTGAAGTAGAGGCCGAACAGCTCGGCCTCGCCGCCGGGGCCGGCGTACTCCACGCGCGGGTGCAGACGGACCACGTCGCCGCCGAAGGTGACGACCACGGACTTGAAGGAGGCGTCCCGGCCGATCAGCGCGTTGTGCTGGGCGACGTGGACGGCCTTGTCGTCCCAGTCCTGCACGGAGACGACGGTCAGCTTCGCGCCGTCCCCGAGGACGAAGTCGACGTTGGCGGCGAGCACCGCGTCACCGGTGTGGTCGATGACCACGACGGCCTCGGCGAAGGCACCCAGCTCGATCACCTGGTGGCCGAAGGCGGTGCCGCCCTGGCCGTGCACGGCGATGCGGATCGGCTCGCCGAGGACGGTCTCCTTCGGAACGGTCACGACAGAGGCCTGCTCGAAGGCGGAGTACGCCTGCGCGGCGACGCGGTCCACCGGGGTGCCCGCCTTGCCGAGCCGCGCGTCGTCCCGGCCGACGGTCTCGACGGTGACGCCCTCGGGGGCCTGCACGTCGACCTTCACGCCGTCGCCGGTGGCGGTCGCGGTGCCGTCGTGCAGCCCGCGCAGCCGCTCCAGCGGGGTGAACCGCCACTCCTCCTCACGGCCGTGCGGGACCGGGAAGTCCGCCACGTCGAAGGACGGGGGCGCGCTCATACGCGAGACGACGGTCGACTCCGCGGCGACCGCGATCGAGCCGGCGGTGGTGGAACCCACCGGTGGGGGTCCCCCCGCGCGAGCGGTGCCGAGCGTGGGGGAGTTCTGGGCCTCAGCCATGGCTGTCGTAGTGCTCTCTTTCCTGAGTAAGGCGTCTGCTGGCGACGGGGCGGCGGGTCAGCCGACCGCGCCCTCCATCTGCAACTCGATCAGCCGGTTGAGTTCCAGCGCGTACTCCATGGGCAGCTCCTTGGCGATCGGCTCGACGAAGCCGCGCACGATCATCGCCATCGCCTCGTCCTCGGAGAGGCCGCGGCTCATCAGGTAGAAGAGCTGGTCCTCGGAGACCTTGGAGACGGTGGCCTCGTGGCCCATGGAGACGTCGTCCTCGCGGACGTCGACGTACGGGTACGTGTCCGACCGGGAGATGGTGTCGACCAGCAGGGCGTCGCACAGCACGTTGGACTTCGAGCCCGAGGCGCCCTCGCCGATCTCGATCAGACCGCGGTAGGACGTACGGCCGCCACCGCGCGCGACCGACTTCGAGACGATGTTGGACGACGTGTTCGGCGCCATGTGGACCATCTTGGCGCCCGCGTCCTGGTGCTGGCCCTCGCCCGCGAAGGCGATGGAGAGGGTCTCGCCCTTGGCGTGCTCGCCCATCAGGTAGACGGCCGGGTACTTCATCGTCACCTTGGAGCCGATGTTGCCGTCGACCCACTCCATGGTCGCGCCCTCGTAGGCCACGGCGCGCTTGGTGACCAGGTTGTAGACGTTGTTCGACCAGTTCTGGATGGTCGTGTAACGGCAGCGGGCGTTCTTCTTGACGATGATCTCGACGACCGCGGAGTGCAGCGAGTCGGACTTGTAGATCGGCGCCGTGCAGCCCTCGACGTAGTGCACGTAGGCACCCTCGTCGACGATGATCAGGGTCCGCTCGAACTGGCCCATGTTCTCCGTGTTGATGCGGAAGTAGGCCTGGAGCGGGATCTCGACGTGGACGCCCTTGGGGACGTAGATGAAGGAGCCGCCGGACCACACGGCGGTGTTCAGCGAGGCGAACTTGTTGTCACCGACCGGGATGACCGTGCCGAAGTACTCCTTGAAGAGCTCCGGGTGCTCCTTCAGGGCGGTGTCGGTGTCGAGGAAGATGACGCCCTGCTCCTCCAGGTCCTCGCGGATCTGGTGGTAGACGACCTCCGACTCGTACTGGGCGGCGACACCGGCGACCAGGCGCTGCTTCTCGGCCTCCGGGATGCCCAGCTTGTCGTAGGTGTTCTTGATGTCCTCGGGCAGGTCCTCCCAGGACTCCGCCTGCTTCTCCGTGGAGCGCACGAAGTACTTGATGTTGTCGAAGTCGATGCCCGAGAGGTCGGAGCCCCAGTTGGGCATGGGCTTCTTCTCGAACAGCTTCAGGCCCTTGAGCCGCAGCTTCGTCATCCACTCCGGCTCGGACTTCTTGTCCGAGATGTCACGGACGACGTCCTCGTTCAGGCCACGGCGCGCGGACGCACCGGCCACGTCGGAGTCGGCCCAGCCGTATTCGTACTTGCCCAGGCCCTCGAGTTCGGGGTGAGCAGTCTCCGTGGGGAGAGTCATGCGGGGTTCCTCCCGGCCGTGCTTGCAGGTGCGTCAGTGGAAATCTTGGGGATGAACGTCGTGCAGACGCCGTCGCCGTGCGCGATGGTCGCCAGTCGCTGGACGTGGGTACCCAGCAGCTCCGCGAAGATCTCCGTCTCCGCCTCGCACAGCTGCGGGAACTGTTCCGCGACGTGGGCGACCGGGCAGTGGTGCTGGCAGAGCTGCTCGCCGACCGGTGCGCTGCGCGCCGTAGCAGCGTACCCGTCCGCGCTCAGGGCCTTGGCCAGCGCTTCGGCGCGCTTTTCCGGGGTCACGGCCTCGATCGCCTCGCGGTACGCGGTCGCCTGTGCGGCGATCCGGGCGCGGGCGAAGGCGGCGACCGCCTGGGGGCCGCCCTCCCGCTCGGCGATCCAGCGCAGCGCGTCCGCGGCGAGCTTGTCGTACGACTGGTCGAAGGCGTCCCGGCCGCAGTCGGTGAGCGCGAAGACCTTGGCGGGCCGGCCCCGCGTGCGCGTGCCGTAGACGCGCTGCTCGCGCGCCTCCACGACGTCCTCGGCGACCAGTGCGTCCAGGTGGCGCCGGACGGCCGCCTGGGTCAGCCCCAGCCGGCCGGCGAGTTCGGCGACGGTCGACGGCCCGTGGTCCAGGATGGACCGCACGACCCGGTTGCGCGTCGAGCGCTCACCGGTCGCCAGCTCCTCCTGAGGGGCCCCCGTGGGGGTCTCCCGAGCCTCGTCGACGTTTTTCACAACGCCATTGTTGCGTAATTCCGCGGACCCTGACAAGCGACGTCCGATCATCGAGCGGTGCCCTGCGTCACTTAGGCATACCTAATCTGACCTGCGGAAACGATCTTCGATCGATCACGCACCCGGGGAATCCGGTGGCGCCCGGGGCCGTTGTCCGCAAGGCTCCGAACCATGCCCACACCCCCTCCGACCGGCCCGCTTGTCACGCGCGACACCCTCGCGGCGGGTCTGCGCGCGCTCGGTGCCGAGACCTGCGAGATCCTTTTGCTGCATTCCTCGCTCCGTTCCCTCGGCTGGGTGAACGGAGGCCCGGTGGCGGTCGTGCGGGCGCTCCTGGACGTGCTCGGCCCGGACGGCACGCTGGTCGTCCCCACCCAGACCGGCGACCAGTCCGATCCGGCCGGATGGGGGAACCCGCCGGTGCCCGGGGAGTGGTGGGAGCGGATCCGCGCCACCATGCCGCCGTACGACCCGCTGATCACCCCCTCCCTCGGCGTCGGGGTGATCCCGGAGACGGTGCGGACCTGGCCGGGTGCCCTGCGCAGCGCCCACCCGCAGACCTCCTTCGCCGCGCTCGGCCCCCGCGCGCGGGAGATCACTGCGGACCACGCCCGGGACTGCCGCCTCGGCGAGCGCAGCCCGCTGGCCCGACTCGAGGAGCGGGGCGCCCGCGTACTGCTGCTCGGCGCCGGCTACGACGCGTGCACCGCCTTCCACCTGGCCGAGTACCGCGTCCCCGCGCCCCGCGTCCGGGTCGGCCGGCCCGCGCCCGGCGGCGGCTGGGAGACCGTCGTGGAGGTCTCGATCAGCTCCGAGCGGTTCGACGAGCTGGGCCGTGACTTCGAGCGGGACCGGCCCGTCGCGCGCGGACGGGTGGGCGCGGCCGAGGCCCGGCTGTTCCCGGTCGCGGACGCCGTGGCCTACGCCGAGCGCTGGCTGCCGGCGCACCGCCCCCGCGCGGCGGACTTCCCCCACCCGGCCGTCTGAACCGCGAGCGGCCTCCCTAGACTCTGCATTCATGCGAAGTGAGCCGGTGGTCCAGGTACACGCCCTGGTGAAGCGGTACGGCACCAAGACCGCGGTGGACGGCCTCGACCTGGTGGCCGAGGCCGGCGTGACCGCCGTACTCGGTCCCAACGGGGCGGGCAAGACGACCACGGTCGAGACCTGCGAGGGGTACCGGAAGCCGGATTCCGGCACGGTGCGCGTCCTGGGCCTCGACCCGGTGCGGCACTCCGCCGAGCTGCGCCCGCGCATCGGTGTGATGCTCCAGTCCGGAGGCGTGTACTCGGGCGCCCGCGCCGACGAGATGCTCCGGCACATGGCGAAGCTGCACGCGCACCCGCTGGACGTGGACGCCCTGGTCGAACGTCTCGGCCTCGGCTCCTGCGGCCGGACCGGCTACCGCCGGCTCTCCGGCGGCCAGCAGCAGCGCCTCGCGCTCGCCATGGCCGTCGTGGGCCGCCCGGAGCTGGTGTTCCTGGACGAGCCGACCGCCGGCCTCGACCCGCAGGCCCGCCGGGCCACCTGGGACCTGGTGCGCGACCTGCGCGCCGACGGCGTCTCGGTGATCCTCACGACGCACCACATGGACGAGGCCGAGCAGCTCGCCGACGACGTGGCGATCATCGACGGCGGCCGGGTCATCGCCCAGGGCTCCCCGGAGCAGCTGTGCAAGGGCGGCGCCGAGAACACCCTGCGCTTCACCGGCCGCCCCGGCCTCGACATCGGCTCGCTGCTCAAGGCCCTCCCGGCCGACTGCACCGCCGCCGAGCTGACCCCGGGCGCCTACCGGGTGGTCGGCCATGTCGACCCCCAGCTACTGGCCACCGTCACCTCCTGGTGCGCCCAGCACGGGGTGATGCCGGACCGGATCTCGGTGGAACGGCACACCCTGGAAGACGTCTTCCTGGAACTGACCGGCAAGGAGCTGCGCTCGTGACCAGCACGGGAACCTACACGCCCGAGCCCGGGGCCGCCCCGCTCCCCCGCATGATCGCGGCGCAGGCGGCCCTGGAGACCAGGATGCTGCTGCGCAACGGCGAGCAGCTGCTGCTGACGGTCGTCATCCCGACCCTGCTGCTGGCGCTCTTCAGCTCGGTCGACATCGTGGACACCGGCAAGGGCGAGGCGGTCGACTTCCTCGCCCCCGGCATCCTGGCGCTCGCCGTGATGTCGACCGCGTTCACCGGGCAGGCCATCGCGACCGGCTTCGAGCGCCGCTACGGCGTGCTCAAGCGGCTCGCCGCCTCGCCGCTGCCCCGCTGGGGGCTGATGACCGCGAAGACGGCGTCCGTGCTGGTCACGGAGGTCCTCCAGATCATCCTGCTGACGGTCGTCGCCTTCGCGCTGGGCTGGTCCCCGCACGGCGACCCCGCCGCCGTCCTGCTGCTGCTCGTCGTCGGCACGGCCGCCTTCTCCGGGCTCGGTCTGCTGATGGCGGGCACCCTGAAGGCGGAGGCGACGCTGGCCGCCGCCAACCTGGTCTTCCTGCTGCTGCTGGTGGGCGGCGGGGTGATCGTGCCGCTGGAGAAGTTCGGCCCGGCGGGGCAGCAGGTGCTCGGCCTGCTGCCGATCTCCGCCCTGTCGGACGGGCTGCGGGACGTGCTCCAGCACGGCGCCGGCATGCCCTGGGGCGACCTCGGTGTCCTGGCCGTCTGGGCGGTCGTGGGGCTGGCCGCGGCGGGGAAGTTCTTCCGCTGGGAGTAGACGCGGCCGGGACCCTCGTGAACGGATGCACAAGCGGCGCCCTACGATGGTGGGCGTGCAAAAGCTGACCCGCGCCGATGCCGAAGCGGCGCTGCGCAACCCGCTCGCCTTCATCGCCGACCGCTGGACCCCGGATCCCCGGACGGTCCGGCGGGCGGCCCTCGTCGCGCTCGTCATGTCGGTGATCATCGTCGTGACCGGTGGCGCCGTCCGTCTGACCGGCTCGGGGCTGGGCTGTCCGACCTGGCCGACCTGCACCGACGACTCGCTGACCACCACCCGGGCCATGGGCTTCCACGGGGTCATCGAGTTCGGCAACCGCATGCTCACCTACGTGCTGTGCGCCGCAGTCGGCTGGGCGATCATCGCGGCGCGCTCCGAGAAGCCGTGGCGGCGCAGCCTGACCCGGCTCGGCTGGGCCCAGTTCTGGGTCGTCATGGGCAACGCGGTGCTCGGCGGCATCGTCGTCCTGGTCGGCCTGAACCCGTACACGGTCGCCGCCCACTTCCTGCTCTCCGCCTGCCTGATCGCCATCGCCGCGGTGATGTGGCAGCGCACCCGGGAGGGCGACGCGGCCCCGCGCCCGCTGGTCGGCGCGGCGGTGCGGCAGCTGGTGTGGTTCCTGGTGGCCGCGTCCGTGCTGCTCATCGCGGTCGGCACGGTGGTGACCGGGGCCGGGCCGCACGCCGGTGACTCCAGCGAGGTCGAGCGCATCCCGATCGACTGGGAGACGGTCTCCAAACTGCACGCGGTGCTCGCCTGGATCGTGGTGACGCTGACGTTCGCCCTCTGGTTCGTGCTGAAGGCGGTCGACGCGCCGAAGGGACCGCTCGCCCGGACCCGTGAGCTGTTCCTGGTGCTGCTCGCGCAGGGCGTGATCGGCTACGTGCAGTACTTCACACATCTGCCGGAGGCGCTGGTGGCCGCGCACATGCTCGGCTCCACGGTGATGTGGATCTGGGTGCTGCGGGTGCTGCTGTCGCTGCGGGAACGCCCGGTGGCCGAATCGGCCGTACCGGCGCCCGCCGCCGCCGAGCGGTTCGTGCCCGCGTCCGGCTGACCGGGACACGCGCCGCGCCGGCCGGGGAGCGGGACCGTCGTCAACCGGCCGACCGCCCCCGGTTCACCCGTACGTGGTGACCAGCGCGTCGATCGCCGGGCCCAGGTAGGCGCGGGTCAGCCGGGCCCGCCGGGCGGGCCAGTCGCCGTCGGCCGGCGCGGTCGCGGGGTCCGCGTACCGCCTGCGGGCGATGTCCGCGACGACCTCGGCGGGCGCGCCGAGCGCCGGCAGTTCGGCCAGCGCCTCCCGTTTGGTGATCAGCCGCCCTTCGCGCAGGGTCACGGTGGCCCGGGCGAAGGTCAGCAGGCCCAGGTCGACCCAGATGTCTTGTCGCCACTGCCGGGTCCTCCGCACCGCCGGCCGCCAGAAGTCGCGCTGGTCACGCACGATGAAGTCGTCCAGCTGCGGGCCGGATACCGCCGGCAGCAGCGCGGTCGGCGCGGCGCCGTGCAGCACGCGTCCGAACTCGTGCAGCTCGCGCCGGGTGACGGGAGTGACCCGGCGGCGCAGCAGACCGCCGTGCGCCCAGGTGAGGTGCCGCCGCTCGGGGTCGGCGAGGGTGTCCGGGGCCAGGTAGGAGCAGTGCAGACCGCCGGCGAGCGGCGTGGCGGCACGCAGCCGGTGGTGCAGGGTGGCCACCTGCCAGAGCGCCTTCGGCCCGGCCGGCCCGGGCAGTACGGCGATGAGGTCCAGGTCGCTGCGCCCCTCCTGGTAGTCGCCGCCGGCCAGCGAGCCGTGGGCCCACAGGGCGAGGGGGCGCAGGGGCGCGAGGCCACGCAGGAAGGCATCGAGCAGCGTTTCGGTCCGCATGGAGCCAGTCTGTACGGGCCGCCGTCGCGGGTACATCCCCCGGATCCGGTCAGTCCAGCCCGTACACCCGGCGCGCGTTGTCCGCCGCGATCAGCCGGGCCACCCGCCGGGCGTCCTCCGGGGACCAGGCCCCCTCGGTGACCCAGGCGCCGAGGACGCGGCCCAGCGCCTCCCGGAACAGGTGGGCGCCGACGACGTGCAGCTCGGGCAGGCCCTGGGCGCCGCTGGAGAAGAGGATCTTGCCGAAGGGGGCCAGTTCCAGGATCTCGGCGAGGACGGTGGCCGCGCGGGTGCCGGTGCGCAGGAGCGCGGCGCCCGAGTCGGCGTAGACGTGCGGGAAGATCCCCGCCAGATGGGCGGCGTGCCGGTGGTACGGGTAGCCGTGCAGCAGGATCAGGTCGGTGCCGAGGCCGGCGGTGGCCCGGACGAAGTCGGTGAGCAGGGCCGGGTCCGCGCGGTCGGTGCGGGCGCCGGGCTCACCGAGGCCGGCGTGCAGTTGCAGGGGCAGTCCGGTGGCGACCGCGACCCACAGCAGGTGCCGCAGCAGCACGGCGTCCGTCAGGGCCCCGCCGACCCGTCGCCCGGCCAGCCAGCGGCCCGCCGCGCCGCGCACCTCTACGGGCCCGGGCGGCTCGGGCGCGAGGGCCAGGCCGTGTCCCAGGCCCGCGACGGAGGTGAAGGCGACGGCGTTCGACGCGGCGCCGTGCACCGATTCGGCGAGGTTGGCGAGGAACGCCTCGACGGTACCGGAGGTGTCGGCGACCTGTTCGGCGAGGAGTTCGAGGCGGACGATCTCGCGGGCCTCGGCCTCGCCCGCAGAGGCCAGCTCGGCGGGGGTGGTGAGGTCGCCCGGCAGCCCGGTGTCGACCAGATAGGCGGTGATGCCGCTGCCCCGCAGCAGCCTGCGGCCGGCCTCCAGGACGCCCAGCTCCCGGCGCCGGGCCAGATAGCGGGCGGGCGGGCAGTGCGGTTCCAGGCCGAGCAGGGGCGGGCACCAGCGCCGTACGGCGAAGCCGGTCTGGGTGTCGAAGAGCGTGGTGCCGGGCGCGGGCGGGCCCTCGGTGCGCGCCAGCCGGGCCTCGAAGGTGCCGAGGCCCAGCTCCGTGCGGAGCACCCCGTGGCAGTACTGGTCCACGAGGGACGGCGTCTCGATCATTCCCGGGCTTCCCGTGGGACGTGGTCTTACCCGTCCTAACGGGTGCGCACGGCCCGGGGTCGCGGTCCGGGCCGGGGCATGCGCGTTCGGGGCGCCGGAGGCGGCCCGCGCCGTTCCCCCGCGCCCCCGGACGCCGTCGCTCAGCCCCCGAGCTGGATGCCGGCCATCCGCTTCCACTCGTACGGCCCCGTCGTCATCTTCGCGGCGAACTCGCCGTCGAAGGACTCGTGGACGGTGATGCGCGCCTTCGCGACGGCCCTCTCGGCGATCTCGGTGCTCTCGGCGACCAGGTCGCCCCAGCCGCCGTCCCCGCCGACGAGGACGACGCGGGCGCCGCGCTCGCCGATGTGGGCCACCTGGCCCTCCGCACCGCCGTGCGCCTTGGCGAAGGCACCGATCTCCCGGGCGAGCCTGGCCGCCTTGCGCTCGGCCCGCGCGTCAACCTGCTGCGTGTCTGCCATGGCCAGGATGCTACCCACGAGTAGATCAAACGGCGACGGGAGGGGTGCGTGGCCTTGGCCACGCACCCCTCCCGTCGTCAGGACCAGGCGTCGGCGCGGTCAGCGCAGGAACGGGTCGACCGCGACCGCCACGAAGAGCAGCGACACATAGGTGATCGACCAGTGGAAGAGCCGCATCTCCTTCAGCTTCGCGCCGGTGACCTCGGCCCTGGCGCGGTTCTGCAAGGCGTGCGCCTCCCACAGCCACCAGCCGCCCGCCGCCAGGGCGACGGCCGTGTAGAACCAGCCGGTGTACCCGAGGGGGGTGAGGAGCAGGGAGACGACGACCATCACCCAGCTGTAGACGACGATCTGCCTGGCGACGACCTTGTTGGAGGCGACGACCGGCAGCATCGGCACGCCCACGCGCGCGTAGTCGTCCTTGACCTTCATGGACAGCGGCCAGTAGTGCGGCGGCGTCCAGAAGAAGATCACCAGGAACAGGATGACCGGCGCCCAGGAGATCGAGTCGGTCACCGCGGACCAGCCGATCAGCACCGGCATGCAGCCCGCGATACCGCCCCAGACGATGTTCTGCGCCGTGCGCCGCTTGAGGAGCATCGTGTAGACGACGACGTAGAAGAGGAGCGCCCCGAGCGAGAGCCAGGCGCTCAGCCAGTTGACGGTGAGCCCGAACAGCAGCGTGGAGACGACCGCGAGGGTGATGCCGAAGGCCAGGCACTCGGGCGGGCTGACCATGCCGGTCACCAGCGGGCGCTGGGAGGTGCGGTCCATCAGGGCGTCGATGTCCCGGTCGATGTACATGTTCAGCGCGTTGGCGCCGCCCGCCGACAGGTAGCCGCCGACGCAGGTGAGCAGCACCAGCTTGAGGTCGGGCACCCCCTGTTGCGCCAGGAACATCACCGGAACGGTGGTGATGAGCAGCAGCTCGATGATCCGCGGCTTGGTCAGCGCCACGAACGCCTTGACCCGGGCCCCGAACGGCCGATCAACCGGGCCCTGGCTCGTACCACCGAGCGCACCCTCCCCCAGGGCCTTAAGGGCCTGGGAGGTGCTCCCAGGACGGGATTCGACGGCCGTCACGCACACCCCTGACAGAGACATCCCAGCGAGCCTTTCCGTGTGAAGTGGCGGTAAAGGGCTCGCGCGTACCACGCCACTCTAGACGTTGCCCATACCCCGGCCTTCGCGGGGGTGGGGTCGTGTTGGCGGGGCGCTCGGAGCACCCGCCCGGCGTCCGTCCGGGGGTACCGCCCGACGTGCGCACACCAGCTCGATTGAGCGGCCAGATGAGCGGCTCCTTATTCATGTGCTCAATGGCGTCCTGGCCAGTCGGGAGGCGGATCGCACCGACTCCCGGCAGTCTGGAAACACTCGACATAACCGCACGTCCTTACGGGGGTAGGCTCGACAACGGCCGGGGGGCGGGAAGCCCGCCGGCGGCCGGGGGGCGCACGCCCCGACGACCGGCGACCGACATGTGGAGAGGAGCCCTGACCCAGGGTGAGCACCAAGCCGACCACCACAGACCTTGAGTGGACCGACCTGGACCAGCGGGCCGTGGACACCGCCCGAGTCCTGGCCGCCGACGCCGTACAGAAGGTCGGCAACGGCCATCCCGGTACGGCGATGAGCCTGGCCCCCGCCGCCTACACCCTCTTCCAGAAGGTGATGCGGCACGACCCCGCCGACCC
>NZ_JOCB01000057.1 GCF_000718775.1 Streptomyces sp. NRRL S-31
CCTCCCGCCCACCCCGCTCCCCGGGCGATACGCGAGCAGAGGAGCCCGCGATGAGTGACATGATCACCGCGGACCTGGTCGACCTCGACCTGTCCGCCGACACCAAGGAAGCGGCGGCCCGTGCCCTCGCCGCACGGATGGTGGCCCGGGGCCGGGTGACCGACCTGGAGGGCTTCCTCGCCGACGTCGCCGCCCGTGAGGCCCAGATGCCGACCGGTCTCGACGGCGGCATCGGCATCCCGCACTGCCGTAGCGCCCATGTCACCGAGCCGACCCTGGCGTTCGGCCGCAGCGCCGCCGGCATCGACTTCGGCGCCGCGGACGGCCCGGCCGACCTGATCTTCCTGATCGCGGCCCCCGCCGGCGCCGACGACGCCCACCTCACGATCCTCTCCTCCCTCGCCCGCCAGCTGATGAACGCCGAGTTCACCGCGGCGCTGCGGGCGGTGGGCGACGCGCGTACGGCGGCGGCGCTGATCCGGGGGGACATGACGCCCTCGGACGCCCGGGCGGTCGCGAGCGCCCCCGAGGACACCGCCGCGGCGCCGGTGGCGGCCTCCACCGGCGCCGCGGCGGGCAGTACGGCGCGCACCCCGGAAGCCGACGATCCCGCGGTCGCCGGTACCGGCACTGGTGCCGAGGACGGCTCCGGTGGGCGCCCCTTCCGCATCGTCGCCGTCACCTCCTGCCCGACCGGCATCGCCCACACCTACATGGCGGCCGAGTCCCTGGAGAACGCAGGCCGGGAGGCGGGCGTCGAACTGGTCGTCGAGACACAGGGCTCGGCCGGCTTCGCCCGGCTGGACCCGGCGGTGGTCGCGGCGGCGGACGGCGTGATCTTCGCGCACGACGTCCCCGTGCGCGACAAGGACCGCTTCGCGGGCAAGCCGACCGTGGACGTGGGGGTGAAGGCGGGCATCAACCGTGCCGCCGAACTCATCACGGAGGTCCGTGGGAAGGCGGCGCGCGGCGAGGTGAGCGCTCCGGCGCACACGCCCGCCGGCACGCCGGTCGAGCGCGCCGGCGACTCCACCGAGGGCTACGGCACCAAGCTCCGCAAGTGGCTGATGTCCGGCGTCAGCTACATGGTCCCGTTCGTCGCCGCCGGCGGCCTCCTCATCGCCCTGGGCTTCGCGATCGGCGGCTGGCAGGTCAACAAGGCACCCTCGGTCATGGACCACTTCGTGTGGACGCAGACCGACAGCTGGGGCGCCCTGCTGTTCCAGATCGGCGGCGTCGCCTTCAAGTTCCTCGTCCCGGTCCTGGCCGGTTACATCGCCTACGGCATGGCGGACCGGCCCGGTCTCGTCCCCGGATTCGTGGGCGGCGCGATCGCCCTGGACATCAACGCGGGCTTCCTCGGCGGCCTGGCGGCCGGTCTGATCGCCGGTGGGGTGGTGCTGGCGATCCAACGGGTGCGGATACCCCCGGTGATGCGCGGCATCATGCCGGTGGTGGTCATCCCGCTGCTCTCCTCGGCGGTCGTCGGCTTCCTGATGCTCGTGGTGATCGGCAAGCCGATCGCCTCCGCCCAGAAGGGCCTCACCGACTGGCTGGGCGGCCTCACCGGCACCAACGCCGTCCTGCTCGGCGCCCTGCTCGGCCTGATGATGTGCTTCGACCTGGGCGGCCCGGTCAACAAGGTCGCCTACACCTTCGCCACCGCCGGCATCGCCGTCGCCGATCCCAGCGACTCGGCCATGAAGATCATGGCCGCGGTGATGGCGGCCGGCATGGTGCCGCCGCTGGCGATGGCCCTGGCCACCACCGTGCGCGGCAGGCTCTTCACTACGACCGAGCGGGAGAACGGCAAGGCCGCCTGGGTACTGGGCGCCTCCTTCATCTCCGAGGGCGCGATCCCGTTCGCGGCGGCCGACCCGCTGCGGGTCATCCCGTCCTCCATGGTGGGCGGCGCGCTCACCGGCGCCCTGTCGATGCTCTTCGGCGCCACCCTGCGCGCCCCGCACGGCGGCGTCTTCGTGGTCCCGCTGATCGGCAACCCGTTCCTGTACCTGGTGGCCATCGCGGCCGGTGTGTGCGTCACCACCGCGCTGGTGGTGCTCCTCAAGGGGCTGCGCACGCGGGCACCGGAGTCCGCCGCCGCCGGCTCCACCGCGGACCCGGCCGGCACGACGAAGGGAACCGGGCAGCCCATAGCGGCCTGACGGGGCGTCCCTTCCCCCCGACGCTCCTTGTCCCTTTAGTTCGCTGTGAGTTGTTCACGGCACCTGCGAGATACATCACGGTCCGGGGCCAAAGTCCCGGACCGTGGTGTGTACTGGTACGTATGCCTGAGCACGCCCCGACCCTCCAGCTGATCGGCGCGACCGTCCTCGCCGTGGCGGCCGTCGTGTGGACCGGTGTCCTGCTGCGCGTCCTGCGCCGTGCGACCCTTCAGGGCGTCGTCCGGCGCCCCGCGACCCTGCTCCCGGCCCTGCCGCGGCAGAACCGGGTGGGCCCCCCGCGGGAGGCCGTCGAGCTGACTCCCGCCGAACGGGACGCGTTCGCGGGCCTGGTACGGCGACTCGCGGGCGGCTGACCGCACGGCGACCCGCGACCTCCGGCATCCGGCGGACACGGGGCGTGCCGCCGTCCATCGCCACCGTCTCCGAGGGGCCGCGGCGCCGCCGTCCGTCACCCCTGACGCGCCGCGCGCCGCTCCATGGCGTCCCGGGCCGCGTCCTCCGACATATACACCTCGCACATGTGGCGCCCGTCGGGGGTGGCCGTGTGCTCCACCTCCCACAGGGAGGTCTCGGTGCCGTCCGGCAGCAGGAAGGCGTGCTCGTACAGCGCGTAGCTCAGGCCCGACCGGCCGGCCCGCCCGGGCCGCCCGAACGCCTGCGTGATCTCGTGCGCGGTCGCCGTCGCCAGCAGCGCCGCCGTCTCCGTACCGGGGCAGTCGGGGTTTTCCGCACGGCGCAGCAGTCGGCGCGCGTGGTCCGCCGAGTCGTCGGAGGCGTACATGTGCCGGGGCTCGGGGACCGCCCACAGCCGCATCAGCGCGGGCAGCTCGAAGTCCCGCGTGTTCGGCGGCAGACCGAGCCGTCCCGCCGCGGTCTGCAACTCCTCCTCGTCGGCGTACACCTCGTGGTCCGAAGGGCCGCCCGGTACGGCGTTGTGCACCAGCTCCCACAGCGTGACCGCGCAGCCGTCGGCCAGCAGCCAGGTGTGCCGGTACGTCTCACGGTGCAGTCCCGAGCTGTGGTAGGCGGAGTGCAGCGAACTGTCGTACGCCAGTGCGCAGTCGAGTCGCCTTATCACCTCGTCGGGCAGCTCGAAGGAGTTCAGGGCACGACCGAGGAGCCGCACGAGATGCTCCTCCGGAGACTCGGGCGACTCGGCTGGTTCGTACGCTGTGGTCTCGTACGGAACGCTCAAGGCATCTCCCGGCGTTGCTGCATGTCACCTTGTGGGTGCATACCGTAGCCCCTCGGTCGGACATCATGTCCGGGAACCGAGAAAACGTACGCCGGGAAAACGCGCGGGCCACGCGAAAAGTTCCCGCGTGGCCCGTCGACCTGTCAAAACCCGCCGCTCAGGCGGCACTCCCGGCGGTCCAGGCGCTCCACGACATGTTCCAGCCGTTGAGGCCGTTGTCGGGGGAGACCGTGGTGTCGGGGGAGTTCTTGACGATCACGACGTCCCCGATGAGCGAGTTGTCGTAGAACCACTTGGCGGACGTGGCGCCCTGCGCCCCCTGCACGTCCGCGAGGCCGACACAGCCGTGGCTGGTGCCCTCCCGCCCGAACGGCGGGTTGCCCTTGTTGTACCAGTAGTTGCCGTGGATGAACGTCCCCGACGTCGTCAGCCGCATCGCGTGCGGCACGTCCGGGATGTCGTACTCGCCGCCGAAGCCGACCGTCGAGCCGTTCATGCGGGTCTGCACGAACTTCTCCGAGATCACCATCTGGCCGTTGTACGTGGTGTGCTGCGGGCTGCCCGCCGAGATCGGCACCGTCTTGAACGTCTTGCCGTCCCGGACGACCGTCATGGTCTGCGTGTTGACGTCGACCGTGGAGACCTGCGACCGGCCGATGGTGAAGGAGACGGTCTTCTTCTGCACGCCGTAGACGCCCTTCGCGCCCTCGACCCCGTCCAGGTCGATGTCGAGCGTGACCTTGGAGCCGGCCTTCCAGTAGTCCTGCGGCCGGAAGTCCAGCCGCTGGCTGCCGAACCAGTGCCCGGCCACCTGCTGGCCGCTGCTGGAGCGGACCGTGATGTGCGACTGCACGGCCTTCTTGTCGGTGATCGACTTGTCGAAGGTGAAGGACACCGGCATGCCCACCCCGACCGTCGTGCCGTTGTCCGGCGTGTAGGTGCCGATGAAGCTGTCCGCCGAGGTGACGGTGGTGAAGATGGAGTTGGCCGCCGCGGGGCGCCCCTCGGCGTCCTGCGCGGTCGCGTTTATCTCGTACTTCGTCCCGCGCTCCAGCCGCTGCTTCGGCTTCCAGTCGTGGCCGTCCCCCGATATCGCCCCGGGCACCGCCTCTCCCGAGCCCGCCACGGTCATCTTCACCTCGGTCAGCTTGCCGTCGCTGACCTTGACCCCGGTGGCGTTGATGGACGCCCCGGTCGAACCGTCCTTGGCCGATATGGCTATCTTCGCGGTCGACGTCTTGGCGGCACCCTTGCCGCCCTTGTCGTCGTCGCTGTTCGCGTTGGCACTGCCGCCGCAGGCCGTCAGGGTGAGGGCGCCGACCATCAGGGCGGCACAGGCCCCGAGTACGCGCCGCGCTGCAATGTCCGGCGTTGTCACGGGCTGCTCCAGATTCGTGTGAGGTGAGTGATCCGTTCCAGTCGTGGGGATAGAGGGCACCGGTGCCGGAGAAGGTTCCCTCCGGCACCACTCGAAGGTCATCACGTGACAGAACCGCGACAATCCCGTCCCGGAAGCCCCCGCCGGCCCTCTCCGCCGCACCTGCCGGAGCGGGCACCGTCGCTATCCCCGCCCGTACAACTCCCCGTACGACGGCCACATTCCGCCCGGCCCGTCCACCGTCTCGGCCGCGCGCACGGCCCGGACGATCGCGCGCGTCACGAGATCCGCGCCGGCGGCCAGGACGGCGTTGAACGCCTCCGGGCGGGCGTCGAGCGGACGGGCGCCGGTCGCCAGCGCGAACACCGTGTCCCCGTCGTGCAGGAGGTGCACCGGCCGCACCGCGCGCGCGATGCCGTCGTGCGCCGTGCCCGCCAGCTTCTGCGCCTGTGCCTTGGACAGGCCGGCGTCCGTCGCGACCACCGCCAGCGTCGTGTTGAGCGGCGGCGGCGCGTTCCGCGCGGCGACCTCGTCCAGCCGCCGGCACGCGGCCGCGTGCACACGGTCCTCCGGATAGGCCACCCGCCCCTGGAACAAATCCCCGTACAGCACCCCCGTGTCCGGATCCAGCACCGCCCCGGCGGCGTTCGCGACCACCAGCGCGGCCACGGTGATCCCCGAGTCCAGCACCGTGCTCGCGGTGCCCACCCCGCCCTTGAGCCGCCCGGTGACGGCACCCGTGCCGGCGCCCACGCAGCCCTCCGGCACCCGTCCGCCCGGCGCGCTCGCCGCCGCGGCCTCCACCGCCGCCCGTCCCGTCGCCGCGTCCGGACGCGCCCGGAAGTCCCCGCCGCGCCCCAGGTCGAAGACGCACGCCGCGGGCACCACCGGCACGACGTGCGCCGGATCCGGCCCCACCAGCACGCCCCGCCCCCGCTCCTCCAGCCAGGCCATCACCCCCGACGCCGCGTCCAGCCCGTACGCGCTGCCCCCGGTCAGCACGACCGCGTCCACCTTCTGCACGAGGTTGCGCGGGTCCAGCGCGTCGGTCTCCTTGGTGCCGGGGCCGCCGCCGCGCACATCCACGGCGGCGACGGCACCCCCCTCGGGTGCGAGGACGACCGTGGTGCCGGTGAGCCAGCCGTCACCGGTGCGGGTGGCGTGCCCCACCCGCACTCCGGCGACGTCCGTCAATGCGTCAGCTCTCATGCACGCCAGTCTGGCCCAGCGCGGTGGACTTCCCGGCGCACTTCCCGGCGCTCCTCCGCGGGCTCAGCCGGCCGGAGCGGTGGCGTCCGCCCGCCGCTGCCGACCGGCCCCACGCGCCGTCAGCAGCACCCCGGCCGCCACCGCGGCCGAGGCGACCAGCCCCGCCGCGAGCACCGCCCACTCGCCCAGGAAGGTGCAGCAGATCACCAGCAGCGCCGCGATCGGCAGCACCAGTTGCTGGGCGATGCCCACCTTGAAGTGGCGGGAGTGCAGTGTCCAGACGGTCAGCAGGTACAGCGCCGTCGGCAGGGTGACGGCGGCCGAGGCGGACAGGGTGGAGATGTGCGCCTTGCCCACCGCCTGCTCCACGGCCACTTCCAGGCCCGCGCCGATGGCCGCCGCCGAGGCGAAGACCAGGTAGTGCCCGTAGCCCCAGATGAACGCGCGCCCGCTGGAGCGCAGATGACCGTGGATGGGGACCACGAAGTAGATCCACCACGCGGAGAAGACGATCAATAGTCCGCCCCCCGCGATGGGCAGCAACTCGCCCGTCGAGCCGTGCTCGTCCACGGCCGACTTCACGGCGACCGTGGCCGCGGCGATCGTCTCGCCGAGCACGATGATGGTGAACAGGCCGTACCGCTCGGCGATGTGGTGCGGGTGCCAGGAGGTCTCGTGGTCCTTCTCGGCGTACAGCGGCACGCACAGCTCCAGGGCCGCCATCACCAGGAACACCCAGGGCCGCGCCGGTTCGGGCAGCACCACCAGCCCGGCCCAGCCCACCTGGCACAGCAGCACGCCGCCCGCGTAGCGCAGCGCCATGGTCCGCTCCGCGCCCGGAGCGGATCCGGCCGCCCGCAGCCACTGCGCGGCCATCGCCAGCCGCATGATCACATAGCCGAGCCAGACCAGCAGGAAGTCGTGGTGCGAGAAGGCCCGGGAGATGCCGGCCGCCAGGACCAGGACGCCGGCGATCTGCACCAGGGTGACGATCCGGTAGAGCGCGTCGTCGTTGTCGTACGCCGAGGCGAACCAGCTGAAGTTCATCCACGCCCACCAGATGGCGAAGAACGCCATCGCGTAGTCGAGGATCCCGCGGCCCGCGTGCCCCTCGGCGACGGCGTGCACCAGCTGCACGCCCGCCTGCGCGATCGCCACGACGAAACACAGGTCGAAGAACAGCTCCAGCGGGGACGCGACGCGGTGCGCCTCGTGGCGTCCGCGCGCGGTGAGCCGGCGCAGGGGGTTCGGGGGTTGCGGGGCACCCGGGGAGGCGGGAGCGGAAGCGGAACTCGGCGTCATGGTTCCCAGCACAGCAGAAATCGGCCACGAAATCCCGTGCGCGTCCGCCCGAGGGGGGCGGCCGGCCCGCCGGACCGGCACCGCCGGAGCCGTACCCTTGAGGCATGAGCACCGCCCCGGAACCCGAGCCGCGCGCCCCGAAGCCCGCGCTGGTCTTCGACGACCCGCTGGACCAGCAGTCCTCGGACGACACCGACCGCGGATGGGGCGACCGCCCGGGCGGCGGCGACAGCGCCGCCGACCTGAAGCGCTTCCTGGACGAGAAGCCGCCCCACCACCTGTGAGCACCCGCCGCGGCGCCGGGGTCCCCTAGGGGGTTTCGTTTGGATCAGCCCGGGTCCGCGACGCCCGGCACGGTGCCTCGCCGCGTTGTCGGACCACCCGAGTACGCCCAGTACGCGGGTGATCCTCCGCCTTGCGATGCACCGCACCGGACGCCGCGGCCTGATCCGACCTGCCTTCCGGGCCGCCTGCCGGGCCAGGTACTTCGACATCGGCAGGACCATCAGGAAGTACACCACCGCTGCGGTGATCAGGAAGGTGAGCGTGGCTCCCAGGACGGAGCCCCACAGGATCGGCACACCGCTCTGGACCGTGCCGTCCGCGGCCACCTTGCACGGGTCCTTCAGACAGGTGCTGTAGTTGTCGAGGTTCTGCGTGCCGATCGCCCCGACCAGCGGGTTGATGATCCCCTTCACCAACGAGTTGACGATGTTCGTGAAGGCCGCGCCGATGACCACCGCGACCGCCAGATCGACGACGTTGCCGCGCATCAGGAAGGCCTTGAAGCCGTGCCAGACGCTCGGTTCCTTCTTCGCGCTCACCTAGGGGACTCTCCTCGTATGCACAGGGGGTGGAAGGGAACGCTCCGCAACCTACGGCACGGTACGGCCATCGTGTCGAATTCCATCCCTCGATCGAGCGACTTGACAGCGAGCCGCCAAGGTTGCGTGCCGGAG
Organism: Streptomyces sp. NRRL S-31; assembly: GCF_000718775.1. Lineage (GTDB taxonomy): Bacteria > Actinomycetota > Actinomycetes > Streptomycetales > Streptomycetaceae > Streptomyces. The sequence goes on from NZ_JOCB01000057.1 coordinate 8,230, forward strand.
TGTTCAGCACAGCGTCACCGCCAGCCGTGTGGTGGTGCTCGCGCCGACCAGCCGGGCCGCCGTCGCCCGGGGCACCGACAGCACGACCAGCGCCCCGTTCTCGGCCGTGCCGTCCGGCGGCTCCGGCACCGCCGTCACCCGCGCGCCGCGCACGAGCACGCGGGCCCCGCTCCCGGCGGACGGGTCCGGCGCCGCGACGACGTCCACCCGGTCACCGGGCCGGAGCAGCCGCACCGTGGCGGCGTCGGCGATCCGCACCGGAGCCGACACCGGACCCGACACCGGCTCCGCCGGGGCGTGCCGTCGTACGGGGTCCGCGACCCGGTGCCCGGGCGACCGCCCCTCGTCGTGCGGCCGCGCCCCGGTCCCGGGTCCCGCGGCCACCAGTGCCGCGGCGGTCACCGCGAGCCCCGCCGCGACGGCCCGGCCGCGTCGCCGTGGCGCCCGGTACCGGCCGCCGCGCACCCGCACCGGGGTGAAGGGCGGCACCTCGCAGGTCGCCGGGGCGTCCGTGCCCAGCGGGCGCGGCAATCGGAAGGGTGGCGGGAAGGGGGAACGGGGAGAGGCCGAGGAGAGGTTCCGGGAGGGCGAGGGCGAGTACGAGGGCGTGGGCGTGGGCGAGCTGGGCATGGGATCACCGCCTGCGACGGGGGCTTCGGCTTGCGATGTCACGATGACGCCTCGCGCCGGATCCCGCCGGTGCCGGTGGACCGCGCGCCGGTTGTGGACAACTCGCTCACCCGAAGGAGGAGTTCCGCTCATCCGCCCTGGTCGGGGCGGACCGCGCGCCCAACGCAGCGCCCCTGCCCCACGCCTGCGGAGCGCCCCCGCTCTCCTGCCTGCGGAGCGCCCCGCCCCTGGGCAGCCGGAACCCGAACCCCCTACGGCAGCCGGAACCCCGGGTCCATCCCGCCGAGCGCGTCGGCGCACAGGCAGTCCCGCGCGCCGGTCTCCGGCAGTGCCGCCACCGCGTCGAACAGGACGCCGCGCAGCCGGTCCACGTTGGCCGCGAACACCCGCAGCACCTCCTCGTGCGAGACGCCCTCGCCGGTCTCGGCACCCGCGTCCAGGTCCGTGACCAGGGTCAGCGAGGTGTAGCACAGCTCCAGCTCGCGGGCGAGCGCCGCCTCGGGATGGCCGGTCATGCCCACCACCGACCAGCCCTGGGCCTGGTGCCACAGGGACTCCGCGCGCGTGGAGAACCGCGGTCCCTCGACCACGACCAGCGTGCCGCCGTCCACCGGCTCCCAGTCCCGCCCGCGGGCGGCCTTCAGCGCGGCGGACCGTCCGGTGGGGCAGTAGGGGTCGGCCATGGAGACGTGCACGACGTTCGGCACGGTGCCGTCGGGCAGCGGCAGCCCGTCGAAGTAGGTCTGCGCGCGGGTCTTCGTACGGTCCGCGAACTGGTCCGGCACCAGCAGGGTGCCCGGGCCGTACTCGGGGCGCAGCCCGCCCACCGCGCACGGGCCCAGGACCTGCCGGACCCCGACCGAGCGCAGGGCCCACAGGTTGGCGCGGTAGTTGATGCGGTGCGGCGGCAGGTGGTGGCCGCGGCCGTGCCGGGGCAGGAAGGCGACCCGCCGGCCGGCGATCTCCCCGAGGAAGAGGGAGTCGCTGGGCGCTCCGTAGGGGGTGTCCACCTGGACCTCGGTCACGTCGTCGAGGAAGGAGTAGAACCCCGAACCGCCGATTACGCCGATCTCTGCGTTCGCCATGACCAGCACACTAGCGGGCCGTGGCGCCGCGGGGCAGCCGCTGCCGGGAACCCCGAAGACCCTGCCGGGAACGCCGAAGACCCTGCCGTCGCACGACGGCAGGGTCCGGAGCGGGAGATGTCAGGCGGCGGAGCTGCTGGCGGAGCTCGACGACGACGAGGACGACGACGAGGACGTCTTCGAGTCGGACGTCTTGGAGTCGGACGACTTCGCGTCGGACGACGAGCCGGCCGGCTTCGACGCCGGGGTGCTGCTCGACGTGGAGCCGCGGGAGTCGTTGCGGTAGAACCCGGAGCCCTTGAAAACGATGCCGACCGCGGAGAACACCTTCTTCAGGCGGCCGCCGCAGTTGGGGCACACGGTCAAGGCGTCGTCGGTGAACTTCTGCACCGCCTCGAGGCCCTGGCCGCACTCGGTGCACTGGTACTGGTAGGTCGGCACTTGTCTTCCTCCTGGCACTCTCACTCAATGAGTGCTAACGACGGTCCATAGTGACGTATTCCCGGGGATCAGTCCACCGTCACCGGGACGCGGTGACCGACGCCACGCGCGACCGGGTGGTTCCGGTGCGGCGGGACCAGCCTCGACGCGAGGGCCACCAGGGTCACCAGCGCGAGCACCGTGCCGGCCATGGGCACCAGGAATCCCGCGCCGTCCCACAGCCGGTCCTCCAGCTGTCCGGAGACCGTGACGGCGGCGGCCTGGCCGAGCGCCACCGCGCCGGTCAGCCAGGTGAACGCCTCGGTGCGGGCACCGGCCGGGACCAGGGCCTCGACCAGCGTGTAGCCGGTGATCAGCGACGGCGCGATGCACATGCCGACCAGCAGGCCGAGCGCGGCGAGCAGCGGCACGGAGTGCGCCGTCCACAGGGCGGACGCGGCCAGTGCGAGCGCCGTGTAACCGACGACCATCCGCTTCCGCGGAGCCGCCTTCCAGGCGATGGCGCCGCAGACGATGCCGGACAGCATGTTGCCGGTGGCGAACACGCCGTACAGCACGCCGTTCAGGCCGGGCTCGCCGATCGACTCCGTGAAGGCGGCGAGCGACACCTGCATGCCGCCGAAGACCGAACCGATGCCCAGGAAGGTCACGATCAGCACGCGCACGCCCGGGATGCGCAGGGCCGAGGCGTGCCGCAGGCGCGCGTGCCCGTCCGCGCCGGCCACCGGCGGCTGGGTGCTCTTCCGCGCGGCGAACAGCAGACCGCCGACCAGGGTCAGGGCGCCCTCCGTCACCAGACCCGCGGCCGGCGTCACGGCGGTGCACAGCGCGGTGGCCAGCAGCGGCCCGAAGACGAAGGTCAGCTCGTCGGTGACCGACTCGAACGCCGCCGCGGTGCTCATCAGGGGCGAGCCCTGGAGCCGCACACCCCAGCGGGCCCGGACCATCGGGCCGACCTGCGGCACGGAGGCGCCGGTCGGGACGGCCGCCAGGAACAGCGCCCACAAGGGCGCGTGCGCCAGCGCGAGCGCCGTCAGGGAGAGCCCGGAGACCGTGTGCACCAGCACGCCGGGGACCAGTACCGCGCGCTGGCCGTAGCGGTCGGCGAGCCGGCCGCTGTAGGGGGCGAACAAGGCCATGGAGACGCCGGTGGCGGCCGCGACGGCACCCGCGGCGCCGTACGAGCCGGTGGTGTGCTGGACGAGCAGCACGATCGAGATGGTGAGCATCGCGAACGGCTGGCGCGCCGCGAAGCCGGGGAGCAGGAACGTCCAGGCGCCGCGGGTGCGCAGCAGCCGGCCGTACCCGGGGCGGGAGGACGCCGGCGGGGTCTTCTCCGGTTCGGTGGTGGTGACCGTGGATCCCACGGCCGTGCCTTTCTGCCGCCTGGTAGCGCGCGGACCCCGTGCGGGCCGGGCGCCGAGAGCTGTCCTCTTGCGCGGACTGCGGTAGATGCCGGCGCCCACTGCGGGTGGGGAGTCCCGGCCGCCATACGGTCGCGCCAGCTCTGCGTCAGGCAGAGTTGGTTCGATCAGGGTGCGCCTTCATCGTACAGGGATCACCGCGTCGCGCGGCTGTGAAAACGAGCACCGTGCGCGGGGTCACCTGGGATTTCCCGGCAGCTGAGCGCCATGAGGCGACCCCGCGGCCGAGCGCTGCGACGCGACCGAGCGCGATCCGCGGCCGAGCGCTATGACGCGACCGAGCGCGCCCCGCGGCCGAGCGCTACGACGCGGCCCCGCGGCCCGCGTCGCCGTCCGTGCCCAGCCAGCCCGCCAGCTTGCCGCCGTGGGCGACCGCGCGCAGCCGCCGTTCCGCCGCGTCGCGGACCGGGTCGGTGGCGACGACCAGCAGTTCGTCGTCCCGGCGCAGCACCGTCGAGGGCAGCGGCACGAACGACTTCCCCTCGCGTACGACGAGGGTGACGGCCGCGCCGGGCGGCAGCCGCAGCTCGCTGACCTCCACGCCGTGCATCCGGGAGCCCTCGGGGACGGTGACGGACAGCAGGTGCCCGCGCAGCCGCTCCAGGGGCGCCGACTCGATGCCGAGGTCGGCGGCCTCGCCCTGCTCGCCCAGCCGGAGCTTGCGGGCCAGCCAGGGCAGGGTCGGACCCTGGAGCAGGGTGTAGACGACGACCAGGACGAAGACGATGTTGAAGACGCGGCGGCTGCCGGAGACGCCGTTCACCATGGGGATGGTCGCCAGGATGATGGGCACGGCGCCGCGCAGCCCGGCCCATGACATCAGGGCCTGTTCCGGCCAGGGCACCCGGAACGGCGCCAGGCTGAGGACCACGCTGAGCGGCCGGGCCACCATGGTCAGCACCAGCCCGATGACCAGGGCGGGCACCACGTCGTCGCCCAGTTCGTGCGGGGTGACCAGCAGGCCGAGGACGACGAACATGCCGATCTGGGCGATCCAGCCGAGCCCCTCGGCGAAGCCGCGGGTGGCGGGCCAGTGGGGCAGCCGCGCGTTGCCGAGCACCATGGAGGCCAGGTAGACGGCGAGGAAGCCGCTGCCGTGCCCGAGGGCGCCGGCGGCGTACGCGCTGACGGCGATGGCGAGCACGGCGATCGGGTAGAGGCCGGACGCCGGCAGCGCCACGTGCCGGAGCCCCCAGGAGCCGAACCAGCCCACGGCGATGCCTATCGCCGCGCCGATGGCCAGTTCCAGGACTATCTCGCCCAGCAGGACGTACCAGTGCTCGACCGGGCCGGCCGTGGAGAAGGCGACGACCAGGATGACCACCGGGGCGTCGTTGAAGCCGGACTCCGCCTCCAGCGTGCCCGTCACGCGCGCGGGCAGGGGGATCTTCCGCAGGACCGAGAAGACCGCCGCCGCGTCCGTGGACGACACCACCGCCCCGATGATGAGCGCCTGCCGCCACTCCAGCCCGACCAGGTAGTGCGCGCCCACCGCGGTGACCCCCACGCTGACCGCGACGCCCACCGTCGCGAGGACGGAGGCGGAGGACAGGACCGGGCGGATCTCCTTCCACTTCGTGCCGAGGCCGCCCTCGGCGAGGATCACGACCAGGGCCGCGTATCCCATGACCTGCGTCACCGCGGCGCTGTCGAAGTGGATGTGGCCGATGCCGTCCTGGCCCATGACGACGCCGATCCCCAGGTAGACGAGCAGGCTGGGGAGCCCACTGCGTGAGGAGATCCGGACGGCCGCCACGGCGACGAGCAGCACGAGGGAGCAGATGAGCAGGAGCTGGTTGAGGTGGTGAACAGTCAGCGGGCATTCCTCCTCGGAGCCTGGCCGGGGATGTCCGGTTACTTCGTTACCTTACCTAACTCTTGACGCTTTCTTGACGTTCACAGGGCAAGATCGAACGCTCGTACGCGCTCGTTCCCGACTCCGCGTCAAGCGGCACGGGGCCCTGCGCCTATGGTTGCTCCAGCGCTCATTCAAAGTCACAGCCCGACCTGCCGCTCGCGTTAGGACAGCAAGGACAGCGATGCCCCCCAATACCACCGCCACAACGGGTGACACCGCCACCACGGGTGCCACGTCCGTCAAGTCCGGCAGGAAGAAGGGGCGCAAAGCCCGACTGCTCGTGCTGGTCCTGGTTCTCGCCGTCATCGCGGGCATCGCCTACGGGGCGTACTGGTCGATCAGCACGGTCCGCGCCTCCTTCCCGCAGACCACCGGCACGATCAAGCTCGACGGCCTGTCCGGGCCGGTCGACGTCAAGCGGGACGGCTACGGCATCCCGCAGATCTACGCCTCCTCCGACGAGGACCTGTTCATGGCGCAGGGCTACGTCCAGGCGCAGGACCGGTTCTACGAGATGGACGTGCGCCGGCACATGACCTCCGGCCGCCTGTCGGAGATGTTCGGCAAGGGCCAGGTGAAGAACGACGAGTTCCTGCGCACCCTCGGCTGGGACCGGGTCGCCGAGCAGGAGTACAAGACCAAGCTGTCGGACTCCACGAAGAAGTACCTCCAGGCGTACGCCAAGGGCGTCAACGCCTACCTCCAGGGCCGCGAGGGCAAGGACATCTCCCTGGAGTACGCGGCCCTCGGCCTCACCAACGACTACAAGCCGGCCCAGTGGACCCCGGTCGACTCCGTCTCGTGGCTGAAGGCGATGGCCTGGGACCTGCGCGGCAACATGCGCGACGAGATCGACCGCGCCCTGATGACCAGCCGCCTCGGCCCGCAGCAGATCCAGGACCTGTACCCGGCCTACCCGGCCGGCCGCAACAAGCCGATCGTGCAGGACGGCCGGTACGACGAGCTGACCAAGACCTTCCAGCAGAGCGGCGCCACGGGCTCCCAGGGCTCGACCGGTACGACCGGTACGACCGGTACGACGGGCACCACCGGCACGACCGGAACCACCGGCACGGCTGGCACCACCGGCACCACCGGCACCACCCAGGGCGCAACCGGCACGACCGGAACCACCGGCCCCACCGGGACGGGAACCTCCCTCGGCAGCCAGCTGGGCGGCTTCACCGAGGTCATGGACGACCTCCCCGCGGCCGTCGGCGTGAACGGCCAGGGCATCGGCTCCAACTCCTGGGTGGTCGCCGGGAAGTACACCATCACCGGCAAGCCGCTGCTCGCCAACGACCCGCACCTGTCGGCGTCCCTGCCGTCCGTCTGGTACCAGATGGGCCTGCACTGCCGGACCGTCTCCGCCAAGTGCCAGTACGACGTCACGGGCTACACGTTCGCCGGGATGCCCGGTGTGATCATCGGTCACAACGGCAAGATCGCCTGGGGCATGACCAACTCCGGTGTCGACGTCACCGACCTGTACCTGGAGAAGGTCAGCGCCAACGGCTACCTGTACGACGGCAAGGTCCGGCCGTTCAAGACCCGCGAGGAGACCATCGACGTCGCCGGCGGCAAGGCCAAGACGATCGTCGTCCGCCAGACCCAGGACGGGATGCCGCTGCTGTCCGACCGTGACGACGAACTCGTCCAGGTCGGCAGGAAGGCGTCCGTGAACGCCGCCGCCCCCGACCGGGGTGACGGCTACGGCGTGGCCCTGCGGTGGACCGCGCTCGACCCGGGCACCTCCATGGACGCCGTGTTCGCCCTCGACAAGGCGGCCGGCTGGGGCGACTTCCGCGCGGCGGCGGCCCTGTTCGACGTCCCGTCGCAGAACCTGGTCTACGCCGGCACGGACAACCACATCGGCTACACGCTGCCCGGCAAGATCCCCACGCGGTCCGCCAAGGACGCCGGTGCCGTCCCGGCGCCGGGCTGGGACTCGAAGTACCGCTGGACGGGCTTCATCAAGCAGGACGAGCTGCCCTACGAGTACGACCCGGACCGCGGTTACATCGTCACCGCCAACCAGGCCGTGGTCGACCCGGACAAGTACCCCTACACGCTCACCACGGACTGGGGCTACGGCACCCGCAGCCAGCGCATCACCGACCTGATCGAGTCCAAGATCAAGGACGGCGGCAAGATCTCCACCGACGACATGCGGCAGATGCAGATGGACAACAGCAGCGAGATCGCCAAGCTGCTGGTGCCGAAGCTGCTGAAGATCAACCTCGACGACCCGGAGGTCCGCCAGGCGCAGAAGCTGCTGGAGGGCTGGGACTACACCCAGGACGCCGACTCCGCGGCCGCCGCGTACTTCAACTCGGTCTGGCGCAACATCCTCAAGCTCGCCTTCGGCAACAAGCTGCCCAAGGAGGTGCGCGTCAAGGGACAGTGCCTGTGGGTCGACAAGATCGACAGCACCGGCCCGGTGGACGACGACACCAAGGTGCGCGAGTGCGGTCAGCGCGACGCCGACCAGGCGCAGCCGGACGGCGGCGACCGCTGGTTCGAGGTCGTGCGCACCCTGATGGACAAGCCGGACAGCGACTGGTGGAAGACCCCCGCGTCGGGCACCCGGCCCAAGGCCGCCAACCGCGACCAGCTGTTCGCCCGCGCCATGATCGACGCCCGCTGGGAGCTGACCGCCAAGCTCGGCAAGGACATCGACACCTGGAGCTGGGGCCGGCTGCACCGGCTGTTCCTGAAGAACCAGACGCTCGGCACCGAGGGTCCGAAGGTCCTCCAGTACCTGCTGAACCGCGGCCCCTGGAAGCTCAGCGGCGGCGAGGCCGCGGTGAACGCCAGCGGCTGGAACGCCGCCGGCGGCTACAACGTCGTCTGGGTGCCGTCCATGCGGATGGTGGTCAACCTCGCCGACCTCGACAAGTCCAAGTGGATCAACCTGGCCGGCGCCTCCGGGCACGCCTTCAGCGCGCACTACACCGACCAGACCGGCAAGTGGGCCAAGGGCGAGCTGCTGCCCTGGTCGTTCTCGGCCAAGGCCGTGGACAAGAGCACGAGCGACACCCTCGTCCTCAAGCCCTGAGGAAGCCCTGACGAAGCCCTGAAGTCCCCGGCACACCACTGAGACGGCCCTCCACGCGCGCGTGGAGGGCCGTTTCGGTGCCCGGGGCAGGGGAGGGGCGGACCGTCCGGTCAGGGGCGCGCGAAGCGGTGCACCCCCGACGGCGTCACCACCGCGTGCACCGGCCTGTCGTGCGCCTCGGCCGGGACCCGGGCGACGACCTCCCTGTCGTACAGCAGCACCACGAGCCGGGGGCGGGCGCCGGCGCGTTCCAGTCGGGCCAGTACGCGGTCGTACGACCCGCCGCCGCGCCCCAGGCGCATCCCGCGCGCGTCCACCGCGAGTCCGGGCAGCAGTACGACGTCCGCGGCCGTCACGGCGTCCGGCCCGAGGCGCGCGCCGGACGGCTCGAAGAGCGCCATCCGCCCCGCGTGCCGGACCGGTGCGAGGGAGTCCGGACCGGCGTACTCCCCCCAGTCCAGGTCGTTGTCGGGCAGCAGCGCGGGCAGCAGGACACGCACCCCCCGCGTGCGCAGCGCGTCCAGCAGGGCGGGGGTGCCCGGTTCGGTCCCCACGGAGACGTACGCCGCCACCGTGCGCGCCCCCGCCAGCTCGGGCAGCTCCAGGGCGCGCTCGGCCAGCGCGCGGCCCGTCTCCCCGAGGTCGTCCGCCGTCAACCTGTTCCTTACCGAGAGGAGATGTCTCCGCAACCCGCGCTTGTCAGGCTCGTCCGTACGTCCGCCGTGTGCCACTGGTGTTCTCGTACCCTTCTTAATGCAGGTCATATGAGGGTCAAGCCACCGGAGCCCCAGATTCCGAGCGAAGGCACCGGATATTGTGGCGGGCATGACTCAGTCCCACCCCAGGATCAGCAAGGCTGTCATTCCCGCAGCCGGTCTCGGCACCCGGTTCCTGCCGGCCACCAAGGCCACTCCCAAGGAGATGCTGCCGGTAGTCGACAAGCCGGCGATCCAGTACGTGGTCGAGGAGGCCGCGTCGGCGGGGCTCGACGACGTCCTCATGATCACCGGACGCAACAAGCGCGCGCTCGAGGACCACTTCGACCGCAACTACGAGCTGGAGTCGGCGCTCCAGAAGAAGGGCGACGCCGAACGGCTCGCGAAGGTGCAGGAGTCCAGCGACCTGGCCACCATGCACTACGTCCGCCAGGGCGACCCCAGGGGGCTCGGCCACGCCGTGCTGTGCGCCGCCCCGCACGTCGGCCACGAGCCGTTCGCCGTCCTCCTCGGCGACGACCTGATCGACCCGCGGGACCCGCTGCTGCGACGCATGATCGAGGTCCAGGAGCAGCACGGCGGCAGTGTGATCGCCCTCATGGAGGTGGCTCCCGAGCAGATCCACCTCTACGGCTGCGCGGCCGTGGAGACCACGTCCGAGGGTGACGTGGTGAAGGTGACCGGGCTGGTGGAGAAGCCGGACCCGGCGGACGCCCCGTCGAACTACGCGATCATCGGCCGTTACGTCCTCGACCCGCACGTCTTCGACATACTGCGCCAGACCGAGCCGGGCCGCGGGGGCGAGATCCAGCTCACCGACGCCCTCCAGCAGCTCGCGCAGGACGAGAAGGTCGGCGGCCCGGTGCACGGCGTCGTCTTCAAGGGCCGCCGCTATGACACCGGCGACCGCGGCGACTACCTGCGTGCCATCGTCCGGCTCGCGTGCGAACGTGAAGACCTGGGACCGGACTTCCGGACCTGGCTTCGCAGTTACGTAGCCGAGGAGATGCAGGAATCTTGAGCAGCGCCGCGACCCGCCCCGCCGGCCCGGACGACCTGTGGTCGGTGGACGAGCACCTGGAGGACATCCTCTCGACCGTCCGCCCCCTCGAACCCATCGAGCTGCAACTGCTCGACGCCCAGGGCTGTGTCCTGGTCGACGACGTCACGGTGCCGGTGTCCCTGCCGCCGTTCGACAACAGCTCGATGGACGGGTACGCGGTGCGGGTCGCGGACGTGGCGGGCGCCGGCGAGGAGTTCCCGGCCGTCCTGGAGGTCGTCGGGGACGTCGCGGCGGGCGCGGCCGACCCGGTGCGGGTCGGCCCCGGGCAGGCCGCGCGGATCATGACCGGCGCGCCGCTGCCGCCCGGCGCCGAGGCCGTCGTCCCCGTGGAGTGGACCGACGGCGGGCTCGGCGAGGGGCCGGTGACCGGCATGCGGGCGCGCAGCCTGGCGCCCGAGGGCGCCGAGGGCCACGTCCACGTGTACCGCCCGGCCGAGGCACGCGCGCACGTGCGGGCGGAGGGCAGCGACGTGCGGGCCGGCGAGCGGGCCCTGGAGGCCGGGACGGTCCTCGGCCCGCAGCAGATCGCGCTGCTCGCCGCCATCGGCCGCGGCACGGTCCGGGTGCGCCCGCGCCCGCGCGTGGTGGTCCTCTCCACCGGCAGCGAACTCGTGCAGCCCGGCGAGGAACTGGCCAGGGGCCAGATCTACGACTCCAACAGCTTCGCCCTGACCGCCGCCGCGCGGGACGCGGGTGCCATCGCCTACCGGGTGGGCGCCGTCGCCGACGACGCCGAGACGCTGCGCTCCACCATCGAGGACCAGTTGATCCGCGCGGACCTGCTGGTGACCACCGGCGGGGTGAGCGTGGGCGCGTACGACGTCGTCAAGGAGGCGCTGTCGTACGTCGGCGACGAGGACGAGGCGGGCGGCGGCGTGGAGTTCCGCAAGCTCGCCATGCAGCCGGGCAAGCCCCAGGGCTTCGGCTCCATCGGCCCCGACCACACCCCCGTGCTGGCCCTGCCCGGCAACCCGGTCTCGTCGTACGTCTCCTTCGAGCTGTTCGTCCGTCCCGCCGTCCGCGCCCTGATGGGGCTCACGGACGTGCACCGGCCCCGCGTGCGGGCCGTCCTGAAGGCGGACGCGGCGCTCCGCTCGCCGAAGGGCCGCCGCCAGTTCCTGCGCGGCGCGTACGCCGGTGACGAGGTGACCCCCGTCGGGGGTGCCGGGTCCCACCTGATCGCGGCGCTCGCGCAGTCCGACGCGCTGATCGTCGTGCCCGAGGAAGTCGAGTCCCTGGAGCCCGGCGCCGAGGTGGAGGTCGTCCCGCTCGGCTGACGGGCGCGCACGCACGCGTGCCCGCCCGTCCACGGGCCGGTCCTGGTCCGCTGCGCGCGCCGGCTTGGCGGTACCGTGTCGCGCACAGCAGGCCCGCGCTCAGCAGCGCGCCGGGCCGGGACCGGGAGCGCCACAGCCATGAGTACGCAGGACCGACTGACGCACATCGACGAGGCGGGGGCGGCCCGCATGGTCGACGTCTCCGGGAAGGACGTGACCGCGCGCACCGCCCGTGCCAGCGGCCGGGTCCTCGTCGCACCGCGCGTGGTGGAACTGCTGCGCGGCGAGGGCGTGCCCAAGGGGGACGCGCTCGCCACCGCGCGGATCGCCGGGATCATGGGCGCCAAGCGGACCCCGGACCTGATCCCGCTGTGCCACCCGCTGTCGCTGTCCGGTGTGAAACTGGACCTGTCGGTCGCGGACGACGCCGTGGAGATCCAGGCCACCGTGCGGACGACGGACCGCACGGGCGTCGAGATGGAGGCCCTCACCGCGGTGACGGTCGCCGCGCTGACCGTGATCGACATGGTCAAGGCGGTCGACAAGGGAGCGGTCATCACGGACGTACGGGTGGAGGAGAAGACGGGCGGCAAGTCGGGCGACTGGAGCCGGGCATGACCTTCGACGACACGGCTGACGACACGAGCGGGGGCGCGCGGCGGGCGCCGTACGCCGCGCTGGTCGTCACCGCCTCCAACCGGGCCGCCGCCGGCGTCTACGAGGACCGGGGCGGCCCGCTGATCGCGCGGGGCCTCGAAGCCCTCGGGTTCGCCGTGGACGGGCCGCGGGTGGTGCCGGACGGGGCTCCGGTGGAGGCGGCGCTGCGGACGGCCGTGGCGGCGGCGTACGACGTCGTCGTCACCACCGGCGGCACCGGCGTCTCGCCCACCGACCGCACCCCCGAGGCGACCCGCGCGGTGATCGACTACGAGGTGCCGGGCATCGCGGAGGCCATCCGCGCCCACGGCCGGGCGAAGGTGCCGGCCGCCGCGCTCTCCCGGGGCCTGGCGGGAGTGGCCGGACGGACGCTGATCGTCAACCTGCCGGGCTCGACCGGCGGGGTGCGCGACGGCCTCGCCGTGCTGGAGCCCTTGCTGGTCCACGCCGTCGACCAGATCCGCGGCGGCGACCATCCCGGACCGGGCAGTGGGGGTGCGAGCTGAACACCCCTTCCTGGCCCGCCGTACTGGCGGACGGCGATGTCGTCCTCCGGCCGATAAAGCTGCGCGACCAGCGGGCCTGGCGCGAGGTGAACCGGCGCAACCGCGACTGGCTGCGCCCCTGGGAGGCGACCATCCCGCCGCCCACGCCCAGCGGGCCGGTCGCGCACCGGCCGACCTACCGCCAGATGGTCCGGCACCTGCGCGCCGAGGCCGGCGCGGGCCGGATGCTGCCGTTCGTCGTGGAATACCGGGGGCAGCTCGTCGGCCAGCTGACGGTCGCCGGGATCACCTGGGGCTCTATGTGCTCGGGGCACATCGGCTACTGGGTGGACGAGGCGGTGGCCGGCCGCGGGGTGATGCCGACGGCGGTCGCACTGGCCGTGGACCACTGTTTCCGCGTCGTCGGGCTGCACCGCATCGAGGTCTGCATTCGCCCGGAGAACCGGCCGAGCCGCCGCGTCGTGGAGAAACTCGGATTCCGCGAGGAGGGGCTCCGGCCGCGATATCTGCACATCGACGGCGCCTGGCGCGACCATCTCGTCTTCGCGCTCACCGCGGAAGAGGTGTCCGACGGGTTGCTCGCGCGGTGGCACCGGGCTCGCTCACGGGGGAACCAGCGCACCGACAGCCCGTGAAATTGAATATATGTTCGAAATTGAATCGGCCTCCGGTCATCCCGAGGCGCCGGAATTCATCGCGGGCGGTGGTTCGCCGATCGGCGGCGGTCGCAAAAGATGCTGGAAATATCAGCCAGATCGTGCGACACACCGGCCCAATTGGCGGATGCTCTGACGCAAACCCCTCTACGGTGTGAGGCGTGAGCAGCAGCGGCCTCATCTACGCAGTCATTGTCGGGGCCTGGGCCGCCTACTTGGTGCCGATGTGGCTCCGTAGGCAGGACGAGCTGAACGAGGCCCGTCCGACGGAACGCTTCAGCACCGCCATCCGGCTGCTTTCCGGACGGGCGGGCATGGAGCGCCGGTACGCCAGGGACCTGCGGGCGCGCTCCACCCTGGAGGGGGAGCCGGGCGCCGTCGATCCGGACGCCGTCACCGACTCGGTGGACGTCCGGGCCTTCGCCGTGCCTCCGACCCGCCGCCAGCCCGGTGCGGACGCCGAGCCCGGGACGCCCGGCGGCACCGAACCGGCGCCGCCGGAGCAGACGCCCGCACCGGTGCCCGGGCCGGCGCCCGAGCCGGCCCCCGTGCCCGCACCGCAGCGTGAACCGGTGGCGCGGCGCGCGCCCTCGGCGCAGACGGCCGCGGCACGCGCCCAGCGCTCGAAGGTGCTCGCACGCCGTCGGCGCACCACCGTGCTGCTCTTCGTCGCCTTCACGGCCGGCGCGATCGTCGCCGCCGTCGGCGGGCTCGCCTTCCTCTGGGTGCCCGGCGTCCCGGCCGTACTGCTCAGCGCTTACATCGCCTACCTGCGGACGCAGGAGCGGCGCCGCTTCGCCTACCAGATGGACCGCCAGCGGGCCGAGGCCGCGGCCCAGCGGTTGCGCGAGCGCCTGCCGCGCCGGCGGACGCCCGTGGAGGAGGAGACCGCCGCGGCCGAGCCGGCCGAGCCGAGGGACGCCGGTACCGACACCGGTCTGGCCGCGCTCGCCGCCGACCGGCGCGCGCTGGTCGAGCAGACCGACCACGCCGAGTGGGTCGACCAGCAGCGGGAGCGGCAGCGGCGGCCCGGACACGGGGACAGCTGGGAACCGGTGCCGGTTCCCCTGCCGACGTACGTGACCGCGCCCGTGGCGCCGCGCGCCACCTCCGACGTGGACCTGGGAGCGCCCGGCACCTGGAGCTCGGCGCGATCCAGCGCGATCCTGCCGGAGCAGGAGGCGGCCCGGGTGCCGGAGGCCCAGACGGGCGAGCGGACCGAGCCGGCGACCGCGGAGAAGCCGGCGGCCGGCCGCGGCGACGCGCGCCCGTCCGCCCGGTCCCGCACGCGCGGGGCGGGCTCCGCCGCGGCCTCGGCCCGCCGGGCGCGTGAGCGCGGACGCACCCCGCTCTTCGATCAGTACGAGGACGGCGACCGCCCCCGCGCGGCCAACGAGTGACCCGGGTCACTCCCGGCGACCCACGCCCTGACCAGTCAGGGAGCGGATTTCCGAGCACCCGGATCGGGATGCTAGAGTTTCACTCGTTGCAAGGGCCTGTGGCGCAGTCCGGTAGCGCACCTCGTTCGCATCGAGGGGGCCAGGGGTTCAAATCCCCTCAGGTCCACTGCACGACGAAGATCCCGTCGATCATCACGATCGGTCGGGATCTTCGTCGTTTCGCGCGCGGGAAGGACCGGCCGCGCGCGGGGGCCCGGTGTGCGCCGGCCGCTGTGCGCGGCCGGCGCCGGGAGTCCGGGGCGGTGCTTCGGCGGGCGCCGGTTCAGAGCCGCTTGGCGTAGCAGAGGCTCTCCTCGTGGTGGCGGTAGTAGCCGAACTTCGCGCACGGTTCGTAACCGCTGGAGGCGTACAGGGCGATCGCCTCCGGCTGCTTGGTGCCCGTCTCCAGGACCATGCGGACGCGCCCGGCCGTGCGGGCGTCCTCCTCCAGGGCCGTGAGGAGCCGGCGCGCCAGGCCCCGGCCGCGCATCTCCGCTATGACGTACATGCGCTTCAGCTCGGCGTCGCCGTCCTCGTTGCCCTCCTCGTTGCGGTCCTGGCTGCGCCAGCCGCCGGTGGCCACGGGGCGGTCGAACTCGTCGTACGCGATCAGGTACACGCCTCGGGGCGGGTCGAAGTCGGCGGCCTCCAGGACCGTGGCGTCGCCCCCGTCGCCGTAGCGCACGTGGTACTCGGCCTGGACCTCGTCGTTGAGCTTCATGGCGTCGGGGTGGTCGAAGCGAACGCGGCGAATCATCATGCTGTATATCGTATTTCTATGCGGCCGTCGGGTGGTCGGGATCGTGCGGACCCCGACCAGTGTGCCGGTAGGGTGCCCTGGTGCTGACTGTGACCTCGGTGAACGTGAACGGGCTGCGGGCCGCCGCGAAGAAGGGCTTCGTGGAGTGGCTCGCCGGGACGGACGCGGACGTGGTCTGCCTCCAGGAGGTGCGCGCGGAGCCGCACCAGCTGCCCGAGGAGGTCCGGCAGCCCGCCGGCTGGCACGTCGTGCACGCCCCGGCCGCCGCCAAGGGCCGCGCGGGCGTCTCCCTCTACACCCGGCGCGAACCCGACCGGGTCCGGGTCGGCTTCGGCTCCGCCGAGTTCGACGGCAGCGGACGGTACGTCGAGGCCGAGCTGCCCGGGGTGACCGTCGCCTCCCTCTACCTGCCCTCCGGCGAGGTCGGCACCGAGCGGCAGGACGAGAAGGTCCGCTTCATGGGCGAGTTCCTCGGTCATCTGAAGGAGCTGCGCGAGCGCTCCGCCGCCGAGGGCCGTGAGGTCCTCGTCTGCGGCGACTGGAACATCGCCCACCGGCAGGCCGACCTCAAGAACTGGCGCGGCAACACCAGGAACTCCGGCTTCCTGCCCGAGGAGCGGGACTGGCTCGGCGGCGTCCTCGCCGAAGGGGAGGGCGGTTACGTCGACGTGGTGCGCGCCCTGCACCCGGACGTGGAGGGGCCGTACACCTGGTGGTCGTACCGGGGGCGGGCCTTCGACAACGACTCGGGATGGCGGATCGACTACCACGTCGCGACTCCCGGGCTGGCCGGCCGCGCGGTCAAGGGCTTCGTGGAGCGCGCGGCCACACACGCCGAGCGCTGGTCGGACCACGCGCCCGTGACGGTCGTCTACGACCTCGGGGCCCGGGCCTGACCTGGTCCCGCGTCGTCTACGGCCTCCGGGCCCGGGCTTGACCTAGTCCCGCTTGTTCAGCCGCCGGTCCAGGGCCAGCGAGAGTTCCGCCTCGACCACGCTGCGGGCCAGCGGGCGCAGGCGCCGGAGGTCCTCCTCGGGGGCGTGGCGCAGGATCACGCCGGCGAAGAGTTCCGCGAGCGCCTCGGCGTGTTCGCGGACGCGGGCCGCGGCCGTCAGCACCTCGGCGAGCGGGATGCCCTCGCGGACCAGCGCCGAGGAGACGTCCAGCAGGCGCCGGCTGATGTGGACGATCTCGTCGCCGTCCGTGCCGAGGTAGCCCAGTTCCATGGCGGCGGCGAGGTTCTCGGGCGTGACCTCCCCTTCGAAGCGGGCGGCCAGTTCCTCGGGGGTGAGGCGGACCGGTTCCTCCTCGGTGGGGGTGCCGACGCCGAGCAGGTCGGCGACGTCGCGGCCCTGGTCCAGGGCCTCGGCGAGTTCCGCGATGCCGTTCAGCGTGTGGCCGCGCTCCAGCAGGGCCGCGATGGTGCGCAGCCGGGCCAGGTGGTGGTCGTCGTACCAGGCGATGCGGCCCTCGCGGCGGGGCGGCGGGAGCAGCTTGCGTTCGCGGTAGAAGCGCAGGGTGCGCACGGTGATGCCGGCCAGCCGGGCCAGCTCCTCCATGCGGTATTCGCGCGGTGCCCGCGCGGGTGTCCCCGCGGGTGTCTCCGGGCGTGTCTCCGGGTGTTCTGCGTCCTCTGCCACGCCCGCAGCCTATGGCGTACTGCCGGTAACTTTCCTTCCTCCGCCCCCTACCGCTCGGTACGGAGCTGTTCTACAGTCCAATTGCGCCAGTGTTCACTGGCAGAGTTTCTAGGTGATGCGTGGAGGCTTCGGGATGGCCGAGCACGAGCATGTACGGGTGGCGGTGATCGGGTCCGGGTTCGGCGGGCTGGGGGCCGCCGTGCGGCTGCGCCGTGAGGGGATCACGGACTTCGTCGTCCTGGAGCGGGCCGACAGCGTCGGCGGCACCTGGCGGGACAACAGCTACCCCGGGTGCGCCTGTGACGTGCCCTCGCACCTCTACTCCTTCTCCTTCGCGCCCCATCCGGACTGGCCGCGCACCTTCTCCGGGCAGCGGCACATCCGCGCCTACCTGGAGCACGTCACCGACCTGTTCGGGCTGCGTCCGCACCTCCGCCTCGACTCCGAGGTCAAGCTGATGACCTGGGACAACGAGAACCTGTGGTGGGAGATCGAGACCACCCGCGGTTCGCTGCGCGCCGACGTCGTGGTCTCCGCCACCGGACCGCTGTCCGACCCGAAGGTCCCCGAGATCCCGGGCCTCGAGACCTTCCCGGGCAAGGTGTTCCACTCCGCCCGCTGGGACCACGACTACGACCTGCGCGGCAAGCGGGTCGCCATGGTCGGCACCGGCGCCTCGGCGATCCAGATCGTGCCCGCCATCCAGCCGCAGGTCGGCCGGCTCACCCTCTTCCAGCGCACCCCGCCGTGGGTGATGCCCCGGGTGGACCGCGCCATCAGCGGCGCCGAGCGGTGGCTGCACCGGCGGCTGCCCGTCACCGCCCGGGTCCGGCGCGGACTGCTCTGGGGCATCCGGGAACTCCAGGTGCAGGCGTTCACCAAGCACCCGGACGAACTCGGCCTCGTCGAGCAGCTCGCCAAGCGCAACATGGCCCGCGCCGTCAAGGACCCGGCGCTGCGCGCCAAGCTCACCCCGGACTACCGCATCGGCTGCAAGCGGATCCTGCTGTCCAGCACGTACTACCCGGCCCTGGCCCGGCCCAACGTGGACGTCGTGGCGAGCGGGCTCAGCGAGATCCGCGGATCGACGGTGGTCGCCGCCGACGGCACCGAGGCCGAGGTCGACGCGATCATCTTCGGCACCGGCTTCCACGTCACCGACATGCCCATCGCCGAGCGCGTGGTCGGCGCGGAGGGCGTCACGCTGGCGGAGTCCTGGAAGAGCGGCATGCGGGCGCTGCGCGGCGCCGCGGCGGCCGGGTTCCCGAACTGGATGACGATCATCGGGCCCAACACCGGGCTCGGCAACTCCTCGATGATCCTGATGATCGAGTCCCAGCTGAACTACATGGCCGACTACCTGCGCCAGCTCGACGTGCTCGGCGGCCGGACCGCCCTCGACGCCCGGCCCGCCGCCGTGGACTCCTGGAACCACCGGGTCCAGGAGCGCATGAAGCGGACCGTGTGGAACACCGGCGGCTGCACCAGCTGGTACCTGGACGCGAGCGGCCGCAACACCACCATCTGGCCCGGTACGACGACCGAGTTCCGGCGCGCGACCCAGCGGGTGGACCTGGCCGAGTACGAGGTGATCCGGAAGCCCGCGGCGACGCCCGGTCAGAGGGACGGCGCCCGGACCGACGGCGCCCGCGAGGACGGGGCCCGCACGGGCGAGGCGCGCACGAGCGGGGCCACCGCATGAACCGGACCGCCTCCGTCACGAGCGGCCCCTACGCCCCGCCCGCTCCGGCCCGCACCCTCACCGCCGTCTCCGCCGACGGCGCCCGGCTGCACGTCGAGGTGCACGGCCCCGAGGACGCGCCCCCCGTCGTCCTCTCCCACGGCTGGACCTGCTCGACGGCGTTCTGGGCGGCCCAGATACGGGAGCTGGCGGCCGATCACCGGGTGATCGCCTACGACCAGCGGGGGCACGGGCGCAGCCCCGCGAGCCCCGCGTGCACGACCCGGGCGCTGGCGGACGACCTCGAAGCGGTGCTCGCCGAGACGCTCGCCCCCGGGGAACGGGCGCTGGTCGTCGGCCACTCCATGGGCGGCATGACGGTCATGGCCGCGTCCGAGCGCCCCCGTTTCCGGGAGCACGCCGCCGCGGTCCTGCTGTGCAGCACGGGCAGTTCGCGGCTGGTCGCCCAGGCGCGTGTGGTGCCGTTGCGCGCCGGGCGCGTGCGCACCTGGCTCACCGGCCGCGTCCTCGGTTCGCGCGCTCCCCTCGGACCGGTCACGCCGGTCGCGCGGCGCGTCCTCAAGTACGCCACGATGGGCGCCGGTTCCGCCCCGGACCGGGTGGAGGCGTGCGCGCGGATCGTGCACGCCTGTCCGCGCGCCGTGCGCCACGCCTGGTCGGCCGTCCTCGCGGCGCTCGATCTCGACGACGGGGTACGGCGGTTGGACGTGCCCACCGCGGTGCTGAACGGCGCCTCCGACCGGCTCACGCCCCCGGTGCACGCCCGCGCGCTGGTCGCCGCGCTGCCGCGCTGCGTCGGCCACACCGAGCTGCCCGGCATCGGCCACATGACCCCCGTCGAGGCTCCCGAGCCGGTGACCGCCATGATCCGGGAGCTCGTCACCACACACGTCACCGGGGCCGCATCCGGGCACGGTGCCACCCCGGCGCAGATCAAGGAGGGCGCATGAGCAGGGTCAGCCTCGAAGGACAGGTCGCGGTCGTCACGGGAGCGGCGCGCGGCGTGGGGGAGCTGCTGGCGCGCAAGCTGTCCGCGCGCGGTGCGAAGGTCGCGCTGGTCGGACTGGAGGAGGAGGCGCTCAAGGAGGTCTCCGGGCGCCTGCACAGCGACAGCGCCTACTGGCACGCCGACGTCACCGACGACGAGACCATGAGCCGGGTCGCGCGGGAGGTGAAGACGCGGTTCGGGAAGGTCGACATCGTGGTCGCCAACGCCGGTGTGGCGACCGGCGGTCCGTTCGCCGACTCCGACCCGCGGGCCTGGCGCCGCGTGATCGAGGTGAACCTGATCGGCTCGGCGGTGACCGCGCGCGCGTTCCTGCCGGTGCTGGCCGAGAGCCGGGGCTATCTGCTCCAGATCGCCTCGCTCGCGGCGATGACACCGGCGCCGATGATGTCGGCGTACTGCGCGTCCAAGTCGGGTGTGGAGGCGTACGCGCACAGTCTGCGCGCCGAGGTCGGCCACCAGGGCGTGCGCGTCGGCGTCGGGTACCTGTCCTGGACCGACACCGACATGGTGCGCGGCGCCGACCAGGACGACGTGATGCGCGAGCTGCGGCAGCGGCTGCCGTGGCCGTCGAACAAGACCTACCCGCTGGGTCCGGCGGTGGACCGGCTCGTCGCCGGGATAGAGCGGCGCTCGGCCCATGTGTACGGGCAGTGGTGGCTGCGCGGCATGCAGGGCGTGCGCGGTTATCTGCCGGCGCTCATCGGGACGGTCGGGCAGCGCGAGATGAAGCGCTTCGCGCCCCGGCTGCAAGGGATGAGTTCCGGGCTCGTCGGCGCAGGTGGGGCGGCTGACGAGGCCGCGCGCGCCACGCACCGTAACTGATCGACATGCACTCCGTTTTGGGCCGTGTGAATCTGGTCGAGGCCCCAGCGAGGGGCCGAACCCCCCACTCACCACGGGAGTGAACCCACATGGGTATGAAGGACCAGATGCAGGACAAGTCGCGTCAGGCCAAGGAGAAGGCGGGCCAGGCCCGCGAGAAGGCCGGACAGCGTGGCCAGCAGGACCGTCCGGGGCAGTCGCAGTCGCAGCGCGAGCGCGGCGGCCAGAACCACCGTGACATCGAGGACACGCAGCGCCAGGTCGAGGACCGCTTCGACCAGGACTACGACGCGTAACCACCGCGCTCGGCCCAGGCCGGACTGATGTGACGAGGGGTGCCCTTCCCGGCGGAGGGGCACCCCGCGTCGTGGGGCCGGGCCGCGGGCGGGGCCGCGGGTCCTGCCGGGCCGTTCTCGCGCGGGTCCTCTCGCGCGGGTCCTACCGGCCGTCCCTGGGCGGCAGTTTGGGCCGGGTCCGGTTCGGTACGTCGCCGCGGTCCGGGGGGACGGCCGCGGGGTCGGACTCCAGCAGCTCCAGCGCCAGCCGGACCGCCTCGCCGAGGACGGGGTAGCGGCCCTCCGCCCAGTCCAGCGGGGTGCGCAGTATCTCCACGTCGGGAGTGACGCCGTGGTTCTCGACGGACCAGCCGTAGGCGTCGAACCAGGCCGCGTTCATCGGCACGGTGATGACCGTGCCGTCGCCGAGCCGGTGCCGGCCGGTCATGCCGACGACCCCGCCCCAGGTGCGCTGGCCGACGACCGGGCCGAGCCTGAGCAGCTTGAAGGCGGCGGTGATCATGTCCCCGTCGGAGGACGTCGCCTCGTCCACCAGGGCGACCACCGGGCCGCGGGGGGCGTTGGAGGCGTACGACACCGGTTGGGCGTCCCGGGTCAGGTCCCAGCCGAGGATCTTCCGGGTCAGCTTCTCCACGACGAGTTCGCTGATGTGGCCGCCCGCGTTGCCGCGCACGTCCACGATCAGCGCGGGCCGTGACACCTCCATGCGCAGGTCGCGGTTGAACTGGGCCCAGCCGGAGCCGCCCATGTCGGGGATGTGCAGATAGCCGCAGGTGCCGTCGCTCAGCTCCCGCACCACCTGGCGGCGCTTGGCCACCCAGTCCTGGTAACGCAGCGGCCGTTCGTCGACGAGCGGGACGACCGCGACCCGGCGGGGCCGCCCGCCGCCTCGCGCGGAGCCTTCCGTGGAGTCCTCAACGGGAGCGGAACCTTCCGGGGGCCCTTCCGCGGGGCCTTCCGCGGGGACGAAGGTCAGCTCCACGGTCGTGCCGCCCGCCCCGGCCAGCAGCGGGTACGGGCCGGTCAGCGGGTCGACCGGGCGGCCGTCCACATGGGTCAGGGCGGCGCCCTCACGGATGCCCATGCCGGCCAGCGGGGAGCGGGCCTTGGAGTCGGAGGAGTCGCCGGCCAGGATGCGCCGGACCACCCAGCGGCCGTCGAAGCGGACGAAGTTGGCGCCCAGCAGTCCCTGGAGGCGCTGGTAGTGGGGCGGGCCCTCGTTGCGGCGGGCGGCGGTGACGTAGGCGTGGGAGGTGCCGAGTTCGCCCAGCACCTCGCGGAGCAGGTCGGCGAACTCGTCGGGGGAGGCGACCCGTTCGACCAGCGGGCGGTACTGGGCGAGGACCGCGTCCCAGTCGATGCCGCTCATGCCCGGGTCCCAGAAGTAGGCGCGGATCAGGCGCCCCGCCTCGTCGTACGCCTGGCGCCACTCTGCGGGCGGGTCGACCTCGTGCAGGATGCGGCGCGCGTCGATCCAGACCGTCGTGTCGGCGTCGCCGACCTCGGTCGACGGCACCGCCCGCAGCTCTCCCTCGTCCACCACGACCAGCCGGGTGCCGTCGCCGCTCACCGTGAACCAGTCCAGGTGGCCGACGAGTTCGGACTTCTTCGCCTTGGTGATGTTGAAGTACTCCAGCGTGGGACGCCCGCTGATGTCGGCCGGGTTGACGAAGGTCTCCCCGAGCGCGCCGGAGATCGGCCAGCGCAGCCAGACCAGACCGCCGCCCGCGACCGGGTACAGCCCGGAGTACTTGGAGGCGATGACCGGGAACGGGGTGACCCGGTTCGCCAGCCCCTCCACCTCGACCGTCACCGCGCCGGCCTCGCCGGTCTCCTCGTCCTCCAGCGGGTCGAGCCCGCCGGCGGCCGGGCGGCCCTCGGGGCTCAGGGCGAAGGGGGAGGGGGTCGCCGAGGAGAGCGGGACGAGGTAGGGGCGGCAGCCGAGCGGGAAGGACAGGTCGCCGGTGTGCACGTCGTAGACCGGGTCGAAGCCGCGCCAGGAGAGGAAGGCGAGGTAGCGGCCGTCGCGGGTGAAGACGGGGTTCTCGTCCTCGAAGCGGCCGTTGGTGACGTCCACGATCAGCCGGTCCTTGATCCGGGCCAGCTTGATCTGGCGCAGCGAGCGGCCGATGCCGGGGTGCGACCAGGTGAGCCAGGAGCCGTCGGGGGAGAAGGCGAGATCGCGGACCGGGCCGTTGAGGGAGTGGATCAGCTCGGTGACCCCGTCCGCCTCCGTTCCCGGCGCGGCCCCCGCCTCCGTGACCGCCCCCGTCCCCGTCTCTGTCTCTGTCTCCGTCTCATCGGGTACGTCGATCAGCAGCAGCCGCCCGTCGTGCGAGGCCACCGCCAGCCGTTCGCCCAGCGGGTCGCAGGCCAGCTCCAGGACGCGGCCCAGCGCGCCCGAGGCCAGCCGGAGGGGCGGGCGGTCACCCGTCGCGCGGGGGAGCTGGGCGATCTCGACGGCGTCCGCGCCCTCGGCGTCGGTGACGTAGGCGAGCCGGCCGGTCGAGCCCAGCATCTCGGGCAGCCGCACCCGCACGCCGGGCGTGTCGGCGATGGTGCGGGCGGGTCCGTCGCGGTGGGTGAGCCAGTACAGGCTGCCGCGGACGACGACCGCGCTGGCCCGGCCGGTCTCGTCCACGGAGATGCCGTCGACGTTCTGCGCGGCCGGTACCGGGTAGGGGCGGCGGCCGGTGCGCGGCCCGGCGAGCCGGATGTCGAGCCGGCGCGGTTCGCCGCCCGGGGAGAAGTCGTCCACCAGCCACAGGTCGCCCGCGCACTGGTAGACCACCCGGCTGCCGTCCCCGGCGGCGTGCCGGGCGTAGAAGGCGTCGTGGTCGGTGTGGCGGCGCAGGTCGGTGCCGTCGTGGGCGCAGGAGTAGAGGTTGCCGACGCCCTCGTGGTCGGAGAGGAAGGCGATCCGGCCGGCGACGAACATGGGGCAGGTCAGATGTCCGTCGAGGTCGGACAGCAGGCGCTGTCCGTGCAGCCAGAGGCGGCCGGTGGCGCCGCCGCGGTACCGCTTCCAGGAGGCGGGTTCGTGCGGCGGGGTGCCGGTGAGCAGCAGGGTCTTGTGCTGTCCCTCGACGTCGGCGACCTGGATGTCGGAGACCGGGCCCCAGGGCAGCCGCCTGCCCGGATCGCCGTCGGGCGGCACCTTGTAGGCCCAGGTGAAATGGGAGAAGGGCTGGCCGTGGGAGGCGACGGCCAGGATGTCGCCCTCCGGGGTCCAGCCGCAGACCTGGGTGTCGACGCTGCCCCAGTACGTCAGCCGGCGCGCCGGTCCGCCCGCCACGTCGACGAGGTGGATCTCGGGGACCAGGCTGCGCCAGGTGGTGTACGCGATCCGGCGGCCGTCCGGGCAGAAGCGCGGGTGGCCGGTCTTGGTGCGGTCCGCGGTGAGCCGCCAGGCGCGGCCGGGCGCGTCGAGGGGGGCCAGCCAGAGATCGTCCTCGGCGACGAAGCAGAGCAGGTCACCGCTGAGATGGGGAAGGCGCAGATAGCTCACTCTCCCCATGCTTTTCCGGTCCCAGGCCGCCAGCAACTTATGGCGCCTTCACGTTCGTGATCCAACACACGTACGAAACGGTTTCGTTTCGTATAAGGACGGGGTATCTTCATGAAGGTACGAAGACGAAGACTCCGGAGCGGGAAGGTGACGGGCATGACCGAGGCCGTCGCGGCGACTCGTCGCAGCCGGATCACCCCCGAGCGCGAGGCCGAGCTGTACGAGGCCGTGCTCGACCTGCTCCGGGAGGTCGGCTACGACGCCCTCACCATGGACGCCGTCGCCGCCCGCACCCGGTCCAGCAAGGCCACGCTCTACCGCCAGTGGGGCGGTAAGGCCCAGCTGGTCGTCATGGCGCTGCGGCACGGCAAGCGCCATGTGGAGGACATCGACACCGGTTCCCTCCGCGGCGATCTGCACGCCCTCGTGGCGCTGGAGGACGACTGCACCATGGAGCGGAACTCGGCGCTGATGCGGGGTGTCGCCATGGCGATGCACCACAACGACGATCTGCGCCAGGCGTTCCGTGCGCAGCTCGTGGAACCGGAGATGGGCGGCTTCCGTCAGGTGCTGCAACGCGCGATCGACCGGGGCGAGGTCCGACCGGACTGCCCGGCGATCGACTTCCTGCTGCACATGATGGTCGGCGGCTTCGCCACCCGGGCACTCCTGGACGACCAGCCGCCCACCGGAGCCTTCCTCACCTCGTACATCGACGCCGTGGTCCTCCCCGCCCTCGGCGTTCCCACGAGCTGAACCCTCCCCAGCACAAGCCCACCACCTGACGTCACCGCTCACGTCGTCGGGCTGATCCCCCCTGCCCACACCCACGACCTGACCGGGAGTACGCCTCCGTGGCCACGTTCCTCTACAAGCTAGGCCGGCTCGCCTTCCGGCGACGGCACTTCGTCGCCCTCATATGGGTCGCGCTGCTCACCCTCGCCGGGGTGGGCGCCGCCTCCGCGCCGACGCCCGGCAACACCTCCTTCTCCATCCCCGGCACGGAGGCGCAGAAAGCCTTCGACCTGCTGGAACAGCGCTTCCCCGGGATGAGCGCCGACGGCGCCACCGCCCGGGTCGTCTTCAAGGCCCCGAGCGGCGAGAAGATGACGGACGCCGGCAACGAGGCGACCGTCCGCAAGACCGTGAAGGAGCTGGCCGGCGGCTCCGAGGTCGTCTCCGTCGCCGACCCCTACACCGGGCACACCGTCAGCGCGAACGGCACCATCGCCTACGCCTCGGTGAAGTACGAGGTCTCCGGCATGGAGCTCCAGGACTCCACCCGGGACGCCTTGGAGGACGCCGCGCAGAAGGCGCGGGACGCCGGACTGACCGTCGAGGTCGGCGGTGACGCGCTGAGCGCGACGCCCGAGACCGGCTCCAGCGAGGTCATCGGCATCGCGATCGCCGCCGTCGTCCTCGTCATCACCTTCGGCTCCCTGCTCGCCGCCGGGCTGCCGCTGCTGACCGCGATCATCGGCGTCGGCATCGGCGTCGCCTCGATCACCGCGCTCGCCTCCGCCCTGGACCTGGGCTCCACCACCTCCACCCTGGCGACGATGATCGGCCTCGCCGTCGGCATCGACTACGCCCTGTTCATCGTCTCCCGCTACCGCGCCGAACTCGCCGAGGGCCGCGAGCGCGAGGAGGCCGCCGGCCGCGCCGTCGGCACCGCGGGCTCCGCGGTGGTCTTCGCCGGTCTGACCGTCGTCATCGCCCTGGTCGGCCTGTCCGTCGTCAACATCCCGATGCTGACGAAGATGGGCGTCGCCGCAGCGGGCACGGTCGCCATCGCCGTCCTCATCGCCCTGACGATGATCCCGGCGCTGCTCGGTTACGCCGGCCGCAAGGTCAAGCCGGCCGGCGAGAAGAGCAAGCTGCTCGGCGGCGGCCGGACGCCCCGGCAGCCAGGCCGCCCGAACATGGGCACCCGCTGGGCCAGCTTCGTCGTCCGCCGCCCGGTCGCCGTCCTGCTGCTCGGCGTGCTCGGCCTCGGCGCGGCGGCGCTCCCGGCCTCCTCCCTGGAACTGGGCCTGCCCGACGACGGCTCCCAGCCCACCTCCACCACCCAGCGCCGCGCCTACGACCTCCTCTCCGAGGGCTTCGGCCCCGGCTTCAACGGCCCGCTGATGGTCGTCGTCGACGCCCGGGGCAGCGACGACCCGAAGGCCGCGTTCACCGAGGTCGGCGACGAGATCAAGGGCCTGAAGGACATCGTCACGGTCACCCCGGCCGCGCCCAACAAGGCCGGTGACACGGCGACGATCACCGTGGTGCCCGACTCCAAGCCGTCCTCGGCCAGCACCGAGGACCTGGTCCACGCCATCCGCGACAAGGGCGCGGACATCGCCGCGAAGACCGGCTCCACGCTGCTGGTCACCGGCTCCACCGCGATGAACATCGACGTCTCGCAGAAGCTGAACGACGCCCTGCTGCCGTACCTGGCGCTGGTGGTCGGCCTGGCCTTCCTGCTGCTGATCGTGGTCTTCCGGTCGGTCCTGGTCCCGCTGAAGGCGGCCCTCGGCTTCCTGCTGTCGGTGCTCGCCGCGCTCGGCGCCGTCGTCGCGGTCTTCCAGTGGGGCTGGCTGTCCGATCTGATGAACGTCGAGGAGACCGGCCCCGTCATGTCGATGATGCCGATCTTCATGGTGGGCGTCGTCTTCGGCCTCGCGATGGACTACGAGGTGTTCCTCGTGACCCGGATGCGGGAGGCGTACGTCCACGGCGAGAAGCCCGGCCAGGCGGTGGTGACCGGCTTCCGGCACGGTGCACGGGTCGTGACCGCCGCCGCCGTCATCATGATCGCCGTCTTCTCCGGCTTCATCGGCTCCAGCGAGTCGATGATCAAGATGATCGGCTTCGGTCTCGCGATCGCCGTCTTCTTCGACGCCTTCGTCGTCCGCATGGCGATCGTCCCGGCGGTGCTCGCGCTGCTCGGCAAGCGGGCCTGGTGGTTGCCGAAGTGGCTGGACCGCGCGCTGCCCAACGTGGACGTCGAGGGCGAGGGCCTGCGCGCCCACGCCGACCTCGACGAGGAGAAGGAGCTGGTACGCGCCTGACGTACCGCGCCTGACACAGAGCGGCCGGTGAGGGTGCCCGTGGGGACGGGGCTGCACCCTCACCGGCTTTCCCCTGTTCGTCACGACGTGCGCCCCGCCCGACCGGGCGTGGGCACGGGTACGGGCTGCGTCGACATGACGGGCCCGGAGCCGTGGCGCACCCTGGAAGCAGCGAATCTCGGAGGTGGTCGTGATGACGATGCACACCGCTGTCGGCTGGCACGTCGAGCTGGAGTTCAAGGAGGAGGACGACCAGCACACCCGCGCGGCGGCCCTGGTGCGGCTGCCGGACGGTACGGAGGTACGGGCGCACGGCCGGGCCAGCAGGCACCAGGTCGACGCCAACCAGCCGCGGGTCGGCGAGGAGATCGCCGGTGCCCGTGCCCTCAACGAACTGGCGATGCGACTGCTGACCAAGGCCCACGAGGAGATCGACGCGGAGTCCGGGCGGACCTCGCACCCGATCCACGTGTGACAGCCGCCGGCCCGCGCGCGCCCTCGGCTCAGGCGAGCGCCGCGCGGACGGCCCGCACCAGCGCCTGCGCCCTCGGGTCGGCGGTCACGCTCTGCCGGAAGCCGTTGGTGACGTAGCCGAAGGCGACGCCGGTCTCCGGGTCGGCGAAGGCCAGGGGGCCGCCGCGGCCGGGGTGGCCGAAGGAGCCGGGGGACAGCAGCGGGGCCGCGGCGCCGTGCAGCATGTGGCCGAGCCCGAAGCGGGTGTTCACCACCAGCACCCGGTCGGGTCCGGCGGACTGCTCGGTGCGGGCCAGTTCCATGGTCCGCGGGGTGAACAGGCGGGTGCCGCCGTCCACCTCGCCGATCAGCGACGCGTAGAAGCGGGCCAGTCCGTCGGCCGTGGCGATGCCGTTGGAGGCGGGCAGGGCGGCGGCCCGGTAACCGGGGTCGTTCTCGTCGGGCAGCGGGGTGATCGCGGCGAACGCGCGCCGGGTCAGCGAGTCCGGATCGGCGTAGGCCTCGGCGACCGCGCGCTTGGGGCGCGTCCGCAGGCCGCCGCCCGCCGCCTCGGGCGTGTCCGCCGGACCGACGCGGCCCACGCGCCCCTGCTCCGCCTCCGGCAGGCCGAGCCACAGGTCCGCGCCGACGGGACCGGCGATCTCGTCCGCCAGCCAGGCGCCGACCGGGCGGCCGGTGACCCGGCGGAGCAGTTCGCCGGTGAGCCAGCTGTAGGTCTGGGCGTGGTAGCCGTGATCCGTGCCCGGCTCCCACACCGGCGCCTGGGCGGCGACGGCCGCGGCGCCGAGGTCGGGGTCGGCGGCCTCGGCGGGGGTCAGCGGGCGGTCCAGCACGGGCACGCCCGCGCGGTGCGCGAGCAGGTGCCGTACGAGGGTCCGGTCCTTGCCGGCCGCCTTGAACTCGGGCCAGTACTCGCCGACCGGGGCGTCCAGGTCCAGTGCGCCGCGCTGGTGCAGGAGCAGCAGCGCGGCGGCGACGACGCCCTTGGTGGCGGAGCGTACGACCTGCGCGGTCCCCGGCTCCCAGGGGGCGCCGCCGTCGTCGCCGTCGATGTCCCGGGTGCCGGCCCACAGGTCCACGACCCGGTGCCCGTCGCGGTAGACGGCGACCGCCGCGCCGCGCTCGCCGAGCAGCGCGAAGTTCGCGGCGAACGCCTCCCTGACCGGCTCGAAGCCCTCGGCCACAGTGCCGTTCACGTCCACGTCCGCCGTCCCTTCCCCTTGCCTGTCCTATCGCCTGCGACAGTGGGTGCAACGGGGGGCGAGTACCTCTGATTCCTCGGTGGAACCGGCCGGATGGAATCGTTACGCCGACGTTGTCGTCGACCGGACGGACTTCGGGTCGAAGCCGAACGGCAGCTCCAGCCGGTGGGCCCGCATCAGTTCCTCGTCGGAGAGCAGCTCGCCGGTCGGGCCGTCCGCCGCGATCACGCCGTCGCTGAGGATCAGCGAGCGCGGGCACAGCTCCAGCGCGTACGGCAGGTCGTGCGTGACCATGAGGACCGTGACGTCCAGGGAGCGCAGGATGTCGGCCAGCTCCCGGCGGGAGGCGGGGTCGAGGTTGGACGAGGGCTCGTCCAGGACCAGGATCTCCGGCTCCATGGCGAGCACGGTGGCCACCGCGACCCGGCGGCGCTGGCCGAAGGACAGGTGGTGCGGCGGCCGGTCGGCGAAGTCCCGCATCCCGACCCGCTCCAGCGCGGTGTGCACCCGCTCCTCCAGCGCGGCCCCCCTGAGCCCGGCGGCGGCCGGCCCGAACGCCACGTCCTCCCGCACGGTCGGCATGAACAGCTGGTCGTCCGGGTCCTGGAAGACGATGCCGACCTTCTGCCGGATCGCGGCCATGTGCTCCTTGCCGACCGGCAGCCCGGCCACGGTCACCGTGCCGGTGCCGCCGCTCAGGATGCCGTTGAGGTGCAGCACCAGGGTCGTCTTGCCCGCGCCGTTGGGGCCGAGGAGGGCGACCCGTTCGCCGCGCGCGAGGGAGAAGTCCACGCCGAACAGGGCCTGGTGCCCGTCCGGGTAGGCGAAGGCGAGGCCGGAGACCTCCAGAGAAGCAGTCACAGGAACCATCCCAGCAGACAGACGACGAGGGCGGCACAGGGGAGGGCCAGGGCGAGCCGCCACTGGGCCGTGGACGCGGTCACCTCGTCGATGACCGGCATCGAGCCGGCGTAGCCGCGGCTCACCATGGCCAGGTGCACGCGCTCCCCGCGCTCGTAGGAGCGGATGAACAGCGCGCCGGCGGACTTGGCGAGCACACCCCAGTGCCGTACGCCCCTGGCCTCGAAGCCGCGCGACTCCCGGGCGATCCGCATCCGGCGCATCTCGTCGGTGATGACGTCGCCGTAGCGGATCATGAAGGACGCGATCTGCACGAGCAGCGGCGGCAGTTTCAGCCGCTGGAGGCCGAGCAGCAGTTCGCGCAGCTCGGTGGTGGAGGCCAGCAGCACCGAGGAGGCGACGCCGAGGGTGCCCTTGGCGAGCACGTTCCAGGCGCCCCACAGCCCGTTCACGCTCAGCGAGAGCCCCAGCACGTGCACCCGCTCGCCCTCCGCCACGAACGGCATGAGCACCGCGAACGCGACGAAGGGCACCTCGATCAGCAGCCGCCGGAGCAGGAAGCCGGCGGGCACGCGCGCGTGGCGGGCGACGGCCGCGAGCAGCACGGCGTACAGCGCGAACGCCCACATCGCCTCCCGCGGGGTCGACACCACGACCACCACGAACAGGAACGCGGCGGCGAGCTTGGTGTGCGGCGGCAGCCCGTGCACGGGCGAGTGCCCGTGCCGGTAGAGCCGGTGCGTGTGTCCCGCCCCCACCTCAGACGCCGGTGTTCACGGGAGAGACGTCGTCGTGGCGCCGCCTGCGCAGGGCCCAGAACACCGCGCTGCCCGCGACGACCGTGACGCCGACCCCGATCACACCGGCGAGGCCGCCGGACAGCCGGGCGTCGGAGATGTCCTTGACGCCGTAGTCGGCGAGCGGCGAGTCCGCCGAGGCGTGCTTCTCCGCCTTCGCGTCGATCCCCTTGTCGTGCGCGACCTTCTCCAGGCCGTCGGGGTTCGCGGAGGCGTAGAAGCTGACGAAGCCGGCGAGGACGAGGGAGGTGACGAGACCGGTCACCCACAGCGTGCGCCGCGAGGTGCGCACCGCCACGGGCGCCGCGGCGGCCGGGGCGGCCGGGGCGTCGACGAGGGCGCCGTTCACCCGCAGCCGGAGCCGCTGGCGCAGGCCGCGCGCGCCGTACACCAGGTCCGGGCGGACGGCGACGACGGCACCGACCGTCAGCGCGGTGATGACGGCCTCGCCGATGCCGATCAGCACGTGGACGCCGATCATCGCGGTGGCGACCTTGCCGATGGAGACGTCGGTGGTGCCGCCGATCGCGTAGATCAGGGTGAAGGCGACGGCGGCGGCGGGCACCGAGACCAGCGCGGCGACGAAGGAGGCCACGGTCACCGAGCGCCGCTTGCGGGGCAGCACGGCGAGCAGGCCGCGGAAGACGGCGTACGACACGACGGTGGTGACGATCGCCATGTCGGTGATGTTCACGCCGAGCGCGGTCAGCCCGCCGTCGGCGAACAGCACGCCCTGCATGAGCAGCACCACCGACACGCACAGCACCGCCGTGTACGGGCCGACGAGGATCGCGGCGAGCGCCCCGCCCAGCAGGTGCCCGCTGGTGCCGGCGGCGACCGGGAAGTTCAGCATCTGCACGGCGAAGATGAACGCCGCGACCAGGCCGGCCAAGGGCGCGGTGCGCTCGTCCAGCTCGCGGCGGGCACCGCGCAGGCTCACCGCGAGGGCGCCGGCGGCGACCACTCCGGTGACCGCGGAGGTCGGGGCGTCTATGAATCCGTCAGGTACATGCACCCGACGATTTTAGGGCCTTGTTGCGAAGCATGTGCAAGAGAGACGGAGTCTCGGCTCTCACCGGGCGCCCGCCGGGAAATGTGCGAGCCTTGAGGGAAAGCGGATGCACGGCTTTCGCATAGGTCACGGTGCGTGAGAGGGCGGTCCGATGTCTGTGGTCGAACAGTACGCGCGCGCTCATATCGTCACGGACGAGGAGGACCCGGGGGCGGTACCCGTCGTGCTGCGGTACGACCCCGACAACGATCCCCGCTCGGTCCGGGTCGGGCTGCCCGGACCGCACGAGTGGACCTTCTCCCGCGCGCTGCTGGAGCGCGGACTGCGGACGCCGGCCGCGAGCGGTGACGTCCGGGTGTGGCCCTGCGGGCGGGTCCAGGCCGTCGTCGAGTTCCACAGCGACCACGGGGTCGAAGTGGTGCAGTTCGAGTCGAAGACCCTGCTCGGATTCCTGCGGCGGACCTACGTCGTGGAGCCGGTGCGGGGCTGACCGGCTCCGGTCGGTTCCGGGTCGGCTCTTCGTCGGTACCCGCCGGCTTGCGTCAGCTCCCGAGCTTCAGCAGCTTCGCCACGATGGGCCCGGCCGTGTCGCCGCCGTGCCCGCCCGCCTGGACGACGCCCGCCGCGGCCAGGTCGCCCTTGTAGGCGGTGAACCAGCCGTTCGGCTTCTTCTGGCCGTCGACCTCGGCCGAGCCGGTCTTCGCGCCGTAGTCGGGACCGAGCCCCGCCATGGCCTCCGCCGCGGTGCCGGACGCGGCCGTGTACCGCATCAGCTCGCGCAGCTGGGACAGCGTCTTCGCCGACAGGGTGCGGGAGGCCGTGGCCAGCGTGCGGTGGTCCACCGACGGCGCCACCAGGTACGGCTGGCGGAAGGTGCCCGACTCGACGGTCGCCGCGACCGAGGCCATGTTCAGCGGGTTCATGCGCACCCCGCCCTGCCCGATCAGCGAGGCCGCCATCTGCGCCGCCGACTGCACCGGCACCGAGCCGTCGAAGGTCGGCACGCCGATCGCCCAGTTGTTCATCGACAGCCCGAAGACCTGCTGGGCCTGCTTGGTGAGGTCGTCGTTCTTCAGCTTCTTCGCCTGGCTGATGAACGCGGTGTTGCAGGAGCGGGCGAAGCTCGCCCGGAACGTGCCGCCCTTGATCTCGAAGTCGTCGTCGTTGTGGAACTTCCAGCCGCCGAAGGTGAACGTCTTCGGGCAGGGGTGCCGCTTGTCCACCGACGCCAGACCCTTGTCGATCAGCAGCGACGAG
Source organism: Streptomyces sp. NRRL S-31 (assembly GCF_000718775.1). Classification (GTDB taxonomy): domain Bacteria; phylum Actinomycetota; class Actinomycetes; order Streptomycetales; family Streptomycetaceae; genus Streptomyces. The sequence goes on from NZ_JOCB01000057.1 coordinate 41,439, forward strand.
GTGATGACCTTCATCGTGGAGCCGGGCGCGAGGGAGCCCTGGAAGGCGGTGTTGAAGCCGTGCCCGTTGTTGGCGACCGCCAGGATCTCACCGGTGGAGGGCCGCAGCACGACCACCGAGGCCCGGGCGCGCTTGTCCACCTGCTCCTCGGCCGCCTTCTGGAGGGCGGGGCTGAGCGTCGTCCGCACCGTGCCCGGCGTGCCCTCGCTCAGCTCGGCCAGCGTCTTGTCGGACAGCTTGGCGGCCTTCGACGCCTTGCCGCGCACCACGCGCAGCTCGACGCCCGCCTTGCCGCCCGCCGTCTTGCCGTACTTCTCCCGCAGCCCGTCCAGCACCGTGCCCAGCGACGGGTACCTGGCGGTCGTGATCTCGCCGCCCTCGCGGTCCAGCGCCTTGACCGGCGGGGTGCCGGACTCGCCGGTCACCAGCCTGTCGCCGTCCTTCAGCTCGGGGTGGACCACGGCCGGGTGCCAGTCCACCAGCGGCGCGCCGTCGCTCGTCCGGCGCACGACGGTGAGCGAACTGCCGTAGGCCAGCGGCTTGGCGAGGCCCCGGTAGGCCAGGGTCGCCTTCACGTCGAACGGCACCACGGCGCCCTTCGCCGCCTTGGGGGCGAGGGTGACGTTCGTCAGGTGGGCGTCCTTGGCGAGGCCGGTGAGCAGGCTGCCCGCGGCGGACGGGTCGTCGGTGGCGGCCGCCGCCTCGGCGACCTTGCCGTGCTGCCAGGCGGTGAGGAAGCGGGTGGAGGCCGTGCGGACCTCGGCCGCGCTGAGCGGGCCGGTCTTCACGGTCCGGTGGGCCGCGGTGGTCCGCTCGTCGGCGGAGGCCCCGCCGTCGTACAGCGCGTAGACGCCGGCCCCGGCGCCGCCGACCACCACGGCGATCATCCCGCCGAGTACGGCCGGCCGGGTCTTGCGCCGTTCGGCGGCGTGCCTTCTCTTGCCCACGGTTTCAGTTCCTCCGCGCCTTTCCCAGGGTCTCCGCAGCCCTCACACTCCCCCAACGACGGCACTCACCCTAAGGTCCCCGCCTCCGCGGGTGATCACAACCGTGATCTCAGCCCGCGTTCCGTAGCACGCTTGCGACAATCGGACCGGCCGCGTCGATGCCGTGCCCGCCCTCCTGGACCATCGCCGCCGCGGCCACGTCACCCCGGTACCCGGCGAACCAGCTGTCCGACCCGGCCTCGCCGTCGACCTCGGCCGAACCGGTCTTCGCGCCGATGTCCCCGCCCAGCCCGGCCATCACGCCGGCCGCGGTGCCGCTGCGCGCGGTGCGGTTCATCATCGCGCGCAACTGCCCCGTCGTGCCCGGCGAGAGCCCGCGCGCGCGGGCCGGTTCGCGGCCGTCCAGCTTCAGCGGCACGATCACCGGCTGGCGGAAGGCGCCGGTCGCCGCGGTCGCCGTCACCGACGCCATGTTCAGCGGGCTCATCTGGACCTGGCCCTGGCCGATCAGGTTGGCCGCGGTGTCCGGGCCGCCGGAGGCGGGCACCCGGCCGTCGAAGGAGGTCACGCCGACCTGCCAGTTGTTCCGGCCGAGCCCGAACCGGTCCTCGGCCTCCCGGGTGAGGGAGTCGACCTTCACCTCGTCCGCGTACTTCACGAACGCCGTGTTGCAGGAGCGGGCGAAGCTGTCGGCGAGGGTGGCGTGCTCGTCCGGCCGGAGGCCCTTGAGGTTGTGGAAGGTCTGGCTCTGCCAGACGGCCGACGGCGGGCAGGGCGCCGGGCCGTTCGCGGTGGTCTTGCCGATGTCGATGAGGGTCGCCGCGCTGATGATCTTCATCGTGGAGCCGGGGGCGCGTTCGCCGAGCAGCGCCGCGTCGAAGCCGTCCCGGCGGTTGTTGGCGATGGCGAGGATCTCGCCGGTGCTCGGTTCGACGGCCGCGACGGAGGACTCGGGGTACTTCATGACGGCCGTCTCGGCCGCCGCCTGGGCGCTCGCGCTGAGCGTCGTCGGGAGTCTGCCCGGCTTGCCCTTGACGAGGGTGAGCAGCGTGGTGTCCGCGACCTCGCTGCCGTCGGCCGCCGCCTGGTGCCGGATCACCAGGTCCACCCCGGGCCGGCCGCCGGTCCGGTCGCCGTACCGCCGGCGCAGTTCGTCCAGGACCGGGCCGAGCGAGGGGTACTTCTGCCGGGTCAGCACCTTCCCGTCCCGGTCCACCGGCTCGATCTCCGGAGCGGCCGACTCGCCGGTGAGCAGCGTGTCCCCCTTGCGCAGGTCCGGGTGGACGACGGAGGGCCGCCAGTCGACCAGCGGCCGGTACGAGGTCTCGCCGCGTACGACGGTCAGCGCGCTGTGGTAGGACAGCGGGTGGGAGCCGCCGTCGTACGACACCGTCGCCCGCACCGTGAACGGCACGGTGTCGCCGGTCGCCGCACCGGGCGTGATCCGCATCCGGCCGATGTGCGCGTCCTCGCCGTAGGCCGTCAGCAACTCCTCGGCGGCCTGCGGGAAGTTGGTGTACGACGCCGCGGTCGCCGCGTCCCCCCTCGCCCAGGCGGCGAAGAAGGCCCGGGTCGTCTCCCGCACCTCGGAACCGCTGGGCGGCCCCGTCTCCACGGGTGCCGCCGAGCCCGCCGTGCCGTCGTCACCGTTCAGCGCGGACGCGAGGTTGTAGACCCCGTAACCGGCCCCGCCCAGCAGCGTGACGCACACACCGCCGATGACGACGGCCTTGATCCCGGTGCGCATGGCCCGGATCCCCTCCCGTTCAACCGTTGAACACGTTCAAAACAGGTGCCGGGGAGCACTGTAGGCGGTCGCGGGGTCACCGGGAGGACAGTTTTCGAAAACGTGATCAGGCCCGGAACGCCGCACCCGGTCAGCGCGTCGCGCGGCCGACCGGGGGCGGGGCGGACCGGGCGCCCGCTCACGTCCGTGAGCCGGGGCTAGCTGTGGCACATGCCGTGGGCCATCTGCATGTGCTGGTTGACCATCTGCGTGTGCTGGGCGACCACCGGGCGGGCGCTCTTGGCCAGGGACTTCACGAGCGGGTTCGTGCCCGTGGCGATCTCCTTGTCGATGAGCGCGAGGGTCTGTGTGTGCGCCGGGTACTGCGCCTTGAGCCAGGCGGTGTCGTACGCGGGTGTCCCGGCGAGGGTATTGAGGGCGGCGGTCTGCCTCAGCTGCGCGTTCGTCTGCCCGGCCGGCAGGGTCACGCCGAGCTGGGCCGCGGTCTTCACGACACCGGCGTCGAGGGTCTTGTGGTCGCGGACGAAGTCGGCGCCGATCCGCTTCACGCAGGCGGTGGTCGCGGCGGTCTCGGCCTGCCGGCCGGTCGTGATCTCCCACTGGTTCCCCTGGTGGGCCGCGGCCAGGAACTGCCGGTCCAGCGCGGAGGTCGTCGACGGCGTGGGCGACGACGCCGCGAGGGCCGGGAGCGACACGGCTCCCGTGACGCACAGGGCGGTGGCGCAGACGGTGGCGAAACGGGCGCGGGATCGAGTCGTGTACATGTGTCCTCCACAGGTCGCACGTGCAAGCCTCGGTGAAACCCCCATCCACGGTGCTCGAAGGGTGAGAAGCGGCCATGCCATGGTTCATCCGGACGGACTCCCCGGCAAACCGAGGACGTCCGGACCTCCCCTGACCTGGCCGGTTCAGACCCAGGTGTCCAGCCACATCCGCGCCCGCCACGAGTCGATCGGGATCGCCGTGCCGGTGTACAGGGGCCAGAAGTAGATGAAGTTCCAGGCGATCAGCAGGACCAGGACGCCCGCCGCCGTGGCGCCGATCACCCGGCGGGTGTCGGAGGAACCCGGCGGGCCGACGATCGCGCCGATCATCATCGCCACCGCCAGGCACAGGAACGGCAGGAAGACGACCGCGTAGAAGAGGAAGATCGTCCGCTCCTGGTACAGGAACCACGGCAGGTAGCCGGCCGCGATCCCGCACGCGATGGCACCGGCCCGCCAGTCGCGGCGGAACGCCCAGCGCCACAGCACGTAGCCGATCGCGAAGCAGGCCGCCCACCACAGCAGCGGCGTGCCGAGCGCCAGCACCTCCCGGGCGCACTTCTGCCCCGCGTCCGCCGGACAGCCGTCGACGCCGGGGGAGGGCGACTCGTAGAAGTACGACACCGGACGGCCCAGCACGATCCAGCTCCACGGGTTGGACTGGTACGTGTGCGGCTGGTCGAGGTGGACGTGGAACTTGTACACCTCGTGCTCGTAGTGCCACAGGCTGCGCAGCCAGTCCGGCAGGAACGACCAGGTGTCGCCCTTGCCGTCGGTCGCCGCCCAGTTGCGGTAATAGCCGCCGTTGCCGTCGGCCGGGGAGAGGATCCAGCCGGTCCAGGAGGCCACGTACACCACCAGCGCCACCGGAACCGTCGCCACGAAGGCGATGCCGGTGTCGTACTTGAGGGCCGCGACGTAGGGCTGGCGGGCGCCCGCCACCTTGCGGGTGCCGACGTCCCACAGGACCGTCAGCACGCAGAACGCCGCCAGCACGTACAGGCCGTTCCACTTGGTGCCGGCGGCCAGGCCCAGCATCACCCCGGCCCCCCAGCGCCACGGCCGCCAGCCGAAGCGGAAGGTGTCCGCGACGGACGCGTCCGGCCGTACCCGGCCGTCCGCCCCCACGGGCAGCGCGGCTGCCAGCCGCTCCCGCGCCCGGTCCCGGTCGACCACCAGAGCGCCGAACGCGGCCACCACGAAGAACATCAGCACGCCGTCGAGCAGCGACGTCCGGCTCATCACGAAGTGCAGCCCGTCCACCGCCATCAGCGCGCCCGCCAGGCAGCCCAGGAACGTGGAGCGGAACATCCGGCGCCCGATCCGGCACAGCAGCAGCACGCTCAGCGTGCCGAGCAGCGCCGTCATGAACCGCCAGCCGAACGGGTCGAACCCGAACATCAGCTCGCCCAGCCCGATCACGAACTTGCCGACCGGCGGGTGCACCACGTACGCCGGGTCCGTCGGGACCGCCAGCCGCCCGTGGTGCTGGAGCACCAGGTCGTTGGCGTTCTTGCCGTACTGGTCCCAGCTGACCTCGAAACCGCGGTGGACCAGCGCCCAGGCGTCCTTCGCGTAGTACGTCTCGTCGAATATCACCGCGCGCGGGCTGCCCAGGTTCCAGAACCGCATCAGGCCCGCCATCAGCGTGACGAGCAGCGGGCCGCCCCAGCCCGACCAGCGCGTGATCCGCTCGGCGAGGACCGGCGGCACGCCGAGCGCCCGCCACAGCCGCGGGCCGGGCTGCGCGTACGGCGGCACCAGCCGGTCGCGCACGTCGCCCGAGGGCGCGTCCGCGGCCGGTACGTACCCGAATCGCCGCAGCCGCTGCCGCCACGACGGCCGCCCCTCGTGCGGTGCCTGGCCCTGCCGGAGGTCCATGGAGGACGCGGTACTGGTCACCGCGCCATCGTAGGGAACCGCGCTGTGCGAGTCCCGCGCATGCGGGGTACCGGTCGGGACACGGTCGGATTCGCTCCGCCACGGGTGCCCGGAGGCGGGTCCGCGGCTCCTGGGAGGATGGAGGGGTGACTGGAACCCTTGTCCTGGCAGGTACCCCCATCGGCGAGATCGCGGACGCGCCGCCCCGGCTGGCCGAGGAGCTGGCCGGCGCCGACGTGATCGCCGCCGAGGACACCCGGCGGCTGCGCCGGCTGACCCAGGCCCTCGGCGTCACGCCCAAGGGCCGCGTGGTGTCGTACTTCGAGGGCAACGAGTCCGCCCGCACCCCCGAGCTGGTCGCGGAGCTGGCCGGCGGCGCGCGCGTGCTGCTGGTGACCGACGCGGGCATGCCGTCCGTCTCCGACCCCGGCTACCGGCTGGTCGCCGCCGCCGTGGAGCAGGACATCCGGGTCACCGCCGTCCCCGGCCCGTCCGCCGTGCTCACCGCGCTCGCCCTGTCCGGGCTGCCCGTCGACCGGTTCTGCTTCGAGGGCTTCCTGCCGCGCAAGGCCGGCGAGCGGCTGTCCCGGCTGCGCGAGGTCGCGGACGAGCGGCGCACCCTCGTCTACTTCGAGGCACCGCACCGGCTCGACGACACCCTCGCCGCCATGACCGAGGTCTTCGGCGCGGAGCGGCGGGCCGCCGTCTGCCGCGAGCTGACCAAGACCTACGAGGAGGTGCGGCGCGGTCCGCTGGCGGAGCTGGCGCGGTGGGCCGAAGAGGGCGTGCGCGGCGAGATCACCGTGGTGGTCGAGGGCGCGCCCGAGGCCGGACCCGAGGAGCTGGACGACGCCGAGCTGGTCCGCCGGGTCCGGGTCCGGGAGGAGGCCGGCGAGCGCCGCAAGGAGGCCATCGCGGCGGTGGCGGTGGAGGCCGGACTGCCCAAGCGGGTCGTCTTCGACGCCGTGGTGGCGGCCAAGCGCGCCGACGGGTGACGGGGCCCGCCCGGGTGTGCCGTGACAGCGGGCGGACGGTGGCTCCGGGCGGGCGGTGGCTCCGGGTCGGCGGTGGCTCCGGGCGGGCCGGGCGCCCTCCGCTTCCCATGGGAGGGCAAAGCGTCGGCGCCGATGGCAAAGCCCAGACGCCCCACGCGCGACCTTCGGGCAAGCGCTGACCAAATCGGCTCCAACACTCGACAGACCTGATGCATTCAGGCCAGGGGAGGCGTCCACTGGTCGAAGGGACGCACCCGCCCAACGGGGATGCACCCCGCCCAACAGGGACGCACCTGTCCAACAGGGAGCTGGCATGAGTGACATAGCAGGGCAGACCGGCCTCCGCGGCACCGCCACAGCCGTCGTTCACGAGTCGTATTCGTTCGCCTGCATGCGCTGCGGGCACGGCTGGGAACAGTCGTACGAGATAGAGCACCACACGGACGCCGAGGGGGAGGAGTTCGTGCTCTACGTGGCCGACGGCCGGGTCGTGCCGTCGCCGCTGAGCCGGCCGAACTGCCAGAACTGCGAGGGTCACGTCCTGCGGATCATGCGCGCGGGCCAGGTCTCCTCGGCGCGCGGACCGGCCGACGGCTCGCACCACCCGGTGCCGCAGGCGGGACCGGTCGAGGTGCCCCGGGTGCCCGTGTCCGCCGACCGGCCGCGGCCGTCCCTGCCGGACCGCGAGCCGCACCACTGGCACCTGTCCGACCTCCTGCACGCGTTCCAGCGCAAGGCCGGCTGACCCGCTCGCCGGTCCGCGACGGCGTGCCCCTTCCGTAGGATCGGGGCATGCCTTCGAACGCCGGCCAGAGCTCCAAGGGCGACGACAAGAACGCGGCACCGCCGCTCCCGGCACCCCTGCGGGTGCCCGTCGCCGACTCCCACACCCACCTCGACATGCAGTCGGGCACGGTCGAGGAGGGCCTGGCGAAGGCGGCCTCGGTGGGCGTCACGACCGTCGTCCAGGTCGGCTGCGACGTCAAGGGCTCGCAGTGGGCCGCCGAGACCGCCGCCGCCCACGAACACGTCCACGCCGCCGTCGCCCTCCACCCCAACGAGGCCCCGCGCATCGTCCACGGCGACCCCGACGGATGGTCCCGGCAGGGCGCCCGGGTGCCCGGCGGGGACGCCGCCCTGGACGAGGCCCTCGCCGAGATCGACCGGCTCGCCGCCCTGCCGCACGTCAAGGGCGTCGGCGAGACCGGCCTCGACCACTTCCGCACCGGTCCCGAGGGCAAGGACGCCCAGGAGCGGTCCTTCCGGGCCCACATAGAGATCGCCAAGCGGCACGGCAAGGCGCTGGTCATCCACGACCGCGACGCCCACGCCGACGTGCTGCGCATCTTGAAGGAGGAAGGTGCCCCCGAGCGCACCGTCTTCCACTGCTACTCCGGCGACGCCGAGATGGCCGAGGTCTGCGCGCGCGAGGGCTACTTCATGTCCTTCGCCGGCAACGTCACCTTCAAGAACGCCCAGCACCTGCGCGACGCCCTCGCCGTCGCCCCGCTGGAACTGGTCCTGGTGGAGACCGACGCGCCGTTCCTGACCCCGGCGCCGTACCGCGGACGGCCGAACGCCCCGTATCTCGTTCCGGTCACGGTCCGCGCGATGGCCGCCGTGCGCGGCATCGACGAGGACGCGCTGGCGACGGCCCTGGGCGCGAACACCGCCCGCGCCTTCGACTACTGAGAGTCGCGACCCGGCCCGGCTGAATCACCCCCGCCGGGTCTTCCGCGCACCCCATTAGGCACTCAGCGTAGTCGCGCCGCTTTGGAGAGTTTCCATCGCTCCGCTAGGTTCTGGGGCCCGAACCGGACCCCTCTGGCCCCCTGGAGCGTGTCGGCGTGAGCGACTGGCAGTACAAGACGTACGAGGCGTACGGCCCCTACGCCGCGCCGTCCGGCACACCCGGCGGCGCCTGGCCCGGTCCGCACGACGCGGAGACGGTGGCGTACGGAGTGACGGCGTACCCGACGGTGACACCCGTGGCGGCGCCCGCGACGACACGCGGGACGGCACCCGCGACGACGGCGCCCGCGACGACGGCGCCCGCGACGACGGCGCCCGGGACGGCGCCCGTGGTGGCGCGGGGCCCGGCGCCCACGCTGGTCGACCAGGCGGTGCCGCCGCGCCGGCACGGGGACGTGCCCGGCGCGACGAGCGGACGGCCCCCGCGCCGGCACGGGACGCGGAACACCGGGCGCCCCGACTCCGCCATGCGCCGTCTGCTGCCCCAGGCGCTCGTCGTGGCCTTCCTGGCCGGCGGCACCACCGCCTTCGTCGCCGAGGACAAGGCGGTCGAGCTGAACGTCGACGGCCGGCAGCGCACCCTGCACACCTTCGCCGACGACGTGCGCGAACTGCTCGCCGAGGAGGGCGTACGGGTGGGGGCGCACGACAGGGTCGCGCCCGCCACCGGCGCGGCCCTCACCAGCGGCGACGCGATCTCCGTGCGCTACGGGCGGCCCGTCCGGCTCACCCTGGACGGCCGACGGCACCAGGTGTGGACGACGGCCCGCACGGTGGAGGGCGCCCTGGACGAGATGGGCGTGCGCGCCGAGGGCGCCCACCTCTCCGCCGCGCGCTCCCAGTCCATCGGACGCGCCGGGCTCACGCTCGACGTGCGCACCGAACGCGCCGTCACGGTGCTGGCGGACGGCCGGACCCGCACCGTCCGCACCAACGCGGCCACCGTCCGCGAGGCGGTCGAGCAGGCCGGGATCGCCCTGCACGGCCAGGACTCCCTCTCCGTCGCGCCGGACAGCTTCCCGCGCGACGGGCAGACGGTGACCGTGCTGCGGGTGAGCGGCAGGCACGAGGTCCGCGAGGAACCGATCCCGTTCCGGGTCGAGCGGGCCGTGGACCCCTCGCTCTTCAAGGGCACCGAGGTCGTCAGCCGGCCCGGCCGGACCGGACTGCTGCGCACCACCTACTACCTGCGCACCGTCAACGGGGTCGGACAGAAGCCGCGCCCGGAGCGGGCCGAGGTGGTGCGCGAGCCGCGCACCCAGGTGGTGAAGGTGGGCGCCAAGCCGCTGCCCCCCTCCGTGCACGGCGCCGACCACCTGGACTGGCAGGCCCTCGCGGCCTGCGAGTCCGGCGGCCGGGCCGACGCGGTCGACGCCTCCGGGACGTACGGCGGGCTGTACCAGTTCGACGCCCGCACCTGGCACAGCCTCGGCGGCAAGGGGCGCCCCGAGGACGCGCCGGCGGCGGAGCAGACGTACCGCGCGAAGAAGCTGTACATCCGCCGGGGCACCAGCCCCTGGCCGCACTGCGGGGCGCGGCTGCGGGGGTGAGCGAGCGGGTCCGGGCCCGCGGCGGCGCGGCGGGACACCCCGTCCGGCCTCCGCCCGGCCATCGCCCGGCCCCCGCGCCGGGCACCTGGCAACCCGGGCACCCACACCCCCGTACCCTTGTCCCGTGAGCAGCCCCACCCCCGACGCCCTCCTCGGCCCCGCCGACATCCGCGAGCTGGCGGCAGCGCTCGGTGTCCGTCCGACCAAGCAGCGCGGCCAGAACTTCGTGATCGACGCCAACACGGTCCGCCGGATCGTGCGCACCGCCGACGTGCGCCCCGACGACGTGGTCGTCGAGGTCGGACCGGGCCTCGGCTCGCTCACCCTCGCGCTGCTGGAGGCGGCCGACCGGGTCACCGCCGTGGAGATCGACGACGTCCTGGCCGGCGCGCTGCCCGCGACGGTCGCCGCGCGCATGCCGGAGCGGGCCGACCGGTTCGCACTGGTCCACTCCGACGCGATGCACGTCGGGGAACTGCCCGGCCCCGCGCCGACCGCCCTGGTGGCGAACCTGCCGTACAACGTCGCCGTCCCCGTGCTGCTGCACATGCTCGACACGTTCCCGAGCATCGAGCGGACGCTGGTGATGGTGCAGGCGGAGGTCGCCGACCGGCTCGCCGCCGGGCCCGGCAACAAGGTGTACGGCGTGCCCTCCGTGAAGGCCAACTGGTACGCCGAGGTGAAGCGGGCCGGCGCCATCGGCCGCAATGTCTTCTGGCCCGCGCCGAACGTCGACAGCGGGCTCGTCTCGCTCGTCCGGCGGGCCGAGCCGATCAAGACGACGGCCTCCAAGAGGGAGGTCTTCGCGGTGGTCGACGCGGCCTTCGCGCAGCGCCGCAAGACCCTGCGGGCCGCCCTCGCCGGCTGGGCCGGGTCCGCGGCGGCGGCCGAGGCGGCCCTGGTCGCGGCCGGGGTCTCGCCGCGGGCGCGCGGGGAGTCGCTGACGGTCGAGGAGTTCGCGCGGATCGCCGAGCACAAGGGCGCGGTCGCCGGGCACGAGGGCGCGGGGCACGAGGAGAGCGGCGAGTGAGCGTCACGGTACGGGTTCCGGCCAAGGTCAACGTCCAGCTCGCGGTCGGCGCCGCCCGCCCCGACGGGTTCCACGACCTCGCCAACGTCTTCCTCGCCGTCGGCCTGTACGACGAGGTGACGGTGACCCCCGCCGACGGGCTCCGGATCACCTGCGAGGGCCCCGACGCCGACCAGGTCCCCCTGGACCGCACCAACCTCGCCGCGCGCGCGGCGATCGCGCTCGCCGGACGCCGGGGCATCGAGCCGGACGTCCACGTCCACATCGCCAAGGACATCCCGGTCGCCGGCGGCATGGCGGGCGGCAGCGCGGACGGCGCGGGCGCGCTGCTCGCGTGCGACGCGCTGTGGGGCACCGGCGCCTCGCGGGCCGAGCTGCTCGAGATCTGCGCCGAGCTGGGCAGTGACGTGCCGTTCAGCCTGGTGGGCGGGGCCGCGCTGGGCGTGGGGCGCGGTGAGCGGCTGACCGCCCTGGAGACCGGCGGCACCTTCCACTGGGTCTTCGCGATGGCCGGGCGGGGGCTGTCCACACCGGCGGTCTTCCGCGAGTTCGACCGGCTCGCGCGGGGCCGGGACATCCCGGAGCCGGTGGCCTCGGCGGAACTGCTGGAGGCGCTGGCGAAGGGGGACGCGGAGGCGCTGGCCCGAGCCGTCTCCAACGACCTCCAGCCCGCGGCGCTGTCCCTCTTCCCGGAGCTGGCGCGGACGCTGGAGGCGGGACGCGCGGCGGGTGCGCTCGCCACGCTGGTCTCCGGCTCCGGACCCACGACGGCGTTCCTCACCCGCGACGCCGAGTCGGCCCGGAAGGTGGCGGCGGCGCTGCGGACGTCGGGAACGTGCCGGACGGTGCGGACCGCGGCGGGACCCGTGCCGGGCGCGACGGTGCTCCGCGGGGACCGGCCCTCCGGAGGGTGACCACCCCCTCGCGCCCCGCCGGGCACTCCCGAGGCCCTACGCTAGAAGGCTGACCCATGCGGCGGAGCCGCACGCCGACTCAGCCCCGCGCACAGGAGTGAAATGGCCGTCAACCTGGTCAATGTCGAGAACGTCAGCAAGGTGTACGGCACCCGTGCCCTGCTGGACGGCGTCTCGCTCGGTGTGTCGGAAGGGGACCGGATCGGGGTCGTCGGACGCAACGGCGACGGCAAGACCACCCTCATCCGGATGCTCGCCAAGCTGGAGGAGGCCGACACCGGGCGCGTCACGCACTCCGGCGGACTCCGGATCGGCGTGCTCACCCAGCACGACTCCCTCGACCCCGCCGCCACCGTCCGGCACGAGGTGATCGGCGACATGGCCGACCACGAGTGGGCCGGCAATGCCAAGGTCCGTGACGTGCTGACCGGGCTGTTCGGCGGGCTGGACCTGCCGGGCTTCCCGAAGGGGCTCGACACCGTGATCGGCCCGCTCTCCGGCGGCGAGCGGCGCCGCATCGCGCTCGCCAAGCTGCTCATCGAGGAGCAGGACCTGCTCGTCCTCGACGAGCCCACCAACCACCTCGACGTCGAGGGCATCGCCTGGCTCGCCGCCCACCTGCGCGACCGGCGTTCGGCGCTGGTGTGCGTGACGCACGACCGCTGGTTCCTGGACCAGGTCTGCACCCGCATGTGGGACGTGCAGCGCGGTGACGTGTACGAGTACGAGGGCGGCTACTCGGACTACGTCTTCGCGCGCGCGGAGCGCGAGCGGATCGCCGCCACGGAGGAGGCCAAGCGGCAGAACCTGATCCGCAAGGAGCTGGCCTGGCTGCGGCGCGGCGCGCCCGCGCGCACGTCCAAGCCGCGCTTCCGGGTCGAGGCCGCCAACGAGCTGATCGCGGACGTGCCGCCGCCCCGGGACAGCAGCGAGCTGATGAAGTTCGCCTCCTCGCGGCTCGGCAGGACGGTCTTCGACCTGGAGGACGTCACCGTGCAGGCCGGACCCAAGGTGCTGCTCAAGCACGTCACCTGGCAGCTCGGACCCGGTGACCGGATCGGCCTCGTGGGCGTCAACGGCGCCGGCAAGACATCCCTGCTGCGCGCCATGGCGGCGGCGGCCCGCACCCAGGGCGAGGAGCAGCCGGCCGGCGGCCGGATCGCCGTCGGACGGACCGTCAAGCTGGCCTACCTCTCCCAGGAGGTCGCCGAACTCGACCCCACCTGGCGGGTGCTGGAGGCCGTGCAGCGGGTCCGCGAGCGCGTCGACCTCGGCAAGGGGCGCGAGATGACGGCCGGGCAGCTGTGCGAGACGTTCGGCTTCGGCAAGGAGAAGCAGTGGACGCCGGTCGGCGACCTCTCCGGCGGCGAGCGGCGCCGGCTCCAGTTGCTGCGGCTCCTCATGGACGAGCCCAACGTCCTCTTCCTGGACGAGCCCACCAACGACCTCGACATCGAGACCCTGACCCAGCTGGAGGACGTGCTCGACGGCTGGCCCGGCTCGATGATCGTCATCTCCCACGACCGGTTCTTCGTGGAGCGGACGACGGACCGGGTGTTCGCCCTCCTCGGCGACGGCGCCCTGCGCATGCTGCCGCGCGGGATCGACGAGTACCTGGAGCGGCGCCGGCGCATGGAGGAGGCGGTCGCGGCACAGACCGCCGCCGCGGCACCCAAGCCGGCCACGGTGGAGAAGAGCGCCGCCGACCAGCGCGCCGCGAAGAAGGAACTCCAGAAGATCGAGCGCCAGTTGGACAAGATCTCCGAGAAGGAGTCCAGGCTGCACGCGCAGATCGCCGACAACGCCACCGACTTCGCGAAGGTGGCCGAACTGGACGCCGCGTTGCGCGATCTCGCCGGGGAGCGCGAGGAACTGGAGCTGCGCTGGCTGGAGCTGGCGGAGGACGCGTAGTCCGGCGTGACGGGCTGAACGGGCTGAACGGGCTGAACGGGCTGAACGGGCTGAACGGGCGGACCGGACGGGCCGGATGGGCCAGTCGGACCGACGGACCGACGGACGGCCGGGCCGGACGGAACAGACGGACGGCCGGGCCAGACGGAACGGGCGCGGCGGGCGCGGACGGTGTGATCCGGCCGCGCCCGCCGCGGTCGCGCGCGCCCCGTGAAGGGGGCGTGAAGGCGCGTAACAGGGGCATCACGGGCCGGTTCTCCCTTGGGAACAGCGGTGGACACGAGCCCCTGGGCTGTCGGTGCCGGGTGATAGAAAGAGCCGTCCGAGAACTGTCTGAGATACGACCTCGGCTCCGTGACGAGCCTCAGGGCGTGGCTAAAAATCAGTGAACGAGGGGGAAGAGCGCTGATGACCCAGCCGCCCGACCAGCCGCCGCACGGCGGGTTCGGACCACCGCAGGACCAGCCGCCGGGCCCCGGCGCCCCGCCCGCGCAGGGCGGTTTCGGCGCCCCGCAGGCGCCCGGTGCCCAGGGTGGTTTCGGCGCCCCGCAGGCGCCTCCCGGCCAGGGCGGTTTCGGCGCGCCCCAGCCGCCCGCGGCACCCCCGCACCAGCCGGGTTACGGCCAGCCCCAGCCGGGTTACGGCCACCCGCAGCAGCCCGGCCCCTACGGCGGTACCCCGGGCCCCTACGGCTATCCGCAACCCCCGCAGCAGCCGGGCCCGTACGGCGCCCCGCAGCCGGGCTACGGCCACCCGCAGCAGCAGCCGTACCCGGGCCCGCCCGGTTCCGCGCCCGGCGGACCGGGCTCCCGGAAGAAGACGGCGCTGATCGTCGGGGCCTCGGTGGCCGCGCTGGTCGTCATCGGCGGCACGGTGCTCGCGCTCACCGGCGGCGACGACGAGGGCGGCGGCGGCACGAAGAAGCCCGTCGCCCAGCGGAGCGACGCTCCCGGGCACTCCGCCACCGCCTCCCCGACGGCCGCCGGCGGCGCGGACCCGGACCACCTCAACGAGGGGCGCGGGCCCGGTGAGGCCAAGGTGCTCTGGTACGCGCCGGCCCCCGACGCGCCGGCGTCCGGCGCCGACGCGCCCGGTATGTGGATCACCGGTGACACGGTGGTCAAGGCGGCGTACAAGCAGGTCTTCGCCTTCGGCGCGGCGGACGGCGGCACGGCCTGGGGGCCGGTCACGCTCCCGCAGAAGATATGCGCGGTCACCCCCGCGAAGTCGGCCGACGACAAAATCGTCGTGGCGTACATGAGCGGCGGCAGCGACCGCGCCAAGTGCAACCGGCTCCAGCAGTTCGACCTGCGCACCGGCGAGAAGGGCTGGAGCGGCGAGGTCCCCGACGGCGGACTGTTCGACAGCGCGCTCACCATCGAGCTGACGGTGAGCGGCAAGACGCTGATGGTGGGCCGTTCCCAGTCGGGCACGGCGTACGACATCGACAGCGGCCGGAAGCTGTACGACAAGAAGCGGTACGGCCAGGCCTGCTTCCCGGCTGCCTACGCGGGCGGCACCGACCGGCTGGTCCAGGTGGCCTCCTGCGGCGTCGGCACCTCGGACGAGCACGAGGAGATCCAGATGCTCGACCCGGCCGGCGGCAAGGTGCGCTGGACCCAGCGGGTCAAGAAAGGCTGGGAGGTGAGCCGCGCCTACTCGGTCGACCCGCTCGTGGTCTACCTGACCAACCGGGACAAGAAGACGTGGAACATCTCCACCTTCACCGACAGCGGCAAGTTCCGCTCGGAGGTGAAGGTGGACGAGAAGTTCGCCCCCCGCTGCGGCTGGGCGGTCCTCGAGCGCGAACTCCAGGGCTGCCAGGGGGTCGCGGTCGACGCCGACACGCTCTACCTGCCCACCGACGCGACCGTCAGCGCCAACGAGGTCGTCGCGATCAGCCTGTCCGACGGCAAGGAGAAGTGGCGGGTCAAGTCCCCGGGCGACCGGCCGATGGCACCGGTGAAGGTCGAGGGCGGCAAGCTCATCGCCTATGTGCAGCCGTCGTACGACACGGGCGGTCAGGTGGTCTCGGTGCCGGTCGCCGGCTCCTCCCACCGGACGACCGGGCTGCTCCGCAACCCGCGGGGTGCCGCCGGTGTCGAGAACACCTTCTACGACGGTGTCGTCGACTTCACCGGCGGGCGGTTCTACATCTCCTCGGGCCGGCTGTCCGGCGACGACGACTCGAAGGAGAAGCTGATCATGGCCTTCGGCGACTGAGCCGGCGTACCGTCCCGCGGCCGTCCCGCCGCCCGCCCGTCCCCCGAGTCCCCTTCGCCGTAGTCTCCTTCGCCGTCCGGCCTTGACAGCGTCACCGAGGTACCCGTCGCCATGACCCAGCCGCCCCCGCC
>NZ_JOCB01000058.1 GCF_000718775.1 Streptomyces sp. NRRL S-31
GGGCGGGCGTCTCCCGGGCCGGCCGCGGTGCGGCCGGCGCCCCCGGTGCCGGGACGTCCCCCGACGTTCCCGGCACCGGGGTTTCCCCCGCCCCCGTGTCACCGTGGTCATCGCCGCCGCGCGGGACCGGCCCGTGGAGCCAGCCGCGCAGCGGGCCGTTCTTGCTGGTCAGGGTCACCGGGTGGAAGTCGGCGGCCGGGACGCCGTGGTGGTCGTGGCGCACGATGCCGGTGTGCACGCCCTCCGAGACGCACAGCGCGAAGCCGTTGTCCCGCTCCCGCAGGGCGGCGCGCAGGAGCGGGGCGTCGAGCAGCCGGCAGGCGTGGTTGAGGTCGGACCCGACCCAGCCGCCGTGCTCGTCGACGGCCACGTACCCGGCGGCGACCACGCCGCGCAGCCGGATCTGGGCGGAGCTGGAGGCGAGCCGGTTGTACCCGTGCAGCTGGGCGGGCACCTCGGTGAGCAGGGCGCGCAGGAGGGCGGGGACGGACGCGGCGGCGTCGATCAGCTCCATGACGGAGTCGCCGCGGTCCGCCCGGCGCCGCTGCGTCCCGTCGATGCCGGCGCGGGCCAGGGCGCGGTCGGCGATGTCGTAGAGGACGCGCCGCAGGTACGCCTGCTCCACGTCGTCCCGGTCGCTGTACTTCTCGATGTCGAGCAGGAGCATCGTCCGGCTCACAGGGTCTTTCATGCTCGCCTCTCGGTGGTCACCGTGGGGTCCGTCCGCTGTCAGCAGGGTGGCGCGGGGGGCCTCGGGGGCGTGAGGACGGATGACGCACTCGGACTGTGACCGTGTGCACAGAGGGCGCGCGGGCCCGGCGCGGGCGCCGCGTGCGGGTCTTTCACTCCGTCGTCTCCGCCCGCGCGATCCGGCGCAGCACGTCCGGCCGCACGATCACCAGCTCCCGGCGGCCGGTGCGCACCACGTCGCGTTCGCGCAGGTCCTTCAGGAGTCGCTGCACCGCCTCGCGGGAGGCGCCCACCGAGCCGGCCAGTTCCTGCTTGCTCAGCGGCACGGAGAGTTCGACGCCCTCGCCGGTGGCGCGGCCGTGGGTGCGGGCGAGGTCGAGCAGCAGGGTGGCGAACCGCTCCCGGACGGTCATGGAGGCGAACTCCAGCCGGCGCCGGTCGGCGGCGCGGGTGCGGTCCGAGGTGAGCCCGAGCAGGGCGAAGGAGACGGCGGGGGAGTCGGTCAGGAACGCGGTGAACCGCTCACGGTGGACCGCCACGGCCCGTACGTCCTCCAGCGCGGTCACGGTGGCGGAGCGGGTCCGGCCGGTCAGCGCCGCCGACTCGCCGATGACGTCGCCCGGCCCGCGCAGGGCCAGCAGCGCCTCGTAGCCGTTGGCGGCCGCCGCCGTGACCTTCGTCCAGCCGCGCAGGACGAACAGCACGTGCGAGGAGGGCTCCCGCTGGCGCAGGAGCACCGCGCGGGGCGCGAAGTCCAGCTCGGAGCCGAGCGCGAGCAGCGCGGCCCGGTCCGGCTTCTCCAGCCGGGCCAGGAACGGCACCCGGTCGCCCAGCCCGTCGTCCCCCGGTGTCTCGTCCGGCGTCTGCCGCGGTGACGTGCGCGGTGCGTCCCCCGTCATCCCATCCTCGCCCCCCAAGCGGTACTGCGACCGCTCAACGTACCGACGTGACGGGCCGGATGCGGAGCGTCGGGCGGGATCCGCGCGAAATGGCCACGGACCCGGATCGGGGAACCGGGACAAGTCCGGCGTGTCGGTGCCCGCTCCATTTGTTTTGACCGAAGTCCGTGAGGTAGGTACGCTCAGACCTTGTGCCTGGGGTGTGCCCTGGCTCCTGTGCGTGCCTGTGAACCGCACGGCGAGCCGCGACCGGCCACCGTAATCTGCGCCCTTCCCGCCTCGCGGCGAAGGTTCGCGGGATTCGACACACCCGACCGCGTGGGTCGGAGATGTTCCAGGTTAGCTGTACCTATTCGGCACACAGAAACCGGAGAAGTAGTGCCTACGATCCAGCAGCTGGTCCGCAAGGGCCGGCAGGACAAGGTCGAGAAGAACAAGACGCCCGCACTCGAGGGTTCGCCCCAGCGTCGCGGCGTCTGCACGCGCGTGTTCACGACCACCCCGAAGAAGCCGAACTCGGCCCTGCGTAAGGTCGCGCGTGTGCGTCTGACCAGTGGGATCGAGGTCACCGCTTACATTCCGGGTGAGGGACACAACCTGCAGGAGCACTCCATCGTGCTCGTGCGCGGCGGCCGTGTGAAGGACCTGCCGGGTGTTCGCTACAAGATCATCCGCGGTTCGCTCGACACCCAGGGTGTCAAGAACCGCAAGCAGGCCCGCAGCCGCTACGGCGCCAAGAAGGAGAAGTAAGAATGCCTCGTAAGGGCCCCGCCCCGAAGCGCCCGGTCATCATCGACCCGGTCTACGGTTCTCCTCTGGTGACCTCCCTCATCAACAAGGTGCTGCTGAACGGCAAGCGTTCCACCGCCGAGCGCATCGTCTACGGCGCCATGGAGGGTCTGCGTGAGAAGACGGGCAACGACCCGATCATCACGCTGAAGCGCGCGCTGGAGAACATCAAGCCGACCCTCGAGGTCAAGTCCCGCCGTGTCGGTGGTGCGACGTACCAGGTTCCGATCGAGGTCAAGCCCGGTCGTGCCAACACGCTCGCGCTGCGCTGGCTGGTCGGTTACTCCCGTGCCCGTCGCGAGAAGACCATGACCGAGCGTCTGCTCAACGAGCTCCTCGACGCCTCCAACGGCCTGGGTGCCGCTGTGAAGAAGCGCGAGGACACGCACAAGATGGCCGAGTCCAACAAGGCCTTCGCGCACTACCGCTGGTAGTCGCAGTCCACATCGAGACCGAGAGAAGACTGAAGCCTTATGGCTACCACTTCGCTTGACCTGGCCCGGGTGCGCAACATCGGCATCATGGCCCACATCGACGCGGGCAAGACGACCACCACCGAGCGGATCCTGTTCTACACCGGTGTGTCTTACAAGATCGGTGAGGTCCACGACGGCGCTGCCACCATGGACTGGATGGAGCAGGAGCAGGAGCGTGGCATCACGATCACCTCTGCTGCCACCACCTGTCACTGGTCGCTGGAGGACGTCGACCACACCATCAACATCATCGACACGCCGGGTCACGTCGACTTCACCGTCGAGGTGGAGCGTTCCCTGCGCGTGCTCGACGGTGCCGTGACGGTGTTCGACGGTGTCGCCGGCGTTGAGCCCCAGTCCGAGACCGTGTGGCGTCAGGCGGACCGCTACGGCGTTCCGCGTATCTGCTTCGTCAACAAGCTCGACCGCACCGGTGCCGAGTTCCACCGCTGTGTCGACATGATCGTCGACCGCCTGGGCGCGCAGCCGATCGTCATGCAGCTGCCGATCGGTGCCGAGGCGGACTTCAAGGGCGTCGTCGACCTGGTGACGATGAAGGCCTTCGTGTGGTCCGCCGAGGCCACCAAGGGCGAGATGTACGACATCGTCGACATCCCGGACACCCACACCGAGGCTGCCGAGGAGTACCGCGGCAAGCTGATCGAGGCCGTGGCCGAGAACGACGAAGAGATCATGGAGCTGTACCTGGAGGGCGAGGAGCCTTCCGTGGAGCAGCTGTACGCCGCGATCCGTCGTATCACCATCGCCTCCGGCAAGGGCGACGGCGTCACCGTCACCCCCGTGTTCTGCGGTACCGCGTTCAAGAACAAGGGTGTCCAGCCCCTGCTCGACGCGGTCGTGCGCTACCTGCCCTCCCCGGTCGACATCGAGGCCATCGAAGGCCACGCGGTCAACAACCCGGAGGAGGTCGTCAAGCGCAAGCCGTCCGACGACGAGCCGCTTTCGGCGCTGGCGTTCAAGATCATGAGCGACCCGCACCTGGGCAAGCTCACCTTCGTCCGCGTGTACTCCGGCCGCCTGGAGTCCGGCACCGCCGTGCTGAACTCCGTCAAGGGCCGCAAGGAGCGCATCGGCAAGATCTACCGCATGCACGCCAACAAGCGTGAGGAGATCGAGTCGGTGGGCGCCGGCGACATCGTCGCCGTCATGGGCCTGAAGCAGACCACCACCGGTGAGACGCTCAGCGACGAGAAGAACCCGGTGATCCTGGAGTCCATGGACTTCCCGGCGCCGGTCATCGAGGTCGCGATCGAGCCCAAGTCCAAGGGTGACCAGGAGAAGCTGGGTGTCGCCATCCAGCGTCTCGCGGAGGAGGACCCCTCCTTCCAGGTGCACACCAACGAGGAGACCGGCCAGACCGTCATCGGCGGTATGGGCGAGCTTCACCTCGAGGTGCTGGTCGACCGGATGCGGCGCGAGTTCAAGGTCGAGGCCAACGTCGGCAAGCCGCAGGTGGCCTACCGCGAGACGATCCGCAAGGCCGTCGAGCGCGTCGACTACACGCACAAGAAGCAGACCGGTGGTACCGGTCAGTTCGCGAAGGTGCAGATCGGCATCGAGCCGATCGAGAGTGGCGACACCTCGTACGAGTTCGTGAACAAGGTGACCGGTGGTCGCATCCCGAAGGAGTACATCCCTTCGGTCGACGCCGGTGCGCAGGAGGCCATGCAGTTCGGCATCCTCGCCGGTTACGAGATGACCGGTGTCCGCGTGATCCTGCACGACGGTGCCTACCACGAGGTCGACTCCTCCGAGCTCGCCTTCAAGATCGCCGGTTCGCAGGCCTTCAAGGAGGCCGCGCGCAAGGCTTCGCCCGTACTCCTTGAGCCGATGATGGCCGTCGAGGTCACCACGCCCGAGGACTACATGGGTGAGGTCATCGGCGACATCAACTCCCGCCGTGGCCAGATCCAGGCCATGGAGGAGCGGGCTGGTGCCCGCGTCGTGAAGGGCCTCGTGCCCCTGTCGGAGATGTTCGGCTACGTCGGCGACCTCCGCAGCAAGACGTCGGGTCGCGCAAGCTACTCGATGCAGTTCGACTCCTACGCCGAGGTTCCGCGGAACGTCGCCGAGGAGATCATCGCGAAGGCCAAGGGCGAGTAACGCACCGCGTTCCCACGCTTTAGGCTTGACTCCGGAGCCTCCAGGGGCAAACAGCCGCAAATCCGTCGGATGTCTGCCCCGCCGGTTCCGGGCTTTAACAGCAAAGATCACCTGGCGCCGATGAAGTAAGGCGTACAGAACCACTCCACAGGAGGACCCCAGTGGCGAAGGCGAAGTTCGAGCGGACTAAGCCGCACGTCAACATCGGCACCATCGGTCACATCGACCACGGTAAGACGACCCTCACGGCCGCCATTACCAAGGTGCTGCACGACGCGTACCCGGACCTGAACGAGGCCACCCCGTTCGACAACATCGACAAGGCGCCCGAGGAGCGTCAGCGCGGTATCACCATCTCCATCGCGCACGTCGAGTACCAGACCGAGGCGCGTCACTACGCCCACGTCGACTGCCCGGGTCACGCGGACTACATCAAGAACATGATCACCGGTGCCGCGCAGATGGACGGCGCGATCCTCGTGGTCGCCGCCACCGACGGCCCGATGCCGCAGACCAAGGAGCACGTGCTCCTGGCCCGCCAGGTCGGCGTTCCGTACATCGTCGTCGCCCTGAACAAGGCCGACATGGTGGACGACGAGGAGATCCTGGAGCTCGTCGAGCTCGAGGTCCGTGAGCTCCTCTCCGAGTACGAGTTCCCGGGCGACGACGTCCCGGTCGTCAAGGTTTCCGCTCTGAAGGCCCTCGAGGGCGAGCAGGAGTGGGTGGACTCCGTCCTCAACCTGATGAAGGCCGTCGACGAGTCGATCCCGCAGCCGGAGCGCGACGTCGACAAGCCGTTCCTCATGCCGATCGAGGACGTCTTCACGATCACCGGTCGCGGTACGGTCGTCACCGGCCGTATCGAGCGTGGTGTCCTGAAGGTCAACGAGACCGTCGACATCATCGGCATCAAGACCGAGAAGACCACCACCACGGTCACCGGCATCGAGATGTTCCGCAAGCTGCTCGACGAGGGCCAGGCCGGTGAGAACGTCGGTCTGCTCCTCCGTGGCATCAAGCGCGAGGACGTCGAGCGCGGCCAGGTCATCATCAAGCCGGGCTCGGTCACCCCGCACACCGAGTTCGAGGCCCAGGCCTACATCCTGTCCAAGGACGAGGGTGGCCGCCACACGCCGTTCTTCAACAACTACCGCCCGCAGTTCTACTTCCGTACGACGGACGTGACCGGCGTGGTGACCCTCCCCGAGGGCACCGAGATGGTCATGCCGGGTGACAACACCGAGATGTCGGTGTCGCTCATCCAGCCCGTCGCCATGGAGGAGGGCCTGAAGTTCGCCATCCGTGAGGGTGGCCGCACCGTGGGCGCCGGCCAGGTCACCAAGATCACGAAGTAAGTTCCGCTTGCTTCGAGGTCCTCTGACCTAGGAGAGGCCCGTACGACTCCGGTCGTGCGGGCCTCTTCGGCGTTCCCGGGCCGGGCGCCGGCGACGGCGCGCGACACGGCCGGGACCCGCTGAAGAACGACCCGGACCCGCCGGAAGGCCCGCCGAAAGGGCGGGCGCGGTCACTCTGTCGGGTGGTTTCGGTGGTCCGTCCGGCAGTCGCGGCAGCGGCCCGGCTCCGGCGCGCGGAAGGCGCGCTCGCAGCCCTCACAGGTCCGCAGCGGGTGCCGGACGGCCGGGGGCGCCTCGGGCGCGCGGAAGGGCGGCAGGGGCGGGATCCTGGCCGCCAGGCGGTGGGCCAGCAGGGCGGCCGGCCGGACCAGGGGCTCCGGCGGCAGGTCGCCGGTGAGCGCGTGGCGTATGGCGCCGGGGGTGACCTCCCGCTCCAGCCAGGCCGCGACGCCGGGTGCGAGGTGCTCGGTGTCGGTGGCGGACAGGAGCAGGCGCGGGTCCGTGCGGCGGAGGCCGGCGAGGAGGTCGCCGGCCGCCTGGAGCAGGGCGGGAGCGGGGTACGCGGGCTTCGGCACGGCGGGGAGGGTCGCGCGGCGCGCGGGCCGCGGCTGCGGCGCGGTGGCCGTACGGCGGGCCGGGGGCCCGGACGGCGCCGCTTCGGACGCGCCGGCGCGGCGGCCCGGCTGGTTGCAGGAGATCGTCCGGGTGACGATCCGGCCGTCGGGGATCCGCTGCCGCTCCCGGCGCAGATAGCCGTGGTCCTCCAGCTCGCGCAGGGCGCCCGCGATCCGGGCGGCGCCCTCGGTGAAGCGGGCGGCGAGGGACTTGATGTCGATGCGGGCGCCGGGCGGCAGCGACTGGATGTGGCAGCCCAGGCCGATCGCGAGGAGCGAGAGGTCCGGGTGCTGGGTGAGGTGGTTGCCGATCACCGTGAAGCGGTCGTTGTGGCGGGTGTGCTCGTGGATGAGCCCGCCGGTGTGACGGCCCCGGTTCGGGTGCGTGTTGCCCGTAAAGCGGGACCGGGCGCGCGGGGGCACGCTAGGGTGCTGGGTATCCATCGGGAAGAGTTGCCTTCCTCGGTGGTCAGGCCCTCGCACTGGGATCGCTAGTCCCGGCGAGGGCCGTCGCATGTCTGCCGTGGTGTCGCGCCGAGCGTAGAGCAGGCGACCGGCCCGGAATCCAGTCGCGCCGGTGATGTTCACCCGGGCGAGTGAGCGGGGCGCCACGGGCGGGAGGGGTGGGGCTTGGCGGGGTCCTTTCACCCTTGTTTCCCCCTGGGGGAAGACGGCCCGGGACACCGGAGCACGGTGCGCCGGGTCCCGGTGGGGGAGGGGCCGGGCGGCCGGTGCCGGCGGCGCCCGGGGGTTCCGGAGGCCGGCGTCCGGGTCTTCGGCGGCGCGGGCGGCGAAGGCGGTCCGGGGGCGAGGCGACCCGGGGGCCGCGGCGTCTCCACCGGCCGCGGCTCCGGGTTTGACCTACGTCACTCCCGGGGTAATCTCTTCGGCTCGATTGGCATCGGGCCTGCCCCATATGGCAGACTGTCCGAGTTGCTCGGTCGAGTGTTGATGCTGCGCGCCTCCCGCCGGGAGGACCGGAAGCGAGTCCCACAGTACTCGTCGTCCTAACTGCCTTCGGGCAGCGCTGGGACGGACGTACGGGAATCTTCCGGGAAGCGTGGGCGCGGCACCGGCCAGGCGCCCGGTGGGCCCGAGGTCCCCGGTCCGCGGTTTCCGGAAGGGCCGTGCGTGATCCCGCAGGGATGTTCGGACAAGGGGCATCCGTGTCAGCGGGAGAGCGACACACCCGACCGCGTGGGTCGGAGAGGGAAGGTCCGGGACATCGGGTTCCGGAGCGTTAGAAGAGACAGGACTACTGAGTAGCCATGGCGGGACAGAAGATCCGCATCCGGCTCAAGGCCTACGACCACGAGGTCATCGACTCCTCGGCGAAGAAGATCGTCGAGACGGTGACCCGCACTGGTGCGTCGGTCGCGGGCCCGGTGCCGCTGCCCACTGAGAAGAACGTGTACTGCGTCATCAAGTCGCCGCACAAGTACAAGGACTCGCGCGAGCACTTCGAGATGCGCACGCACAAGCGCCTGATCGACATCCTCGACCCGACCCCCAAGACCGTTGACTCTCTGATGCGACTCGACCTCCCGGCCGGTGTCGACATCGAGATCAAGCTCTGAGGCTGGTGGGCTGAGAATGGCTAAGCAGATCAAGGGCATCCTGGGCGAGAAGCTCGGCATGACGCAGGTGTGGGACGAGAACAACCGTGTTGTTCCGGTCACCGTCGTCAAGGCCGGCCCCAACGTCGTCACCCAGGTCCGTACCAACGACGTCGACGGCTACGAGTCGGTCCAGATCGCCTTCGGCGAGATCGACCCGCGCAAGGTGAACAAGCCCCTCAAGGGCCACTTCGCCAAGGCCGACGTCACCCCGCGCCGTCACCTCGTCGAGATCCGTACCGCTGACGCCAGCGAGTACACCCTCGGCCAGGAGATCACCGCCGAGGTGTTCGAGGCCGGCGTGAAGGTCGACGTCACCGGCAAGAGCAAGGGCAAGGGCTTCGCCGGTGTCATGAAGCGCCACAACTTCCGTGGCCTCGGCGCCGGACACGGCACCCAGCGCAAGCACCGCTCGCCCGGTTCCATCGGTGGCTGCGCCACCCCGGGCCGCGTGTTCAAGGGCCTCCGCATGGCGGGTCGCATGGGCAACGAGCGGGTCACCACCCAGAACCTGACCGTCCACGCCGTTGACGCGGAGAAGGGTCTGCTGCTCATCAAGGGCGCGGTTCCCGGTCCGAACGGCGGCCTCGTCCTGGTCCGCACCGCGGCCAAGGGGGCCTGAGGTAACCGATGAGCACTGTTGACATCCTTTCGCCGGCGGGCGAGAAGGCCGGTTCCGTCGAGCTCCCCGCGGAGATCTTCGACGCCAAGGTCAGCGTTCCGCTGATCCACCAGGTCGTCGTCGCGCAGCTGGCCGCGGCCCGTCAGGGCACGCACAAGACCAAGACCCGCGGTGAAGTCCGTGGTGGTGGCAAGAAGCCGTACCGCCAGAAGGGCACCGGTCGCGCCCGTCAGGGTTCGACCCGCGCGCCGCAGTTCGCCGGTGGTGGCGTCGTGCACGGTCCCGTGCCGCGTGACTACTCGCAGCGCACCCCGAAGAAGATGAAGGCCGCCGCCCTGCGCGGTGCCCTCACCGACCGGGCGCGTCACAACCGCATCCACGTCGTCTCCGGCGTGGTCGAGGGTGCGGTCTCCACGAAGGCCGCGAAGAGCCTGTTCGGCAAGATCAGCGAGCGGAAGAACCTGCTCCTGGTCGTCGAGCGCGCCGACGAGGCCGCGTGGCTGTCCGCCCGCAACCTGCCCCAGGTCCACATCCTGGAGCCGGGCCAGCTGAACACGTACGACGTTCTCGTCTCGGACGACGTGGTCTTCACCCAGTCCGCGTTCGAGTCCTTCGTGTCCGGCCCGAAGGCCAATGACACCGAAGGGAGCGAGGCCTGATGGCTATCCGTCACCCCGCTATCGCCTCGAAGGCCGCCAAGGCCGCCAAGGCCGCGCGCGTCGCCAAGGCGCGTCGCCACGCCACCGAGGGCAAGAACACCGTCGCGACCCCGCTGAGCAAGTCGTACACGGACCCCCGTGACGTCCTGCTGAAGCCGGTCGTCTCGGAGAAGAGCTACGCGCTCATCGACGAGAACAAGTACACGTTCATCGTCGACCCGAACGCCAACAAGACCCAGATCAAGCAGGCCGTCCAGGCGGTCTTCGACGTCAAGGTCACCGGGGTCAACACGATCAACCGCCAGGGCAAGCGCAAGCGCACGAAGACCGGCTTCGGTCAGCGTGCCGGCAGCAAGCGCGCGATCGTGACCCTCGCCGAGGGCGACCGTATCGACATCTTCGGCGGTCCGACCGCGTAAGCGGGTCGGATCGTCCGATATCGGACGAGGACTGAGAAATGGGAATCCGCAAGTACAAGCCGACTACGCCGGGCCGTCGTGGCGCCAGCGTCGCCGACTTCGTCGAGGTCACGCGGTCCACGCCGGAGAAGTCGCTGGTCCGTCCCCTGCACAGCAAGGGCGGCCGTAACAACGCCGGTCGTGTGACCGTTCGCCACCAGGGTGGCGGACACAAGCGCGCCTACCGTGTGATCGACTTCCGTCGTCACGACAAGGACGGCGTGCCGGCGAAGGTCGCGCACATCGAGTACGACCCCAACCGCACCGCGCGCATCGCGCTGCTGCACTACGCCGACGGCGAGAAGCGCTACATCCTCGCCCCGCGCAACCTCCAGCAGGGCGACCGCGTCGAGAACGGTCCCGGGGCCGACATCAAGCCGGGCAACAACCTGGCCCTCCGCAACATCCCGGTCGGTACCACGGTCCACGCGATCGAGCTCCGTCCCGGTGGCGGTGCCAAGTTCGCCCGTTCCGCGGGTGCCTCGGTGCAGCTGCTCGCCCGTGAGGGCGCCATGGCGACCCTCCGTATGCCGTCCGGCGAGATCCGCATGGTGGACGCGCGCTGCCGCGCCACCATCGGCGAGGTCGGCAACGCCGAGCAGAGCAACATCAACTGGGGCAAGGCCGGCCGCAAGCGGTGGCTGGGCGTCCGCCCGACCGTCCGTGGTGTCGTGATGAACCCGGTCGACCACCCGCACGGTGGTGGTGAGGGCCGGACCTCCGGTGGTCGCCACCCTGTGTCCCCGTGGGGCAAGAAGGAAGGCCGTACTCGTTCGCCCAAGAAGGCGTCGAACAAGTACATCGTCCGCCGCCGCAAGACGAACAAGAAGCGCTAAGGACGGGTTGAGATGCCGCGTAGCCTGAAGAAGGGGCCCTTCGTCGACGACCACCTGATCAAGAAGGTGGATGTCCAGAACGAAGCCGGCACCAAGAACGTCATCAAGACCTGGTCCCGTCGCTCGATGATCGTCCCGGCCATGCTGGGCCACACGATCGCGGTGCACAACGGCAAGACCCACATCCCGGTGTTCGTCACCGAGTCGATGGTCGGCCACAAGCTCGGCGAGTTCTCGCCGACCCGCACCTTCCGCGGCCACGTCAAGGACGACCGGAAGTCGAAGCGCCGCTAGTAGCGGATCGCATTCAGACACGTAAGTAACTGAGAGGGACAACCATGGAAGCCAGGGCCCAGGCGCGGTACATCCGCGTCACGCCCATGAAGGCCCGCCGCGTGGTGGACCTTATCCGTGGCATGGACGCCACGGAGGCTCAGGCTGTTCTGCGATTCGCTCCGCAGGCAGCCTCCGTGCCGGTCGGCAAGGTGCTCGACAGCGCCATCGCCAACGCCGCGCACAACTACGACCACACCGACGCCGACAGCCTCTTCATCTCCGAGGCCTACGTCGACGAGGGCCCGACCCTGAAGCGGTTCCGTCCGCGCGCCCAGGGCCGTGCCTACCGGATCCGCAAGCGGACCAGCCACATCACCGTGGTCGTCAGCAGCAAGGAAGGAACCCGGTAATGGGCCAGAAGGTTAACCCGCATGGGTTCCGGCTCGGTGTCACCACGGACTTCAAGTCCCGGTGGTACGCCGACAAGCTGTACAAGGACTACGTCAAGGAAGACGTCGCCATCCGTCGGATGATGACGTCCGGCATGGAGCGCGCCGGCATCTCGAAGGTGGAGATCGAGCGCACCCGTGACCGCGTGCGTGTGGACATCCACACCGCTCGTCCCGGCATCGTGATCGGCCGCCGTGGCGCCGAGGCCGACCGCATCCGCGGTGACCTCGAGAAGCTCACGGGCAAGCAGGTCCAGCTGAACATCCTCGAGGTCAAGAACCCCGAGACCGACGCTCAGCTGGTGGCCCAGGCCGTCGCCGAGCAGCTCTCCTCCCGCGTCTCCTTCCGCCGTGCCATGCGCAAGAGCATGCAGTCGGCGATGAAGGCCGGCGCCAAGGGCATCAAGATCCAGTGCGGTGGCCGCCTCGGTGGCGCCGAGATGTCCCGCTCGGAGTTCTACCGCGAGGGCCGCGTGCCCCTGCACACGCTCCGCGCGAACGTGGACTACGGCTTCTTCGAGGCCAAGACGACCTTCGGCCGCATCGGTGTGAAGGTCTGGATCTACAAGGGCGACGTCAAGAACATCGCCGAGGTCCGCGCCGAGAACGCTGCCGCCCGTGCGGGTAACCGCCCGGCGCGCGGTGGTGCCGACCGCCCGGCCCGTGGTGGCCGCGGTGGCGAGCGGCGCGGTCGCAAGCCGCAGCAGGCTGCCGGTGCCGAGGCCCCCAAGGCCGAGGCCCCCGCCGCCGCTCCGGCTGAGAGCACCGGAACGGAGGCCTGACCGTCATGCTGATCCCCCGTAGGGTCAAGCACCGCAAGCAGCACCACCCGAAGCGCAGCGGTATGTCCAAGGGTGGGACGCAGGTTGCGTTCGGCGAGTACGGCATCCAGGCGCTGACCCCGGCCTACGTCACGAACCGCCAGATCGAGGCGGCTCGTATCGCGATGACCCGTCACATCAAGCGTGGCGGCAAGGTCTGGATCAACATCTACCCGGACCGTCCCCTCACCAAGAAGCCCGCCGAGACCCGCATGGGTTCCGGTAAGGGTTCGCCGGAGTGGTGGATCGCCAACGTCAAGCCCGGACGTGTGATGTTCGAGCTGTCGTACCCCAACGAGAAGATCGCCCGTGAGGCGCTGACCCGTGCGGCCCACAAGCTGCCGATGAAGTGCCGGATCGTCAAGCGCGAGGCAGGTGAAGCGTGATGTCGGCCGGTACCAAGGCGTCCGAGCTGCGCGAGCTGGGCAACGAGGAGCTTCTGAACAAGCTCCGCGAGGCCAAGGAAGAGCTGTTCAACCTCCGCTTCCAGGCGGCGACGGGTCAGCTCGAGAACCACGGCCGGCTGAAGGCCGTCCGTAAGGACATCGCGCGGATCTACACCCTGATGCGTGAGCGCGAGCTGGGCATCGAGACGGTGGAGAGCGCCTGATGAGCGAGAGCAACGTGACTGAGAACACCGAAGCCCGTGGCTTCCGTAAGACCCGTGAGGGTCTGGTCGTCAGCGACAAGATGGACAAGACCGTCGTCGTCGCTGTCGAGGACCGTGTGAAGCACGCGCTGTACGGCAAGGTCATCCGCCGTACGAACAAGCTCAAGGCCCACGACGAGCAGAACGCCGCGGGTGTCGGCGACCGCGTCCTCCTCATGGAGACCCGGCCGCTGTCCGCGACGAAGCGCTGGCGCGTCGTCGAGATCCTCGAGAAGGCCAAGTAATTTCCTGCGGGACCAACCCCGCAGGTCAGTTCCGCCAGGCTCGGCAGGGGTCCTCGCTCTGAGGCCCCTGCCGGGAACCGGCAGACGATCAGGAGATAGACGTGATCCAGCAGGAGTCGCGACTGCGTGTCGCCGACAACACTGGTGCGAAGGAGATCCTTTGCATCCGTGTGCTCGGTGGCTCCGGTCGCCGCTACGCGGGCATCGGTGACGTCATCGTCGCCACCGTCAAGGACGCGATCCCCGGTGGCAACGTGAAGAAGGGTGACGTCGTCAAGGCGGTCATCGTTCGCACCGTCAAGGAGCGCCGCCGTCCGGACGGCTCGTACATCCGCTTCGACGAGAACGCCGCCGTCATTCTGAAGAACGACGGCGACCCTCGCGGCACCCGCATCTTCGGCCCGGTCGGCCGTGAGCTGCGCGAGAAGAAGTTCATGAAGATCATCTCGCTCGCGCCGGAGGTGCTGTAAGCATGAAGATCAAGAAGGGCGACCTGGTCCAGGTCATCACCGGTAAGGACAAGGGCAAGCAGGGCAAGGTCATTGCCGCTTACCCGCGCGAGGAGCGTGTCCTGGTCGAGGGTGTCAACCGGGTCAAGAAGCACACCAAGGCCGGCCCGACCGCCAGCGGTTCCCAGGCCGGCGGCATCGTCACGACCGAGGCGCCGGTCCACGTCTCCAACGTCCAGCTGGTCGTTGAGAAGGACGGTCAGAAGGTCGTCACGCGTGTCGGTTACCGCTTCGACGACGAAGGCAACAAGATCCGCGTTGCCAAGCGGACGGGTGAGGACATCTGATGGCTACCACCACCGCTCCGCGTCTGAAGCAGAAGTACCGCGAGGAGATCGCGGGCAAGCTGCGTGACGAGTTCAAGTACGAGAACGTCATGCAGGTTCCCGGCCTCGTCAAGATCGTGGTCAACATGGGTGTCGGCGACGCCGCCCGTGACTCGAAGCTGATCGAGGGCGCGATCCGCGACCTGACCACCATCACCGGTCAGAAGCCGGCCGTCACCAAGGCCCGCAAGTCCATCGCGCAGTTCAAGCTGCGTGAGGGTCAGCCGATCGGTGCCCACGTCACGCTCCGTGGCGACCGCATGTGGGAGTTCCTGGACCGCACCCTGTCGCTCGCGCTCCCGCGCATCCGCGACTTCCGCGGCCTGTCCCCCAAGCAGTTCGACGGCCGTGGCAACTACACCTTCGGTCTCACGGAGCAGGTCATGTTCCACGAGATCGACCAGGACAAGATCGACCGCGTCCGGGGTATGGACATCACCGTGGTCACCACGGCGACCAACGACGCTGAGGGCCGCGCGCTCCTTCGTCACCTCGGCTTCCCGTTCAAGGAGGCGTGAGCGAGATGGCGAAGAAGGCTCTGATCGCTAAGGCTGCTCGCAAGCCCAAGTTCGGGGTGCGTGGCTACACGCGCTGCCAGCGCTGCGGCCGTCCGCACTCCGTGTACCGCAAGTTCGGCCTGTGCCGCGTGTGCCTTCGTGAGATGGCTCACCGTGGCGAGCTGCCGGGCGTGACCAAGAGCTCCTGGTAATCCCGCACTTCAGGGATTCCGGAAGCTCTCGGTAAGCATCTGGTCGGCAGAGGCCCTCCCTCGCATGCCTTAGGCTTGTGGGGTTGGGCGTCTGCCGCCCGTACGACTTACTACGCCGTAGGTCCACCGCGCCGCACCCGTCCCGTCTCGGATCGGGGAGAGGGATGGCGCACCAGGAAACCCCGGCGAGAGAGGCCGAAGGCCAATTCATGACCATGACTGATCCGATCGCAGACATGCTTACGCGTCTGCGGAACGCGAACTCGGCATACCACGACTCCGTGACGATGCCGGCATCGAAGATCAAGTCGCACATCGCGGAGATCCTCCAGCAGGAGGGCTTCATCACGGGCTGGAAGGTCGAGGACGCCGAGGTCGGCAAGAACCTCGTCCTCGAGCTGAAGTTCGGCCCGAACCGTGAGCGCTCCATCGCGGGCATCAAGCGGATCTCCAAGCCCGGTCTCCGGGTGTACGCGAAGTCCACCAACCTGCCGAAGGTGCTGGGCGGCCTCGGCGTGGCGATCATCTCCACGTCGCACGGGCTCCTCACCGACAAGCAGGCCGGCAAGAAGGGCGTGGGTGGGGAAGTCCTCGCCTACGTCTGGTAGCAGAAGGGAACGGAGGAAACAGCTATGTCGCGTATCGGCAAGCTCCCCATCGCGGTTCCCGCCGGCGTGGACGTCACCATCGACGGCCGTACGGTCTCGGTCAAGGGCCCCAAGGGCTCGTTGACCCACACCGTCGTGGCGCCGATCGAGATCGCCAAGGGTGAGGACGGCGTGCTGAGCGTCACCCGCCCCAACGACGAGCGTCAGAGCAAGGCCCTGCACGGCCTCTCCCGCACGCTGGTGGCGAACATGATCACCGGCGTGACCCAGGGTTACGTGAAGAAGCTCGAGATCAGCGGTGTCGGTTACCGAGTGACCGCCAAGGGCTCGAACCTGGAGTTCGCTCTCGGTTACAGCCACCCGATCCTCGTCGAGGCCCCCGAGGGCATCACCTTCAAGGTGGAGTCCCCGACCCGTTTCTCGGTCGAGGGCATCGACAAGCAGAAGGTCGGCGAGGTTGCGGCCAACATCCGCAAGCTGCGCAAGCCCGACCCGTACAAGGCCAAGGGTGTCAAGTACGAGGGCGAAGTCATCCGCCGCAAGGTCGGAAAGGCGGGTAAGTAAGCCATGGCATACGGGCAGAAGATCCTCAAGGGCGACGCCTACAAGCGCGCCGCGATCAAGCGCCGTCACATCCGGATCCGCAAGAACCTTTCCGGTACGGCGGAGCGCCCCCGTCTGGTCGTGACCCGCTCCAACCGCCACATCGTGGCGCAGGTGATCGACGACCTGAAGGGCCACACCCTGGCGTCGGCGTCCACTCTGGACAGCTCGATCCGCGGTGGCGAGGGCGACAAGTCCGCGCAGGCCAAGCAGGTCGGCGCCCTGGTCGCCGAGCGCGCCAAGGCCGCCGGTGTCGAGGCCGTCGTGTTCGACCGTGGTGGTAACCAGTACGCCGGGCGCATCGCCGCCCTGGCGGACGCCGCCCGCGAGGCCGGGCTCAAGTTCTGAGCCGGTTCCGTAGCTAGCGGAAACAGAGAGAGGTAATTCCAATGGCTGGACCCCAGCGCCGCGGTGGCGGTGCCGGTGGCGGCGAGCGGCGGGACCGGAAGGGCCGTGACGGCGGCGCTGCTGCCGCCGAGAAGACCGCGTACGTTGAGCGCGTTGTCGCGATCAACCGCGTCGCCAAGGTTGTGAAGGGTGGTCGTCGCTTCAGCTTCACCGCGCTGGTCGTGGTGGGCGACGGTGACGGCACCGTGGGTGTCGGTTACGGCAAGGCCAAGGAGGTGCCGGCCGCCATCGCCAAGGGCGTTGAGGAGGCCAAGAAGCACTTCTTCAAGGTCCCCCGTATCCAGGGCACCATCCCGCACCCCATCCAGGGTGAGAAGGCTGCCGGCGTCGTGCTGCTCAAGCCCGCGTCCCCGGGTACCGGTGTTATCGCCGGTGGTCCGGTGCGCGCCGTGCTCGAGTGCGCCGGCATCCACGACGTGCTGTCGAAGTCGCTCGGCTCCGACAACGCGATCAACATCGTGCACGCGACCGTGGAGGCCCTGAAGGGTCTCCAGCGTCCCGAGGAGATCGCGGCCCGCCGTGGTCTGCCGCTCGAGGACGTCGCCCCCGCGGCTCTGCTGCGTGCTCGTGCCGGGGCGGGTGCGTGATGGCTCAGCTGAAGATCACGCAGGTCAAGTCCTACATCGGCAGCAAGCAGAACCACCGTGACACCCTGCGTTCCCTTGGTCTCAAGGGCATCAACACGCAGGTCGTCAAGGAGGACCGCCCCGAGTTCCGCGGAATGGTGCACACCGTCCGCCACCTCGTGACGGTCGAGGAGGTCGACTGATCATGGCGGAGCAGAACCCGCTCAAGATCCACAACCTCCGTCCCGCCCCCGGCGCCAAGACCGCCAAGACCCGTGTCGGTCGTGGTGAGGCGTCGAAGGGTAAGACGGCCGGTCGTGGTACCAAGGGCACGAAGGCCCGTTACCAGGTTCCGGAGCGCTTCGAGGGTGGCCAGATGCCGCTCCACATGCGCCTCCCGAAGCTGAAGGGCTTCAAGAACCCGTTCAAGACCGAGTACCAGGTCGTGAACCTCGACAAGCTGGCCGCGCTCTACCCCGAGGGTGGCGAGGTCACGGTCGAGGGTCTGGTGGCCAAGGGTGCCGTTCGCAAGAACAGCCTCGTCAAGGTCCTCGGCCAGGGCGAGGTCTCCGTGGCGCTCCAGGTGACGGTCGACGCCGTCTCCGGGTCCGCCAAGGAGAAGATCACCGCCGCCGGCGGTACGGTCACCGAGCTCGTCTGAGTCTTTCGGACGAAGCGTCGATGACGTAGACGAACCCGACCGGGGATACCTCACAATGAGGTATCCCCGGTTGGTCGTTCCTAGGGGGGCAGTGTCGCCGGTAAGGTGGCTTGCACTGTTCTTTTCCGTATTCGTCGAACCTCAAGACCGTCACCCTTGACGCAGTTGCGCGGGGGTCGCAGGAGGCACCGTGCTCACCGCGTTCGCCCGGGCGTTCAGGACGCCCGACCTGCGCAAGAAGCTGCTCTTCACGCTGGGCATCATCGTGGTCTACCGGGTCGGTACCCACATCCCGATCCCCGGCGTCAACTACAAGGCCGTCCAGCAGTGTGTGACCGAGGCACAGGGCAACCAGGGCCTCTTCGGCCTCGTGAACATGTTCAGTGGTGGTGCGCTGCTCCAGATCACGGTCTTCGCGCTCGGCATCATGCCGTACATCACGGCCAGCATCATCCTTCAGCTGCTGACCGTGGTGATCCCGCGCCTGGAGGCCCTGAAGAAGGAGGGCCAGGCCGGCACGGCGAAGATCACGCAGTACACCCGGTACCTCACGGTGGCGCTGGCCATCCTCCAGGGCACCGGTCTGGTCGCCACCGCGCGCAGCGGCGCGCTCTTCAACGGCTGCTCGGTCGCCACGAGCATCGTCCCGGACCAGGCGATCTTCACGACCATCACGATGGTCATCTGCATGACGGCGGGTACGGCCGTCGTGATGTGGCTCGGTGAGCTGGTCACCGACCGCGGCATCGGCAACGGCATGTCGATCCTGATGTTCATCTCGATCGCCGCGACCTTCCCGTCCGCGCTGTGGGCGATCAAGAAGCAGGGCACGCTGGCCGGCGGCTGGATCGAGTTCGGCACCGTGATCGCCGTGGGCCTGGTCATGGTCGCGCTCGTCGTCTTCGTGGAGCAGGCCCAGCGCCGCATCCCGGTGCAGTACGCGAAGCGCATGATCGGCCGCCGTTCCTACGGTGGTACGTCCACGTACATCCCGCTCAAGGTGAACCAGGCGGGTGTGATTCCCGTCATCTTCGCCTCCTCGCTGCTCTACATCCCGGCGCTCGTGGCGCAGTTCGCGGGGGGCAAGTCCGGCTGGAAGACCTGGGTCGAGCAGAACCTCACCAAGGGCGACCACCCGATTTACATCGCTACGTACTTCTTGCTCATCGTTTTCTTCGCGTTCTTCTACGTGGCTATCTCCTTCAACCCCGAGGAAGTAGCCGACAACATGAAGAAGTATGGTGGCTTCATCCCGGGCATCCGGGCTGGCCGACCGACCGCTGAGTACCTGAGCTACGTGCTCAACCGGATCACCTGGCCGGGTTCGCTGTATCTGGGTCTGATCGCTCTCGTACCGACAATGGCGTTGGTGGGCTTCAACGCGAGCCAGAACTTCCCGTTCGGCGGGACCAGCATCCTCATCATCGTGGGTGTCGGACTTGAGACGGTGAAGCAGATCGAGAGCCAGCTCCAGCAGCGCAATTACGAAGGGTTCCTCCGCTGATGCGTATCGTCCTCGTCGGGCCGCCGGGTGCCGGTAAGGGAACGCAAGCCGTCCGGCTCGCCGAGAAGCTGGCCGTGCCGCACATCTCCACGGGCGACCTGTTCCGCGCCAACATCAGCCGGCAGACCGAGCTGGGCAAGCTCGCCAAGTCCTACATGGACGCCGGGAACCTCGTCCCCGACGAGGTCACCATCGCGATGGCCAAGGACCGCATGGAGCAGCCGGACGCGGAGAAGGGCTTCCTGCTGGACGGCTTCCCGCGGAACGTCTCGCAGGCCGAGGCGCTGGACGAGCTGCTGCGCGGCGAGGGCATCACGCTGGACGCCGTCCTGGACCTGGAGGTCCCCGAGGACGAGGTCGTCAAGCGCATCGCCGGCCGCCGCATCTGCCGCAACGACTCCTCGCACGTCTTCCACGTGACGTACAGCCCGCCGAAGCAGGAGGGCGTCTGCGACGTCTGCGGCGGCGAGCTGTACCAGCGCGACGACGACTCCGAGGAGACCGTCCGCACGCGGCTGGAGGTCTACCACACGCAGACCGAGCCGATCATCGACTACTACAAGGCGCAGGGCCTGGTCGTGACGATCTCCTCCCTGGGCCCGGTGGACGAGATCACGCAGCGGGCGCTGGAGGCCCTGAAGCGTGAGAAGGCCGAGCACTAGGACCCCGGTCCTCCCGGCCGCGGTGCCCTCCTCCCGGACGTCGGCCGGGAGATGCCGAGGGCGCCGCGGCCGTACTGTTGTGTACGTATCCCAGTCGACGTGAGTGACGGAGAGCGCAGGCCCCCATGGTGCAGATCAAGACCCCCGAGCAGATCGCGAAGATGCGGGCGGCGGGCCTGGTCGTAGCCGCCATCCACGCGGCGACGCGCGAAGCGGCCGTCCCGGGCGCGACCACCAAGGACCTGGACGAGGTGGCCCGCAAGGTCCTCGCCGAGCACGGCGCGAAGTCGAACTTCCTGGGCTACGGCGGCTTCCCCGCCACCATCTGCACCTCCGTGAACGACGTCGTCGTCCACGGCATCCCCTCCGACGAGGTCGTCCTCAAGGACGGCGACATCATCTCCATCGACTGCGGCGCGATCGTCGACGGCTGGCACGGCGACGCCGCCTACACGGCGTTCGTGGGCTCCGGCCACGCCCCGGAGCTGCTCGAGCTCTCCCGGGTGACGGAGGAGTCGATGTGGGCCGGCATCGCGGCGATGAAGCAGGGCAACCGCCTGGTCGACGTCTCCCGGGCGATCGAGACGTACATCCGCCGCCAGCCGAAGCCGGGCGGCGGCCGGTACGGCATCATCGAGGACTACGGCGGCCACGGCATCGGCACCGAGATGCACATGGACCCGCACCTGCTGAACTACGTCGACCGCCGGCGCGGCAAGGGCCCCAAGCTGGTGCCCGGCTTCTGCCTGGCGATCGAGCCGATGGTCTCCCTCGGCACCCCGCGCACCGAGGTCCTTCAGGACGACTGGACGGTCATCACCACCGACGGCACCTGGTCCTCCCACTGGGAGCACTCGGTGGCCCTGACGCCCGAGGGCCCGCTGGTACTGACGGCCCCGGACGGCGGCCGCGCGAAGCTGGCCGAGCACGGGGTCACCGCGGCACCGGACCCGCTGGCATAGGGATCACTCCCATGGGGCAGACTCTCTCGATTCGCCTTTCCGGGTGCGCCGACGTAGACTGACTCGTCGGCTCTTGTGCACCCGCATGCCTGCATGCTTACAAACGGTGCGCGTCAGAGTCGATCAAGGTAGTCGATTCGAAGGGCGAAGCGTGGCCAAGAAGCAAGGTGCCATCGAGATCGAGGGCACTGTCGTCGAGTCTCTGCCGAACGCCATGTTCAGGGTCGAGCTCCAGAACGGCCACCAGGTCCTGGCACACATCAGCGGCAAGATGCGGATGCACTACATCCGTATCCTCCCTGACGACCGGGTCGTGGTGGAGCTGTCTCCTTACGACCTGACGCGTGGCCGGATCGTCTACCGGTACAAGTAGATCTTGCCCGAGCGCCGGGCCCGCCCGGTGCGCTGGCACTGACCCGGAGAACCTCACCCCATGAAGGTCAAGCCGAGCGTCAAGAAGATCTGCGACAAGTGCAGGGTGATCCGCCGTCACGGTCGGGTCATGGTCATTTGCGAGAACCCGCGCCACAAGCAGCGCCAGGGCTGACGCACGACCACCCTCTGCACCGCTATCGCAGAGTTTCGCGCGACGCGAGCTGAATATGTTCATACGCAGAGCCCGGGCCATCCAGCCCGACACCCCCGGTTCGGAGGCCGGGGACCCGGTTCGTACCTAGTACGGCGGCCGGGAGCCGGTTCTGTGGAAGACCTCCGAAGAATCACCAGGAGCCATTGAATGGCACGCGTTTCCGGTGTCGACATCCCGCGCGAAAAGCGTGTGGAGATCGCGCTCACGTACGTGTTCGGCATCGGCCGGACCCTCTCGAAGGAGACGCTGGCTGCGACCGGCGTCGACCCCAACACCCGCGTCCGCGACCTGAGCGAAGAGCAGCTGGTCGCGATCCGCGAGTACGTCGACAACAACATCAAGACCGAGGGTGACCTCCGTCGTGAGATCCAGGCCGACATCCGCCGCAAGGTGGAGATCGGTACCTACCAGGGTCTCCGTCACCGTCGTGGTCTGCCCGTCCGCGGCCAGCGCACCAGCACCAATGCCCGCACCCGCAAGGGCCCGCGTCGCGCCATCGCCGGCAAGAAGAAGCCGGGCAAGAAGTAGTCCGCAGCGGATGCCTGTCCACGGTCTTCGCTGTAGGACCGACCACCTCCCTAGGAGTTTGTAGATGCCCCCCAAGGGTCGTCAGGGCGCTGCCAAGAAGGTGCGCCGCAAGGAAAAGAAGAACGTCGCTCACGGCCACGCGCACATCAAGAGCACGTTCAACAACACGATCGTCTCGATCACGGACCCGTCCGGCAACGTGATCTCCTGGGCCTCCGCCGGCCACGTCGGCTTCAAGGGCTCCCGGAAGTCCACGCCGTTCGCCGCGCAGATGGCCGCCGAGTCGGCTGCCCGCCGCGCCCAGGAGCACGGCATGCGCAAGGTCGACGTGTTCGTCAAGGGTCCGGGCTCCGGTCGTGAGACCGCGATCCGTTCCCTCCAGGCCACGGGCCTCGAGGTCGGCTCCATCCAGGACGTCACCCCGACCCCGCACAACGGCTGCCGCCCGCCGAAGCGCCGCCGCGTCTGACGCACGGCTGCTTCGCCGAGCGGTTCAGGGTCGTGGGGGGATCTCCCCCCGCAGAGAGTGCCGGGCGGTACGGCTCCTTCGGGTCGTGCCGCCCGTACCCTTGCAGTACCCGCGCTTCTCACGAGTGCGGTCTCCGTCGGGCGTCAAATAGCGGGCGTCCACGAAAGAAGGATCTGATCCACACATGCTGATCGCTCAGCGTCCCTCGTTGACCGAAGAGGTCGTCGACGAGTTCCGCTCCCGGTTCGTGATCGAGCCGCTGGAGCCGGGCTTCGGCTACACCCTCGGCAACTCCCTCCGCCGTACCCT
Source organism: Streptomyces sp. NRRL S-31 (assembly GCF_000718775.1). Taxonomy (GTDB): domain Bacteria; phylum Actinomycetota; class Actinomycetes; order Streptomycetales; family Streptomycetaceae; genus Streptomyces. Next base: position 22,992 of record NZ_JOCB01000058.1, read on the forward strand.
CCTGTCCTCGATCCCCGGCGCCGCTGTCACCAGCATCCGGATCGACGGCGTGCTGCACGAGTTCACCACCGTGCCGGGCGTCAAGGAGGACGTCACCGACCTGATCCTCAACATCAAGCAGCTGGTCGTCTCCTCGGAGCACGACGAGCCGGTCGTGATGTACCTGCGCAAGCAGGGCCCGGGTCTGGTCACCGCCGCCGACATCGCGCCCCCGGCCGGTGTCGAGGTGCACAACCCCGACCTCGTCCTCGCCACGCTCAACGGCAAGGGCAAGCTGGAGATGGAGCTGACCGTCGAGCGCGGTCGCGGCTACGTCTCCGCCGTGCAGAACAAGCAGGTGGGCCAGGAGATCGGCCGTATCCCGGTCGACTCGATCTACTCGCCGGTGCTGAAGGTCACGTACAAGGTCGAGGCCACGCGTGTCGAGCAACGCACCGACTTCGACAAGCTGATCGTCGACGTCGAGACCAAGCAGGCGATGCGTCCGCGTGACGCCATGGCCTCCGCGGGCAAGACCCTGGTCGAGCTGTTCGGTCTCGCCCGCGAGCTGAACATCGACGCCGAGGGCATCGACATGGGCCCGTCCCCGACGGACGCCGCCCTGGCCGCCGACCTCGCGCTGCCGATCGAGGAGCTGGAGCTCACCGTCCGCTCCTACAACTGCCTCAAGCGTGAGGGCATCCACTCCGTGGGTGAGCTGGTCGCGCGCTCCGAGGCCGACCTCCTCGACATCCGCAACTTCGGTGCGAAGTCGATCGACGAGGTCAAGGCGAAGCTGGCCGGCATGGGCCTGGCCCTGAAGGACAGCCCGCCCGGATTCGACCCGACCGCCGCCGCCGACGCCTTCGGCGCCGACGACGACGCGGACGCCGGGTTCGTCGAGACCGAGCAGTACTAGGAGCTCGGGACCGACGGTCCTCCGGGCGCCCCCGCGGGGACGCCCGGATCTCCGACAGACAACCGTCTGCTCGGATACTGACTCCGGTACCTGACACGGCCGGGGCAGACACACAGGAGAAGAACCATGCCGAGGCCCACCAAGGGTGCCCGTCTGGGCGGCAGCGCCGCGCACGAGAAGCTCCTCCTCGCGAACCTCGCGAAGAGCCTCTTCGAGCACGGCCGTATCACCACCACCGAGGCGAAGGCCCGCCGCCTGCGCCCGTACGCCGAGCGTCTGATCACCAAGGCGAAGAAGGGCGACCTTCACAACCGCCGCCAGGTGCTCCAGGTCATCACGGACAAGGGCATCGTCCACACGCTCTTCACCGAGATCGGCCCGCGGTACGAGAACCGTCCCGGTGGTTACACCCGCATCACCAAGATCGGTAACCGCCGTGGCGACAACGCGCCCATGGCCGTCATCGAGCTGGTCGAGGCGCTGACCGTCGCGCAGCAGGCGACCAGTGAGGCCGAGGCCGCCACCAAGCGCGCGGTCAAGGAGGCCGAGGAGACCAAGGTCGAGGAGACCGAGGCCGCCGAGGCTCCGGCCGAGGAGTCCAAGGACGCCTGAGGCTCCGCCTGACGCGTAAGCGGGCCCGTCCCTTCCGGGGGCGGGCCCGCTTTCGCGTACCTGAGAGGATTTCCCCGTGAGTGATGAAGTACAGCCCGGGTACGTCCGGGTCCGCCTCGACGTCTCCTACGACGGCACCGACTTCCACGGCTGGGCCAAGCAGGCCGGCGGCCGGCGGACCGTGCAGGGCGAGATCGAGGACGCCCTGCGCACGGTGACCCGGTCGCGGGAGACCTACGAGCTGACCGTCGCCGGGCGGACCGACGCCGGTGTGCACGCGCGCGGTCAGGTGGCGCACGTCGACCTGCCCGAGGGGGTCTGGCGCGAGCACAACCAGAAACTGCTGAAGCGGCTCGCCGGGCGGTTGCCGAAGGACGTGCGGGTGTGGGCGCTGCGACCGGCGCCGTCCGGCTTCAACGCGCGGTTCTCGGCCGTGTGGCGCCGGTACGCCTATCGGGTCACCGACAACCCCGGCGGTGTCGACCCGATCCTCCGCAACCACGTGCTGTGGCACGACTGGCCGCTGGACGTGGACGCGATGAACGAGGCCGCCGGCGCGCTGCTCGGGGAGCACGACTTCGCCGCGTACTGCAAGAAGCGCGAGGGGGCCACGACGATCCGGACGCTCCAGGAGCTGAGCCTGGTGCGGGGCGGGGACGGGATCATCACCGCCACGGTCCGCGCGGACGCCTTCTGCCACAACATGGTGCGGTCGCTGATCGGCGCGCTGTTGTTCGTGGGGGACGGGCACCGGGGTCCCGAGTGGCCCGGGAAGGTGCTCGCCGCCGGGGTGCGGGACTCCGCCGTGCACGTCGTACGGCCGCACGGGCTGACGCTGGAGGAGGTCGGCTATCCGGCCGACGATCTGCTGGCGGCCCGCAACAAGGAGGCGCGGAACAAGCGCTCGCTTCCCGGCTCCCCCGGCTGTGAAACCTGTTAGTTACGTTGCATTTGACGCCCCTCGTGTCGCATGTCACCACTTATAGACCGTAACCGGGCGTAACGACCCTTACGTGTTTCATACGTCTCGGATACAGTTGCGCCTTCCGGCCAGATGTTCGACAGGGGTGGCCGGGATTGGCTGGGGGGTCGACGGGCCGGCACGGCCCGGGGTTGGACAACGCAATGACTTCAGTGGGTCCCGTGCGGACCGGGGGGCGTCGTGCGGCGCGGCAGGGCGGCGGACGACGTCGGGCGGGGCGCGGCGGCGGCGCCGCGCTGGGGCTGTTGCCGCTCCCGCCGACGGACAGGGAGAAGTACTCCTACGCGCGCCGGTACCTGTGGATCCTGACGATCAGCTCGCTGGTCAGTTTCTGCTGCCTGGTGGTGAGCCAGTTCAAGCTGGCGCAGTCCACGCCGGTGCTGTGGATCTACACCCCGCTGCTGGTGTTCACGGTGATCTACTACCTGGTGTCGTTGCGGGTGAACGGCTTCACCCGGGACTTCGACATCGCCCACCACCGGCGGCTGGTGCAGAACTGGCGGCCGGAGGTCTACCCCTCCGTCGACGTCTTCCTGCCGGTGTGCGGCGAGCCCATCGAGGTGCTGCACAACACCTGGCGGCACGTGCGGGCGATGGCCGACCGGTACCCCGGGGTCTGTGTGCCGTTCGTGCTCGACGACGGCGCGAGCCCCGAGCTGGCGGCGATGGCCCGGGACTTCGGCTTCCGCTACGGCACCCGGGAGAACCGGGGCTGGTTCAAGAAGGCCGGCAACCTGCACTTCGGTTTCGGCCAGTCCGACGGCGAGTTCATCCTCATCCTGGACGCCGACTTCACCCCGCGCGCGGACCTGCTGGAGGAGCTGCTGCCGTACATGGCGGCCGACCCGCGGATCGGTATCGTCCAGTCCCCGCAGTACTTCCGGGTGCTCGACTCGCAGAACTGGATCGAGCGCGGCGCGGGCGCGGTGCAGGAGCTGTTCTACCGCTCCGTGCAGGTGTCCCGGCAGGGCAGTGACGGCGCGATCTGCGTCGGTTCCTGCGCGATCTACCGGCGGGCGGCCCTGGACACCAACGGCGGCACCACGCTGATCGAGCACTCCGAGGACGTGCACACCGGGTTCGACCTGCGCGGGCTCGGCTGGGACCTGAGGTACGTGCCGGTCGCGGTGTCCACCGGGGTGTGCCCGGACACCGCGGGCGCCTTCTTCAACCAGCAGTACCGCTGGTGCTCGGGCTCGATGAGCCTGCTCGGCAGCCGCAAGTTCTGGCAGGCGAAGATCAGGATGTCGAGCCGGCTGTGCTACATGTCCGGGTTCTTCTACTACATCCACACCGCGCTGTTCACCTTCGCGGCCCCGGTCATCCCGATCGTGCTGCTGCTGATGATGCCGGAGAAGCTCAAGGTCGAGCACCTGCTCCTGGTGGTGCCCAGCATCCTCTACACCACGATCATCTTCCCGATGTGGCACAAGGCGCCGTACCGGCTGGAGGCGTGGGCGGCCCGGATGATGTACGGCTGGGCGCACGTCTTCGCCATCTGGGACATCCTGCGCAAGAACCGCATGGGCTGGCAGCCGACCGGCTCCTCCGGCGCCAAGAAGAACAAGACCCGGCGCTTCTGGATCGGCATGTGGGCGTGGAGCGGCGGCACGGCGCTGGTGTGGGTCACCGCGGCGGTGTACCGGACGTTCACCATGAACGCCCCCGACTTCGCCCTGATCCTGTCCTCCGGGCTGTTCTACGCGCTGGTCGTCGGCCGCGTCCTGGTGCAGCCGCGGTCCGGGACGGAGGCCGTCTGATGCGATTGAAGGAACGATTCCGCACCGTGCGGGCGTCGCTCGCCGGGGCCCTGGTCGGCGTCCTCGCCCTCAGCGGCTGCTCCCTGCTCGGCGACGACGGCGGCCCGGCGCGGTCCGGCGGCGGCACGGCGGCCCCGCACTCCGAGGCGAGCGCCGACGTCCCCTACGACGTCACCCCCCTGCTGAAGCCGGCGAAGAAGTACTTCGGGGTGGCCGTACCGGGCGCGCCGACCTCCATGAAGAACATCGACGTGTACACCGGGCGCGTCGGCAAGCGGCCGAACCTCGTCGAGTACTACGCGGGCTGGGGCGACGGCTTCGACGCCACCGGGGTGCGCAACGCCTGGGCCGAGGGCGCCCTGACCCTGATGTCCTGGGAGCCCTTCGACACTCCGATCGCCGACATCGCGGCGGGCAAGTCGGACGCGTACGTCAAGGAGTACGCGACCGCCGTCCGGAAGCTGAACCTCCCCGTGGTGATCGACTTCGCGGACGAGTTCAACGGCCACTGGGAGAAGTGGGGCACGAACGCCACCACCCCCGCCCAGTACGTGGCCGCCTGGCGGCGCATCCACCAGACCTTCACCGACGCCGGCGCCACCAACGTCATCTGGGCCTGGTCGCCCAACATCGTCAACCCCGTCCGCGACGTGCGGCTGAAGCCGTACTACCCCGGTGACGCGTACGTCGACTGGATCGGGCTCATCGGCTACTTCACGCTCGGCGAGGACAACGCCTTCGACAGCGTCTTCGGGCCGACCCGCGACCAGATCCGTACCTTCACCAAGAAGCCGATGCTGCTGCTGGAGACCGCGGCCATGCCCGGCGAACGGCGGCGTGCCGACGTGCGCAACCTGTTCGCGGGCGTCGCGGCGGACGACGACATGCTCGGCTTCGTCTGGTTCGACTACAAGAAGCGCGCCGACTGGCGGCTGGAGGCGAGCCCGCTGGCGCTGAAGGAGTTCAAGCGCCTGGCCGCCGACGACCGTTTCGGCTTCGACGTACGGAAGCCGTCATGACCTCTCGACCCGAGTACTACACCCCGCAGCCCTACGACCCCTACGCGGAGGAGGAGCAGCAGGGCGGCTGGTTCAACTCCGACGGCTACGCAACGCGGCAGCCGCAGGACCAGGGGACGGCCGAGGGATACGACCACCAGGGGACGGCCGAGGGGTACGGCCACCAAGGGGTGGCCGAGGGGTACGACCACGACCCGCGGACCTATCCGTACCAGCAGCAGCCGGCCGACCAGCCGACGTACGCCCTGCGGACGGTGCCGGAACCGGCCGCGCCGGCCGAGCCCGAGTACCACGTGCCCGACACGCCCGAGGTCGGCTGGGACATGGCCGCCAGCCGGCGGCGCGCCTGGGTCAGCCGGGCCGTGCTGCTGTGCGTCCTGGCCGTCCAGGCGGTGCTCTCGATGCGCCTGTCCAACACGGCGTTCCAGGACGAGGCCCTGTACCTGGCGGCCGGGCACGCGGAGCTCCGGCACCTGCTGCACGGCACCCCGCTGCCCATCGACTACGGCGCCTACTTCTCGGGCTCGCCCCAGCTGTACCCGGTGCTCGCCGCCGCCGTCGACGGCCGCTTCGGGCTCACCGGGGCCCGGATGCTGAGCCTCGCCTTCATGCTGGGCACCACCGGACTGCTGTACTCGTTCACCCGGCGGCTGTTCAACGAGCGGGCCGCGCTGGCCGGCGCCGCGCTCTTCGCCGTGGTGCAGTCGACCGTCGTCATGGGCTGGTTCGCCACCTACGACGCCGCCGCCGTGTTCCTGCTGGCCCTCGCCACCTGGATCGTCGTGCGCACCGACCGGGCGCCGGTGGCCGCCGTGCTGCTCGCCGCCCCCGTCGCGGCCCTGGCCGTCGGCGTGAAGTACGCGGCCGGCCTGTACCTGCCGACCATCGTGGTGCTCGCGCTGCTCACCGGCTGGCCGCACAAGGGCGGCCGGGCCTTCCTGCGGATGGTGCTGCTCGCGCTCGGCATCGGCGCCCTGCTGGCGGCCGGTGCGTACGCCACCGACCTGCTGGCCGGTGTGCGGCAGACCACCACCAACCGCGACCACGGCTCCGACGGCACCGCCTTCCTGCTCCAGCGGTCGGCCGAGTGGGGCGGGCTGATGTTCCTCACCGCCGTCGGCGGCGCGATCTCCTACGTGCGGCGCAGCCGCATGAACGAGTCGCCCGTCGCCCAGCGGCTCGGCAATCCGGGCCGGCGCTGGCGGGCGCTGCTCGGACTGGTGCTGTGCGGCACCGCCCTGCTCGCGCCCGCCTACCAGGTGCACCTGGGAACCGTGGTCTCGCTGTTCAAGCACGTCGGCTTCGGCCTGCTGTTCGCCGCGCCGATGGCCGGCGTGGGCGTGACCCGGCTGATCGGGGCGCACTTCCGCTACCCCCAGCTCGGCATCATGCTGTGGACGGCGACGCTCTGCCTCGGCATCTCGCAGGCGGACTGGCGCTTCGGCGTCTGGCCCGACTCCTCGAAGATGATCCGGGTCGTCGACTCCCACGTGGACGGCAAGGGCCACTACCTCGCCTCCACGCCCGAGGTGCCCGTCTACTACCTGGGCGACAAGACCAGCCACCGGCAGTGGCAGGGCGTCTTCGCCCTGGAGTACACGGACAGGAAGGGCACGTACCACTCCGGGGACGCGGCCTACCGGGCGGCGCTGCGCGACGGCGAGTTCGACCTGATCGTCCTGGACGGCCTCACCAACCCCCGGGTGGACGACGTCGTCGCGAACGCGGTGAAGGGCAACCCGCACTACCGGCTCCTGGCCGACCTGCCCTTCCGCAACTCCAGCGGCACCGGTCATTACCGCATCTGGATCAAGACCGCCTGAAGCCGCTCCCCGCCGTCCCGTACCCGAAAGGCCGTCCATGCGGCTCACCGTCACCGGCACCGGCCACCCGGGTGCCACGCACGCCGCCTGCACGGCGGAGCCGGGCCACGAGGTGCCCGGCGTCGACACACGAGCAGCGCGTCCGGCGCCGGGCAGGCCGGCGCCCGCAGGGGAGGGAGAGTGATGGCGCACGACGAGGTCCGGGTCACCGTGGTGATGCCGACGTACAACGAGGCGGCGAACCTGCCGGGGATGGCCGAGGCCGTGCTCGGACTGCCGCTCGGCGGACTCCATCTGAAGATCGTCGACGACTCCAGCCCGGACGGCACCGGGGACATCGCCGAGGAACTGGCCGAGAAGCACAACAGCGGCGGCCGGCACCGGATGAGCGTGCTGCACCGCACCGAGAAGGACGGGCTGGGGCGGGCGTACACGGCCGGGATGTCCGCCGCGCTGGAGGAGGGGGCCGCGTACGTCGTCCAGATGGACGCCGACGGCAGCCATCCGGTGGAGGCCGTGCCCCGGATGCTGGAGGCGGCCCTCGGCTCCGGCGCCGGTCTGGTGGTCGGCAGCCGGTACGTCGAGGGCGGCTCGCTGGACGAGGAGTGGGGCGCCCACCGGGTGCTGCTGTCCCGCTTCGCCAACCGGTACGCGCGCGCCATCCTCGGCACCGAGATCCAGGACATCACGGCCGGCTTCAACCTGTGGTCGGCGCCGACCCTCAGGGACGTGGACCTGTCGTCCCTGGACAGCGCCGGCTACAGCTTCCAGGTGGAGCTGAAGTACAAGGCCGTGCGGGCCGGGCACACGGCCGTGGAGATCCCGATCCGCTTCACCGAGCGCACCGAGGGCGTCTCCAAGATGACGCTGCGCACCCAGCTGGAGTCCGCGGTGCTGCCGCTGCGGCTGCGGCTGAAGCGGTAGGGGCGCGGCTACCGGGCGGCGGCGGAGGCCTGTGCCTGGCCGCGGCGGTGGATCTGGTTCACGGTGAACTGGGCGAGGTCGTTGCCGACGCCGAAGACGTCGGTGTTCTTGGCGGTGACGTCCTTGCCGTCGGTGAATCCGGCGATCGTGAAGTAGGCGTAGCGGCCGTAGGAGTTCCGGGTGGAGCGGCAGAACGCGCCGTCGCAGAAGGGCTTGACGCCGCCCTTGCCGAACAGCGAGCGCACGATGCTGCGGTCGTCGGTCCGGGCCTTGGCCGTCGCGGCGTGCGCCGCGTCCTCGAAGACGGCGACGCCGACGGTGACCGCGATGCCTCCGTCGGTGTAGGTGACGCGCATCAGGCGGGTGCAGCCGTTGGCGGTGAGGATGCCCGGCAGGGTGCCGCCGGCCGCGGTGGCGCAGTTCGTGGTGTCGGCCGTGGCGCCCTTCTCGTACACGGTGTCCCCGACGGTCAGCCGCTTGTCCGGGAAGAGGGTGTCGGGGCTGAGCGGGGCGGTGTCCTTCTTCGCGCTGGAGATGAACTCCTTGGGGTCCAGCGGCGGCGGCGCGCTGGTGGGCGCGAAGGACGGCGTCGCGGTGCCGGACCCGGGTATGGAGGCGCTGGCGGGCAGGTCGCCGGGGCCGGCCTGCGGGTCACCGCCGTTCGCGGAGACGACGGCCAGCGCGACCGCGGTGCCTATCGCGGCCGTGGCGAGCACGCCGCCGGCTATGAACAGCAGCTTGCGGCGCTTGTGACGCGTCTCCGACGCCTCGGCGAGCGCGGCCCAGTCCGGCGTGCCGTCGTCCTCGGACGCGCCGTTCCACGGCTGCTGCGATTGCGGTTTCCAGGGATCCCACTGAGACTGGGGTCCCCCCTGCCCGTAACTCATGGGGCGCATCTTAGACGGGGGGCCGGTGGCGCGGGGTCGGTCTCGTGGCCCGCCTCGCGGCCCGCCTCGTTTTGACCCGTCCGGGCCCCGGCAGGTAACCTGCTTCTTCGTTGTGTATTGGCTTGCTCATTCTCACGGGACGGGCCCTTACACCGGTCCACCGGGCCGATGACCAGCGATCCCACGCACGCGGTTTGCGTCGCCGCCGTGGGTCAAGGGCTGTCGTGATCGTTTCGGTGACCTTGTTTAGGACCATTCACTCGAAGCGAAGGCTACGAACCGTGCGTACGTACAGCCCCAAGCCCGGCGATGTGACGCGCCAGTGGCACGTCATCGACGCTCAGGACGTTGTCCTGGGCCGTCTCGCCACCACCGCTGCGACCCTCCTGCGGGGCAAGCACAAGCCGATCTACGCGCCGCACGTCGACGCTGGTGACTTCGTCATCATCATCAACGCCGACAAGGTGCACCTGTCCGGCAACAAGCGGACCCAGAAGATGGCGTACCGCCACTCCGGCTACCCGGGCGGTCTGCGCTCCGTCCGCTACGACGAGCTGCTCGACAAGAACCCCGAGAAGGCCATCGAGAAGGCCGTCAAGGGCATGCTCCCGAAGAACTCCCTGGGCCGTCAGATGCTCTCGAAGCTGAAGGTCTACAAGGGTGACCAGCACCCGCACGGCGCCCAGCAGCCCGTGCCGTTCGAGATCACCCAGGTCGCGCAGTAAGTCCGGCCACCCCCTAAGACTGAACAGAATCTGAGGAGAATCGTGGCCGAGACCACTGCCGAGCAGCCGCTCGAAGAGCTTGACATCGACAGCTACACCACCGAGTCCGAGGTCCCCGTCGAGGGTGAGTACACCTCGGAGTCCCTGGCCTCCCGCTTCGGCGAGCCGCAGCCGGCCGCCGGCCTGGGCCGCCGGAAGAACGCCATCGCCCGCGTCCGGATCGTCCCGGGCACCGGCAAGTGGAAGATCAACGGTCGCACCCTCGAGGACTACTTCCCGAACAAGGTGCACCAGCAGGAAGTCAACGAGCCGTTCAAGGTCCTGGAGCTTGAGGGCCGTTACGACATCATCGCCCGCATCGCGGGTGGCGGTGTCTCCGGCCAGGCCGGTGCCCTGCGCCTCGGTGTCGCCCGTGCGCTGAACGAGGCCGACGTCGACAACAACCGCGGCCCGCTGAAGAAGGCCGGCTTCCTCAAGCGCGACGACCGTGCGGTCGAGCGCAAGAAGGCCGGTCTGAAGAAGGCCCGCAAGGCTCCGCAGTACAGCAAGCGCTAAGCTTCGCTGCCTGCTCGTACGTGGTACGGGCTTCGGCCCCACGTACTCCGAACGCCCCGGCGGCACGCCACATGTGCCTCCGGGGCGTTCGCTTATCCCAGCCAAGGGCGTATAACGGCACAAGACGCTCAAAGGCTTGTGTGATCGGACGCCGGAGCGCTCGCCACCCGACGCGGTGCGGTCCGCTTCCGACTCGATGCTTCCTCAGGAGGACAAGTGGGACGACTCTTCGGCACGGACGGCGTGCGCGGTGTCGCCAACGCGGATCTGACGGCCGAGATGGCGCTCGGCCTCTCCGTGGCCGCGGCGCACGTACTGGCCGAGGCGGGCACCTTCGAGGGCCACAAGCCGAAAGCCGTGGTCGGACGGGACCCGCGGGCGTCCGGGGAGTTCCTGGAGGCGGCGGTCGTCGCCGGTCTGGCCAGTGCGGGCGTGGACGTCCTGCGGGTCGGCGTGCTGCCGACGCCGGCGGTGGCGCACCTGACCGGCGCGCTCGGCGCCGACCTGGGCGTGATGCTCTCCGCCAGCCACAACGCCATGCCGGACAACGGCATCAAGTTCTTCGCCCGCGGCGGCCACAAGCTCGCCGACGAGCTGGAGGGCAGGATCGAGGCGGTGTACGAGTCGCACCGGCACGGCGAGCCGTGGGAGCGGCCGACGGGCGCCGGGGTCGGGCGCGTGCGGTCGTACGACGAGGGTGCCGAGCAGTACATCGGCCATCTGCTGTCGGTGCTGCCCAACCGGCTCGACGGCCTGAAGATCGTCCTGGACGAAGCGCACGGCGCGGCCTCGGGGGTCTCGCCGGAGGCGTTCTCCCGGGCGGGCGCCGAGATCGTCACGATCGGTGCCGAGCCGGACGGGCTCAACATCAACGACGGCTGCGGCTCGACCCACCTGGGGAAGCTGAAGGCCGCCGTCGTCGAGCACGGCGCGGACCTCGGCATCGCGCACGACGGTGACGCCGACCGCTGCCTGGCCGTGGACCACACCGGCGAGGAGGTCGACGGCGACCAGATCCTCTCCGTGCTCGCGCTGGCCATGCGGGAACGTTCCGAGCTGCGCGCCGACACGGTCGTCGCCACGGTGATGTCCAACCTCGGCTTCAAGCTGGCGATGGAGCGCGCGGGCATCCGGCTGGTGCAGACCGCCGTGGGCGACCGGTATGTCCTGGAGGAGATGAAGCGGCACGGGTACGCCCTGGGCGGCGAGCAGTCCGGCCACGTGATCATCCTCGACCACGCCACGACCGGCGACGGCACGCTGACCGGACTGCTGCTGGCGGCCCGGGTCGCGGAGACCGGGAGCACACTGCGGGAGCTGGCGTCCGTGATGGAGCGGCTGCCGCAGGTCCTCATCAACGTGCCGGACGTGGACAAGTCGCGGGTGAACACCTCCGCGGACCTCGCCGCCGCGGTGACCGAGGCGGAGCGGGCGCTGGGCACCACGGGACGGGTCCTGCTGCGGCCCTCCGGTACCGAGCCGCTGGTCCGGGTGATGGTCGAGGCCGCGGACATCGAGCAGGCCCGCGCGGTCGCCGGCCGGCTGGCCGACGCCGTCAAGTCCGCGCTGGGTTAGTACTCCGCCCTCCCGGCCCCGCCGGTGCGGGGAGCGCCGTCCCGGGACACGCGCTCCCTCCGTCCCGTCCACAGCCACTTCTGCGCCAGCAGTGTGAGGACGCCCGCCAGGACGATGCCCAGCAGGTTCAGCAGAAGCTGTTCCGTGGAGCCGATCGTCTGGGAGGTGTCGCCGTAGGCCAGGGCCACGGCGGCGTTCGCGGCGGCCGGGACCGTGGTCACCGAGATCGCCACCCCCACCAGCGCGCCCGACTTCGCCGAGGTCAGGGAGAGGGTGCCGGCGATGCCGGCCAGGACCGCCACGATGAGCGAGAAGGCGTCCGGCGCGTACACGAACGCGGTGTTGGGCCGGTCGCCGTCCAGCTGGGACCGGTGGAACAGCCCGATGGCGTCCATGAACAGGGTGAAGCCGACCGTCACCGCCATCGCCGCCGCGAAGCCCACCAGCAGGGCGGTCAGCGAGCGCCCCGCCAGGCGCGGGGTGCGCCGGACGAGGGCGGTGCAGACCCCGGCCAGCGGACCGAACTCCGGGCCCACGGCCATCGCGCCCACGATCAGGATCGCGTTGTCCAGGACGACGCCGCAGGCGGCGATCATCGTGGCCAGGGTGATGAAGGCGAGGTAGGTGACCGACAGGGTCGACTCCTCGTGCGTGGCCTCGGTGAGGCCCTCCCACAGCACCGCGTCGGCCCCCTCGCCCGGGGCCTCGGCCTCGGCCTCGTCGGCCCGCCGGGACAGCGACAGACCGACGTCCTCCACGGCGATCGAGCCGGTCTCGGCCAGCCCCAGCCGGCGCAGTCCGCCGACGAGTCCGTCACCCGCCTCGCGCGCCACGTCGCACAGCACGACGTCCCCGGCTGGGTCGCGGGCGGCGCCCGGGAGCACCACCAGGTGGGCCGTGCCGACGGTCGTCTCTATCAGCCGGACCACATCGTCGGTGGTGTCCGCGGGGGAGATCAGGCGCAGATGCAGCATGGCGCCTTTCTAACAGGCGGCGGGCCTACAGCTTGCGGAGCCTGAGCCGTTGCACCTTGTGGTCGGGGCCCTTGCGCACGACGAGGGTGGCCCGGCCGCGGGTCGGGGCGATGTTCTCCACCAGGTTGGGCTTGTTGATGGTCCGCCAGAGGGTGCGCGCGTAGTCCAGGGCCTCCTCCTCGGAGACCTGGGTGTACTTGCGGAAGTACGAGGACGGGTTCTGGAAGGCGGTGTGGCGCAGCTTCCGGAAGCGGCTGAGGTACCAGCGCTCGATGTCCTCCGCGCTCGCGTCGACGTACACGCTGAAGTCGAAGTAGTCGGCGAGGCCGACCCTGGTGCGGCCGTCCTTGCCGGGCAGGGCGGGCTGGAGGACGTTCAGGCCCTCCACGATCAGGATGTCCGGGCGGCGGACGGTGAGCCGCTGGTCCGGGACGATGTCGTAGATCAGGTGCGAGTAGACGGGGGCCGTCACCTCGGACTTGCCGGCCTTGATGTCGGCGACGAAACGGGTCAGGGCCCGGCGGTCGTAGGACTCGGGGAACCCCTTGCGCGACATCAGGCCGCGCGCCTGGAGCTCCCGGGTGGGCAGCAGGAAGCCGTCCGTCGTCACCAGCTCCACGCGCGGGTGCTCGGGCCAGCGGGAGAGCAGCGCCTGGAGCAGCCGGGCCACCGTGGACTTGCCCACGGCCACCGAGCCGGCGACCCCTATGACGAACGGGGTGCCGGACTGCGAGCCCTGCTCGCCGAGGAAGGTGTTCAGCGCCCCGCGGAGGCCGTCGGTGGCGCCGACGTAGAGGTTGAGCAGCCGGGAGAGCGGGAGGTAGATGTCCCGCACCTCGTCCAGGTCGATGACGTCGCCGAGGCCGCGGAGCTTCTCCACCTCCTCGGCGGTGAGCGGCAGCGGCGTCTTGTCGCGCAGCGCGCTCCACTCGGCGCGGGTGAGGTCGACGTAGGGAGTCGCCTCCGGCCTGTGCCGGTGGGCGCTCCGGGGCATCGAGGGGACCGGTGAGATCACAGTCCATTGTTAACGGAGTCTGAACGGCCCGGCGGGTGGGGTCCGTCACGCGCGCGGCCGGACCGCCGCGAGGCCGTCGCGAGGCCGTCGTGAAGACCCTGGGGACGGCCGTCGTGAGAGCCTTCGTACGACGGTGGGAATTTCCGATTTCGGGCAGGAAGGAGCCGTTTCCGATCGCTTCCGGCCCGTAGGCTGCCGCCCATGTGCGGAATCGTGGGATACGTGGGGTCGCAGTCGGCGCTCGATGTCGTGATGGCCGGGCTGAAGCGGCTGGAGTACCGGGGCTACGACTCGGCCGGCGTCGCCGTGCCGGCCGACGGCGGGCTGGCCGCCGCGAAGCGGGCCGGCAAGCTGGTCAACCTGGAGAAGGAGCTGCTCGAACGGCCACTGCCGACGGGTTCGACCGGCATCGGCCACACCCGCTGGGCCACCCACGGCGGCCCCACGGACGGCAACGCGCACCCGCACCTGGACAACGCGGGCCGGGTCGCCGTCGTCCACAACGGCATCATCGAGAACTTCGCGGTGCTGCGCGCGGAACTCGCCGGGAGGGGACACGAGTTGACCTCCGAGACGGATACGGAGGTGGTCGCCCACCTGCTCGCCGAGGAGTTCTCCTCCTGCGCGGACCTCGCCGAGTCGATGCGGCTGGTGTGCCGCCGGCTCCAGGGCGCGTTCACCCTGGTCGCGGTGCACGCGGACGAGCCGGACGTGGTGGTCGGCGCCCGCCGGAACTCGCCGCTGGTGGTCGGCGTCGGCGAGGGCGAGGCGTTCCTGGCCTCCGACGTCGCCGCGTTCATCGCCCACACGCGCTCCGCGATCGAGCTGGGCCAGGACCAGGTGGTGGAGCTGCGCCGGGACGGCGTCACGGTGACGGGCTTCGACGGCCGCCCGGCCGAGGTCCGCTCGTACCACGTGGACTGGGACGCCTCGGCGGCCGAGAAGGGCGGCTACGACTACTTCATGCTCAAGGAGATCGCCGAGCAGCCCAGGGCGGTCGCCGACACCCTGCTCGGCCGCATCGACCCGGCCGGCTCGCTGACCCTGGACGAGGTGCGGATCAGCCCCTCCGAACTGCGCGAGATCGACAAGGTCGTGATCGTCGCCTGCGGTACGGCCTTCCACGCCGGCCTGATCGCCAAGTACGCCATCGAGCACTGGACCCGCATCCCCTGCGAGGTGGAGCTGGCCAGCGAGTTCCGCTACCGGGACCCGATCCTGGACGGGCGGTCGCTGGTGATCGCCATCTCCCAGTCCGGCGAGACCATGGACACCCTGATGGCGCTGCGGCACGCCCGCGAGCAGGGCTCCAAGGTGCTGGCGATCTGCAACACCAACGGCTCGACCATCCCCCGCGAGTCCGACGCGGTGCTGTACACGCACGCGGGCCCCGAGGTCGCCGTCGCCTCCACCAAGGCGTTCCTGACCCAGCTGGTCGCCTGCTACCTGGTCGCCCTCTACCTGGGCCAGGTGCGCGGCACCAAGTGGGGCGACGAGATCCAGGCCGTCATCAAGGAGCTGTCCCGGATCTCCCGGGAGGTCGAGCGGGTCCTGGAGACCATGGAGCCGGTACGGGCGCTGGCGCGGACCCTGGCGGAGAAGGACACCGTGCTCTTCCTCGGCCGGCACGTGGGCTACCCCGTGGCCCTGGAGGGCGCGCTCAAGCTGAAGGAACTGGCGTACATGCACGCCGAGGGCTTCGCGGCGGGCGAGCTGAAGCACGGCCCGATCGCGCTGATCGAGGAGGACCTGCCGGTGGTGGTGGTCGTGCCGTCGCCGCGCGGCCGCTCCGTGCTGCACGACAAGATCGTGTCCAACATCCAGGAGATCCGCGCGCGGGGCGCCCGCACGATCGTGATCGCGGAGGAGGGCGACGAGGCCGTGGTCCCCTACGCCGACCACCTGATCCGCATCCCGGCCACGCCCACGCTGCTCCAGCCGCTGGTGGCCACGGTGCCGCTCCAGGTCTTCGCGTGCGAGCTGGCGACGGCGCGCGGCAACGAGGTGGACCAGCCCCGGAACCTGGCGAAGTCCGTGACGGTGGAGTGAGCGCGCGGGGGCGGACGGCCGTGTGCCTCCGCCCCCGCGCCGTGGTCCGTCAGGCGCCGGGCGGTGGTCCGTCAGGCGCCGCCGGAGCGGCGGACGTTCACCAGTTGATGCAGGTCTTCGGCACCCAGCCGGTCTTCTTGTCGCCGCCGTAGTACCACAGGTTGCTCTTCTTGCCGCAGGCCGTGTACGAGCCGCCCTTGTAGGCCTTGCCGTCGTTGCAGACCGTGCCCTTCTTGCCCTTGCCCCAGATGCCGATGGCCGTGGCCGTCGTCTTCGGCGAGGTGCGGACGTTGACGGTCTGCTTGGCCTTGACGTTGATGATCGCCTTGCTGCAATCCTTCGGCGGGGTCGCCGCGGCGGCGGTGCCGGCGGTGGCGACGGTGCCGACGAGGGCCGTGCCGATGAGGGCCGCCGTGGTGAGCGCGGTGCCCAGAGCCTTCAACTTCAAGACTGTGTCCTCCCGTTGTGTGCGAAGGCGCCCGCGGGGCAGCGGACGCCGGTCGCCAGGAAGACTACTGGGCGCGGCAGATTGGCCGATCTTGGGGTTGCGCTCGGCGCGCGAACCCCGGTGGGCGCACCTCAGTGCACGGAGAAGCCGCCGTCCACGTGCAGGGACTGGCCCGTGACGTAGGCCGAGGCGCCGCTCGCCAGGAACACCGCCGCGCCCGCGAAGTCCTCGGCCAGTCCGTTGCGGCCGGTCATCGTGCGGGCGGCGAGGGCCGCCACCCGCTCGGGATCGGCCGACAGCCGTTCGTTGAGCGGGGTCATCACGAATCCCGGCACGAGGGTGTTGCAGGTGACGCCGTACGGCGACCAGGCCTCGGCCTGCGAGCGGGCCAGCGACTCCAGCGCGCCCTTGGAGACGCCGTACGCGCCGCTGTGCACGAACGCCCGGTGCGCCTGCTGGGAGGTGATGTGGATGATCCGGCCGAAGCCCCGCTCGGCCATGCCGGGCCCGAACCGCTGCCCCAGCAGGAACGGCGCCTCCAGGTTCACCGCCATGGTGGTGTCCCACACCTCCTCGCCCAGCTCGGCCAGCGGCGGACGCAGGTTGATCCCGGCGGAGTTGACGAGGATGTCGGGCTCCCCGAAGACGGCCGCGGCCTCCTCGGCCGCCGCGCGCACCCCCTCACGGGTGCCGAGGTCCCCGCTCACCCAGGCCGCCCGGCACCCGTCGGCCGTCAGTTCCCCGACGGCCGCGGCCAGTTCCTCCTCCCGCCGGGCCACGGCCACGACCCGCGCACCGGCCCGGGCCAGCGCCCCCGCGATGGCCCGTCCGATGCCGGAACTCCCCCCGGTGACCACGGCGACACGACCGTCCAGCGAGAAGAGGTCGGAGAGATAAGCGTGTGAGGAGGACATCCCCGCAGCGTAGGCGACGTGGTGTCGCCGGATGCCCGCCCGCCGGAGCCGTAGGGTGCTCGGCATGAGCATCATCGGGGTGGGCATCGATGTGGCCGAGATCGACCGGTTCCGGGCGTCCCTGGAGCGGACACCGGGGCTGGCGGCCCGGCTGTTCGTGGAGCGGGAGCTGCTGCTGCCCAGCGGGGAACGGCGCGGCATCGCCTCGCTGGCGGCCCGGTTCGCAGCCAAGGAGGCACTGGCGAAGGCGCTGGGGGCGCCGCCGGGGCTGCACTGGACCGACGCCGAGGTGTACGTGGAGGACAGCGGGCAGCCCCGGCTCAGGGTGAAGGGCAGCGTGGCCGCGCGCGCCGCCGAGCTGGGCGTCCGGGCCTGGCACGTGTCGCTCAGTCACGACGCGGGCGTGGCCTCGGCGGTGGTGGTCGCCGAGGGCTGACCGGCGCGGTGTCGCGGGTGTGGGGGGCGGGGGTCCCGGGGCAGACTCGGTGCCATGCGTACTGCGTACAGCGTGGAGACGGTAAGGGCGGCCGAGCGGGCGCTGATGGCACGGCTGCCGGAGGGCGCGCTGATGCAGCGGGCCGCCGCCGGACTCGCCGCCGCCTGCGCCGAGCTGCTCGGCCGGGTGTACGGCAGCCGGGTGGTGCTGCTCGTGGGCAGCGGGGACAACGGCGGGGACGCCCTGTACGCGGGGGCCCGGCTGGCCCGGCGCGGCGCGGGTGTGACGGCGGTGCCGACGGCGCCCGGACGGGTCCACGCCGGGGGTCTCGACGCCCTGCGGCGGGCCGGCGGCACGGTCGCCGCCGCGGACGCTGCCGAGGGGCTGATCGCGCGGGCCGACCTGGTGGTGGACGGGATCGTCGGCATCGGGGGCAAGGGCGGGCTGCGGCCGGACGCCGAGCGGCTCGCCGCCGCCGTCGCGCGGTCCCGGGCCGCGGTCGTCGCCGTGGACCTGCCGAGCGGCGTCGACGCGGACACCGGCGAGGTGCGGGGCGCCGCGCTGCGGGCCGACCTGACCGTCACCTTCGGCACGTACAAGCCCGCCCTGCTGGTGGACCCCGCCCGGGAGCTGGCCGGCGTGGTGCGGCTCGTCGACATCGGGCTGGAGCCGCCGCCCGCCGACGCCCGGCTGGAGTCCCCGCAACACGCCGACGTGGCCCGGCTGTTGCCGGCGCCGGCGGCGGAGAGCGACAAGTACCGGCGCGGGGTCGTGGGGATCGCCGCGGGGTCGGCGCGGTACCCGGGCGCGGCCGTGCTGGCCGTGTCCGGCGCGCTGCGGGGCGGGGCCGGCGCCGTGCGGTACGTCGGGCCGGCCGGGGACGCGGTCCTCGCGCGCTTCCCGGAGACCCTCGTCTCCGACGCCGGGCCCGCCCGGGCCGGCCGGGTGCAGGCGTGGGTGACCGGGCCGGGGGCCGGGGACGACGCGGCGAACGTGGCCGAGGTGCTGGCGGCGGACGTGCCGGTGCTGCTGGACGCCGACGGGCTGCGGCTGGCCGACCGGGACGCGGTGCGGCGCCGGGACGCGCCGACGCTGATGACACCGCACGCGGGGGAGGCCGCCGCGCTGCTGGGCGTGCGGCGGGAGGAGGTCGAGGCGTCCCGGCTGGCCGCGGTGCGCGAACTGGCGGCGGTGTACCGGGCGACGGTGCTGCTGAAGGGGTCGACGACGCTGGTCGCCGGCCCCGGTGGCGGACCGGTGCGGATGAATCCCACGGGGACGCCGTGGCTGGCCACGGCGGGCAGCGGCGACGTGCTGTCCGGGCTGGCGGGGTCCCTGCTGGCGGCGGGGCTGGACGCGCTGGACGCGGGGAGCGTGGCCGCGTATCTGCACGGCCTGGCGGGCCGCTTCGCGGCGGGCGGCACGGCGGGGTCGGGCGCGCCGGTGGGGGCGCATGACGTGGCGTCACACATCCCCCGCGCCTGGCGCGACGTACGCGGCGGCACCCGGTAGGGCAGGTGAAACGGCACCCCGCCCACGGCGGACGCGCTCGGGAAGGGGGCGAGGCGTACGTGGGCCGGGGACGGGTGACGTGGTTTCACGCGCCCTCGCGGGTTTGTATGGGCCGTGGGCCGTGGGCCGTGCGCGTCCCGGGGGGCGGGTCGCCCGGGCGTGCGGCGGGCCGGGGCGCGTCGTTCGGGTGTGCCGTGGCCAGGGCGGCGGGGTGCGGGTACGGAGGACGCGCGCCGGGGTGGTGCCCGGTGTCCGCGCGGAGGGCGGGGGCTGTGCCGGGGGGCTTTCGGCGGCCTCTGAGAGACTGGAGGCGCGATGACTGAGACAGCAGCTGTGCCGACCGCCGCCCTGCGCGCCCGCGCCGAGATCGACCTGGGCGCGCTGCGCTCCAACGTGCGGGCCCTGCGCGCCCGCGCCGAGGGCGCCGCCGTGATGGCCGTCGTCAAGTCCGACGCGTACGGCCATGGCGCGGTGCCGTGCGCCCGCGCCGCCCTGGAGGCCGGTGCGACCTGGCTCGGCACGGCCACGCCCGAGGAGGCCCTGGCGCTGCGCGCGGCCGGGCTGTCCGGGCCCATGCTGTGCTGGCTGTGGGTGCCGGGCGGCCCCTGGCGGCAGGCGATCGAGGCCGGCGTCGACGTGTCGCTGAGCGGGATGTGGGCCCTGCGCGAGGTCACCGACGCCGCCCGCGCGGCGGGACGGCCCGCGCGCGTGCAGCTCAAGGCCGACACCGGCCTCGGCCGCAACGGCTGCCAGCCGGGCGCCGACTGGGCCGAGCTGGTCGGCGCCGCGCTGCGCGCCGAGGCCGAGGGGCTGGTCCGGGTCACCGGGCTGTGGTCGCACTTCGCCTGCGCCGACGAGCCGGGGCACCCCTCCATCGCCGCCCAGCTCGCCCGGTTCCGGGAGATGGTGGCGTACGCCGAGGAGCGGGGCGTACGGCCCGAGGTGCGGCACATCGCCAACTCGCCGGCCACCCTCACCCTGCCCGAGACCCACTTCGACCTGGTGCGCACCGGCATCGCCATGTACGGCATCTCGCCGAGCCCGGAGCTGGGCACCCCGGCGGACTTCGGGCTGCGCCCGGTGATGACGCTCAGCGCCTCGCTGGCCCTGGTCAAGCGGGTCCCGGGCGGACAGGGCGTCAGCTACGGCCACCACTACGTCACCCCGGGCGCCACCACCCTCGGCCTGGTGCCGGTCGGCTACGCGGACGGCATCCCGCGGCACGCCTCGGGCACCGGCCCGGTGCTGGTCGACGGCAAGTGGCGGACGGTCGCCGGGCGGGTCGCCATGGACCAGTTCGTGGTGGACCTCGGCGGCGACGAGCCCCCGGTGGGCACCGAGGCGGTGCTGTTCGGGCCGGGCGACCGGGGGGAGCCCACGGCCGAGGACTGGGCGCGGGCCTGCGGCACGATCGCGTACGAGATCGTCACGCGCATCGGCGCCCGCGTGCCGCGCGTCCACGTCGACGGGCCCAGGTGAATGCGTGCGGTCCACCGCGTTCGGGTGACCGCGTCCCGGTGAACGGGCGGGAAGCCGGGTAACCCGTCCGGGAGCGGCTACCCGGACTGTCCGCACCACCGGCCACTCGACAGCACAGCGGTACCACCGGCACCATCCGTAGCACCCGTCCGGGTGAATCCAGGAGTACGGCGAAGAGGAGCGGTACGTGAGCGAGAGCAGCGCGGAGGCCGTGGCGGACGTCGTCGCCTCGGCGGCCGTCGCCTCCGCCGCGGGGGCGGCCGCGAGCTGGCGCCGGGCGACCGGTATCGCCGGCGCCGCGATAGGCGTGCTCGCCGCGGGCGCGGCGGCGGGCGTCGCCCTCGAGCGGATGACGGTCGGGCGCGGGATGCGCCGCAAGGCCCGGCTGGCGCTGGACTCGGCGGGCCCGTACGGCACCCTGCGCGGCACCCCCGGCAAGGCGTACGCCGACGACGGCACCGAGCTGTACTACGAGGTCGACGAGGCCGAGCCCGACCCGGGTCCGGACGTCTCGCCCCGCCGGCGCCGGCTCTTCGGCCGCAAGGCCCCCGCCCCGGTCACCGTCGTCTTCTGCCACGGTTACTGCCTCAGCCAGGACTCCTGGCACTTCCAGCGGGCGGCCCTGCGCGGGGTGGTGCGGACCGTGTACTGGGACCAGCGCAGCCACGGGCGGTCCGGGCGGGGCGTGGCGCAGACCCGGGACCGGGTGCCGGTCTCCATCGACCAGCTCGGCCGGGACCTGAAGGCGGTGCTCGACGCCGCCGCGCCGGAGGGGCCGCTGGTGCTGGTCGGCCACTCGATGGGGGGAATGACGGTGATGGCGCTCGCCGCCCAGTACCCCGAACTGATCCGGGACCGGGTGGTCGCCACGGCCTTCGTGGGCACCTCGTCCGGACGGCTCGGCGAGGTCAACTTCGGGCTCCCGGTGGCCGGCGTCAACGCGGTGCGCCGCATCCTCCCCGGGGTGCTCAGGGCGCTCGGGCAGCAGGCGGAGCTGGTGGAGAAGGGGCGCCGGGCCACCGCCGACCTGTTCGCCGGGATCATCAAGCGGTACTCGTTCGCGGGGCGGGACGTCGACCCGGCGGTGGAGCGGTTCGCCGAGCGGATGATCGAGTCCACGCCGATCGACGTGGTCGCCGAGTTCTACCCGGCCTTCACCGACCACGACAAGACCGGGGCGCTCGTCTGCTTCCGGGACATGCCGGTGCTGGTGCTGGCCGGCGTGCAGGACCTGGTCACGCCCAGCGAGCACAGCGAGGCCATCGCCGACCTGCTGCCCGACGCCGAGCTGGTGCTGGTGCCGGACGCCGGGCACCTGGTGATGCTGGAGCGCCCGGAAGTGGTCACCGACCGCCTCGCCGACCTGCTCACCCGCGCCGGTGCGGTGCCCGCAGGAGCTACCGTAAGTGGCTATGGAACGACCAGCAGCACCAGCACTGCCCCAGGCCGCTGAGACCCGGCTGACGATCACCTCGCCCGAGCGGATGCGGGAGCTGGGCCGCCGGCTGGCCGGGCTGCTGCGCGCGGGCGACCTGGTGATGCTCAGCGGAGAGCTGGGCGCGGGCAAGACCACCCTGACCCGCGGGCTCGGCGAGGGGCTCGGCGTGCGCGGCGCGGTCACCTCGCCGACCTTCGTGATCGCCCGGGTCCACCCGTCCCTCGGCGACGGCCCGCCCCTGGTGCACGTCGACGCCTACCGGCTGGCCGGCGGTCTGGACGAGATGGAGGACCTGGACCTCGACGTCTCGCTGCCCGAATCGGTGATCGTCGTGGAGTGGGGCGAGGGCAAGGTCGAGGAGCTGACCGAGGAGCGGCTCCAGGTCGTCATCCACCGCGCCGTCGGGGACACCACCGACGAGGTGCGGCACGTGACCGTGGCCGGACTGGGCGAGCGGTGGGCCGGCGCCGGCCTGGAGACGCTGGCCGGCTGAGCCCCGTACCGACAAGCCGTCGGCAACATATTGCGCGGGACGCCCCGGGCGTGGTGACATGGGAGCCAGCCCGTGGTTAGGCATACCTAACCACACCCGCCCCCGCACCTCAGGAGGCGTCCATGACCGCACCGCGACCCGCCGGGCCGCCCCGGCCCGTCGAGCCGTCCATGCGTGACCTGCTGGCGTCCTGCGCGGCGGCGGACGCGGTCTCCCGGCCGCCCCGGGACCCCGAGCCCGCGCGGCCGGCCGCCGAGCCCGCCCGCGTGCGGCCGCGCGCCGCCTGACGGAGCCGTCAACGGATCACGACCACCGGTACGCCGATCGTCGCGAACCGCCACAGCGCGTCCCCGTCCGGCCGGGCCTCCCGGATGCCGCCCGTCTTCACGCTCGGATCGGCCATCGCGCCCGAGTCGCCGTGCACCGCCGCGCTGAAGCCGATCACCACCCCGTCCACGCTGGTGAACCGCACCACGTGCTCGATGGGCAGACCGTCGGTGCCGGTGGCCGCGTTCGAGCGGGACGTCACCCAGTACGTGCCCGGCAGCGGGTCGACGCCGCCCGGGCGCACCCGGAAGGTGTGCCGCACCCGGTTCCCGGCGGCGACCAGCCAGACCCGGTCGTCGTCCACCGAGTACACGACCCGTTCACCCGTTCCGGAGTTGCCGGGCAGGGCGGCCGGGTTCCGGCGGTCCCGGGGCGCCTTCGCCGCCGCGGCGGCGGACGCGCTGGCCGCCGGACCGCCGGGCAGGCCCGCCGGGACGGTCGCCTGGGCGCGGAGGGCGAGGAAACCGGTCGTGCCCAGCGCCACCGCGGTGAGGCCGGCCACGATCGCCGAGCTGGTCCCTGCCACCTGCGCTCACCTCTGTTTCGCGCCATATGTCGCACTTCATGCAGACCGTAGCAGCCGGTGACCCTCCGTCCCGTACGGCCGTGCGCGAGCCGCGGGCGCCGTAGGCTGTTCGCGTGCTCTTGCTCGCTCTGGATACCGCCACACCCGCCGTCACCGTCGCGCTGCACGACGGCACGGACGTCATCGCCTCGTCGAGCCAGGTGGACGCGCGCCGGCACGGAGAGCTGCTGCTGCCGGCCGTCGACCGGATCCTCGCCGAGGCGGGGCTGAAGCTGGAGGCCGTCACCGGCGTCGTCGTCGGCACCGGCCCCGGCCCCTACACCGGCCTGCGCGTCGGTCTGATGACCGCCGACACCTTCGGCCTCGCGCTCGGCGTCCCCGTGTACGGCGTGTGCACGCTGGACGGCCTCGCCTACGCCGCCGACATCGAGAAGGGCCCCTTCGTCGTGGCGACCGACGCCCGGCGCAAGGAGGTCTACTGGGCGCGGTACGCCGACTCCCGGACCCGGCTCACCGATCCGGCCGTCGACCGCCCCGCCGACATCGCCGAGCGGGTCGCTGGACTGCCCGCGGTCGGCGCGGGCGCGCTGCTCTACCCCGACACGTTCCCGAGCGCCCACGAGCCCGAGCACGTGTCCGCCGCCGCCCTCGCCTCGCTCGCGGCCGAGAAGCTGGCGGCGGGCGAGGAGCTGCCCGCGCCCCGGCCGCTCTACCTGCGCCGGCCGGATGCCCAGGTCCCCAAGAACTACAAGGTGGTCACCCCCAAGTGACACAGCCGGCACCCCCCGAGATGCGCGAGATGCGCTGGTGGGACATCGACCCGGTCCTGGAGCTGGAGAAGGACCTGTTCCCCGAGGACGCCTGGTCCCGGGGCATGTTCTGGTCCGAGCTGGCCCACGCCCGGGGCTCCGCGGCCACCCGGCGCTACCTCGTCGCCCAGACCGCCGAGGGCCGGATCGTCGGGTACGCGGGCCTGGCCGCGGCCGGTGAGCTGGCCGACGTCCAGACCATCGCCGTCGCCCGTGACCACCAGGGCACCGGGCTCGGCGCCCGGCTGCTGGCCGAGCTGCTGCGCGCGGCGACCGCGTTCGAGTGCCACGAGGTGATGCTCGAGTGCCGGGTCGACAACGTCCGCGCGCAGAAGCTCTACGAGCGCTTCGGCTTCGCCCCCATCGGCTTCCGGCGCGGCTACTACCAGCCCGGCAACGTGGACGCCCTGGTGATGCGCCTGACCACCGGACCCGGCGACGGCCCCGCCGCGGGGCCCGCCCCAGTACAAGGAACCGAGAGCAATGACTGACGAACCCCTCGTCCTCGGCATCGAGACCTCCTGCGACGAGACCGGCGTCGGCATCGTCCGCGGCACCACCCTGCTGGCGGACGCCGTCGCCTCCAGCGTCGACGAGCACGCCCGCTTCGGCGGCGTGGTGCCGGAGGTGGCCTCCCGGGCCCACCTGGAGGCGATGGTCCCGACCATCGACCGCGCGCTGAAGGAGGCGGGGATCGCCGCCAGGGACCTGGACGGCATCGCGGTCACCGCGGGCCCCGGTCTCGCGGGCGCCCTGCTGGTCGGCGTCTCGGCGGCCAAGGCGTACGCCTACGCGCTCGGCAAGCCCCTGTACGGCGTCAACCACCTCGCCTCCCACATCTGCGTGGACCAGCTGGAGCACGGGCCGCTGCCCGAGCCGACGATGGCCCTGCTGGTGTCGGGCGGCCACTCCTCCCTGCTGCTCTCCTCCGACATCACCTCCGACGTCCGGCCGATGGGCGCGACCATCGACGACGCGGCCGGCGAGGCCTTCGACAAGATCGCCCGCGTGCTGAACCTGGGCTTCCCCGGCGGCCCGGTCATCGACCGGTACGCCAAGGAGGGCGACCCGCGGGCCATCGCCTTCCCGCGCGGCCTGACCGGCCCGCGCGACCCGGCGTACGACTTCTCCTTCTCCGGCCTGAAGACCGCCGTGGCCCGCTGGATCGAGGCCCGGCGCGCGGCCGGCGAGGAGGTCCCGGTCCGGGACGTGGCCGCCTCCTTCCAGGAGGCCGTGGTCGACGTGCTGACCCGCAAGGCCGTCCGCGCCTGCAAGGACGAGGGTGTGGACCACCTGATGATCGGCGGCGGGGTGGCGGCCAACTCCCGGCTGCGCGCCCTCGCCCAGGAGCGCTGCGAGGCGGCCGGCATCCGCCTGCGCGTGCCGCGCCCCAAGCTGTGCACGGACAACGGCGCGATGGTGGCCGCGCTGGGCGCCGAGATGGTCGCCCGCAACCGGGCCGCCTCCGACTGGGACCTGTCGGCCGACTCCTCCCTGCCGGTGACCGACCCGCACGTCCCGGGGCACGACCACGACCACGTGCACGAGGTCAGCAAGGAGAACCTGTACTCGTGACCGTCGCGCTGATGTGGGAGGCCCGGGCGGTCCCGGGGCGGGGCGCCGAGCTGCTCGCCTGGGTGGGCGGACAGCGCCTGCCCGAGGAGCCGTCGCGGCGGGAGACCTTCCGCGCGCCGCAGGACCGGGTGCTGGTCGTCACCTGGTGGGACGCGCCGTACGACGCCCCGCTGCCCGAGCTGCCCGAGCCGGACGCCGATCTGGTGACCCGTCCGGTGCACCGGTGGCGCTTCGAGCAGGTGCCCGGCGCCTGAGCTTGGCGCCTCCGACCGGGGTGCGCTATGATCATCACACAGCGAACGGCCGGAACACCGGCCCGGACGCAGTGCGTTGGTGGTCCAAGGAAAGACGCCCCGCTTCCTGCGGGGAAATGCACTGTCTGCTCGAATGTACCGTCGTCCGTGCGGCGTCCGCGTCCCTTCGCCACCGGGACCGCCGGGGTTACGATCGCGGGCATGAAGCCTTCGAAGCCCGCCCACAAGCAGACGGCGACCCTCGCCGAGATCGCCCGTGAGGCCGGGGTCTCCGCTCCGACTGTTTCGAAGGTCCTCAACGGCCGGGCCGACGTCGCCCCCGCGACCCGCGCCCGGGTCGAGGAACTGCTGCGCGGCCACGGCTACCGGCGCCGCCGCGCCGAGGCGTCCCGGTCGCCGCTGATCGACCTGGTCTTCCACGAACTGGAGAGCGCCTGGGCGCTGGAGGTCATCCGCGGCGTGGAGAACGTGGCCAGGGACGCCGGGCTGAGCGTGGTGCTGTCCGAGTCGGCCGGCCGGCTCACCCCCGGCCGGACCTGGGCCGACCAGGTCGCCGCCCGCCGCCCGCACGGCGTCGTCCTGGTGCTGTCCGATCTCGACGAGTCCCAGCGGGCCCTGCTGGCCAGCCGCTCCATCCCGTTCGTGGTGATGGACCCGGCCGGCGACCCGGGTCCGGACGTGCCGTCCATCGGCGCCACCAACTGGCAGGGCGGTCTCGCCGCCACCCGGCACCTGGTGGAACTCGGCCACACCCGGATCGGCGCGATCAGCGGCCCGTCCCGGATGATGGGCAGCCGGGCCCGGACCGACGGCTACCGGGCGGCCCTGGAGACGGCCGGGCTGCCCGTCGACCCCTCGCTCCTCGTCGTCGGCGACTTCCACCACGACGCCGGCTACCGCCTGGGCCTGGAGCTGCTGCGCCGCCCGGACCGGCCCACCGCCGTCTTCGCGGGCAACGACCTCCAGGCGCTCGGCCTGTACGAGGCCGCCCGCGAACTGGGCCTGCGCGTCCCGGAGGACGTCAGCGTGGTCGGCTTCGACGATCTGCCGGTGGCCCGCTGGGTGGGCCCGCCGCTGACCACCGTGCGGCAGCCGCTCACCGAGATGGCCGAGGCCGCCGCCCGGCTGGTGCTGGAGCTGGGGCGGGCCGAGGACGAGCGGACCGCGACCCGGGTGGAGCTGGCGACGAGCCTGGTGGTGCGGTCCAGCACGGCCGCGCCCCCGCGATGAGATCCCTGCCGGCGGTGCCGTCGGGGTGAACCGCGGGGGAGCGGAAGATGAGAATTCCCCAAGAAACCGAATCATGGGGTATCCGCTAACAGTCCGCTAATAATTCGGACTTACGTTCCTGTCGTGACGCGACACGAGGAGCAAGGCGGCGCGGCCGGACGGGCGCGGCGGCGACCGCGAGCGCTGCGGATCGCCGGTCTCACCCTGGCGGGCGCCCTGGTGCTGGGCGTGGCGGCGGCCGGCTGGGCGTACCGGCACCTGAGCGGCAACATCACGAGCGTCGACATCGACAGCGCGCTCGGCGACGACCGGCCCGCCCCGGCCGTGCTCACCCCCGCCGCCACCGTGTCGGCCGACGCCTCCCCGCTGCCCACGGGCTCCTTGAACATCCTGGTCCTCGGCTCGGACTCGCGCAGCGGCGCGGCCAACCGGGAACTGGGCGGCGGGGACAGCGGCGAGGCCCGGTCCGACACGGCGATGGTCGCGCATCTCGACGCGGGCCGGACGAGGGCGACCGTGGTCAGCATCCCGCGCGACACGCTCGTCACCCGCCCGTCCTGCCCGCTCGCCTCCGGCGGGAGCACGGCGGTGGCGCACGGCGCCATGTTCAACAGCGCCTACGCGGTGGGCGGTCCGGTGTGCGCGGTGAAGACCGCCGAGTCCCTCACCGGCATCCGGATGGACCACTACCTGGAGATCGACTTCTCCGGCTTCGCCCGGCTGGTCGACGCGCTCGGCGGGGTCGACGTCACCACCGGCGAGGACATCGACGACGACCAGAGCCACCTCCACCTCAAGGCCGGCACCCACCACCTCGACGGCAAGCGGGCCCTGGCCCTCGCCCGCACCCGGCACGGCATAGGCGACGGCAGCGACCTGGGCCGCATAGGACTCCAGCAGAACCTGGTCAAGGCCCTGCTGGAACAGATCGCCTCCGCCGGGCTGCTCACCGATCCCGCCCGGCTCTACCGGATCGCCGACGCCGCCACCGCCGGCCTCACCGCCGACACCGGCCTGGACTCCCTGGGCGAGCTGACGAGCCTCGGCCGGAGCCTGGAGGGCCTGGCCGCCGACCGGGTGCGGACGGTGACCATGCCGGTCGTCACGGCGCCCTCCGACCCCAACCGGGTGGTCCCGGAGGAACCCGAGGCGAGCCGGCTCTGGGCGTCCCTGCGCTGAGCCAGGGGGCACGGGAGCCGGGGCGGCGGACGCGGGGCGGCGGACGCGGGAAAAAACTTCCGGGTTTTTTCCGCGAGCGTGTCGATCCCGGCGTCTCCCGTTCGACGCAGGGGTGAGCGGCGGGGAACGGCCCCGCCGCTCCGACCGGAGGAGACACCATGCCCCGCTACCTGTCGCTCGTGCGCGTCGACGAGTCCGCCGCCCCCGCCGGGGGCCCCAGCGCGGAGCTGATGCGGCGGATGGGCGAGCTGATCGAGGAGATGACCAAGGCCGGCGTGCTGCTCGACACCGCCGGGCTCACCCCGTCCGCCGAGGCCGTGCGGGTGGACTGGGACGGTGAGCGGGCCGCCGTCACCGACGGGCCGTTCACCGAGGCCAAGGAGGTCGTCGGCGGCTACGCCCTCATGCAGTGCAAGGACCGGGCCGAGGCGGTGGAGTGGACCCGGCGCTTCCTGCACGTCCACGGCCCGGAGTGGCGGATCGCCTGCGAACTGCGGGAGATCGCCGAGGGCTGAACCCATTTGGCCGAAAGGCCGCGGGCGGTGTTGCATGTGGCCTGTGGAATCCCAGCCCACGACAGCCCGGCCCGCGGCGGCCCAGCCGTCGGCGGCGCAGCCTGCGGCGACGCAGCCCGCGGCAGCCCGGCCCACGGCAGCGCAGCCCATGGCGGCCCGGCCTGAGGTGGCCCGGCCTGAGGCGGTTCAGTCGGCGGCGGCGCAGCCCGCGGCGACGCAGCCCGCTGCGGCCTGGCCCATGGCGGCCTGGCCCGCGGCGGCTCAGCCCATGGCGGCCCGGCCTGAGGTGGCCCGGCCTGAGGTGGCCCGGCCTGAGGTGGCCCGGCCCACGTCAGCCCGGCCCGCAGCGGCCCAGCCGGCGGTGGCCCGGCCGGCGGCAGCGCAGCCCATGGCGGCCCAGCAGTCGGCGACGCAGCCCGCAGCGGCCCAGCAGTCGGCAGCGCAGCCCGCGGCGGCTCAGTCCATGGCGGTTCAGTCGGCAGCGGCCCGGCCCACTGCGACGCAGCCCGCTGTGACACGACCGTCCTCCGCGGCGCACGCGATCGAGACCGTCTTCCGGCTGGAGTCGCCTCGCGTCATCGCCGGCGTCGCCCGGATCGTCCGGGATGTCGGCATCGCCGAGGAGCTGGCGCAGGACGCGCTGGTCGCCGCCCTGGAGCGGTGGCCCCGCGAGGGCGTGCCCGACAACCCCGGCGCCTGGCTGATGGCCACCGCCCGGCACCGGGCCGTCGACCTGATCCGGCGCCGTGAGACCTACGCCCGCAAACTCGCCGAGATCGGCCGGGACCTGGAGACCACCGCCCCGCCGGAGGAGCCCGCCGACCCGGACGGCATCGACGACGACCTGCTCCGGCTGGTCTTCACCGCCTGCCACCCGGTGCTGTCCGCACAGGCCCGCACCGCGCTCACCCTGCGCCTGCTCGGCGGCCTGAGCACGGCCGAGATCGCCCGCGCACACCTGGTGCCCGAGGCGACGGTCGCCCAGCGGATCGTCCGCGCCAAACGCACCCTGGCGGCGCGGAACGTCGCCTTCGAGGTGCCGTACGGACCCGACCGGGAGGCCCGCCTCGGCTCCGTCCTGGACGTGATCTACCTGATCTTCAACGAGGGCTACGCGGCCACCGCCGGTGACGACTGGCTGCGCCCCGGCCTGTGCGAGGACGCGCTGCGGCTGGCCCGCGTGCTGTCCGGGCTGATGCCCGGCGAGCCCGAGGTGCACGGTCTGACCGCGCTGCTGGAGTTCCAGACCTCCCGCGCCGCCGCCCGCACCGCCCCCGACGGCACCCCGGTGCTGCTGAGGGACCAGGACCGGGGCCGCTGGAACCGCCTGCTCATCGCGCGCGGGGTCGAGGCCCTGGACCGCGCCGGGGCCACCGCGAGCGGCCCCCCGGGCCCGTACCGGCTCCAGGCGGCCATCGCCGCCTGCCACGCGCGCGCGTCCACGTACGAGGAGACCGACTGGCGGGCCATCGCCACCCTGTACGGCCTGCTGGCCGTGCGCGCGCCGTCCCCGGTGGTCGAGCTGAACCGCGCGGTCGCCGTGTCGATGGCCGACGGCCCGGCGGCGGGCCTGGAACTGGTGGACGCGCTGGCCGCCGCGCCCGCGCTGCGCGACTACCACCTGCTGCCCAGCGTCCGCGGCGACCTGCTGGCCCGGCTCGGGCGCACCGCCCAGGCCCGGGCGGAGTTCGTCCGGGCGGCGGGGCTGGCGCGCAACGAACGGGAGCGCACGCTGCTGCTGCGCAGGGCGGGGGAGTGCCCGGACGTCACCCCAGCGGACGGCCGATCAGCATCGTCGGTGCCCCCGCCACCCGGGTGAGGAAGACGGTGGCCGCGTTCGGCCCCTCCGGCCGGACCTTGCGGCGCAGTTCCTCCGGCTCGACGGCCGAGCCGCGCTTCTTCACGGTCAGCGTGCCGACCCCGCGTTCGCGCAGCAGGGCCTTGAGCTTCTTGACGTTGAAGGGCAGCCGGTCGGTGATCTCGTAGCCGGTGGCGTACGGCGTGGCCCGCGCCTCGTCGGCGGTGACGTACGCGATGGTCGGGTCGACGAGCCCGCCGTCCAGCTCCTCGGCCACCTCGGCGACCAGGTGTGCGCGGATGACCGCGCCGTCCGGCTCGTACAGGTACCGCCCCACCGGCCGCACCCGGGGGTCGGGCAGCCCGCGGCCGAGCAGCGTGCGCGGGCCCGGCAGCAGCGTGGCCCGCACGGCGCCCGGCGCGCCGGTCCCGAACCACAGCACCGCCTCCTTCACGTCCCCGCCGTCGGAGATCCACTCGGCCTCGGCCTCGGCCGGGACCACCTCGTGCGGGATGCCCGGGGCGATCTTCAGCGCGGCGCGGGGTGCCGCGCGGGCGGTCTCGACCGCCCAGGACAGCGGCGGCGAGTACGCCTCTGGGTCGAAGATCCGGCCGCGTCCGCCCCGCCGTGCCGGGTCCACGAACACCGCGTCGTACCCGGCGGTGTCCACCTCCGTGACGTCCGCCTGGCGCACCTCGATCAGGTCGGCCAGTCCCAGGGCGTCCGCGTTCGCCCGGGCCGCCGCGGCGGTCAGCGGGTCGCGGTCCACGGCCAGCACCCGGACGCCGGCCCGGGCCAGCGCGATCGCGTCCCCGCCGATGCCGCAGCACAGGTCGGCGACGGAGGTCACGCCCAGCCCGGTCAGTCGGCGGGCCCGGTACGCCGCCACGCTGCCGCGCGTGGACTGCTCGACCCCGTTCGGGGTGAAGAACATCCGCCCGGCGTCCTCGGCCCCGAACTTCGCCGCCGCCCGCCGGCGCAGCCGGGCCTGGCCGAGCGCGGCCGAGACCAGTTCGGCCGGGTGTTCGCGGCGCAGCCGGGTGGCCATCGCGAGTTCCTGCGCGGGTTCGGTGTCGCGCACCTCGTCGAGGAGGGCGCGGCCTTCGGGGGTGAGGAGCGGAGCGAGGTCGTTCACCGGGTCATTGTGGGCCAGTCGGTGGATGGTGCGCCCGCGGCGGCGGTGTCGGCCCGGATGGCGGGCCGGGACCTGGGAGGATCCGGCACCATGCGAGCAGTAGGACAAAATGACAAAAGTCGGGCATGGGTCGCGAAGGCCGCCCTGGGCGCCACCGCCCTCGCCCTGGCCGCCGGCCTGCTGTCCGGCTGCGCCGGTGACACCCGGCCCGCCGCGGGGCAGGCCGGCCCCGCCCATCCCCGGGACCCGCGGGCCGGCCAGGCCGCCGAACGCGCCCGGCTGGCCGCCGCCGCCCGCCGCTGGAACCTCGACCGGGTCCCGCTCACGCCCCCGGCACCGCCCGCCAGGAAGCCCGTGATCACCCCGCGCGACGGCTTCGAGGTGGACGGCCAGGAGGAGGAGGGCCTCCCGCCGGTCTTCACCACCGTCCCCACCCGGGACAAGGTCGTCTTCCTCACCATCGACGACGGCGCCGAGAAGGACCCGGCGTTCCTGCGCATGATGAGCGAGCTGAAGATCCCGTACACCGCCTTCCTCAGCGACTACCTGGTCAAGGAGGACTACGGCTACTTCCGCCGGATGCAGGCCCAGGGCGTGACCCTGAACAACCACACCCTCACCCACCCCTACCTGCCCGGACTCTCCTACGAGGAGCAGAAGGACGAGATCTGCGGCATGCAGACCGTCATGCGGAAGCAGTTCGGCAAGGCGCCCACCGTGTTCCGGCCGCCGTACGGCAACTACAACGGCGACACCCTGCGCGCCGCCAAGTCCTGCGGGATCAAGTACGCGCCGATCTGGGACGAGGAGGTCTTCGTCGACCACTGGGAGTACCGCGACTGGGACGGCAGTCTGCACCCCGGCGACATCGTCCTCACCCACTTCCGCGGCCGGGACGACTGGAACGGCACCATGGTGGACGACATGCGCCGCTTCCTGAACAAGGTCACGCGCGAGGGCTACGCCGTGGCCCGCCTGGAGGACTACCTGTGAAGCGGCTGCGGGGCCCGGCCGCGCTCCTCGCCGCGGCCCTGCTCCTGACGGGCTGCGCCCAGTCCGTCGACCCCATCGAACGCCTCGGCAAGAAGGCCGCCGAAGGGGTGCGCCCGCACCGCCCCGCCGCCGACCGCGCCTACCGGCGGTGGGGCCTGGTCCGGCCGCTCGCGCGTTCCCCGCTGCACCCGGCACGCCCGCTCGCCGGCCGCCGCGGGGCGCGCGCCCTGCCCCCGGTGGTCGACCACGTCCCCACCCGGGACCCGGTCGTCTTCCTCACCTACGACGACGGCGCCGAACGGGACCCCCGCTTCGTCGACATGGTCCGCGAACTCCGCCTCCCGGTCGCCCTCTTCCTCACCGACAGCGTCGCCGCCCCCGGGTACGGCCACTTCGCCCGGCTGCGCGCGCTCGGCGCCGGCATCGAGAACCACACCGTCGACCACCGGGCCCTGGCCGGACTGCCGTACACCGGCCAGCGCGCCGAGATCTGCGGCCAGCAGGACCGCCTCCGCACCCGCCTCGGCGCCCGCCCCCGCCTCTTCCGCCCGCCCTACGGCTCCTACGACCCCGTCACCCTGCGCGCCGCAGCCGGCTGCGGCATCTCCGCGCTCGTCCTGTGGCGCGCCGCCCTCACCCCGGCCGGTCTCGCCTGCCCGCACGGCCCCCGCCGGCTCCGCCCCGGCGACATCGTCCTGGTGGGCCCCGACGAGTCCGCGGAACTCCCGCTGCGGGAACGCACCGCACGGGTGCTGCGCGAGGCCCAGGAACAGGGGCTGACCGTCGGGCGACTCGAGGACTACCTCTAGTCGAACCGGCCCGTCCGACGCGGCCCGCGGGCCGACGCGACGCACGGCAATTGGCACTCCGCTTGACCGAGTGCTAATCGCGGTCATAGTCTCGGCTCTGGCACTCAGCAGGTGAGAGTGCCAACAAACGCGACGGGCAGGTCCGGCACCCGCGACGACGGATCGACCTGGTCGCCACCTCAGACAGTTAACCCCGTGAGATCTCCGAAGGGGGAGGTCGGATCGTGACGACCGCCAGCTCCAAGGTTGCCATCAAGCCGCTCGAGGACCGCATCGTGGTCCAGCCGCTGGACGCCGAGCAGACCACGGCCTCTGGCCTGGTCATTCCGGACACCGCGAAGGAGAAGCCCCAGGAGGGCGCCGTCCTCGCCGTGGGCCCGGGCCGGTTCGAGAACGGCGAGCGCCTTCCGCTCGACGTCAAGGTCGGCGACGTCGTCCTGTACAGCAAGTACGGCGGCACCGAGGTGAAGTACAACGGCGACGAGTACCTCGTCCTCTCGGCTCGCGACGTCCTCGCGATCATCGAGAAGTAATCACCTCAAGCAACTCTCTGCTTTGAGCTGCGCCCCTGGCCCCCCGCGACCGTAAGAAGCCGGGCGCCCGGGGCGCAGTGTCTTTACACCCACAGATTTCTCGAGAGGGCTCCCGCTGCCATGGCGAAGATCCTGAAGTTCGACGAGGACGCCCGTCGCGCCCTTGAGCGCGGCGTCAACAAGCTTGCCGACACCGTCAAGGTGACGATCGGCCCCAAGGGTCGCAACGTCGTCATCGACAAGAAGTTCGGCGCCCCGACCATCACCAACGACGGTGTCACCATCGCCCGCGAGGTGGAGATCGAGGACCCGTACGAGAACCTCGGCGCCCAGCTGGTGAAGGAGGTGGCGACCAAGACCAACGACATCGCGGGTGACGGCACCACCACCGCCACCGTCCTCGCCCAGGCGCTCGTCCGCGAGGGTCTGCGCAACGTCGCCGCGGGCGCCTCCCCGGCCGCCCTGAAGAAGGGCATCGACGCCGCCGTCAAGGCGGTCTCCGAGGACCTGCTCGCCTCGGCCCGCCCGATCGACGAGAAGTCCGACATCGCCGCCGTGGCCGCGCTCTCCGCCCAGGACCAGCAGGTCGGCGAGCTGATCGCCGAGGCGATGGACAAGGTCGGCAAGGACGGTGTCATCACCGTCGAGGAGTCCAACACCTTCGGTCTGGAGCTGGACTTCACCGAGGGCATGGCCTTCGACAAGGGCTACCTGTCGCCGTACTTCGTGACGGACCAGGAGCGCATGGAGGCCGTCCTCGACGACCCGTACATCCTCATCAACCAGGGCAAGATCAGCTCCATCCAGGACCTGCTGCCGCTGCTGGAGAAGGTCATCCAGTCCGGCGCCTCGAAGCCGCTGCTGATCATCGCCGAGGACGTCGAGGGCGAGGCCCTGTCGACCCTGGTCGTGAACAAGATCCGTGGCACCTTCAACGCCGTCGCGGTGAAGGCCCCCGGCTTCGGCGACCGCCGCAAGGCCATGCTCCAGGACATCGCCGTCCTCACCGGCGGCACCGTCATCTCCGAGGAGGTCGGCCTCAAGCTCGACCAGGTCGGTCTGGACGTGCTCGGCTCCGCCCGCCGCGTGACCGTCACCAAGGACGACACCACGATCGTCGACGGCGGCGGCAACTCCGCCGACGTCACGGGCCGCGTCGCCCAGATCAAGGCCGAGATCGAGAACACCGACTCCGACTGGGACCGCGAGAAGCTCCAGGAGCGCCTCGCGAAGCTGGCCGGCGGCGTGTGCGTGATCAAGGTCGGCGCCGCCACCGAGGTGGAGCTGAAGGAGAAGAAGCACCGTCTGGAGGACGCCATCTCCGCGACCCGCGCCGCGGTCGAGGAGGGCATCGTCTCCGGTGGTGGCTCCGCCCTGGTGCACGCCTCCAAGGTCCTCGAGGGCAACCTCGACAAGACCGGCGACGAGGCCACCGGTGTCTCCGTGGTCCGCAACGCCGTGGTCGAGCCGCTGCGCTGGATCGGCGAGAACGCCGGCCAGGAGGGCTACGTCATCGTGTCCAAGGTCAAGGACCTGGACAAGGGCCAGGGCTACAACGCCGCCACCGGCGAGTACGGCGACCTGGTCAAGGCCGGCGTCATCGACCCGGTGAAGGTCACCCGCTCCGCCCTGGAGAACGCCGCCTCCATCGCCTCCCTGCTGCTCACGACCGAGACCCTGGTCGTCGAGAAGAAGGAAGAGGAAGAGCCGGCCGCCGCGGGCCACGGCCACGGCCACGCCCACTGAGGCGACCGCCCGCGCGTGAGGCGACCGCCCGCGAGTGAAGGCCCGGCACCCCGTCGAGGGGGGCCGGGCCTTCGCCCTGTCCGGGCTCCCGGGCGCCGCACCGGCGGCGCGGACGGTCCGTGGGGCGCCGCCCCGGGCACCCCGGCCCGGTGAACGCCCCGCCCGTTCCCTCTCTCCCGGGACGGCTGCGGCACACGTCCGCTACTGCGGCCCGTACTTGCGCCCCGTACGGGAGCTGACACCGCCCAGCAGCCCGCGCGGCGCCAGCTTCACCAGCCCCATCAGTGCCTTGTACCGGGGGTCGGGGATGGACACCGACCTGCCGCGCGCCAGGTCGGTCAGGGCCGCCGCGACCAGCTTGTCCGCGTCCAGCCACATCCAGTCGGGGATGTTGTCCGTGCCCATCCCCGCGCGCTGGTGGAACTCGGTGCGCACGAACCCCGGGCACAGCGCCATCAGCCGGACCCCGCTGCCCGCCAGGTCCTTCGCCGCGCCCTGGGTGAACTGCACGACCCACGCCTTGGACGCGCCGTAGGTGCCGCGCGGGAGGAAGGCGGCCACCGAGGCCACGTTCACCACGCCGCCCCGGCCGCGCTCGCGCATCGCCTCGGCGGCCGCCGACGTCAGCCGGAGCACCGCCTCGCAGTGCACCTTGAGCATCCGCAGCTCGTCCGCCATCGGGACGTCCAGATAGCGGCCCTTGTTGCCGAAGCCGGCGTTGTTGACCAGCAGGTCGACCGGGTTCTTGCGGTCGCCGAGCCGGTCGGCCACCGACTCGATGCCCTTGTCCTGCGCGAGGTCGGCGGTCAGCACCTCCACTTCGATGCCGTGCCGGTCGTGCAGTTCCGTCGCCTGGTCCCGCAGCCGCTTGGTGTCCCGGGCCACCAGCACCAGGTCATGCCCGTCCGCCGCGAGCCGCCGCGCGAACGCGGCACCGATCCCCGCGGTCGATCCCGTAATCAGAGCCGTTGTCATGGCCCAAGGGTAGTGACCCGGACCGACAGCCTCCGCCGGCCGCGCGCACCCCGCACCGCGCGTCGCCGACGGCCGCTCAGCCGCCGTGCTCCGCCACGTACTCCCGGGCCTTGGCCAGTGCCTCCGGGTGCAGCGCCGCGCCCGCCGCGAGCAGCCGGGGCAGCAGCTCCCGCTCGGTGGTGACGGCGCGGAACTCCATCGCCGCCGTCACCCCGTGGTCCGGCCGGTGCACGATCTCGACCGGGTCGCCCGCCCGTATCTCACCCGGTTCGATCACCCGGAGGTAGGCGCCCGTCGCGCCCTTCCGGGTGAACCTGCGGACCCATCCGCGTTCGCCCAGATGGCCCTGGAACGTGTTGCAGGGAATGCGCCCGGAGGTCACCTCCAGCACCACCGTGGGACCGATCCGCCAGCGCTCGCCGATCAGCGCCCCGGAGACGTCGAGGCCGTCCGTCGTCAGGTTCTCGCCGAAGCAACCGTTGGCCAGCGATCGGCCCAGTTCGCGCTCCCACGCGTCCAGGTCCTCCCGGGCGAACGCGTACACCGCCTGGTCGTCCCCGCCGTGATGCCGGGTGTCGCAGACGGTGTCCCCGGCCAGCCCGCTCCCGCCGACCCCCTTGGGTCCCGGTGCCGCCACCCGCACCGGCCCTGCGGCCGGCTGCTTGTCGATGGCGGTCACACCGTCGGGCTGGTTCGTGTAGGGCACGGGACGGGGGCGGCCCAGGTTCACGGAGAGAAGCTTCATCCCCGCACGCTATGCGATCGCCACCCAAAGAAGCGACGCATTATCGGATGCTCCACCCAAGGCTGACTTATGCTCGACGGGTGATCGAGGCCCGTCATCTCCGCGTCCTGCGCGCCGTCGCCACCACCGGCTCCTTCTCGGCGGCGGGGCGTGAACTGGGCTGCACCCAGCCCGCCGTCAGCCAGCAGATGAAGGCCCTCGAAGCCTCGGTCGGCACCCCGCTGCTGATCCGCAACGGGCGCGAGATGCGCCTCACCCAGGCCGGCGAGGCCCTCGTCCGGCACGCCTCCGGCATCCTCGCCGGGCTCACCGCGGCCGAGGAGGAGGTCGCCGCCATCGCCGGCCTGCGCGCGGGCCGGGTCCGGCTGGTCTCCTTCCCCAGCGGCAGCTCCACGCTGGTCCCGACGGCCCTGGCGGCCCTGCGCGCCGCCCATCCCGGCACCCGCGTCTCCCTGGAGGAGGCCGAGCCCCCGAGGTCCGTGGAGCTGCTGCGCGAGGGTGACTGCGACGTGGCCCTGGCCTTCCGCTACGAGGGGGCCGCGGTCGCCGAGGAGTGGGACGACCTCGTCGTCCGCCCGCTGCTGACGGACCGTCTGGTCGCCCTGGTGCCCGAACGCCACCGCCTCGCGCGCGCGGAACACGTCGCCATCGGGGAGCTGGCCCGCGAGCCCTGGATCGCGGGCTGCCCGCGCTGCCGTGGCCAGCTGGTCGAGGTGTGCGAGGGCGCCGGGTTCACCCCGCGCATCGACTTCGCCACGGACGACTACCCGGCCGTGGTCGGCCTGGTCGGCGCGGGCCTCGGCGTCGCCGTACTGCCCCAGCTGGCCGTGGAGTCGGTACGGCCGCGGGGCGCGCGCACGGTACGGCTGGAACCGGCGGTCCGGCGGGAGATCGTCGCCCTCACCCTGCCCGACCTGGCCCAGGTGCCGGCCGTCTCGGCGACGCTGGAGCAGCTGGCACGGGCGGCCGGGCGCGGGTAGCGGCGGCCGGGTACCCAAGGGGCAGGTCCGGGGGCGGGGCGTACAGGTCGGGGTCGCGGGGCGCCCAGGGGCGGGGCGGCGGGACGTACGGCGACGGGGCGCGTTCAGGGTCACGGCGGCGGGTCACGGCGGGGTGTCGCAGGGCTACGGCGGGGGATCGCCGCGGGGTCACGGCGCGGCGGGCCTCGGGGGCAGAGTCATGGGCACGCGTGGGGCGTGCCCAAGTTGGATGTGCGGACGCACCCGGTGGGCTGTGGGTGCTGAAACGTTCCTTCAGTGCTGCGGAGCGGTGTTGCCGCTGGTGGTCGAGGCCGCCACCAGGCGGTTGCGTGCCCGCCCCATCAACTCCTCACGCTCGTCCTCGGTCAGGCCGCCCCAGACGCCGTACGGCTCGCGCACCGCCAACGCGTGCGCCGCGCACTCCGCACGGACCGGGCACCTCATGCAGACCTCCTTGGCCGAGTTCTCGCGAGCGCTCCGAGCCGCCCCGCGCTCGCCCTCCGGGTGGAAGAAGAGCGAGCTGTCCACGCCGCGGCAGGCAGCCAGCAGCTGCCAGTCCCACAGGTCCGCGTTCGGTCCGGGAAGGCGGGAGAAATCTGCCATTACGTGACCCCTTGTCGCCGTTCTGGGCGGATACGGTGCCAACGACCGTACATCTCCGGTCTAAGGAGATGAAAATATGACTCATTGCGAATCTAGCCCCGGACACTACGAAACGGGAAGAAAAGGGGCCGAATGGGGCATAGGTTGTGATGAAAAGTTGAGGGTCCGTTGGGCATGTCTGCACCGTGTCGATGCCCTCACATAGAGTGCCGAAGACGGCACGCGGGCCCGTAACTCTTTCGAGTGACCGTCGTTGAGAGTGCGGAGGCGGTTGAAAACACAAGCGCTCGGGCAGGCGTCCGAGACGGTCGACCGCACAGGTGACGATTCCGTACCAGCCTGGAGGCTCAAGGTGACGCGCATCAGCTGCGGAGGGCGGTCATGACATCCGTCCTCGTCTGCGACGACTCCCCGCTTGCCCGAGAAGCGCTCCGCCGCGCGGTGGCGACCGTGCCCGGCGTCGAGCGTGTGACGACGGCGGCCAACGGCGAGGAAGTCCTCCGCCGCTGGGGCGCCGACCGCTCCGACCTCATTCTGATGGACGTGCGCATGCCCGGTCTGGGCGGCGTCGAGACAGTGCGCCGGCTGCTGTCCGCCGACCCGGGCGCACGCATCATCATGCTCACCGTCGCCGAGGACCTGGACGGGGTGGCCCTCGCGGTCGCCGCAGGCGCCCGCGGCTACCTGCACAAGGACGCCT
This sequence comes from Streptomyces sp. NRRL S-31, assembly GCF_000718775.1. Lineage (GTDB taxonomy): Bacteria > Actinomycetota > Actinomycetes > Streptomycetales > Streptomycetaceae > Streptomyces. The sequence continues at coordinate 62,942 of NZ_JOCB01000058.1, forward strand.
CGCGCGCGGAACTGCGCGCCACGGTGACGCAGGCGCTCGCCGACCCGACCTGGCGGCTCGCCCCGCGCCGGCTGCGCTCGGCGGAGATGGGCGCGGCGCCCACGCTCACCGCGCGGGAGATCCAGGTCCTGGAGGGCATGAGCCACGGGCGCTCGAACGCCGAGATCGGCCGCGAGCTGTTCCTCTCCGAGGACACCGTCAAGACGCACGCCCGCCGCCTGTTCAAGAAACTCGGTGCCTCGGACCGGGCCCACGCGGTGGCCCTCGGCTTCCGCTGGGGACTGGTCCGGTAACGAGCGCCGTACCCCGCGCGCCGCCCGGCGCCGGGCACACCCGACCACGCTCCCTCCGCCGCCCCTGCGGTGGCTCCGGTCCGGTGGCTCCCGCCACGGACGACCGGCCGAGGTGACGACACCGGGTCTGCCCGGGGCCGCCCGGCGGTCGTCCGGTGCGGTCGGGTGCCGCGCGATCACGTATTTCGGTGCACAGGTGCCGGTACCGGGCGCGCGGTGCCGAACGGGTCGCGGGGGTGCGACGGCGCCCGGCGCGGCACGTCACCGCGTCGGCGCAGCACCCCGCTCGACCCGTGGAAGGGGCATCCGCAAGGCGGCCCGCCGGACGCGCGCTGCTCGTTTCGGCGCGGATGCCGCATCCTTGGAGTTGTGGAGTCTCTCGGGGACGAGTCGGTCGAGCGGAAGGGGAGGGCGCAGGGGATGAGTGCCGGCGCACCTGCTCATAACGCTTCGGTGCACAACCACGAACACGATGCGACGGACCGGACGGCCGCAGGGCACCATGGACCGATGCGCGACGACGATGCGGGCACGGCCCACGGGGCGTTCGGCGGGCTCGTGCATCGCGCGGTCGACGGGGACGAGCAGGCCACGCACGATCTGCTCGCCCATGTCCACCCGCTGGCGCTGCGCTACTGCCGGACCCGGCTGTCCCGGCTCCCCGGCGACGCGCGCCACTTCGTCGAGGACCTCGCCCAGGAGGTCTGTGTGGCGGTCCTGCTCGCGCTGCCCCGCTACCGCGACACCGGCCGCCCCTTCGAGGCGTTCGTCTTCGCCATCGCCTCGCACAAGGTCGCCGACCTCCAGCGCGCCGCGATGCGCCACCCGGGGTCGACGGCGGTGCCCTCCGACGAGATGCCCGAGCGGCCGGACGACTCCCTCGGCCCGGAGGAGCGCGCCCTGCTCAGCAGCGACGCCGAGTGGGCCAAGAAACTGCTGGCCAACCTCCCGGAGAACCAGCGGGAACTGCTCCTGCTGCGCATCGCCGTGGGCTTGACCGCCGAGGAGACGGGGCAGATGTTGGGAATGTCACCCGGCGCCGTCCGCGTTGCCCAGCACCGGGCGCTGAGCCGCCTGAGAGCGCTCGCGGAGCAGTAACCGCCCGGCGCGGAGCCCTCGTAGCCCCGCCGCCGCACAGGATCACGGTGGTTCCCGTACGAACGTACGAAGCCTGAAGCGACCCCGTACCGTGGAATTTGCTGGCGACGCTTCCCGTTAGCATGGACATCCGCACCGATCAAGGCCATTTGGGGAAGGTGTCATGACTGCCAACGTCGACGGAGTGCCCGGTAAATTCGCGACACTCGGGCTGACCTACGACGACGTGCTGCTGCTGCCGGGCCCGTCGGACATGGCGCCCGACGAGATCGACACCGCCTCGTACGTCTCCCGCAACGTGCGGGTCAACATCCCGCTGCTGTCCGCCGCCATGGACAAGGTGACCGAGTCCCGCATGGCGATCGCGATGGCCCGCCAGGGCGGTGTCGGCGTGCTGCACCGCAACCTCTCCATCGAGGACCAGGCCAACCAGGTCGACCTGGTGAAGCGCTCCGAGTCCGGCATGGTGACCGACCCCATCACCATCCACCCGGAGGCCACGCTCGCCGAGGCCGACGCGCTGTGCGCCAAGTTCCGCATCAGCGGTGTCCCGGTGACCGACAACGACAAGCGGCTCCTCGGCATCGTCACCAACCGTGACATGGCGTTCGAGAGCGACCGCAGCCGCCGCGTGCACGAGGTCATGACCCCGATGCCGCTGGTCACCGGCAAGGTCGGCATCTCCGGCCCGGAGGCCATGGAGCTGCTGCGCAAGCACAAGATCGAGAAGCTGCCGCTGGTCGACGACGAGGGCATCCTCAAGGGCCTGATCACCGTCAAGGACTTCGTCAAGGCGGAGAAGTACCCGAACGCCGCCAAGGACGCCGAAGGCCGTCTCCTGGTCGGCGCCGCGGTCGGCGTGGCCGGTGACTCCTTCGAGCGCGCCCAGGCGCTGATCGAGGCCGGTGCCGACTTCATCGTCGTGGACACCGCGCACGGTCACTCCCGGCTGGTCGGCGACATGATCGCCAAGATCAAGTCGAACTCCTCCGGCGTCGACGTCATCGGTGGCAACATCGCCACGCGCGACGGCGCCCGGGCCCTGGTCGACGCGGGCGCCGACGGCATCAAGGTCGGTGTCGGACCGGGCTCCATCTGCACCACCCGCGTGGTCGCCGGCGTCGGCGTCCCGCAGGTCACCGCGATCTACGAGGCCGCGCTCGCCGCCAAGGAGGCCGGTGTCCCGGTGATCGGCGACGGTGGCCTCCAGTACTCCGGCGACATCGCCAAGGCCCTGGTCGCGGGCGCCGACACGGTGATGCTCGGCTCGCTGCTGGCGGGCTGCGAGGAGTCCCCGGGCGAGCTGCTCTTCATCAACGGCAAGCAGTTCAAGTCGTACCGCGGCATGGGCTCGCTGGGCGCCATGCAGACCCGCGGCGACCGCAAGTCCTTCTCCAAGGACCGCTACTTCCAGGAGGGCGTCGCCTCCGACGAGCAGCTGATCCCCGAGGGCATCGAGGGCCAGGTGCCCTACCGGGGCCCGCTCTCCTCCGTGGTGCACCAGCTGGTCGGCGGTCTGCGCCAGTCGATGTTCTACGTCGGCGGCAAGACCGTGCCCGAGCTCCAGGAGAACGGCCGCTTCGTGCGGATCACCTCGGCGGGTCTGAAGGAGAGCCACCCGCACGACATCCAGATGACGGTCGAGGCGCCGAACTACAGCAGCAAGCGGTAGCCCGCGGGCGGCGCGCGGACACGTCCACGCGCGCGTGCGGTCGTATCAGGGCGGTCCCGGAGCATCCGGGGCCGCCCTTGCCGTGCCCGTCGGCGATACTGGAAGGCGCTGCAACGCATAGGGAAAGGCCACCAACGTGACTGAGATCGAGATCGGGCGCGGCAAGCGCGGCCGCCGGGCGTACGCCTTCGACGACATCGCCGTCGTCCCCAGCCGCCGTACGCGGGACCCGAAGGAGGTCTCGATCGCCTGGCAGATCGACGCCTACCGCTTCGAGCTGCCGTTCCTGGCCGCGCCCATGGACTCCGTGGTCTCCCCGGCCACCGCGATCCGCATCGGCGAGCTGGGCGGCCTCGGCGTGCTCAACCTCGAGGGCCTGTGGACGCGGTACGAGGACCCGCAGCCGCTGCTGGACGAGATCGCCGAGCTGCCCGCCGAGCGGGCGACCCGCCGCCTCCAGGAGATCTACGCGGCTCCCATCAAGGAGGAGCTGATCGGCGCCCGCATCAAGGAGGTGCGCGACGCCGGCGTGGTCACCGCCGCCGCGCTCTCCCCGCAGCGCACCGCCCAGTTCTCCAAGGCGGTCGTGGACGCGGGCGTGGACATCTTCGTCATCCGCGGTACGACGGTCTCGGCGGAGCACGTGTCGTCCGCGCACGAGCCGCTGAACCTGAAGCAGTTCATCTACGAGCTGGACGTCCCGGTGATCGTCGGCGGCTGCGCCACCTACACCGCGGCCCTGCACCTGATGCGCACCGGCGCGGCCGGCGTCCTGGTGGGCTTCGGCGGCGGCGCCGCGCACACCACCCGCAACGTCCTCGGCATCCAGGTCCCGATGGCCACCGCGGTCGCCGACGTGGCCGCCGCCCGCCGTGACTACATGGACGAGTCCGGAGGCCGGTACGTGCACGTCATCGCCGACGGCGGCGTCGGCTGGTCCGGCGACCTGCCGAAGGCGATCGCCTGCGGCGCCGACTCCGTCATGATGGGCTCCCCGCTGGCCCGCGCCACGGACGGGCCCGGCAAGGGCCACCACTGGGGCATGGAGGCGGTCAACGAGGAGTTGCCCCGCGGCCAGAAGGTCGACCTGGGCACGGTCGGCACGATCGAGGAGATCCTCACCGGTCCGTCCCACACCCCGGACGGCTCGATGAACTTCTTCGGCGCCCTGCGCCGCGCCATGGCCACCACCGGCTACAGCGAGCTGAAGGAGTTCCAGCGGGTCGAGGTGACGGTGGCGGACAGCCAGCACCGTCGGTAACCGCCACGGCACGACAGGGGCCGGTCTTTCCGAGAGGGACGACCGGCCCTTTCACGTGCCCGAGCGCACACGGACGGGGTGCGGTTGCGCGCCGGGGGCGCACGGTCGCGTCCGAGGCCGAGTGCCGGAGGAGGTGGATCTTGCGGATCTTCGGATGGTGAGCGGCCGCCCCCAAGGCAACCAGGGGCGGACACTCCGTGAACCATCCGGGAGCCTGCCGCAGTACCCGCTGCGGTGGGCTCCGTCTGTTTCCGTAAGGTACCCGCGTGGCGTCCCGTGTGCCACCGGCCCTGGGGCTCGGTCCGTCCGCGCGCCCCCTTTCACAACCGGTGCGCCGCCCCCGTGGGCGTGGCCCCGCGCGTGTCCAGCAGCAGTTGCGCCTTCACGGACAGCCCCTGCAAGTCGTACGTCCGGTGCTGCTGGAGCAGGATCGTGAGGTCGGCGTCGGCGGCGGCCTCGTAGAGGGAGTCCGCGCGCGGGACCGGGCGGTCCAGGACGTTCCAGGACGGCACGTACGGGTCGTGGTAGCTCACCGAGGCGCCGAACTCCATCAGCCGGACGGCGACCTCCTGCGCGGGCGTGCCCTGGAGGTCGGCGAGGTCGGGCTTGTAGGTGACGCCGAGGAGCAGGATGCGTGCCCCGCGCGCGGACTTGCCGTGCTCGTTCAGGAGCGTGGCGGCGCGCTGGACGACGTAGCGCGGCATCCGGCTGTTGACCTGCTGCGCCAGCTCGACCATGCGCAGGGTGCGGGTCGCGTGCCCGGTCAGGTCGTGCGGGACGCCGTGCCCGCCGACGCCGGGGCCCGGCCGGAAGGCGTGGAAGCCGAAGGGCTTGGTCTCCGCGCAGCGGATGACGTCCCACAGGTCCACCCCCAGTTCGTGGCAGAGGACGGCCATCTCGTTGACGAGGGCGATGTTGACGTGCCGGTAGTTGGTCTCCAACAGCTGCACGGTCTCCGCCTCGCGCAGACCACGCGCGCGCACCACCTTGTCGGTGAGCCGGCCGTAGAAGGCGGCGGCGGACTCGGTGCAGGCGGGGGTGAGGCCGCCGATGACCTTCGGGGTGCCGGCGGGCGTGTGGCCGCGGCTGCCGGGGTCGACCCGGCTGGGGGAGTAGGCGAGGTGGAAGTCGCGGCCGGCGCGCAGACCCGACCCCTCCTCCAGCAGCGGGCGCAGGAACGTCTCCGTCGTCCCCGGCAGCACGGGCGACTCCAGGATGACCGTGGTGTGCGGACGCAGCCGCGCGGCCAGGGTGCGGGCCGCCGCCTCGACCTGTCCGAGGTCGAGGCCGCCGTCGGCGCCGCGCGGGACGGGCGCGCAGATCACCGCGGTGCGCACCCGGCCCAGCAGGGCCGGGTCGGTGACGGGGCGGAAGCCGGCGGCGTGCATCCGGCGCAGCTCGGCGGGGCTGAGCGGACCCGCCTCGGGGCCGGTGGCGTAACCGACGGTGGGGATGCCGGCGGCGACCGCGGCCTGGGCGAGCGGCGCGCCGTAGGGACCGAGTCCGATGACGGCGAGGTCTGCGGGCATGCGTGGGCCGTCCTTCCCAGTAGCCGAAGCGGGACAGGTGCGCAACCGCTGTGGACAGCAAGAGCGAGTGCACTGTTCAGACTAGGTACCCATATGACTGTTATGTGTGATTGTGTTTGTGTGTCTCCGAGGGTTCTGTGCGAGTTGTCCACAGGCGGGGAGCACGTGGTGGCCGAACTCGGACAGAACCCTCAGAATCTGGGCAGGAGGAGGGGGCGAACCGGGCTACGCCCACCGGGTGCGGCCGACGCGAGCTGGTCAGCGACAGCGGGAGGCAGCGGTGAGGACAGCGACTCTGGGGCCGGCGCAGCGCGCCGAGGCACTGGCGGCGATGGCGGAGCGCGAACTGGACGTGCTGGTGGTCGGCGGCGGGGTGGTGGGGGCCGGCACCGCGCTGGACGCGGTCACCCGCGGCTTGTCGACCGGCCTGGTCGAGGCCCGGGACTGGGCGTCCGGCACCTCCAGCCGGTCCAGCAAGCTCATTCACGGCGGCCTGCGCTACCTGGAGATGCTCGACTTCGCCCTGGTCCGCGAGGCCCTCAAGGAGCGCGGTCTGCTGCTGGAGCGGCTCGCCCCGCACCTGGTCAGACCGGTGCCGTTCCTCTACCCGCTCCGGCACAAGGGCTGGGAGCGGTGGTACGCGGGCTCGGGCGTCGCGCTGTACGACGCGATGTCGATGGCCCGCGGCCATGGCAGGGGCCTGCCGGTACACCGTCACCTGACCCGGCGTCAGGCCCTGCGCGTGGCCCCCTGCCTGAAGAAGGACACCCTGGTCGGCGCCCTCCAGTACTACGACGCCCAGATGGACGACGCCCGCTTCGTCGCCACCCTGGTGCGCACGGCGGCGTCCTACGGCGCGAAGGCGGCCAACCGCGCGCGCGTGACCGGGTTCCTGCGCGAGGGCGAGCGGGTCGTCGGGGCCCGCGTCAGGGACGTGGAGGCGGGCGGGGAGTACGAGATCCGCGCCAAGCAGATCGTCAACGCCACCGGCGTGTGGACCGACGACACGCAGGCCATGGTGGGCGAGCGCGGGCAGTTCCACGTCCGCGCCTCCAAGGGCATCCACCTCGTCGTGCCCAAGGACCGCGTCCACTCCACCACCGGTCTGATCCTGCGCACCGAGAAATCGGTCCTGTTCGTCATCCCCTGGGGCCGGCACTGGATCGTCGGCACCACCGACACCGACTGGGACCTGGACAAGGCCCACCCGGCCGCCTCCAGCGCCGACATCGACTACCTGCTGGAACGCGTCAACTCGGTGCTGGCGGTGCCGCTCGGCCGCGACGACGTCCAGGGGGTGTACGCCGGGCTGCGCCCGCTGCTGGCCGGCGAGTCCGACGCCACCAGCAAGCTCTCCCGCGAACACACGGTCGCCCACCCGGCGCCGGGACTGGTGGTCGTGGCGGGCGGCAAGTACACCACCTACCGGGTGATGGCGAAGGACGCCGTCGACGAGGCCGTGCACGGCCTGGACATGCGGGTCGCCGACTCCGTGACGGAGGAGACCCCGCTGATCGGCGCGGAGGGCTACCAGGCGCTGTGGAACGCGCGAGCGCGGATCGCCGCCCGCACCGGACTGCACGTGGTCCGCGTGGAACACCTGCTGAACCGGTACGGCTCCCTGGCGGACGAGGTCCTGGACCTCATCACGGCCGATCCCGCGCTCGGCGAACCGCTGCACGCCGCCGACGACTACCTGCGCGCCGAGGTGGTGTACGCCGCCTCGCACGAGGGCGCCCGGCACCTGGACGACGTCCTCACCCGCCGCACCCGCATATCCATCGAGACCTTCGACCGGGGCACCCGCAGCGCCCGGGAGGCGGCCGAGCTGATGGCGCCGGTCCTGGGCTGGGACGAGGAGCGGACGGCGCGCGAGGTCGAGCACTACGACAAGCGCGTGGCGGCCGAGCGGGAGTCCCAGCTCCAGCCGGACGACCAGACGGCGGACGCGGCCCGGCTCGGGGCACCGGACATCGTGCCGCTGTAGCGCCGGGCGCGGCTTCCCGTACCACCCGAGACCCGCGGCGGCGGTGGTCGGGAACGGTCCGGCCGGGGGCACCCTGGGCGTCGGGCACTTGTCGGGTGAGAGACAATGGAGGCTCTGTCAGGGCGGGTTGTATGAGGGGACGCATGTCGGAGGCGGAGCGGGCGGGTTCATCTCGTCAGGAGACTCGTCAGGACAAGAGCGAGCGGCGTCTCCTCGCCGGGCGGTACCGGCTGGGAGACGTGCTGGGCCGGGGCGGTATGGGCACGGTCTGGCGCGCCGAGGACGAGACCCTCGGCCGGACGGTCGCCGTCAAGGAACTGCGATTCCCGTCGAACATCGACGAGGAGGAGAAGCGGCGCCTGATCACGCGCACCCTGCGCGAGGCCAAGGCGATCGCCCGGATCCGCAACACCAGCGCGGTGACGGTCTTCGACGTCGTCGACGAGGACGACCGGCCCTGGATCGTCATGGAGCTGGTCGAGGGCAAGTCCCTGGCCGACGTCATCCGGGAGGACGGCCTGCTGGAGCCCCGGCGCGCCGCCGAGGTGGGGCTCGCCGTCCTCGACGTGCTGCGCTCCGCGCACCGTGAGGGCATCCTGCACCGGGACGTGAAGCCGTCCAACGTGCTGATCGCCGAGGACGGCCGGGTCGTGCTCACGGACTTCGGCATCGCGCAGGTCGAGGGCGACCCGTCCATCACCTCCACCGGCATGCTCGTCGGCGCCCCCTCCTACATCGCCCCGGAGCGGGCCCGCGGTCACAAGCCGGGACCCGCGGCCGACATGTGGTCGCTCGGCGGTCTGCTGTACGCGGCGGTCGAGGGATCGCCGCCCTACGACAAGGGTTCGGCGATCGCCACGCTCACCGCGGTGATGACCGAGCCCCTGGACGAGCCCCAGCACGCGGGACCGCTGCGGGACGTCATCTACGGCCTGCTGACCAAGGACCCGGCCCACCGGCTCGACGACGCCGGGGCCCGGGCCATGCTCAAGGCGGTGATCCACGCGCCCGAGCCCGAGTCGATGGACGTCACGCGGGTGGTGCCGCTGCCGGGTCACTCCGGCGGGCCGGCGGGCCGGCGGGGCGAGGAGCCCGGGCAGAAGCAGCGCGGCGGGCTGCGGTCGGCGCGCAAGGCGGCCGGAGCGGGTCCGGCCGCGGCACCGACGGGGGCGAGGAGCGGCAGCGGGC
>NZ_JOCB01000059.1 GCF_000718775.1 Streptomyces sp. NRRL S-31
GTGGTTCTGGATGACGTCGCGGGCGGCGCCGATGCCGTCGTAGTAGCCGGCCCGGCCGCCGATGCCGATGTCCTCGGCCATCGTGATCTGCACGTGGTCGACGTACGACCGGTTCCAGATCGGCTCGTACATCTGGTTGGCGAAGCGCAGCGCCAGGATGTTCTGGACGGTCTCCTTGCCGAGGTAGTGGTCGATGCGGAACACCTGGTCCGGCTCGAACACCTCGTGCACGATCGCGTTCAGGTCGCGCGCGCTGTCCAGGTCGTGCCCGAAGGGCTTCTCGATGACCGCGCGCCGCCAGGAGCCCTCCGGCGGGTTGGCCAGGCCGTGCTTCTTCAGCTGCTGGACGACCTTCGGGAAGAACTTCGGCGGCACCGAGAGGTAGAAGGCGAAGTTGCCGCCGGTGCCCCGGGAGGCGTCGAGTTCGTCGACGGCGTCCTTCAGCTGCTTGAAGGCGGTGTCGTCGTCGAAGTCGCCGGGGATGAACCGCATGCCCTCGGCGAGCTGCTGCCACACCTCCTCGCGGAACTCGGTGCGCGAGTGCTCGCGGACCGCGTCGTGCACGACCTGCGCGAAGTCCTGGTCCTCCCAGTCCCGGCGGGCGAACCCGACGAGGGAGAAGCCCGGCGGCAGCAGACCGCGGTTGGCCAGGTCGTAGACGGCCGGCATCAGCTTCTTGCGGGACAGGTCACCGGTGACGCCGAAGATGACCAGGCCCGACGGTCCGGCGATGCGCGGGAGCCGGCGGTCGCGGGCGTCCCGCAGCGGGTTCGCCCAGTCGGCGGCCGTGACCGCCGGGGCCGGGGCCGGGGCGGCCGGGGCCGCCTCGGGCGCGGGCGTCTGGGCGGGGGCGTTCTCGGTCATCGGGCGTCAGCTCCCTTGCTCTTCAGGGACGTGGCGACGGCGTCCAGCAGGTCCTGCCAGGCCGTCTCGAACTTGGCGACGCCCTCGTCCTCCAACTGCTGGACGACCTCGTCGTAGGAGATGCCGAGCCGCTCGACGGCGGCCAGGTCGGCGCGGGCCTGAGCGTAGCCGCCGGTCACCGTGTCGCCGGTGATCCGGCCGTGGTCGGCGGCGGCGTTCAGGGTGGCCTCGGGCATGGTGTTGACGGTGCCGGGCGCGACCAGCTCGTCCACGTACAGGGTGTCCTTGTAAGCGGGGTCCTTCACCCCGGTCGACGCCCACAGCGGGCGCTGCTTGTTCGCCCCGTCACCGGCCAGCGCCAGCCAGCGGCCGGAGGCGAAGACCTCCTCGTAGGCCTCGTAGGCGAGCCGGGCGTTGGCGAGGGCCGCGCGGCCCTTGAGCGCCAGGGCCTCGTCGGTGCCGAGGGCGGTCAGCCGCTTGTCGATCTCGGAGTCCACCCGCGAGACGAAGAAGGACGCCACCGAGTGGATGGTGGAGAGGTCGATGCCCCGCTCCCGGGCCTTCTCCAGACCGGCCAGGTAGGCGTCCATCACCTCGCGATAGCGCTCCAGGGAGAAGATCAGGGTCACGTTGACGCTGATGCCGAGGCCGATGACCTCGGTGATGGCCGGGAGACCGGCCTTCGTCGCCGGAATCTTGATCATCACATTGGGGCGGTCCACCAGCCAGGACAGCTGCTTGGCCTCGGCGACGGTCGCCGCGGTGGCGTGGGCCAGGCGCGGGTCGACCTCGATGGAGACCCGGCCGTCCCGGCCGTCGGTGGTGTCGTACACGGCACGCAGGATGTCGGCGGCGTCGCGCACGTCGGCGGTCGTCATCATCCGCACGGCCTCGTCCACCGTGACCCCGCGCACGGCGAGGTCGGTGAGCTGCTCCTCGTAGCCCTCTCCGGAGCCTATGGCCGCCTGGAAGATGGACGGGTTCGTGGTGACACCGACGACACTTCCGCTCGACACCAGTCCGGCGAGGCTGCCCGAGGTGATCCGCTTGCGCGACAGGTCGTCGAGCCAGATCGACACGCCTTCGTCGGCGAGGCGCTTGAGGGCTCCCGGGGTCGCCGTTGTTTCGTTCACTTTGATCATCTTTCTATTCTGCGTCGATATCAGGCGCGCGTGGTGGCGAGCGACTCGCGGGCCGCCGCGGCGACGTTCTCGGGGGTGAAGCCGAACTCGGTGAACAGGGTCCCGGCGTCGGCGGAGGCGCCGAAGTGCTCCAGCGAGACGATGCGGCCGGCGTCACCGACGAACCGGTACCAGGTCAGGCCGATACCGGCCTCGACGGCGACGCGGGCCTTCACGGCCGGCGGCAGCACCCGGTCGCGGTACTCGCGCGGCTGCTCCTCGAACCACTCCACGGACGGCATCGAGACCACCCGGGTGCCGATCCCCTCGGCCTCCAGCCGCTCCCGCGCGGCCACGGCGAGCTGCACCTCGGAGCCCGTCGCGATGATGATCACCTCCGGGACCTCCGTCGAGGACTCGAACCGCACGTAGCCGCCCTTGGCCGCGTCCTCGTCCGGCGCGTACACCGGCACGCCCTGGCGGGTGAGCGCGAGCCCGTGCGGGGCGGGGTGCGTGGCGTGCCTCTTCAGGATCTCGGCCCAGGCGATCGCGGTCTCGTTGGCGTCCGCCGGGCGGACGACGTTCAGGCCCGGGATCGCGCGCAGCGAGGCCAGGTGCTCCACCGGCTGGTGGGTCGGGCCGTCCTCGCCGAGGCCGATGGAGTCGTGCGTCCACACGTAGGTCACCGGCAGCTGCATCAGCGCCGACATCCGGACGGCGTTGCGCATGTAGTCGGAGAACACCAGGAAGGTGCCGCCGTAGACGCGGGTGTTGCCGTGCAGGGCGATGCCGTTCATCTCCGCGGCCATCGAGAACTCGCGGATGCCGAAGTGCACCGTACGGCCGTACGGGTCCGCACCGGGCAGCGGGTTGCCCTCGGGCAGGAAGGAGCTGGTCTTGTCGATGGTGGTGTTGTTGGAGCCGGCCAGGTCGGCGGAGCCGCCCCACAGCTCGGGGAGGACCGGACCGAGGGCCTGGAGCACCTTGCCGGAGGCGGCGCGGGTGGCGACCGACTTGCCCGCCTCGAACACGGGCAGGGCGTCCTCCCAGCCCGTGGGCAGCTCGCCCTTGCTCACACGGTCGAACAGCTCGGCCCGCTCCGGCTGGGCGGCACGCCACTCGGCGATCCGCTTGTCCCAGGCCGCGTGTGCCTCGGCGCCCCGGTCCAGGGCCCCGCGGGTGTGCTTGAGCACCTCGTCGGCGACCTCGAAGGTCCGCTCAGGGTCGAAGCCGAGGAGCCGCTTGGTGGCGGCGATCTCCTCCTCGCCGAGCGCGGAGCCGTGGGACGCCTCGGTGTTCCGTGCGTTCGGCGCGGGCCAGGCGATGATCGTGCGCAGCGCGATGATCGAGGGCCGGCCGGTCTCGGCGCGGGCGGCCTCGAGCGCCGCGTACAGGGCGGGCGCGTCGATGTCGCCGTCGGCGGTGGGTGCCACGCGCTGGGTGTGCCAGCCGTAGGCCTCGTACCGCTTCAGCACGTCCTCGGAGAACGCGGTCGCGGTGTCGCCCTCGATGGAGATGTGGTTGTCGTCGTAGACGAAGACCAGGTTGCCGAGCTTCTGGTGGCCGGCCAGCGAGGACGCCTCGGCGGAGACGCCCTCCTCCAGGTCGCCGTCGGAGACGATCGCCCAGACGGTGTGGTCGAAGGGGGAGGTGCCGGCGGGGGCCTCCGGGTCGAACAGGCCGCGTTCGTAGCGGGCGGCCATCGCCATGCCGACGGCGTTGGCGACGCCCTGGCCGAGCGGACCGGTGGTGGTCTCCACGCCCGCGGTGTGCCCGTACTCGGGGTGGCCCGGAGTCTTCGAGCCGTGCGTGCGGAACGCCTTCAGGTCGTCCAGCTCCAGCTCGTAGCCCGCGAGGAAGAGCTGCGTGTAGAGGGTCAGCGAGGTGTGGCCGGGGGAGAGGACGAACCGGTCACGGCCGGTCCACTCGGGGTCCGCCGGGTCGTGTCGCATCACCTTTTGAAAGATCGTGTACGCGGCAGGCGCCAGGCTCATCGCCGTGCCCGGGTGTCCGTTGCCCACCTTCTGCACTGCGTCGGCCGCCAGAATGCGGGCGGTGTCCACGGCACGCCGGTCGAGGTCGGTCCACTCGAAGCCGTCGGAAGTCTGCGTCGTCATCTTCAAGAAGTCCTTGTTCAGTGCGGTTGGGCTGGCCGGACGCGTTCAAACATAAAAGTCTGACTTTTTCGAAGGAAGGGCGGGGTGTGTCAGCCTGTGGTGAATCTGGGACAGTGGTCACGCGATAGAGACGGCATAAAAGGGACATGACCGATACAAGACGGCAAGCCGCCGGTAACGGCAGCGGCGTCACCGGCGGCGGCACGACGGACGCCGCCGGCGGTTCCGGCGGCGAGGGCGACACCGATCGCGACGGGATCAGGACCTTCCCCTTCCCGGCGGAACTGGCCCTCGGGGGCGTCGGCATGCAGGTCGGCCCGATGGGCACCGACCGGCCCTGGCACGCCGACGCCCCCCTGCACCGCGTCCACCGCATCGACTTCCACGTGGTCATGCTCTTCACCGACGGCCCCGTACGGCACATGATCGACTTCGCCGAGTACGAGGCCGGCGCCGGCGACCTGCTGTGGATCCGCCCCGGACAGGTCCACCGCTTCTCCCGGGAACCCGTGTACCGCGGAACCGTGCTGACCATGCAACCCGGCTTCCTGCCGCGCAGCACCGTCGAGGCCACCGGCCTGTACCGCTACGACCTGCCCCCGCTGCTGCGCCCCGGCCCGGCCGAGCGCGCCGCGCTCCAGGCCGCCCTCGACCAGCTGCGCCGCGAGTACGAGGACGCCGACACCCTCCCGCCCGGTCTGCACACGGCGGTCCTGCGGCACACGCTGACCGCGTTCCTGCTGCGCCTCGCCCACCTCGCCACCAGCACGGCGCGGATCTCCGGGCAGCACACCGACAGCACCTTCACCCGCTTCCGGGACGCCGTCGAGCACGGCTTCGCCACCAACCACAGCGTCAGCGCCTACGCCGACGCCCTCGGCTACTCCCGGCGCACCCTGGTCCGCGCCGTCCGCGCGGCCACCGGCGAGACCCCCAAGGGCTTCATCGACAAACGCGTCGTCCTGGAGGCCCAGCGCCTCCTCGCCCACACGGAACTCCCGATAGGCCGCGTCGGGGTGGCCGTGGGCTTCCCCGACGCGGCGAACTTCTCCAAGTTCTTCCACCTGCACACCGGCCAGACCCCGGTGGCGTTCCGGGCGGAGCTGCGTTCGCCCGGGTGAGCCCCCCCCGCGGTGTCCGCACCGCCGGGCCGCGCCCGGTGCCCGATGCCGAACCGGTTGACGTTCGCGGAGCCGAACCGGTTCACGTTCCCGGAGCCGGCCGCCCGGCCGCCGGTGAGGGCGAGGCGGGTGTCGCGCCTGCCGGTGACCGCGTCGAAGTCTGCCGGGACCGTCCGCCGGGACCGCCGGTCACCGGCGCCCGTGGCCCCCGCGACCGCGCCGGACCGGCTGTCGTCGCGGTCGGACAGACTCGGCCCGCACGCGACGGCAGGCGTCCCGGCCGCCGGAGGGCTCGGCCCGCAGGAGGGTTCAGCGGCCGAAGGCCGTCGCCGACCGCCGTCCGCCCGCCGCTTGCCGCGCGGCGTCCGCCTCCGTCCGGAGCCGGACGCGTGGTGCGCACACCCGGGTACCGGGCGGTGCCCCCGGGTGCTCCTCGGCCGTCACCACCCGAAGCGTCAGCCAGACCGCGCCGCCGTCCGCCGGCAGCGGCAGCGGCAAGGGCCGTGGCAGCGGCACGGCGGCGGTCTCGCCCGGCCGCAGATCGGGCAGCTCGGCCGGGGCGGCGAAGGTCCGGCCGTCGGCCAGGCTCAGCTCCCAGGTGGCCGCCGGCCCGGCCAGACCACGGGCCCGCCGGTGGTTGACGACGACGATCCCCTCGTGCCGGTGGCACCGGATGCCGACCGGGCCCGGGCTCCCGGGGTCCCGCCGTACCCGCTCGTCGCGCTCACCGCCGTACGCCGGGCGCCCGCCGGACGCGGTGGCAGCGTTATCCCGCCGTCCGGCGCCCACCGGCCCGGGCCCGGCCGGTCCTCGGTCCGTCACGCGCCGAGGATCGCGCGGGCCCGCGACCCCTGGATGAAGGCGCCCTGAAGACCGCGGCGTGGAGCCGGTGGCGGACGGTGGCCGGGGTGCCGGGCGGGTGGGGCGGCGGCGCGGCGGATGACAGGGTGGTACCGGTCGCCGGTGTGGCCGAGGAAAGGCCCGGGTACGGGCGGGGCGGGGCCGGCGCGGACGGGTACGGCGTGACGAAGGGTACGGGCGTGAGGCTGACGATTGTGGGCGGTGGCGGGTTCCGGGTGCCGCTGGTGTACGGCGCGCTGCTGACGGACCATGCCGAGGGGCGGGTCACCGAGGTCGTGCTGCACGATCCGGACGACCGCCGGCTGCGCGCGGTCTCCCGGGTGCTGGCGGAGCAGGCCGCGGGCGTCCCCGACGCGCCCCGGGTGTCCGCCACCACCGACCTGGACGAGGCCCTGCGCGGCGCCGACTTCGTCTTCTCCGCGATCCGCGTCGGCGGCCTCCAGGGGCGGGCGGACGACGAGCGGGTGGCCCTCGCCGAAGGCGTCCTCGGACAGGAGACCGTCGGCGCGGGCGGCATCGCGTACGGCCTGCGCACGGTACCGGTCGCCGTCGACATCGCCCGGCGCGTGGCCCGCCTCGCCCCGGACGCCTGGGTCATCAACTTCACCAACCCGGCCGGGCTGGTGACCGAGGCGATGTCCCGCCACCTCGGCGACCGCGTCATCGGCATCTGCGACTCGCCGGTCGGCCTCGGCCGCCGTATCGCCCGCGTCCTCGGCGCCGACCCGGGCCGGGCGTTCGTCGACTACGTCGGCCTCAACCACCTCGGCTGGGTGCGCGGCCTGCGCGTCGCCGGGCGTGACGAACTGCCGCGGCTGCTCGCGGACCCCGCGCTGCTCGGCTCGTTCGAGGAGGGCCGGCTGTTCGGCGCCGACTGGCTGCGCTCGCTTGGCGCCGTCCCCAACGAGTACCTGCACTACTACTACTTCAACCGGGAGACCGTGCGCGCCTACCAGGAGGCCGGGCAGACCCGCGGCGCCTTCCTGCGCGACCAGCAGGCCCGGTTCTACGAGCGGGCGGGCGACCCCGGCGGCTCCGCCCTGCGCGCCTGGGACCGCACCCGCGCCGAGCGGGAGGCGACGTACATGTCCGAGAACCGGGAGAGCGCCGGCGCGGGCGAACGCGAGGCCGACGACCTGTCCGGCGGATACGAGAAGGTGGCCCTCGCCCTGATGCGGGCCATCGCCCGCGACGAACGCGCCACCCTGATTCTCAACGTCCGCAACCGCTCCACCCTGTCGGTCCTCGACGCCGACGCGGTCGTCGAGGTGCCGTGCCTGGTCGACGCGAGTGGCGCCCACCCGCTCGCCGCCGATCCGCTGCCCGGCCACGCCACCGGCCTGGTCTGCGCGGTCAAGGCCGTCGACCGCGAGGTGCTCGCCGCCGCCGAGTCCGGTTCCCGGGCCAGTGCCGTGGCGGCGTTCGCGCTGCATCCGCTGGTCGACTCGGTCACGGTGGCCCGCCGGCTGCTCGAGGGCTACACCGCGGTCCACCCGGGCCTGGCGTACCTGAGGTGACGAGGGAGGGGACCCGCCCTGGCCTACCCGAGGTGACAGGGGAGGCGACCGCTCCGCCGCCCTAGAGCGGCAGCACCTCACCCGCCGGAGCCGCCCGCACCGGCTCCGGCACGGCCGGCCGGGGCACCTGGTCCGCCCCCGCCCGCTGCCGCGGCAGGCTCGCCGCCGGCAGCACCGGCCGGGGTCCCGAGACCACGGTGTAGTCCTGCCCGAGGAACGGCGGTTCGATGACCCCCGGGTCCTCACCGAGCGCCAACCGCACCGCCGCCCACGGGGCGTTCACCCCGCAGAGCGACAGCTGGTGCAGTCCTCCGGCGGGCCTGGTGTTGACGTCCAGCAGCACCGGGCGGTCGCCGAGCATCCGGAACTGGATGTTGGACAGGTGGTGCAGCCCGAAGCCCTCCGCGATCAGCCGGGCCGGCGCCAGCCACCGCTCGTCCAGGGTGAAGCCCCGGCGGCGGCCGTTCTTGGTGCGGCCCACCGCGAGCCGCACCCGGTTGTCCGGCCCGGTCAGGCAGTCGACGGAGACCTCGGGCTGCTCCAGCCGGGGCATCACCAGCCAGTCCACGGGCTCCTCGGCCCGCCGCAGTGCCTCGACGACCAGGTCCAGCTGGACGTACGGGCTCGGGAAGCCGTTCAGGTGCGTGAGCGAGAAGGGGTCCCGGGTGATCATCCGGAAGCCCACCCCGCCCGCACCGGCGGCCGGCTTGAAGCAGACCCGGTACCCGGCCGCCTCCAACTCCTCGACAGCGGCCAGGAGTTCGTCGGCCGTACGGACCCGCCGCCACGGCGGAACCGGGACGCCCACCGAGCGCACCGCCTCGTACGCGGTCGCCTTGTCCTCGAACACGGCCACCGCCTCGGGCGTCGGCGCCAGCAGCGCCGTGCCGACCGCCGTGAACTCGGCCCGGTGCGCCACGATCGCCGCCTGGTGCAGCCGGGGCACGAACACGTCGATGCCGCGCCGGGCGCACTGGTCGAGGGCGTACTCGACGTACGCGGCCGGGGACAGGCCCTCCGGCTCCGGCTCGGCGGTGTCGGCGGCGGCCAGCACGGGGGAGTCGGGATCACCGTGCGTGGCATGGATCTCGACCGCGCGGTCGCTGGGATTTCTGCGCAGCTGATCCATGAAGAACACGTTCTCCGCGTACGTGCGGTTGAGCCAGACGCGTACGCGAGAGAGCATGCAGGCCGCCTTTCAGGGCGTGCGGGCAGGGCGGAGCGGCCCGTGCCCGGGCAGGAGAGTGGAAGGGTCACCAAACAGCCCTGTGCGAAGGGGAATTCGGGGGGCGTTGGTTGGTGTCGGGGCGATCATACGGCCAACCGGAGGTGCCCCGTGCAACGCCCGTGTTACGGCTTCCCGGGCGCCGCGCGGTCGCGGACGCCGGGGTCCGCGGCGGCCCGTGCGGGGTCCGGTGAGCCGGTGACGGGGGAGCGGCCGGCCCGGCGGCGGGGCGGGCGGAGCAGGGCGAGCGGCCCGGCGGCCGTGCCGAGCGCGGTGAGCAGGACCAGCCGTCACTCCCCGTCGGCGGTGGCGACCCGCGGCGCCGGCTGCCGACGCCTTCGGTGCCGGCGTCGGCGGGCGCGGCGAGGACGGCCGGGCGGACGGCGTTGCCCAGGTCGAGCGTGGCGGAGGCCATGCCGCCCGCGATGCACTGCTCGGCGGGCGCGAGGCCGGTGGACGCGGCGATCCACATGGCGGTCCAGGTCGGCGCCGATGTCGGGCAGCGCCATGAAGGCGATCTCCGGGTCGAGCGGGAAGATCAGCTGTGCCGGAGCCGGCGGCGCCGGGCTCCGGCCCGGCCGGGTCCGGCGGCCACCGGACGGGTCCGCGTGCGGTCCGGGGGAGGCGCGCAGGAGGGCCGGCCCTTCCGGGTCGCGGGCGGGACGGCCCGGCTCGTATCCATTGTCTGCTCCATTGTCTGCGAATCCGCGTACGGTCGAACCTCCCTCAACGGAGTAAGCGTGATCCGGCCATGCCCGGGCCCGCCCGGCGCGGAGGGGCGCCGCGACGGACGCGGTTGGACGAGCGCTCCACCGGACGGTCGCGGTACCGTGGAGCAGCCATCTCGCACGGCCCGGACCGTGCCGGCGGCCGTCCGCGGCCCGTCTTCGACGGTGTCCCGAAAGTGACCCCGCGGGGCCAAGCCGCCGCCGCGGCCCGGGAGCTGACACCCGGCCGGATTGCTCTTGTCCCGGGCCGGGTCGATGTGTTCTTGTGGTGGCAGCGGATGATCGGAAGGGGTGTGCGAGGTGGAGTCGACGGCCGGGGCCGGACAGCTGCTGGCCATCAGCGACCTGCACATCAGCTACCCGGAGAACCGCGCCCTCGTCGAGGACATGCGCCCCGGGCACGACGACGACTGGCTGATCGTGGCCGGTGACGTCGCGGAGACCGTGGCCGATGTCCGCTGGGCCCTCGAAACGCTCGCCCGCCGCTTCCGCAAGGTGCTGTGGGCACCCGGCAACCACGAGCTGTGGACCCATCCGAAGGACCCGGTCACCCTGCGCGGTGTCGCCCGCTACGAGCACCTGGTCGAGGTGTGCCGGGAGCTGGGCGTCGTCACCCCCGAGGACCCCTACCCGGTGTGGCGCGGCGCCGGCGGACCGGTCGTCGTCGCCCCGCTGTTCCTCCTCTACGACTACTCGTTCCTGCCGGCCGGCTGCGCCACCAAGGCGGAGGGCCTGGCCTACGCGGAGGGCACGGGCATCGTCTGCAACGACGAGTTCCTGCTCCACCCCGACCCGTACCCGACCCGTGAGGCGTGGTGCCGGGCACGGGTCGCCGAGACCGAGCGCAGGCTCGCCGAGCTGCCCGAGGACCTCCCGACCGTGCTGGCCGGCCACTACCCGCTGGACCGGCACCCCACCGAGGTCCTGTGGCACCCCGAGTTCGCCATGTGGTGCGGCACCGGGCTGACCGCCGACTGGCACCGCAGGTTCCGGGTCGCCACCATGGTCTACGGTCACCTGCACATCCCGCGCACCACCTGGCACGACGGAGTCCGCTTCATGGAGGTCTCCGTGGGATACCCCCGCGAGTGGCGCAAGCGTCCGGAACCCCCGGGAAGGCTGCGCCGTATCCTGCCGATGGAGGTCGAAGCAGGTGATCGAGGAGCTGCTCCCGGAGTCGGTCGTGGCCGTGGAGGCACACGCTGACGACCCGCTGTGGGACGCCCCGCTCTACCCGGCGGAGGAGGCGCTCATCGCGCGCGCGGTGCCCAAGCGGCGCCGTGAGTTCGCCGCCGTGCGCGGCTGTGCCCGGCGGGCCATGGAGAAGCTCGGCGTGCCGCCGCAGGCCGTGGTCAGCGGCGAGCGGGGCGCACCGCGGTGGCCGGACGGACTGGTCGGCAGCATGACCCACTGCGACGGCTACTGCGCCGCCGCGCTGGTCCGTGCCGCCGACCTCGCCTCCGTCGGCATAGACGCCGAGCCGCACGGGCCGCTCCCGGACGGCGTCGGCGCGTCCGTCTTCCTGCCCGCCGAGCTGGTGCGGCTCGACCGGCTGGCCGAGCGGCACCCCGCCGTGCACTGGGACCGGCTCCTGTTCAGCGCCAAGGAGTCCGTCTACAAGGCGTGGTTCCCGCTCACCCGCAAGTGGCTGGACTTCTCCGAGGCCGACATCACCCTGGAGCCGGACCCCGGCGGCGATGCGAGCGGCACCCTGCGCGCCGAACTCCTGGTCCCCGGCCCCCTCGTCGACGGCCACCGGCTCCAGACCTTCGAGGGCCGCTGGGTGGCACGCGACGGCGTGGTCGCCACCTCGGTGGTGGTCCCGCACGCCTCCACCACGGCCCGCGTCCCCTGACGCCCGGCCCACCCGGCCGCCCGCGGCACGCCGGCCGCCCGCGCGTCGGCGGGGTCGCGATGCGCCGGGGGTGGCCGCGCCCCTCCGGTCCGGCACCCGCGGAGCCCTCCGGCGTCCGGCGTCCGCCCCGCCCCCGACCGGCGGCGCGCCCGGGCCCTCGGACCGTCCCGGCGGCCCGCACCCCAGGGCTTCAGGCCACCGGGGGGCACCAGTCGCGCAGGAGACGGAAGAACTCCTCCTCGTTGCCCGCCAGGCCCGCGTGGGCCAGTGCGCGTTCGGCCTCGGCGAGCACGGTGGGCGGGACGACGGCGGGCCGGTCCTCCTCCGGTGGTCCGTCGAAGGCGGCGCGCACGGTGTGGAGCAGCCGCAGGTACGCCTGCACGGCGGTGCGCTCACGGTCGGTCAGTACGGCGGTGGGCATCGGTCGGCTCTCCCCGGGTAGGCGTCACGGTCACGCGCTCTGCGGCGCACACCCCCAGCTTGCCGCCCACCACTGACAATCCCGTCCGGCTCGGTCCCGGTTCGCCCGCTCAGCGGAGGCACGACCACACCCGAGCGCCCCGGCCGGTCACGGCACTTGCCGCGTCACCGGACGGCTTGTCATACCGCCGCCCATGACCCCCGGCGGGTCACGACTCAGGGCGCTTGACGCTCTCCAGGAGCATGTCGAGCCACTCCGCCACCTTGTCCCGGTGCTGATCGGTCGGCAACTGCGCCGCCCGCCAGGCTATTCCGCGCACCCCGTGGTCCTGGAGCAGCCGCTCCAGCGGATCCTCCGCGGCCTCGATGTCGGCCCGCTCCCGGTCCGCGAGCTTCTGCAACAACTCCTGCTCGGTGCGCTGGAGGGCGCCCGCCAGCGCCTCGGGGTCCTCCGCGGTGAGGAACCCGGCGTGCACCCGGAAGAAACGCTGGATGGCGTCGCAGTGCTCCATGGTGGGGCGCCGGTCGCCGTTGATGAGGGCACCGGCCTGCTGCCGGGACATGCCCGCGCCGTCGGCTATCTCCTGCTGGGTGTACCGGCGCCCGCCCGGTTTCAGCCGGGTCCGGCGCAGCAGGTCCAGCCGCTGGAGGAAGCGTGCCTGGACGTCCGGTTCGCCCGCGGGCCGACCGCTCAGCAGGGCCCTGACCACCGGCTCGGGCACCCCGCAGGAGATGGAGAGCCGCCCGACGTCGAAGACCTCGGCGTGCGGCACGCCGAGGCGGTCGGCGAGCGCGGTGACGCGGGCGACGACGGCCGGCAGCTGGGCGGTCGCCGAGGCGCCCGGATCCTCGTAGCCATCCGTCACCGACAGAACTCCTACGTCTAGAGAGGGCTTCAGATGCGTCCGTGCTTCTCACGAGCGATCGCCGTGAACTTCCCGGAGAGTAGCCCGTGTCTCGAACCCACATCCAGGTGTCGCCACAACTGTGGCGAATTTCAGCCGTCAACCGGCATGAAATGCCACGATAGTTGACACGACTCCGGGCTGGGCACCAGGATCGCATCGCCGCGTGAAAGGCCGCAGAGGCAAGAGGGGTGACCTCCCGATGGCACATCAGGCAGGAGGGCAGCGGCCGGCACCGCGGCCCGTCCCCGACACTTGCGAGACCCAGGGGTACCTCCAGGACTACGGAGCACTGCTGGAGTACCTGCCCTGCCCGTCCCTGGTCGTCGACCGCCAGTGGAACGTGGTCATGGCGAACCGTGCGTTCGAGTCGCTCTTCTGCGGCATGCGCGCCCACCCGACGGCCATGCCGGGGGACAACTTCCTGCGGTTCGTCCTGTTCCACCCCGACGCGGGGCAGGTCCTGGGCGAACACGAGTCGGGCTGGTGCCTGCCGATGCTGGCCCAGCTCCGCTCCGCCCTGGAGACGCACGGCCACGACCACGAACTCCAGGCGGTCCGCCGGGACATCGCCCAGGACCCGATCATGGAGGCCGCCTACCGGCAGGGCCTGCCGCACTGGATCCGCGCGGTAGGCGAGGCCGCGACCCGTCTCGACGGCGCGGTACGCTTGCTGCACCACCCGGATCCGCGGCACGGACGCGTCGAGTGCCGGATCGTCGAGGAGACACCGCGGCCGTTGCGGGAGCTCGGCTACCGGCGTCTGACGATGGTCCTGCGCGAACCCCACCGGCCCGCCGCGCCGGTACGCCGTCCGCGCCGTCCGCGAGGTCCCGCGTCGCACCTCACGGTGGTCCCGGCGGCCGAGAGCTGACCCGGCACCGCCGGCGTTCAGGTCGCCGGCGGCGTCGGGTCCGAGACCCCTCCCGCACACGGGCGGCGCCCGCCGTCGCATTCCAGGCCGCCGCGCGTGTGCCCGCACCGCGCATCTTTCGGTGGCGCCGCCCGCCACCGGCACCCGGGCGCCGCGTGCGCGCCCCGCACCGCGCACCTTTTGGTGGCGCCGCCCGCCACCGGCACCCGGGCGCCGCGTGCACGTCCCGCACCGGGCCGTGCGTGCGCGCCCCGCACCGGGCCCGTCCCGGCCCCGACCACGCCGCCGCCGGAGCGGCCACCGTGCGGGAGCCCGTCGAGAGCACCGGAAGCGGCCCCGGCGGCCCCACCGCCCCCCACTTCCCCTCCCCTTCTCCACGCAAGCTGCTTGCATGGCTTGCGATACTCTTGCGTTCATGACGCGACGACTTGCGGAAGTGGCGAAGAAGGTCGGGGTCAGTGAGGCCACGGTCAGCCGGGTGCTGAACGGCAAACCCGGGGTCTCCGACGCCACCCGGCAGGCGGTCCTGACCGCCCTCGACGTCCTCGGCTACGAGCGCCCCACCCAGCTGCGCGGCGAACGCGCCCGGCTGGTCGGCCTCGTCCTGCCCGAACTCCAGAACCCCATCTTCCCGGCGTTCGCCGAGGTCATCGGCGGCGCCCTGGCCCAGCTGGGGCTCACCCCGGTGCTGTGCACCCAGACCAAGGGCGGGGTGTCGGAGGCCGACTACGTGGAACTGCTGCTGCACCAGCAGGTCTCCGGCGTGGTGTTCGCCGGCGGGCTGTACGCCCAGGCCGACGCGCCGCACGACCACTACCGGCTGCTCGCCGGGCGCAACATCCCGGTCGTGCTGGTCAACGCGGCCATCGAACACCTCGGCTTCCCCGCCGTCTCCTGCGACGACGCCGTCGCCGTGGAGCAGGCGTGGCGGCACCTGGCCTCCCTCGGGCACGAGCGCATCGGCCTGCTCCTCGGCCCCGGCGACCACGTCCCCTCGGCCCGCAAACTGGCCGCGGCCCGCGCCCTCCGTGCCGACCTGCCGGAGGAGTTCGTCGCGCGGTCCATCTTCTCCATCGAGGGCGGTCACGCCGCCGCCGCCCGGCTGATGGACCGCGGCGTCACCGGCATCATCTGCGCCTCCGACCCGCTGGCCCTCGGCGCGGTCCGGGCGGCACGCCGCAAGGGGTACGACGTCCCGGGCCGGATCTCCGTCGTCGGCTACGACGACTCGGCGTTCATGAACTGCACCGAGCCGCCGCTGACCACCGTCCGCCAGCCCATCGAGGCCATGGGACGCGCGGCCGTGGAACTGCTGAACGCGCAGATCGGCGGCACCGCCGTACCCGCCGAGGAACTGCTGTTCGAGCCGGAACTGGTCGTCCGCGGCTCCACCGGACAAGCGCCGCGCGACTGAACCCCGGAAGATCCGATCAGCTGTCGAATAATTACAGATTCCGCGCGACATATTGCGTACCGGTGTCGGCGGTGCTTGAGTGTGCGACGCCCACCGCTCCCGCCATGAGTGCCATGAGGGGTCCACCGATGAGACACACCGGGTTCCGCCGTACCGTCGTAGCGCTAAGCGTCTGTTCCTCCCTCGCCCTCGCGGCCACCGCCTGCGGGTCCGGTGACGACGACGCGGCGAGCGGCAAGACCCGCATCACCGTCAACTGCGAGCCGCCCAGGAGCGCCAAGGTCGACCGCGGGTTCTTCGAACAGGACATCGCCGCCTTCGAACGGCAGAATCCGGACATCGACGTCGTCGCGCACGACGCCTTCCCGTGCCAGGACCCGAAGACCTTCGACGCCAAACTGGCGGGCGGCCAGATGGAAGACGTCTTCTACACGTACTTCACGGACGCGAAGCACGTCGTCGACGTCGGACAGGCCGCCGACCTCACGCCGTACCTGAGGGAACTGAAGGGCTACGACAGCATCCAGAAGCAGCTGCGGGACATCTACACCGTGGACGGCAAGGTCTACGGCATCCCCCGCACCGGCTACTCCATGGGGCTGATCTACAACCGCGCGCTCTTCGAGAAGGCCGGCCTCGACCCCGACAAGCCCCCGGCGACCTGGGACGAGGTGCGCGCCGCCGCCAAGCGGATCGCCGCCCTCGGGAACGGGACGGTCGGCTACGCCGACTACAGCGCGCAGAACCAGGGCGGCTGGCACTTCACCGCGGAGCTGTACTCCCAGGGCGGCGACGTCGTCGACGCGGACGGCGGGAAGGCCGCCGTCGACAGCCCCGAGGGCCGTGCCGTCCTGGAGAACCTGCACGCCATGCGGTGGACCGACGACTCGATGGGCAGCAAGCAGCTCCTCGTCATCAACGACGTGCAGCAGATGATGGGTTCGGGCAAGCTCGGCATGTACCTCGCCGCCCCGGACAACATCCCGATCCTGGTCAAGGAGAAGGGCGGCGACTACAAGGACCTCGCCCTGGCCCCCATGCCGGGCGGCCAGGGCACCCTCATCGGCGGCGACGGCTACATGTTCAACAAGAAGGCCACGCCCGCCCAGATCCGGGCCGGCCTGAAGTGGCTCGACCACATGTTCCTCACCCCGGGCAAGGGCTTCCTCGGCGACTACGCGCGGGCCAAGAAGAACGACGCCCCCGTCGGCCTGCCCGAGCCGCGTCTGTTCACCGGCACCGCCGACGCCACGGACCAGCGGACCAAGAAGGCCAACGCCAACGTCCCGGTGGGGAACTACCGGGCCTTCCTCGACGGCAACCAGCGGCTCCGGATGAAGATCGAGCCGCCGCACGCCCAGCAGATCTACTCCGTCCTCGACGGCGTCGTCTCCGCCGTCCTGACCAAGGAGGACGCGGACGTCGACCAGCTGCTGAAGGACGCGTCCGACAAGATCGACGGCATCCTGGCCCGGAGCTGACCACGATGACGAAGACGGCCGAGCGGCGGCCCGGGACGACGGCCGCCGCCCACCCGGTCCCGGTGCCACCCCCGGCGGGAGGCCCGCGGCGGCGCCGGCTGGCCGACCAGGCCCGCGCCTACGGCTTCCTCCTCGGCGGGCTGCTCTGCTTCGCCCTGTTCTCCTGGTACCCGGCGATCCGCGCGGTCGTCATCGCCTTCCAGAAGTACACACCCGGCTCGGCGCCCCAATGGGTCGGCACCGCCAACTTCACCCGCGTCCTCCACGACCCCGAGTTCACGGCCGCCTGGCGCAACACCCTCACCTTCACCCTGCTGGCCCTGCTCATCGGCTTCGCGATCCCCTTCGTGCTCGCCCTCGTGCTGAACGAACTCCGGCACGCCAGGGCCTTCTTCCGGGTCGTGGTCTACCTGCCGGTGATGATCCCGCCGGTGGTCAGCGCCCTGCTGTGGAAGTGGTTCTACGACCCCGGGGCCGGCCTCGCCAACGAGGCGCTGCGCTGGCTCCACCTGCCCACCTCCAACTGGTCCAACGGCGCCGACACCGCGCTGGTCTCCCTGGTGATCGTCGCCACCTGGGCCAACCTGGGCGGCACCGTCCTGATCTACCTCGCCGCGCTCCAGTCCATCCCCGGCGAGCTGTACGAGGCGGCCGAACTGGACGGCGCGAACCTCCTCCAGCGCGTGCGGCACGTCACGGTCCCGCAGACCCGGTTCGTGATCCTGATGCTGATGCTCCTCCAGATCATCGCCACCATGCAGGTGTTCACCGAGCCGTTCGTCATCACCGGCGGCGGACCGGAGAACGCCACCGTCACCGTCCTCTACCTCATCTACAAGTACGCCTTCCTCTACAACGACTTCGGCGGCGCCTGCGCCCTCAGCGTGCTGCTCCTGCTGCTGCTCGGCGCCTTCTCCGCGGTCTACCTGCGGCTCACCCGCTCGGAGGGGAACGCATGAGCGCCACCCGCACCCTGATCTCGCCGGCCACCCTCGCCCGCCCCCGCGGCAAGGCCGTGTACTGGACGGTGTTCACGGCCGTCGTCGTGCTCTTCGCGCTCGCCTTCCTCTTCCCCGTGTACTGGATGGTGACCGGCGCGCTGAAGTCCCCGGACGAGGTGGCGCGGACCCCGCCCACCCTCGTGCCCGAGCACTGGCACCCCGACGGCTACACCGACGCCTGGAACCTGATGGAGCTGCCGCGGCACCTGCTGAACACGGTCGTCCAGGCGGCCGGCGCCTGGGCCTGCCAGCTCGTCCTGTGCACCGCCGCGGCCTACGCCCTGTCCAAGCTGAGGCCCGCCTTCGGCAAGGTGATCCTCGGCGGCATCCTCGCCACCCTCATGGTGCCGGCGCAGGCGCTGGTCGTCCCCAAGTACCTCACCGTCGCCGACCTGCCGCTGATCCACACCAGCCTACTCAACGACCCCCTCGCCATCTGGCTGCCGGCGGCCGCCAACGCCTTCAACCTCTACCTGCTCAAACGGTTCTTCGACCAGCTGCCGCGCGATGTGCTGGAGGCCGCCGAGATCGACGGCGCCGGCAGGCTGCGCATCCTGTGGTCCGTCGTCCTGCCCATGTCCCGGCCGGTGCTCGGCGTGGTGTCCATCTTCGCCCTGGTCGCCGTCTGGCAGGACTTCCTGTGGCCGCTGATGGTCTTCTCCGACACCGGCAAGCAGCCGATCAGCGTGGCCCTGGTCCAGCTGTCGCAGAACATCCAGCTCACCGTGCTCATCGCCGCGATGGTGATCGCCAGCATCCCGATGGTGACGCTCTTCCTCGTCTTCCAGCGGCACATCATCGCCGGGATCAGCGCGGGCAGCACCAAGGGCTGACGCCGCCGCCCCGTCTACAGAAAGGCAAGCCCCGTGGGACAGCCCACCCCTGCCCGGAAAGACCCTGACTGGTGGCGCTCCGCCGTCATCTACCAGGTGTACGTCCGCAGCTTCGCGGACGGCGACGGCGACGGCACCGGCGACCTCGCGGGCGTCCGGGCCCGGCTGCCGTACCTCGCCGAACTCGGCGTGGACGCCCTGTGGTTCACCCCCTGGTACCTGTCACCCCTGAAGGACGGCGGCTACGACGTCGCCGACTACCGGACCATCGACCCGGCCTTCGGCACCCTCGCCGAGGCGGAGAAACTCATCGCGGAGGCACGGGAGTCGGGCATCCGCACCATCGTCGACATCGTGCCCAACCACGTCTCCGACCAGCACCCCTGGTTCCGGGCCGCGCTCGCCGCCGGACCGGGCAGTCCGGAGCGCGAGCTGTTCCACTTCCGGCCCGGCCGCGGACCGGACGGCGCACTCCCGCCGAACGACTGGCCCTCCCAGTTCGCCGGCTCCACCGAACCGGTGTGGACCCGGCTGCCCGACGGCGACTGGTACCTGCACCTGTTCACCCCCGAACAGCCCGACCTGAACTGGGCCCACCCGGTCGTCCGCCAGGAGCACGAGGACATCCTCCGCTTCTGGTTCGAGCGGGGGGTCGCCGGCGTCCGCATCGACTCGGCGGCGCTGCTCGCCAAGGACCCGGACCTGCCCGACCTCGCCGCGCACCCCCGGCCGCACCCGTTCGTGGACCGCGACGAACTCCACGACGTGTACCGCTCCTGGCGGCGGATCGCGGACGAGTACGACGGCGTCTTCGTCGGCGAGGTCTGGCTCCCCGAACCCGAGCGCTTCGCCCGCTACCTACGCCCCGACGAACTCCACACCGCCTTCAACTTCGCCTTCCTGGCCTGCCCCTGGGACGCCGGCCGGCTGCGCACCGCCATCGACACCACCCTCGCCGAGCACGCCCCCGTCGGCGCCCCGGCCACCTGGGTGCTGTGCAACCACGACGTCACCCGCACGGTCACCCGGTACGGCCGCGCCGACACCGCCTTCGACTTCGCCACCAAGACCTTCGGCACACCCACCGACCTCGCGCTCGGCACCCGCAGGGCACGGGCCGCCGCCCTGTTGTCCCTGGCGCTGCCCGGCGCGGTCTACGTCTACCAGGGCGAGGAACTGGGCCTGCCGGAGGCCGACATCCCGCCGGAGCGCGTCCAGGACCCGATGTACTTCCGCTCGGGCGGCACCGACCCCGGCCGCGACGGCTGCCGGGTGCCGCTGCCGTGGGAGGCCGGCCGGCCGTACGCGGGCTTCGGTTCCCGTGCCGAGCCGTGGCTGCCGCAGCCGGCCGGCTGGCCGGCGTACGCCGTCGACCGCCAGCGGCGGGACCCCCACTCCATGCTCGCCCTCTACCGCGAGGCCATCGCCCTGCGCCCCGGGTTCGGCGACGGCCCGCTGACCTGGCTGCCCGCCCCCGACGGCGTGCTCGCCTTCTCCCGCGCGGACGGCGCGCTCTGCGTGGTCAACCTCGCAGCCGCGCCCGCCGAACTCCCCGCGCACTCCCGGCTCCTGCTCGCCAGCGGCCCCCTGGACGACCGGGGCCGGCTGCCGCAGGACACGGCGGCCTGGCTGCGCGCCTGAGCCGCGCCCGTACGCACCTTGCTATCCCACGCACCCCACCACGAAGGGATCAGCACATGCACAGCAGCACCGCCGGACACGTCAGGCGCATGCCGGCCATCGGGGCGGTCGTCGCCCTCGCCGCCGGCATGCTCGTCACCCTCGCCCCCACCGCCCACGCGGCGGCCGGCGCCGCGCTCCCCTTTACCTCCGTGGAGGCCGAGTCGGCCGCCGGCACCGGCACCAGGATCGGCCCCGACTACACCCAGGGCACCCTGGCCTCGGAGGCGTCCGGCCGGCAGGCCGTCCGGCTGGCCGCCGGGCAGCGGGTGGAGTTCACCGTGCCGCGCGCGGCCAACGCCGTGAACGTGGCCTACAGCGTCCCGGACGGCCAGTCCGGTTCGCTCGACGTGTACGTCAACGGCACCAGACTCGCCAAGACCCTCCCGGTGACCTCCAAGTACTCCTACGTCGACACCGGCTGGATCGCGGGCGCGAAGACCCACCACTTCTTCGACAACGCCCGGCTGCTGCTCGGACGGGACGTGCAGGCCGGCGACAAGGTCGCATTCGAGTCGACGGGCACCCAGGTCACCGTGGATGTCGCCGACTTCGAGCAGGTCGCGGCCGCCGCCACGCAGCCCGCCGGGTCGGTGTCCGTCGTCTCCAAGGGCGCCGACCCCAGCGGCAACGGCGACTCCACCCAGGCGTTCCGGGACGCCATCGCCGCCGCCCAGGGCGGCACGGTGTGGATCCCGCCGGGCGACTACCGGATCACGTCCTCCCTGAACGGCGTGCAGAACGTGACGCTCCAGGGCGCCGGCGGCTGGTACTCGGTCGTGCACACCTCCCGCTTCATCGACCAGTCCAGCTCCTCGGGCAACGTCCACATCAAGGACTTCGCGGTCATCGGCGAGGTCACCGAACGCGTCGACTCCAGCCCGGACAACTTCGTCAACGGCTCCCTCGGACCGGGCTCGTCCGTCTCCGGCATGTGGATCCAGCACCTGAAGGTCGGGCTCTGGCTGACGGGCAACAACGACAACCTGGTGGTGGAGAAGAGCCGCATCCTCGACACCACCGCCGACGGCCTGAACCTCAACGGGAACGCCAGGGGTGTCGTCGTCCGCGACAACTTCCTGCGCAACCAGGGCGACGACTCCCTCGCCATGTGGTCGCTGTACGCGCCGGACACCGGCTCCAGCTTCGTGAACAACACCATCTCCCAGCCCAACCTCGCCAACGGCATCGCCATCTACGGCGGCACGGACATCTCCGTGCGGAACAACCAGATCTCCGACACCAACGCCCTCGGCAGCGGCATCGCGATCTCCAACCAGAAGTTCCTCGACCCCTTCTCCCCGCTGTCCGGCACCATCACGGTCGACGGCAACACCCTGGTGCGGGCCGGTGCGCAGAACCCCAACTGGAACCACCCGATGGGCGCGTTGCGCGTCGACTCCTACGACAGCGCCGTCAACGCGACCGTCAACATCACCAACACCACGATCACCGACAGCCCCTACAGCGCCTTCGAGTTCGTCTCCGGCGGCGGGCAGGGCTACCCGGTGCGCAACGTCAACGTGACCGGGGCGACGGTGCGGAACACCGGCACGGTCGTGGTGCAGGCCGAGGCGCAGGGTACGGCCGCGTTCAAGAACGTCACCGCGACCGGCGTCGGAGCGGCCGGCGTCTACAACTGCCCCTACCCGGCCAACTCCGGGACGTTCTCGCTCACCGACGGCGGCGGCAACTCCGGCTGGTCCAGCACCTGGTCGGACTGCTCCAGCTGGCCGCAGCCCGGGCAGGGCAACCCGGAGCCCGATCCGAACCGCAACCTCGCCAAGGGCCGCCCGGCCACCGCGACCGGCTCCCAGGACGTCTACACACCCGGCAAGGCGGTCGACGGCGACGCCAACTCGTACTGGGAGTCGGCCAACAACGCCTTCCCGCAGTCCTGGACGGTCGACCTCGGCTCCTCCTACGCCGTGCGCCGCCTGGTGCTGAAGCTGCCGCCGTCCGCGGCCTGGGGCGCCCGCACCCAGACCGTCACGGTGCTCGGCAGCACCGACGGCTCGAACTTCTCCACGGTCGTCGGCGCCCAGGGCTACCGTTTCGACCCGGCCACCGGCAACACCGCGACCGTGCCCCTGCCGAGCGGCGCGAACCTGCGCTACCTGCGGCTGAGCGTCAGCGCCAACACCGGATGGCCGGCGGGCCAGTTCAGCGAGGTGGAGGCGTATCTGGGTTCCTGACCGGCACCGCCTCCGGCACCCCTGGCCGCCTCCCCGGCCAGGGGTGCCCGACCGTCACGGCACCGCACGGACCGCCGAGTTTCACGCGGGCGCCACCAGACCCTTCCCTGACGTTTGCTGCTCTTGGAACACTCGCTCCGCGCAGATTCCGTCATCTGACGGCATCGCGTACGTCAGGAGAGGACCCTCACCCATGTCCGAAGTCAACCGGAGGCGCTTCCTCCAGCTCGCCGGCGCCGGCACGGCGTTCACGGCGCTGGCCGGCAGCATCCAGCGCGCCGCCGCCCTGCCCGCCCACTACCGCACCGGATCGGTCGAGGACGTCGAGCACATCGTCGTCCTGATGCAGGAGAACCGTTCCTTCGACCACTACTTCGGCTCGCTCCGAGGAGTCCGCGGCTTCGGCGACCCCCGCTCGGTCACCCAGAACGGCCGGTCCGTCTGGAAGCAGTCCGACGGCACGAAGGACATCCTGCCCTTCCACCCGGACGCCGACGACCTGGGACTGGCCTTCCTCCAGGACCTGCCGCACGGCTGGAGCGACACGCACACCGCCTTCAACAACGGCAAGTACGACAAGTGGGTGCCCGCCAAGGGCTCGACGACGATGGCGTACCTGACGCGCGACGACATCCCCTTCCACTACGCCCTCGCGGACGCCTTCACCGTCTGCGACGCCTACCACTGCTCCTTCATGGGCTCCACCGACCCCAACCGCTACTACATGTGGACGGGGTACGTCGGCAACGACGGCACGGGCGGCGGCCCGGTCCTCGGCAACGACGAGAAGGGCTACGGCTGGACGACCTACCCCGAGCGCCTGGAGCGGGCCGGGATCTCCTGGAAGATCTACCAGGACGTCGGCGACGGCCTGGACGCGAACGGCTCCTGGGGCTGGATCAACGACGCCTACCGCGGCAACTACGGTGACAACTCGCTGCTCTACTTCAACCGGTACCGCGACGCGGTGCCCGGCGACCCGCTGTACGACAAGGCCCGCACCGGCACCGACGCCCGCAAGGGCGAGGGCTTCTTCGACCAGCTGAAGGCGGACGTCAAGGCGCGCAGGCTGCCGCAGGTCTCCTGGATCGTCGCCCCCGAGGCGTTCACCGAGCATCCCAACTGGCCCGCCAATTACGGCGCCTGGTACGTCTCCCAGGTGCTGGACGCGCTCACCGCCGACCCCGATGTGTGGGGCAGGACCGCGCTGTTCATCACCTACGACGAGAACGACGGCTTCTTCGACCACCTCATCCCGCCCTATCCGCCGGCCTCCGCCGCCCAGGGCAGGTCGACGGTCGACCCGGCGCCGGACCTGTTCAAGGGCGACAGCGGCCATGCCGCCGGCCCCTACGGGCTCGGCCAGCGGGTGCCGATGCTGGTCGTCTCGCCGTGGAGCAAGGGCGGCTACGTCTGCTCCGAGACCTTCGACCACACCTCGATCATCCGGTTCGTCGAGCGCCGCTTCGGCGTCCGGGAGCCCAACATCTCGCCCTGGCGCCGCGCCATATGCGGCGACCTGACCAGCGCCTTCGACTTCTCCCGCAAGGACACCGCGCGGGTGGTGCTGCCCGCCACGACCGGTTACCGGCCGCCGGACCGCGTCCGGCACCCGGACTACGTGCCGAAGCCGCCCGCCCAGGGGACCCTGCCGCGGCAGGAGCCGGGCAGCAGGCCCACCCGCCCGCTGAAGTACGCCCCGGTGGTCGACGGCGCGGCGGACACCGCGGCCGGCAAGTTCACGCTCACGTTCGCCTCGGGGGCGCACGCGGGCGCGGCCTTCCTCGTCACGTCCGACCGCCGTACCGACGGCCCCTGGACCTACACCACGGAGGCCGGCAAGACGCTCTCGGACACCTGGAACTCGGTGTACTCCGGCGGTGACTACGACCTCGCCGTGCACGGGCCCAACGGCTTCCTGCGCGTCTTCAAGGGCCGCAACAAGGTCGCCGGACCCGAGGTCACCGCCCGGCACAAGGGCGACGACCTGGAGCTGACCCTCACCAACCAGGGCTCCGGCACGGTGCGGCTGAAGCTGGTCGACGGCTACGGCGGCGGCCCGGTCACGGTGACCGTGCGGCCGGGCGCGACGGTGCGGCGGACGGTCGGCCTCGCGGCGAGCGGGCGCTGGTACGACCTGACGGTCACCTCCGACGCCGACCCGGCCTTCCTGCGCGGCTTCGCCGGGCACGTGGAGAACGGGCTGCCCGGCGTCAGCGACCCGGCGATCGCCACGGGGTGAACGGGCGATGAGTGCCGTTCCGTGCGGACTGGTCAGGTACCGGTCACATCAAGGTAGTGTGCCCCGGTGACCACGCAATCGAACACTCCCGCTGGCTGGTACCCGGATCCGCACGGGGCGACGCAGACGCTCCGCTACTGGGACGGCACGCAGTGGACCGAGCACACCAACCCGGCCCAGCAGGCCGCCGGGCAGGTTCCGCCGCAGCAGCAGGCCGCCTTCCCGCAGCAGCAGGCCGCCGATCCCAGGGTGGAGCGGCAGGTGCAGCAGCAGGCCGGCGTCGCGGCCGGCGGCCCCGGCGGCGGCACCCTCTTCACCGAGCCCGTGCTCGTCGTGAACCAGAAGGCCAAGCTGATCGAGCTGACCAACGAGTACAAGGTCATGGATCAGAGCGGCCGGGAGATCGGTTCGGTCACGCAGGTCGGGCAGGGCGTGCTCCGCAAGATCCTGCGCTTCGTCTCCAGCCTGGACCAGTTCCTCACCCACAAGCTGGAGATCCGCGACGCGCACGGCCGGCCTCAGCTGCTGCTGACCCGGCCGGCGAAGATCTTCAAGTCCCGGGTGATCGTGACCCGCCCGGACGGCTCGCCGGTCGGCGAGATCGTCCAGAAGAACATGATCGGCAAGATCAACTTCGCGATGACCGTCAACGGCCAGCAGGTCGGCGCGATCAAGGCGGAGAACTGGCGGGCCTGGAACTTCGCGATCGTCGACCACGCGGACAACGAGGTCGCCCGGATCACCAAGACCTGGGAGGGCCTCGCCAAGACGCTGTTCACGACCGCGGACAACTACGTCCTCCAGATCCACTACCAGCTGCCCGAGCCCCTGCTGAGCCTGGTGGTGGCGACGGCGCTGACCGTGGACACCGCCCTCAAGCAGGACGCCCGCGGCTGGGGCTGACCGGCGCGGGACGGTACGGCGACGGCGGCCGGTGCGCGGACGACTCCGCGCACCGGCCGCCGTCGTGTGCGGTCACAGGGGCGTGAGATGCCGGGGCCGTCGCCTCCGCCACGGCGCCAGCGCCGGTTCGGCCGCCGCCGTCGAGGGCTCCAGGGCCAGGACCGCCGCCACCGGGTGCTCCTCGTGGCCTTGCAGCTCCTTCTGCTCCTCCCGGTCCTCGTGCTCCTCCCGCTCGTCGTGCCTCTCCCGGTCGTCGGCGCGGCCGGTTCCGGGTGCCGCCCGGGTGAGCAGGAGCACGCCCCGGGTGGCGAGCCCCGCGCCGGCCAGGGCCAGCAGCACTCCGCCGGCCCCGCCCTTGAGACCCTGCCCCAGCAGGCAGAGCCCGATCACCGCGGCGGCCACCGGATTGGCGAGGGTGACCACGGCCAGCGGGGCGCCCAGTCCGCCGCGGTAGGCCGTCTGGGACAGCAGCAGCCCGCCCACGGCGAACGCGGCCACGAGCACGGCGACCACGATCACCCCGGTGCCCAGGCCCGGCCCCGAGCGGTGCGTGGCCGCCACGGTCACCGTCTGGGTGAGCGCGGAGCCGACCCCGGAGGCGAAGCCGGACGCGGTCGCGTGCCGGAGCCCCGGCCGGGCACCGGGCCAGGACAGCAGCCCGATCGCGGCGGCGGTCGTCCCCGCGACCGCCAGCGCCTCGGGCAGCGACAGCACCCGGGCGGGCGCCGGACCGGAGGCGCTGACCAGCAGCGCCGCCAGCCCCAGCAGCGTGAGCGCCGTACCGCGCCACTCCGCCGTGCTGACCCGCCGGCCGGCCGCCCGCGCGCCCAGCGGCACGGCCGCCACCAGGGTGAGCGCGCCGAGCGGCTGGACGACGGTGAGCGGGCCGTACTTCAGGGCGACGACGTGCAGCAGCGCGGCGGCGGCGTTCAGCCCCACCGCCGCCCACCAGGCACCGGTGCCCAGCAGCCGCAGCAGGCCGGTGCCGGCACCACGCGCGGCCAGGCGTTCCTGGGCGACGGCGGCCAGCGCGTAGGCGACGGCCGACACGAGGGACAGGCCGAGGGCGGCCAGGGCGGCGGCGCTCATCGGCCGGCTCCCGCCAGGACGGGCTCGCGCGGACGCGGCAGGCTCGTGCCGAGCCCTGCGGTGGTGGCGGTGCGGCGCGGCGGATGGATGACGGCGAGGGCGAGACCCAGCATGACCGTGGCCACGACCGCGTCGAGCCAGTAGTGGTTGGCCGTGCCCACGATCACCAGCAGGGTGACCAGCGGGTGCAGCAGCCACAGCGCGCGCCAGCGCGACCGGGTCGCGGCGATCAGGCCGACCGCCACCATCAGCGCCCAGCCGAAGTGCAGCGAGGGCATCGCGGCGAACTGGTTGGAGAGGTGGTCGCTGGACGGCGGGCCGTACACGGACGGGCCGTAGACGCGAGCGGTGTCCAGCAGACCGGTCCCGGTCAGCATCCGCGGCGGGGCCAGCGGGAAGGTGAACGGCAGTACCAGGGCCGCCGTGGTGACCGTCGCCAGGACCCGGCGGGCCCACACGTAGTGCGCGGGCCGGCGCAGGTACAGCCAGACCAGGAAGGCGAGCGTGGCCGGGAAGTGGACGGTCGCGTAGTAGGTGTTCGCCAGGTGGACGACGGTGTCGCCGTGCAGCAGCGCGGACTGTACGGCGTTCTCGTGGGGCAGGTGGGCGGCCCGCTCCAGGTGCCACACGCGGCGGGCGTTGCGGAAGGCGTCACCGGTGTGACCGGTGGCCAACCGGCGGCCGGCTTTGTAGACCAGGAAGAGCCCGGCGACCAGCAGGAACTCACGTATCAGAGGCGGGCGTGCCGGTGCTGCCGGCTCCGCTTCCGCCTCCGCAGGCTCGGTTCGGGCATTCATCCCCCGGCCCCTTCGCTGACGGTGGTGCGTGTGGTGGTGCGTCGTGTGGCGCGGTGCTGTGAGTCCCGGTGTCGGACCGCGGCTCATCGATACGTTGTCGTACCGATACGTCAGTGTACCGATACGGTTGAGTACCGGTACACTTGCGTATCGATTGATGTGCGCCACACTGGACACAGGCACGAGTGAGGGGAAGCACCGCATGACGTCGCAGGCCGCGGAGGGACCGGAGACGGTCGTCGCCTCGCGCCGCTCCAAGATCACGCCGGAGCGTGAGCGGGAGTTCTTCGACGCGGTGCTGGAACAGATCCGCGAGTGCGGCTACGACTCCGTCACCATGGAGGGCGTCGCCGCCAGCACGCGGTGCAGCAAGTCCACGCTCTACCGGCAGTGGAAGACCAAGCCGCAGTTCGTCGCGGCGGCACTGCGCGCCAGCCGCCGGGTGCGGTTCGCCGGCATCGACACCGGATCGCTCGCCGAGGATCTGCGCCAGGCCGCCCGGGCCGCCGGAGACTGGTCCGGCAAGGACACCCGACTGCTCCAGGCGCTGGGGCACGCGGTCACCTCGGACCAGGAACTGGCCCGGGCGCTGCGCGAGGCGCTGGTCCACCCGGAGATCGCCGCGCTGGAGGAGATGCTGGCCCGGGGCGTCGCCCGGGGCGAGGTGCGCGCGGATCACCCCGCGCTGGAGTACGTCCCCGCCATGATGTTCGGCGTCCTGCGCGTACGGCCGGTGCTCAACGGCCAGTACGCCGACGGCGACTACCTCGTCCGCTTCGTGGAGGCCGCCGTGCTGCCCGCGCTCGGGCTGAGCTGAGACCCAGGCCGCCGTTCACGGGATGACTGAACGGCGACCTGTCCGCGCCGCACCGTGGGGACGGGGGCGGCGCGCACCCCCGGCCGGGTGGGGTCCTCCTTGAGCGGAGGGGGACCCCACCCGGCCGAACCCTCATCTCAGACGTCCTGGCCGTTCCCGCCGCCGGAGGAGACCTTGATCCCCTTCAGGATGTCGTCGATGACGGACACCTCCTGCCCGACGTCCACGCCGAAGCGTACGACCACGATCTGCTTCGGATCGTTGGGCGAGGGGAAGGCGACCGACTCGACGTAGCCGTCGGCGCCCTTGCTGGTGACCGCCTTCCAGCGCACCAGGTAGCCCTTCTGCCCGGCCACCGTGACCGCCTCGGAGGCCAGCACCTCGTGCGAGGTGACGCTGCCGTAGGTGGTGCCGCCGTAGGACTGCTTGGCGTTGGCCGCGATGTCCGCCTTCGCGACCTGCTCGGCCGTGGTCTCCTCGATGCCCAGCGCCACCGCCGGAGCCGTGTAGGCGCCGCCCGCCGTGCACGTCTGGGCCGAGTTGCCCGGGCACTTGTAGGAGTCGTCGGACGTCACCTGGGCGCCGGCGCTGATCGTCTGCCCGGTCCAGCCCCGCGGCACCGGCAGGCTGATCCCGTTGACCGGGTCCGGCACCGAGCCGCCGCCCTGGACCTTCGGCGCCTCGGACGGCCCCGGGGAAGCCCCGCCGGAGCCCCCCGAACCGCCGGAGCCCCCCGAACCGCCGGAACCACCGGAGTCCCCCGGGCCGCCGGGACCGCCGAACGGTCCGCCCCGGCCGCCGTCCCCGCCGCCCGGCCCCTGCCGCGACCCGGCGCGGTCGCCGCTGCCGCCGCCGTCCTTGGCGAGGGCGTACACCCCGACCCCGATGCTCGCCAGTACCGCGGCCGTCACCGCGACGGCTATGCCGGTGCGCAGACCGCGCCGGGACCGGGCCGGCGGCTGGGCGCCGTAGGCCGGGTGGCCCGGGTAACCGCCGTACCCCAAGGGCGGCGCGGACACCGGGCCGGCCGGCTGCGCCGGGGGACCCCACGGGGCGGCCGTGCCGGCGGGACGGGTCTGCTCCGTCCATGCCTTGCCGTCCCACCAGCGCTCGGTGGGCGGACCGTCGTTCGTCTGCCCGGGGTCGGGGTACCACCCGGGGGGAGTCACCTGCGTCATGCCCCCACCGTATGAGGCGACGGTGAAAGCGGGATGAGAGGATCCCCGGCCAACCGTGCGGACCCGGACAATTTCCCCGCGGGAATTTCCACGGCCCGCCCGCGCCGCCCCCGTTCACGTTCCCCGGCGGCTGCCCGCGGGCCGCCCCCGGGGCCCCGGACCGCCGCAACGCGAGCGCCGTCGACGCCTCGCCCGCCGGTCGGGCCGGGGCGGTGGCACCCGCCCGCGTCCACTGTCACCCGGCAGGGCTCCGGCTGCCGTGACCGGCCACCCGAGGCCCCGCCGGACGGCTACGCTCGGTGCCTGTACGTCATTCGGGCGACCCGGGGAGGTAACGGATGACGGAGGGACGGCCACCGGCGGCCGGCTCGGCCCCCCTCTGGGAGCGGGACGCCGAGATAGCCGCCGTCCTACAGGCACTCGACGGCCTGTGCGCCGACCGGTCCTCCGCCGGCGGCCTGCTCGTCTTCCGCGGCGAGGCCGGACTCGGCAAGACCGCGCTGCTGGCCGAGACCCGCCGCATGGCCGAACGCCGCGGCTGCGCCGTCTGGTCCGCGCGCGGCGCCGAGACCCTGAGGTCCGTCCCGTTCCACGTCTTACGGCAGTTGCTCCGGCCCGTGCTGCTGTCCCTGCCGCCCGAGGAGGCCCGCGAGTACCTCGGCGACTGGTACGACATCGCGGGCCCCGCCCTCGGCATAACCGACCCGCGCGGGGACAACGCCGACCCGCAGTACGTCCGCGACGGGCTCGTCGCCGTGGTGCGCAGGCTCGCCCGCCGCGAATGGCCGCTGGTGCTGCTCCTCGACGACGCCCACTGGGCCGACCAGGAGACCCTGCGCTGGCTCGCCGCGTTCGCCGAACGCCTGGACGAGGTGTCCGTCCTCGTCGTGGTCACCAGCAGGCCCGGTGACACGGGCGGGGACGGCGCCCGCCCCCTCGACGCGGTCGCCGCCGCGGGCCACGGCATCGGCAACCTCAGCGCCCTCACCCCGGACGCCACCGCCGGCCTCACCCGCGCCACCCTCGGCCGGCACGCCGACGACGCGTTCTGCCGCGAGGTCTGGGCGGTCACCGCCGGCAACCCCTACGACACCGTCGAGCTGCTCGCCAAGGTGCGGGACAGGGAGATCCAGCCGGTCGAGGCGCGGGCCGGGGAACTGCGCGCGCTCAACCGCACGGCGCGCGGCGGCGGACTGGTCGACCGGCTCCAGGACCTCGGCCTGGAGGCCACCCGGTTCGCCTGGGCCGCCGCCATCCTCGGCACCGGCATCACCGCCGGCATGGTCGCCCGCCTCGCCGCCATGGAGGAGGGCCTCGCCCGGAACTGCGCCGAACTCCTCTGCTCCGCCCGCATCCTCACCCGCCCCGGACCCGGCACCGGCGCCGAACGCGACGGCGACGAGCTGGAGTTCGTCCACCCGCTCATCGCCACCGCCGTCTACGACTCCATCCCGCCCGGCGTGTGCACCGCCATGCACGGCGTCGCCGCGCAGATCATCACCGGGCTGGGCCGCGGCGCCGCCGAGGCCGCACGGCACCTGCTGAAGGTGCACCCGGACGACGACGAGGAACTCGTCGGGCAACTGCGCGAGGCCGCCCGCGAACACCTCGCCGTCGGCGCGCCGGACGCGGCCCGCCGCTGCCTGGAACGCGCCCTGGAGGAGCCGCCCCGGCCCGAGGTGTACGCCCACGTCCTCTACGAGCTGGGCTGCGCCACCCTCCTGACCCACCCCGCCGGCACCATCGACCAGCTCCGGAGCGCGCTCGGCATGCCCGGCCTCGACGGGGACGACCGGGTCGACGCCGTCGTCCGCCTCTCCCAGGCGCTCCTCCACAACGACCAGCTGGAGGAGGCCGTCCGCACGGTCGAGGCCGAGGCCGCCCGGCACGAGGCGGGCCCGGTCCGGCTGCGGTTGCAGGCGTTCCAGTTCATGTGGGAGGGCATCCACGGCGAGACCGTCGCCCCGGCCCGCTCCCGGCGCCTCGCCGAACTCGCGAGCACCTGCACCGGGCGCGACAACGCCGAACGCGCCCTGCTCATCCTGCGCGGCTTCGACGCCATGACCCATGGCGAGAGCGCCGACGCGGTCCTCGAACTGTGCGACCGCGCCCTCGTCAACGGCCGCCTCGCGCCGGGCCTCGGCTGGACCGACACCGAGTGGGGCATGGAGCTGTTGCTGATG
Organism: Streptomyces sp. NRRL S-31; assembly: GCF_000718775.1. Lineage (GTDB taxonomy): Bacteria > Actinomycetota > Actinomycetes > Streptomycetales > Streptomycetaceae > Streptomyces. The sequence continues at coordinate 31,422 of NZ_JOCB01000059.1, forward strand.
CTCGGCAGCGCGTACGCCTGCACCGACCGGCTCGACCGCGCCGAGAGCCTGTTCGCCGAGGCCCGGCGCGTCTACACCTCGGCCGGCTGGCGCGGCGTCCACCTCTCCCTGGCCAACGCCTTCCTCGGACTCGCCTACCGCCGGCAGGGCCGGCTGCGCGACGCCGAGTCGACCCTGCGCGAGGGATTGGCCCTCGCCGAGCGCGTCGGCCGCCGCCTGCCGCTGTACTGGTCGTCCGTCTGCGGATTGGTCGACACCCTGCTGGCCCGCGGACGGGTCGGCGAGGCATGGTCGGTCGCCGAACGATACGGCTTCGCGCCGCCGTACCCGTCCACCATCGTGCTGCCCGACATCCGCTCCGTGCGCGGCCGGCTGCTGCTCGCCGCGGGCCGTACCGGGGAGGGCATCGGCGAACTGGAGGCGGCCGAGAAGACCGCCGTCTCCCGGGGCGGCCACAACCCGGTCCTCGCGCCCTGGTCCGTCGACCTCGCCAAGGCCCTCGCCGGGCCGGACCCCGCCCGTGCCGCCCAGGTCGCGGCCGACGCCCGCCGGCAGGCGGAGCGGTTCGGCACGGACACCGCCATGGGCGAGGCGCTGCGCTGCGCCGCCGCGCTGGAGACGGGGGAGCGCGCGGTGCGGCTCGCCGCCCGGGCCGTCGCCCACCTGGAAGCGTCGCCCTGCCAGTACGAACACGCGGCGGCCCGGGTCGAGTACGGCATCGCCGCCCGCTCGGTCACGGAACTCACCCGGGGCCTGGACCTGGCCCGGGCCTGCGGCGCGGACGGCCTGGCGGACCGGGCCGCGGAGGCGCTGGAGGCGGTGCGGGGACCGCGCTGAGCCGGGACCGGAGCCGTCCGGACCGGGCGGCCCCGTCGGCCCGGGCGCCGGACGCCCGGTGGTTCCCGCGCGGCCCGGTCGGCCCCGGTGTGCCGTCGGCCGGGCCGGCCGTCGATCACGACCGCACGGGTTCGGCGCTGGTCGGCATGGGTACCCGCACGGCACCGCCCACGGGACGCAGCCGTACGCGACCAAGGGAGTACGACTCATGAAGGCAGTCACCTGGCAGGGGAAGCGGGACGTCCGGGTCGAGGAGGTGCCCGACCCGCGGATCGAGGAACCCACCGACGCCGTCATCCGCGTCACGTCCACCGGACTGTGCGGATCCGATCTGCATCTGTACGAGGTGCTCACCCCGTTCATGACCCCGGGTGACATCCTCGGCCACGAGCCCATGGGCATCGTGGAGGAGGTCGGCCCCGAGGTGCCGAACCTCAAGCCCGGCGACCGCGTCGTGGTGCCCTTCCAGATCGCCTGCGGCCACTGCTTCATGTGCGACACCGGGCTGCCCACCCAGTGCGAGACCACCCAGGTCACCGGCGAGGGCATGGGCGCTCCGCTGTTCGGCTACACCCGCCTCTACGGTGCCGTGCCCGGCGGCCAGGCCGAGTATCTGCGGGTCCCGCAGGCACAGTTCGGCCCGATCAAGGTGCCCGAGGGCCCGGCGGACGACCGGTTCGTCTACCTCTCCGACGTGCTGCCCACCGCCTGGCAGGCCGTCGAGTACGCCGCCGTCCCGCCCGGCGGCACGCTCGCCGTCCTCGGGCTCGGCCCGATCGGCGACATGAGCTGCCGCATCGCCAAGGCGCGCGGCGCGGAGCGGGTCTTCGGCGTCGACCTGGTGCCGGAGCGGCTCGCCCGGGCGCAGCGGCGCGGTGTGGAGACCTACGACCTGCGGGCCTTCGACGACGAGAAGGCGCTGGTGCACGCGATCCAGGACCAGACCGGCGGCCGGGGCCCGGATGCCGTGATCGACGCCGTCGGCACCGAGGCCCACGGCAGCCACGTCGCCAAGCTGGTCCAGCAGGCCGCCGCGATCATGCCCCGCAAACTCAGCGGTCCGCTCGCCGAGCGTTTCAGCGTCGACCGCATGGGCGCCCTCTACATGGCCATCGACCTGGTCCGCCGCGGCGGCACCATCTCGCTCAGCGGTGTCTACGGCGGCATGGCCGACCCGATGCCGATGCTCACCCTCTTCGACAAGCAGATCCAGCTCCGCATGGGCCAGGCCAACGTCCGCAGGTGGAGCGAGAAGATCATCCCCTTCCTGACGGACGAGGACCCGCTCGGCGTCGACGACTTCGCCACGCACCGCGTGCCGCTCGCCGAGGCCCCGCACGCCTACGAGATGTTCCAGCACAAGCAGGACGGCGCCATCAAGGTCCTGATGCGGCCGTAGGCGAGGGGAGCGGACGGGAGAGGGATACGGCTCCGCGCGGCCGGGGCTCAGCGGTGGTCCCGCTCGCCTAGGACCTCCGCCAGGTCGTACCGCACCGGCTCCTCCAACTGGGCGTAGGTGCAGCTCTCCGGCGTACGGTCCGGGCGCCAGCGGCGGAAGCGGGCCGTGTGCCGGAAGCGCTGCCCGTTCTCCATGTGGTCGTACGCCACCTCGGCCACCCGCTCCGGCCGCAGCGGCACCCACGACAGGTCCTTCCTGCCGGACCAGCGGCTCGGCGCGCCCGGCAGCCGGGCCGCCTCGTGCGCCGCCTCGTCCGTCCAGGCGGCCCACGGGTGCCCGGAGACGTCGTCCAGGCGCAGCGGCTCCAGCTCCTCCACCAGCTCCGCCCGCCGCTTCATGGTGAAGGCCGCCGACACGCCCACGTGCTGGAGCCGGCCGTGCTCGTCGTACAGCCCCAGCAGCAGCGAGCCCACCACCGGACCGCTCTTGTGGAAGCGGTACCCGGCGACCACGACGTCCGCCGTCCGCTCGTGCTTGATCTTGAACATGGCGCGCTCGTCCTGGACGTAGCGCAGGGTGGGCGGCTTGGCGACGATCCCGTCCAGACCGGCGCCCTCGAACTGCTCGAACCACCGCCGGGCCACCTCGACGTCGGTCGTCGCGGGCGCCAGGTGCACCGGTGGCGTCACGCCCGCGAGGGCCCGGTCCAGCAGGGCGCGGCGATCGGTCAGTTCCGTGTCGAGCAGCGCGTGGTCGTCCAGGGCCAGCAGGTCGAAGGCGACGAAGGACGCCGGGGTCCGCTCGGCCAGCGTCCGCACCCGGGAGGCAGCCGGATGGATCCGCTCGGTCAGCGCGTCGAAGTCCAGCCGGCCGTCGCGCACGATGACGATCTCCCCGTCCAGGACGCACCGCTCGGGCACCCGCTCCCGCAGCGCCTCGACCAGCTCGGGGAAGTACCTGGTCAGCGGCTTCCCGGTGCGGCTGCCCAGCTCGACCTCGGCCCCGTCCCGGAACACGATCGAACGGAAGCCGTCCCACTTCGCCTCGTAGTGCATGCCCGGCGGGATCCTCGCCACCGACTTGGCGAGCATCGGCTTCACGGGCGGCATCACGGGCAGATCCATGCCTCGATTCTGCTCGCACGCATACGGCTTCGCCCGGTGTGCGAGGTGTGCGGGGTACGCCTACGGTGGCCGCATGGGTGATGCGGTGGAACTGGAGGTGGGCGGGCGTACCGTACGGCTGTCCAGCCCGGACAAGGTGTTCTTCCCGGAGCGGGGCTTCACCAAGCTGGACGTCGCCCGCTACTACGCGGACGTCGCCCCCGGCATCCTGCGTGCCCTGCGCGACCGCCCGACCACCCTGGAGCGCCACCCGGACGGCGTCGGCGGCGAGTGGTTCTACCAGAAGCGGGCGCCGAAGGGCATGCCCGACTGGATCCCGACCGCCCACATCACCTTCCCCAGCGGGCGCAGCGCCGACGAGATGTGCCCCACCGAGGAGGCCGCCGTGGTGTGGGCCGCGCAGTACGGCACCCTCACCTTCCACCCTTGGCCGGTCCGCGCCACCGACGTCGACCACCCCGACGAACTCCGCATCGACCTCGACCCGCAAGCAGGCACCGACTACGCCGACGCCGCCCGCGCCGCCGGCGAACTGCGCGCCGTGCTCGACGAGTTCGGCGGTCTGCGCGGCTGGCCGAAGACCTCCGGCGGCCGGGGCCTGCACGTCTTCGTGCCCATCGAGCCGCGCTGGACCTTCACCCAGGTGCGCCGCGCGGCGATCGCGGTCGGCCGGGAGATGGAACGCCGGATGCCCGAGCGGGTGACCATCAAATGGTGGAAGGAGGAACGCGGCGCGCGCATCTTCCTCGACTACAACCAGACCGCCCGGGACCGCACCATCGCCTCCGCCTACTCCGTCCGGCCCCGCCCGCACGCCCCCGTCTCGGCACCGCTGCGCTGGGAGGAGGTCGGCGTCGCCGAGCCCCGCGACTTCGACCTCGCCACCATGCCCGCCCGGTTCGCCGAACTCGGCGACGTGCACGCCGACATGGACGACCACGCCTACTCGCTGGACGCGCTGCTGGAACTGGCCCGCCAGGACGAGCACGACCACGGCCTGGGCGACCTGCCGTACCCACCTGAGTACCCGAAGATGCCCGGCGAACCGAAACGCGTCCAGCCCAGCCGGGCACGCCGCGAAGCGTCGTCCTGACCCCCTCCGGCCGCCGTCCCTCGTCATCCCGGCCATCCCCGCCCCCCGAGTCCGCGGGCGCCCCCGCGCCACTGATCACAGCATGCACCCCGGCACTGACAACGGGCCCCGGCCCACGGCCGATCCACCGCCCGCTCCACCGCCCGACCCACGGCCCGGGCCACCGTCCGGGCCGCCCGGCCCCGGTCCTTCCGGGCACCGGACCGGCCGGTGGCCCGCGGCTATCCTGATCGCCAGCCGCCGACGAGGAGTGCGAAGTGACCGAGGCAGTGTCGCGTCCCACCCTGGAGGCCGTGGCCGCGCGCGCCGGTGTCTCCCGGGCCACCGTCTCCCGGGTGGTCAACGGCGGCGACGGGGTCCGCGAGCCCCTGGCCGAGCGGGTCCGGCGGGCCGTGGACGAGCTGGGCTACGTGCCCAACCAGGCGGCGCGCAGCCTCGTCACCCGGCGCCACGACGCCGTCGCGGTCGTCATCGCCGAGCCGGAGAGCCGGGTCTTCGCCGATCCCTTCTTCGCGCTCCAGCTGCGGGGCATCAGCAAGGAGCTGACCGCCCACGACAACCAGCTGGTGCTGCTGCTCACCGAGGGCCGCGCCGACCACGCGCGCGTGGCCCGGTACCTGGCCGGAGGCCATGTCGACGGCGCGCTGGTCTTCTCGCTGCACCTCGACGACCCGCTGCCCGGCCTCATCCACGAGGCCGGCGTGCCCACCGTGTTCGGCGGACGCCCCGACCGGGGCGCCGCCGACCGGGCCGCCGGCTCCGGGCGGCGCGCGCGGACGGGGGAGGAACGCGGTGTGGCGTACGTCGACTGCGACAACCGGGGCGGGGCGCGCGCGGCGGTACGGCACCTGCTGGACCTCGGCCGCCGGCGGGTCGCACACCTCACCGGGGCACTGGACCAGACGTCCGCGGTGGACCGGCTCGACGGCTACCGGGACGTCATGGCCGACGCCCTGGGTGCGAGCGATCCCCGGCTGGTCGTGGAGAGCGACTTCACCCCGGCCGGCGGCGAACGCGCCATGCGCGAACTCCTCGGCCGCTGCCCGGACGTGGACGCCGTGTTCGCCGCCAACGACCTGACGGCGCTCGGCGCGCTGCGGGTGCTGAGGGAGAGCGGCCGGCGCGTGCCCGAGGACGTGGCCGTGGTCGGCTTCGACGACATGGTGCCGGTCGCCGAGCAGACCGACCCGCCGCTGACGACGGTCCGTCAGGACATCGAGGGCATGGGCCGGCTGATGGCCGGGCTGCTGCTGCGGGGCCTGTCCGACGGCCGGGACGGAAGGCGCCCGACGACCGGCACCCGGGACACGCCGGGGGGCGTGATCCTGCCGACCACCCTGATACGCCGCGCCTCCGCGTGAGCCGTAGCGGCCGTGCGCGGGCCGCCCCGAGCGAGCCCCCCGGTCCCGTCCCGAGGAGCCGGCCCCGGTACCGCTGTGGTCAGTCCTGCGGAGGTTCGCTCGTGATCACCGCGAAGCGGGCCCCGTAGGGGTCGGCGAGCCTGGCCGTGCGGCCCACGCCCTCCACCGTCGTCGCGGGCATCCGCACCGTCGCGCCGAGCCGCTCGGCCCGTTCCACCACGGCGTCGGTGTCCCGCACCTCGAAGTAGGGCAGCCAGTACGGACCGGCCTCCGCCTCGGCGGGCGCGTCGGCCAGCGGCACCATCCCGCCGAACAGCGCGTCGTCCCCGGCACCGGCGGGGTTGACGCCGGTGTACGTCCCGGCCGGGAAGGGCACCGCCGAGGTCTCCAGGCCGAGCACCTTGTGGTAGAAGGCGGCGGCCGCCGCGATGTCCGGCGTGTACAGCTCCACCCAGCACAGCGCCCCCGGCTCGCCCGCCGCCTCCACGCCGGTGGTCCGGCCCGGCTGCCAGATCCCGAACGGCACGCCCGCCTGGTCGGCGAGGATCGCCATGTGGCCCTCGCCCCTCACGTCGAGCGGCTGCGACAGCACCCGCCCGTGGGCCTGTTCGGCGGCCTCTGCGGTGGCCCGGGCGTCCTGGCTGCGGAAGTACACCGTCCAGGCGGGCGGTCCCTGTCCGGGGCCGGTCGGCATACCGCCCGCGACGGTCTTCCCGTCCAACCGGAAGAAGCCGTAACCGTCGGCGTCCGGGCCCGCGGACCTGAACCGCCAGCCGAAGAGGGCGCCGTAGAAGGCGGCGGCACCGTCGAGGTCGGGGCTGCCGACGTCGATCCAGTTGGGGGCGCCGTCCACGAAACGGGTGGTGAGCATCTCGGCCCTCCTCGCAAGGTCCCGTCCTGTGCACTGCCGAGTCTGGCACCCTCCACCGGCACGCGCCGCCGGGCGGGCCGCGACGCGCCGGTCCGCCGGGCGCTCACCCGGGGTGGGCGGACGGGTTCCGGCTGTTTGCGGATCGTTCCGCGCGCCGCCGTGCGCGAACCGGAGCCGGGGGCGCATCATCGGGTCGGCACGGAGCCGGGGGCCCGCCGTTGAGCCGGCGTTGATCGGACGTTTTTCCGCGCGGGGCAGGCTCGTGCCCATGCACTCCGAAACCATCACCCCGGCCGATCACACCTGGCAGGCACAGGCCCTGTGCGCGCAGACCGGTCCGGACTTCTTCTTCCCCGAGCCCGGAAGCTCGGTACGCGACGCCAAGCGCATCTGCGCCATGTGCGAGCTGCGCCCGGCCTGTCTGGACTACGCGCTCGCCAACGACGAGCGGTTCGGTGTCTGGGGCGGCATGTCGGAGAAGGAACGGCTCGCCCTCCGGCGTACCGCCCGCTGACCCGGCCGGACGACCGTCCGGCCGGATCGGCGCGGGCGTCAGCCCGCGGCGCGTGCCGCCATCCGGGCCTTGCGCGCGGCCAGCTTCTCGTCGAACTTCACGGCCTCCGCGTCCAGTCCGCCCATGTACAGGCCGAGTTCCTCCTGGGCCTGGCGCCCCTCGGGGCCGAGGCCGTCGATCTCCAGGACCCGCAGGAAGCGCAGCACCGGCTGGAGCACGTCGTCGTGGTGGATGCGCAGGTTGTAGACCTCGCCGATCGCCATCTGCGCGGCGGCCCGCTCGAAGCCGGGGATGCCGTGGCCGGGCATTCGGAAGTTCACCACGACGTCCCGCACCGCCTGCATGGTGAGGTCGGGGGCGAGCTCGAAGGCGGCCTTCAGCAGGTTGCGGTAGAAGACCATGTGCAGGTTCTCGTCGGTCGCGATGCGGGCCAGCATGCGGTCGCAGACCGGGTCCCCGGACTGGTGGCCGGTGTTGCGGTGGGAGATCCGCGTGGCCAGCTCCTGGAAGGCGACGTAGGCGATCGAGTGCAGCATCGAGTGCCGGTTGTCGGACTCGAAGCCCTCGCTCATGTGGGACATGCGGAAGCGCTCCAGCTGGTCCGGGTCGACCGCGCGCGAGGCGAGCAGGTAGTCGCGCATCACGATGCCGTGCCGGCCCTCCTCGGCCGTCCAGCGGTGCACCCAGGTCCCCCAGGCGCCGTCGCGGCCGAAGAGCGTGGCGATCTCGTGGTGGTAGCTCGGCAGGTTGTCCTCGGTCAGCAGGTTCACCACGAGGGCGATCCGGCCGATCTCCGTCACCTTGGACTGCTCCTTGCCCCAGGGCTCGCCGTCCTCGAACAGGCCGGGGAAGTTGCGGGCGTCGCTCCACGGCACGTACTCGTGCGGCATCCAGTCCTTGGCGACCTTCAGATGCCGGTTCAGCTCCCGCTCGACCACTTCCTCCAGCGCGTACAGCAGCCGCGCGTCGGTCCAGACGGACGGGCTGGACAGGTGGGGGGAGGTGATCGTCACAGGAACTCCAGGGGGACGGCGAACACGGGGGGAGCAAAGGGGGACCGGCGAGCGGTGCCGGAACCTACGTGATCGTAGGCTACGAAGCCGTAGGTTACGAAGCCGTAGGTTAAGGCGACTGTAAAGAACCGCTGATCAGCCCGCCCGTACCGGCTTCCCGCCGGTGTGCCGGACCGCGCGGGGACCCGCGGGTCGCGGCTCGGGGCGAGGGGATCGGCCGGTCAGGCGTACAGCTCCCGCAGGCGCACGGAGAGGCAGGTCACGGAACCCTCCAGTTTCTCGAACTCGCTGATGTCGACCGTCACCACGTCATGGCCGAGGTCGGTCAGCAGCTCCGCCGTCCGCGGGGCGCTCGCCGCCATCAGCAGCCCGCCCCCGCCGAGCAGCACCACGTGCGCGCCGGACTCCTCCGGCACCGGCAGTAAGCCGGGGAACAGCGACGGCCGGTCCACCCGGGGGAGGTGTCCGATCACCGTGCCGTCGGGCAGCGCGGTCACCGCCGACTTCAGGTGCAGCACCCGGCTCACCGCTACGGCGACCACCCGGGCGCCCAGCGGTTCGAAGGCCGCCCGCACCTGCCGCACACCGTCCGCGTCGGTCCGTCCGCCGCGGCCGACGTACACGGTGTCGCCGACCTTGAGGACGTCACCGCCGTCCAGTGTGCCCGGCTCCGTCACCCGGTTGACCGAGCAGCCGAGGCGGGTCACCGCCTCCTGGACACCGGCGGTCTCGGCCCGCCGGGAGACGGCGCCCGGCCGGGTGATCAACGCCACGTTCCGGTACATGACGACGGTGTCCTCGACGAAGACCGCGTCCGGGCAGTCGTCGGCCGGTTCGACCTCGATCGTCTCCCAGCCGTGCGCGCCCAGGGCCGCCACATAGGCATCCCACTGCTCGGCGGCGAGCCCGACGTCGACCTTCTCCCGCGCGATGTGCGTCACCTGGCCGTCGGGGAGGCGGGGACCGGGACGGCGGACGAGGGCCTTCTTGCCGGGCACGAGGGGCCTTTCGCGTCGGTCGCTGGGCTGGTGCGGGGGTGCGGGGGGTGCGGGGGGTGCGGTCCTGCGGTCGTGCGGTGGCCGGCGCCCGGGGGAGGGCGCCGGTCCGTCATCATGCAGGGTGCCCCGGCCCGGGCGGAACCCCGCTCGCCGGACCGTGCCCCTTCCGACGCCCCGCCGGGCCGGTCACACCGCGCCGCCGAGCGCCTCCGGTGTCGTCTCCGTCAGCTCACCCCCCTCCATCAGCAGCCACCGGGTGACCCCGATCGACCTCAGGAACGGCAGGTCGTGGCCGGCGACGAGCAGCGCGCCCCGGTAGGACTCCAGAGCCGTGGTCAGCTGCCGGACGCTCGCCATGTCGAGGTTGTTGGTCGGCTCGTCGAGCAGCAGGAGCTGCGGTGCCGGCTCGGCGAGCATCAGCGCGGCCAGCGCCGCCCGGAAACGCTCGCCGCCCGAGAGGGTGGCCGCCTTCTGGTCGGCCCGGGCACCCCGGAACAGGAAGCGGGCGAGACGGGCCCGGACCCGGTTGGCGGTGGCGCCCGGCGCGAACCGGGCCACGTTCTCGGCGACCGACAGAGCGTCGTCCAGCACGTCCAGCCGCTGGGGCAGGAACCGCAGCGGGACGTGCGCCGTCGCCGTGCCGCCCAGCGGCGCCAGCTCCCCCGCCACGGTCCGCAGCAGCGTCGTCTTGCCGGCGCCGTTGCGGCCGACGAGCGCGATCCGCTCCGGCCCGCGCAGGTCGAGCGTGCCCCGCACGCGCGCGTGGTGGGCCATCTCCAGGTTCTCCAGGGTGAGCACCTGCCGGCCGGGCGGTACGGCCGTGTACGGCAGGTCGACGCGGATCTCGTCGTCGTCCCGTACGGCCTCCGCCGCCTCATCCAGCCGTTCCCTGGCCTCGGCGAGCCGGTCCTCGTGCAGCAGGCGGTGCCTGCCCGCCGACTCCTGGGCGGCGCGCTTGCGCGCGCCCATGACGATCTTCGGCTCACGCTTGGAGTCCCACATCTTCTGGCCGTACCGCTTGCGGCGGGCCAACTTGACCTGGGCGTCGGCCAGTTCCCGCCGCTGCTGCGCACATCGGCCTCCGCGGTGCGCAGCAGCCGCTCGGCCGCCTCCTGCTCGACGGCCAGGGCCGCCTCGTAGGCCGAGAAATTGCCGCCGTACCAGGTGACCTCCCCGGAGCGCAGCTCCGCGATCCGGTCGACCAGGTCGAGCAGCTCCCGGTCGTGGCTGACCACGACCAGGACGCCCGGCCAGGAGGCGATGGCCTGGTGGAGCCGGCGGCGCGCGTACAGGTCGAGGTTGTTGGTGGGTTCGTCCAGCAGCAGGACGTCGGGGCGGCGCAGCAGCAGCGCGGCGAGCCGCAGCAGCACCGACTCGCCGCCGGACAGCTCGCCGGCGGTCCGGTCCAGGCCGATGTGACCGAGGCCGAGTTCGCCGAGGGTGGCCAGGGCGCGCTCCTCGACGTCCCAGTCGTCGCCGACGGTCTCGAAGTGCTCCTCGGCGGTGTCGCCCGCCTCGATGGCGTGCAGGGCGGCCCGCCGTTCGGCGATGCCGAGGGCCTGGTCGACGCGGAGGCGGGTGTCGAGCGTGACGTTCTGCGGGAGCAGGCCGATCTCCCCGGCCGAGCCGACGGCGCCGGCGGTCGGGACGAGTTCCCCGGCCAGCAGCTTGAGCAGGGTGGACTTGCCCGATCCGTTGGCGCCGACGAGGCCGGTCCTGCCGGGTCCGAAGGCGATGTCCAGGCCGTCGAGGACGGTGGTGCCGTCGGCCCAGGTGAAGGAGAGGTGGGTACAGGTGAGGGAAGCTGCTGACATGGGCGCCTCGCGAGGGTGTGGGCGTGCGGTGGACGCGTATCGAGACACCGCGAGGCGGAAACCGGAGGTCCGGGCACGGAGGCGGCCCGAGAAGGGGGCCGGTGCCGAAGGACGGCTCGGACGCCGAGGTCGTACGCCGCGCACACCTCACCGGTGCGACGCGGTGTCCCAGGACCTCAGACGAGCAACGTCCTTCTCCTGTCGACGGCAACAGAACCGCTGCCCACCGTAGGAGCGGGCCGGATGGACTGTCAACGCGTTTACCGCACGCGCCACACGCGCGCCCGAGCGCTCAGCAGGCGTCCCGCATCAGCTCGGCGAGGCCGTCGTCCAGGTCGAGCTGGAGGTGCTCAAGACCGACGGGCACCAGCTCGTTGGCCGCCTCCAGGAACCGCCGTATCTCACCGGAGCGCACATGCACGACGGCGGTGCCCTCCGGGGCGTGGAACTCCAGCACCGTCCGGTCGTAGCCGTACGGCCGCACGCGTACGTCGCCCTGGCCCTCGGGGCCCTGGAGCCCGGCCGTCAGCAGCTCGCGGGAGAAGGTCCAGCACACGTCGACCCCCTCCAGGGTGGCCGGCGCCGGGAACGCCATGCGGACCGCGAACGGGTCGCGCCGGTCGTAGCGCAGCGTGGCGGGAATGCTCGGCATACGCGGTGCGGCGGCGACGAGACGGGCCTCGACGGGCTGCTCGATGACGGTGGACAACACCTTGCTCCCTCGTGACGGCTGGCCTGCGCCTGGGTGTGCGAGCCCCGGCACCTCAAGAGACGACGGAAACGGCCGATGCGTGCACACCCTGATCGAGTGACCTCGGTCACCGCGTTCATGCACGATCACCGCACGGCCGTTCGCGCCCGGCACCGGCCGGCCGGTGCCGGGCGGTGGCGGGCGGTGGCGGGCGGCCCTCTGGACGGGGCCGGGGGACTGGGCTAGCTTCGCCCGCCATGAGGCGCTTGGGGACTACGCGACACAAGGGACGGGCGAGCCGGATGGTGGCGGCGGCGGTGGCGTGCGCGGCGGTGCTGGCCGCGCTCGCGGTCCCGGCGGCCGAGGCCCGGACCCGCACGGGGAACGGCGCCGACCGGGCGGGCGGGGGAGGGGCGGGTGCGCAACAGGTGAGCGCGGCACGGACTCCCGGCCGGGCGGGGACCCACTGGGCCGGGAAGGACACCGGCACCCCGCAGGTCCGGTTCCGCGGCCTCGCGGCCGTCGACCGGCGCACCGCCTGGCTGGCGGGCACCGGCGGCACGGTGCTGCGCTCCACGGACGGCGGCGCGAGCTGGCGGAACGCCTCGCCGCCGGGCGCGGCCGGCCTGGAGTTCCGGGACGTGACGGCGTTCGACGCGCGGCGGGCGGTGGTGCTGGCCATCGGCGAGGGCGAGGCGTCCCGCGTCTACCGCACCGACGACGGCGGTACGACCTGGACGGAGTCCTTCCGCAACACCGACCCGAAGGCGTTCTACGACTGTCTCGCCTTCTTCGACCGCCGCCACGGACTGGCCCTGAGCGATCCGGTGGACGGACGGTTCCGGCTGCTGTCCACCGCCGACGGCGGCCGCTCCTGGCGGGTGCTGCCCGCCGACGGCATGCCGCCCGCCCTGGACGGCGAGGCCGGTTTCGCCGCCAGCGGCCAGTGCCTGGTCACCTCCGGCCCCGACGACGTCTGGCTGGCCACCGGAGGCGGCGCCCGCGCGCGCGTGCTGCACTCCGCCGACCGCGGGCTGACCTGGACGGCCGCCGACACGCCGATCCCGGCGGGCGACCCGGCCAAGGGCGTCTTCGCGCTCGCCTTCCGCGACCGCGCCCACGGCATCGCGGTCGGCGGCGACTACCGCCCCGGGCAGTCCTCGCCCGCGTCGGCCGCGGTGACGGCCGACGGCGGCCGGACCTGGCGGCCCGCCGCCACCCCGCCGCCCGCATACCGCTCCGGCGCCGCCTGGCTCGCGCACAGCCGGGGCGCCGCGCTCGCCGTCGGGCCGACCGGCACCGATCTGACCACCGACGGCGGCCGGACCTGGCGGACGGTCGGCACCGGCTCCTACGACACCGTGGCCTGCGCCCCGGACCGGAGCTGCTGGGCGGCCGGGGAACAGGGCCGGGTGGCCCGGCTGGAACGGTGAGCGGGCGGAACCGGTGTGGTGAGGACCGTCTCGTCGCGGGTACTCGGCTCCCGCCGCAGAGGAAAGGAGCGATCATGCCAGCCGGTTCCAGCCCCAAGCGCGAGCGTCAGTACGAGCACATCAAGGAGAGCGCGCAGGAGCGGGGCGAGAGCGCCGGGCGCGCCAAGGAGATCGCCGCGCGGACGGTGAACAAGGAACGCGCCCGCTCCGGCGAGTCCAAGACCGCCAGCCGCAGCTCGACGCAGGACATGTCGTCCGGCAAGCGCGGCGGTCAGCGGTCGGGCAACCGGGTCGGCCCGCACGGCCCGACCCGCGACCAGCTGTACAACGAGGCCAGGCAGCGCGGCATCGAAGGCCGCTCGAACATGAACAAGGAGCAGCTCCAGCGCGCGCTGGACAGCAAGAAGGGGTGAGGACGGCTCAGCCGAGCGTCTGCCGGTGCCGCGCCAGCTCGGGAGCCGTCTTCGTGGCGACGAACTCGACGACGCGGTAGGAGCACACGCCCGCGGTGACGAACGGGTCGGCCGCGACGATCTCCTCGATCCGCGCGCGGTCCTCCGCGACGGCCAGGATCACCCCGCCGTCGCGGGGGTTCTTGCGTCCGGAGGCCAGGAAGAAGCCCTTCTCGTACTGCTGCTCCAGCCAGGTCACGTGGTCGGGCAGGACGGCGTCCACGGCGTCGAGCGGCGCGGTGTAGGTCAGCTCCAGTACGAACATGATCACGAGCCTACCCCCGTCCGGCCGGCGGCGTCGGGCGGACGCGTACAGTCACCCGGCATGACGATCGTCGGTGTACCCGCGGGCTGGCCCGCGACCGAGGAAGAGGCCCGTGCCGTCCAGGACGAGCTGCGCGGACGCGTGGTGCTGGACGAGCCCGGACCGCCGGTCGGCGAGGGCCGCGTCACCGGGGTCGACGTCGCCTACGACGACGCCCTGGACCTGGTCGCGGCGGCGGCCGTCGTGCTGGACGCCGCCACCCTGGAGGTCGTCGCGGAGGCGACGGCCGTCGGCCGGGTCTCCTTCCCGTACGTGCCCGGCCTTCTCGCCTTCCGGGAGATCCCGGCCGTCCGGGCCGCCCTGGACCGGCTGCCCTGCCCGCCCGGCCTGGTCGTGTGCGACGGCTACGGCCTGGCCCACCCGCGCCGCTTCGGCCTGGCGAGCCACCTGGGGGTTCTCACGGGCCTGCCGACGATCGGCGTCGCCAAGAACCCGTTCACCTTCACGTACGACGAACCCGGCCCGGCGCGGGGCGACTGGGCGCCGCTGCTCGCCGGGACGGAGGAGGTCGGGCGCGCGCTGCGCACCCGGGACGGCGTCAAGCCGGTGTTCGTCTCCGTCGGCCACCGGGTGGGCCCGGCCGCCGCCCTGGCGCACACCCTGGCGCTGACGCCGCGGTTCCGGCTCCCGGAGACCACGCGCCGGGCGGACGCGCTGTGCCGGCGGGCCCTGCGCGAGGCGGCGCGGGGCCCGGCCGGCGGCGCGACTCAGGACTCGACGACGCGCCAGGCGCCGACCTCCCGGTACGCCGAGTCGTAGACGGCCGAGCCGTCGCCCGGTTCCAGGGCGTAGTGGCGCAGGTTGCCGCCCCAGTAGCGCAGGACGCGTTCCAGCTCGCGCACCCGGTCCTGCGCCGTCCCGCCGTCGTCCACGGTCACTTCGAGCACGAACTTCACGTCCGCTCCGCCTCCTCGGGCCGCTCCGTCACGGGTTCCATCGTCTCAGTTCCGGTGGTGCGCGACGGACGCCGGTCAGCGTTCCGCCGCCACCCGGAAGGTGATCCCGGCGGCACGCAGCCGCGCGGTCAGGGCGTCGCCCATCGCCTCGGCCGTGGTGACCTGCCCGGCCGTCGGCGGCAGCTCGTCCGCGGCCAGGCACAGGGCGGCCTCGGCGAACATCTTCGCCGTCTCGTCGTATCCGGGGTCCCCGCCGGAGACCTCGGTGAACACCCGCCGCCCGCCGCCCTCGCCGACGAACCGCACCCGGAACCAGCTCTTCGCCCGCTTCTCCGGGCCCGGTCCGTCGCCCGGCTTGAGCAGGTCCGACAGCCGGCGCCGCACGGGCGGCAGCTGGACGGCGGCCGTCAGCGCGCCGAGGGCGGCCACCCCGCCGAGAGCGACCGGCAGGTGCCGCACGGCCGCGTAGTGCCGGTAGCGGAAGTCCGGGCCGTACCGCTCCAGCGCCCGCGCCGAACGGCGCACGACCCGCGGGTCGATGGTGGGCAGCGGCAGCGCCCACGCGCCCACCTCCGCCGCGTACCGCGGGGCCCCCGCCGGCGCGGTCACCCGGCGGCCCGGCAGCCGGGGCTCGTGCCGGGCCCGGTCCCGCGCCGCCGCCAGCATCCCCCGGCCGCGGGCCAGCTGGTTCAGCGCCGAGGCCAGGGTGCCGCCGGAGAAGGCCGCGTCCACGGTCACGTAGCCGTCCACGGTCAGCGGTACGCCCTCGGGCAGCTGCCGCACCGTGAAGTACGCGCCGAGATCGTGCGGCACCGAGTCGAAGCCGCAGGCGTGCACCAGGCGCGCGCCCGTCTCGCGCGCGCGTGCGTCGTGCCGGACGTACATCAGGTCCACGAACTCCGGCTCCCCGGTGAGGTCCAGGTAGTCGGTGCCGGACTCGGCGCAGGCGGCGACGAGGCCCTCGCCGTGCAGCACGTACGGGCCCACGGTCGTGGCGACCACGCGCGCGTGGTCCGCGAGCACGCGCAGGGTGGCCGGCTCGCGCACGTCGGCGCGCAGGACGCCGATGTCCGCGCCGCCGGGCAGCGTCCCGCACAGCCGCTCCAGCCGCCGTTCGTCGCGGCCGGCGACCGCCCAGCGCAGGCCCCGCGGCGCGTGGTCGGCGAGGTGGCGGGCGGTGAGCGCGCCGACGAAGCCGGTGGCCCCGAAGAGCACGAGGTCGTAGGGACGGTCGGTCCTGCTGGTCCTGCTCATGACACCCCTTGGTCCGTCGCCCGCCGCGCAGCCCGCGCCGCTGTCGGTGGCCGAGGCTAGCGTGAGGAGTGCGCAGTCCGAACACCAGCCCGGAGGCAGCGGTGACCGTGGCCAGGAACGCCCGGAACAAGCGGGAGGAAGCGCACGCGCCCGGACCGGCGGGGCGGCCCGGCACGGGGACCGGTCACCCGACCGGGTGATGACCGGCGCACCGGGCACTTGGCTAAGCGCTTGCTCGTTCAGGTCTTGTGTCCGGTGGAACACGTTCCTAGCATCACCGGTGTTACATCATTGGTGTCACACACGCAGGGGGCTGGTCGCATGACAACGGCAGGGACGCCGCCGGCGGGTGCCGGTCCGCTCTCCGGCGTGCGCGTGGTGGAGCTGGCCGGCATCGGGCCGGGCCCGTTCGCCGCCATGCTCCTGGCCGACCTGGGCGCCGACGTGGTCCGGGTGGACCGCCCGGGCGGACCGGGCCTCGGCCTCGACCCGGCGCACGACGTCACCAACCGCAACAAGCGCTCGGTCGTGGTCGACCTGAAGGCGCCGGACGGCCCCGCGCGCGTCCTGGACCTCGCCGAGCGGGCCGACGTCCTGGTCGAGGGCTACCGCCCCGGCGTCGCCGAACGGCTCGGCGTCGGCCCCGCGGACTGCCACGCCCGCAACCCCCGCCTGGTCTACGGGCGGATGACCGGCTGGGGCCAGGACGGCCCCCTCGCCCAGCGCGCCGGCCATGACGTCGCCTACATCGCGCTCACCGGCACCCTCGGCATGATCGGCCGCCCCGGTGAACCCCCGGCCGTGCCCGCCAACCTCCTCGGGGACTACGCGGGCGGCTCCCTCTACCTGGTCGTCGGCGTCCTCGCCGCGCTGCACCACGCGCGCGCGACCGGCACCGGCCAGGTGGTCGACGCGGCCATCGTGGACGGCACGGCTCACCTGTCCACGATGATCCACGCCATGCTCGCGGCCGGCGGCTGGCAGGACCGGCGCGCCGCCAACCTCCTGGACGGCGGCTGCCCCTACTACGGCACCTACGAGACCGCCGACGGCCGGCACATGGCGGTCGGCGCCCTGGAAGGCAAGTTCTTCGCGGAGTTCCTGCACCTGCTCGGCCTGGACGACCTGGCGCCCGCCCGTACGGACCTCACCCGCTGGGACGAGCTGCGCGAACGGATCGCCACCGCCTTCAAGTCCCGCACCCGGGACGAGTGGACCGCCGTCTTCGAGGGCTCCGACGCCTGCGTCGCGCCCGTGCTGAGCCTGCGCGAGGCACCGGACCACCCGCACCTCGCCGCCCGCGGCACGTTCACCGAGCACGGCGGCATCACCCAGCCCGCCCCCCTGCACACGGTCGGGGCGGCGGCTGCCCCTACGCCGGCCCCTACGGGACCGCCGACGGCCGAGAGCATGGCGTGGATCATCGTGGAC